>NZ_JBVJIP010000021.1:0-183791 GCF_055586225.1 Actinoplanes sp. NPDC051388 | reverse complement strand
CCCCCCCCCCCCCCCCCCCCCCCCCCCCCCCCCCCCCCCCCCCCCCCCCCCCCCCCCCCCCCCCCCCCCCCCCCCCCCCCCCCCCCCCCCCCCGCGTCCGGTTCAGGAACGCTTTTCTGGTAAGGAGAACGGGGCGGCATCCGGACTGATCCGGATGCCGCCCCCAGGGGTGCCCGCGTCTACTTGAGCCAGGGGCGACGCTGCACGATCGGCAGCCGGGCCCACCACTGACCCAGGCCGAGGGTGTCGCCCGCCGAGGTGAGCGCCAGGACGGCCAGGACGCCCGCGTAGATCAGGTGGTCGTCCATGAACGGGTTGTTCTCGGGCGGCAGCACCGCGCTCCACATGGCGAGGAGCAGAGCGGATCCGGCGATCGCGGCGATCCGGACGCCGACCCCGGCGAGCAGCGCGAAGCCGATGCCGGCGAGCCCGAGCATGAACAGCCAGTCGGCCCAGGCCGCCCCGGCGAAGCCCTGGTAGAAACCGGCCAGCGGGCCGCTGGTGGCCATGCCGAGGAAGCCCTTGGTCGGGCTGCCGCCGTTGATCCAGGCGTTCTTCTCCGGAGTGGCGAAGCCGAGGCCGTACAGCTTGTCGACGAACGCCCAGAGGAAGACCCAGCCGAGGGAGAGCCGCAGGCCGGCCAGCACATAGCGGGTGGCCTTCTGGACCGTGGTCTCGGCGGTGGTCGCGGTGGTTGTCGCGGCGCTGGTCCGGGCCTTGGCGGTGGTGCGGTGGATGGCGGCGGTCATGGTGTCCACGTCCCTTCGATGTCTTTGTCTCCTTCTATTCAGCACCGCCGATGGCCGTCCCGGAGAGTGCCGGTGTGCCGCTCACCGCAGGACCTTGGTCCCGTGCCGGGCGGGACCTTCGGAATCGCCCGGCGCGTTGGCCACGCTCACCGAGCCGACGCTGGCCAGCGCGTTGTACCCCTGGCTGCCCAACGGCGGGGGCGGTCATGGTGGTGCTCCTTCAGGTGCGCTCGGCCGCGCCGAGCCGGCGCAGCGTGGAGTCCGGCTCGGCGCCCACCGGCGCGAGCCGAAGTTTGGCGTCGACCGCGACGACCCCGCCGGGACCGGCCAGGATCGGATTCAGGTCGAGCTCGGCGATCTCCGGCAGGTCCTCGGCGAGACGGCCGAGACGGAGCAGGACGTCCTCGAGCGCGGCGGTGTCCACCGGCGGCGCCCCGCGGTAGCCGGTGAGCAGCGGCGCGGCGCGCAGGCCACGCCACATCCGCCCGGCGTCGAGGTCGGTCATCGGCACCAGCCGCAGGGCGCGGTCACCGAGCAGATCGGTCTGCACGCCACCGAGGCCGAGCATCACCACCGAGCCGAAGAGGCGGTCGTGCACCAGGCCGCCAACCAGCTCGACGGTGCCGGACAGCTGGTGCTGCACCAGGACTCCGGCGCCCGGGCCGCCGGCCGCCGCGACCGCGCCGAACGCCTCCCGGACGGATTCGGCGTCGCCCAGGCCGAGCCGGACGCCTCCGGTGTCGGTCTTGTGCACCAGGTCGGGGTCCGCCGACTTGAGGACCACCGGGTAGCCCGCCGCGCCGGCCGCGGCGACGGCATCGTCCGGGGTCGTCACGGTGGCGGTCTGCAGAATCGGTATTCCGTAGGCCTTGAGGATCGCGGCGGTGCGTTCGTACGGCTGCCATCCCGTGCCGTGCGCGAGCTCGTCCCGGATCAGCTCCCGGGCCGTGTCGCGGTCGACGCCGGTGAGGTCGGGCCGGCGGCCCAGCGGTTCCCGCCGCCAGGCCGCGTAGCGGGTGGCGTGCGCCAGGGCCGTCACCGCCTGTTCCGGAAGGCCGAAGACGGGAGCGCGGCGCCGGCCCAGGGTCGGCGCGTCGTCCGAGCCGCCGACCAGGACGGCGGCGATGGTCAGCTCCGGGTGCCGGTCCACGACCGGCGCCAGAGTCGCCATGATGCCGGCCGGCACGTTGGCCCGGGTGCCGATCACGACCAGCAGGAGGCTGTCCACCTCGCCACTGGCGGCCACCGCGTCGGCCGCGGCGGCGAAGGCAGCCGGCGTGGCCCCCGCTCCGAGATCGAGCGGGTTGTCGCTGCCGGCGGCGCCGGGCACCGCTGCGCCGAGCAGCTCGCGCAGCTCGGGGCTGAGCGAGGGGACGCGCAGCCCATGGCCCTCGGCGGCATCCGCGGCCAGGACGTTGAGACCGCCGGCGTTGCCGATGACGGCGAGCCGGTCGCCGGCCGGCATCGGCTGGTCGGTCAGCAGCCGGGCGGCGTCCAGCATTTCGCCCAGGGTGTCCGCCCGGACCACGCCCGCCTGCGCGAACAGAGCGTCCACAGTGGCGGCCGGCGCTGCCGCGGCCGCGGTGTGCGAGGCACCGGCCCGCTGACCGGCGGTCGAGCGCCCGCTCTTGACCGCGAGGACCGGCTTGCGCCGGGACAGGGCCCGGACGGTACGGGCGAACTTGCGCGGGTTGCCGAAGGATTCGAGGTACAGCGCCACGGCCCTGGTCGCCGGATCGTCGTACCAGTAGGCGATCAGGTCGTTGCCGCTGACGTCGGCCTTGTTGCCGAGCGAGACGAAGGTGGAGATCCCGCACCCACCGCGGGTCGCGCTGTCGATCAGCGCGATGCCGACCGCCCCGGACTGCGACGCGACCGCCAGCCCTCCGGCGGTCGGCGTGCCCGGCGCGAAGCTCGCGTTGAGCCGGACGGCGGGATCGGTGTTGGCGACTCCGAGGCAGTTGGGGCCGACCAGCCGGATGCCGTGCATCCGGGCCAGCCGGACCAGCTCGATCTGGCGCAACCGGCCCTGTGGCCCGTCCTCACCGAAGCCGGAGCTGAGCACGACGGCGGCTCGCACGCCGATGGCGCTGCCCTCGGACAGCACGCCGAGCACCTGGTCGGCCGGGACCGCGATCACCAGCATCTCCACCGGTGGCGGCAGCTCGCGGACGGATCGGTAGGCCGGGACACCGTCGATGCTGCGGCCGCTGCGGTTGACGGCGTACAGGGGGCCGGTGAAGCCGTAGTCGCGCAGGGCGTGCAGGGTCTCGTGGCCGACACCGCCGCGGGTGTGGCCCGCGCCGACCACCGCGACCGACGCCGGCGAGAGCACGGCCCGCAAGGAGGCGTGCTCGGCGGCGCGCTCGCGGCCGTCGACCGCGAGCATGGAGTCCTCCGCGCTGATGTCGGTGTTCAGGCCGATGTCGACGACCCCGTCGTCGAAGCGCGACCAGGCGTGCGAACTCAGGTCGTGGGCGACCCGGAGCATCGTGATGTTGCCCGGCAGCACCTCGCCGATCAGTTGCGTGACGCCCAGCGGTCGCGCCCGGGCCGCGAGGTGCTCGAGCAGCAGCGTGCCGACCCCGCGTCCGCGATGGGTGTCCGCGACGAACACCGAGAACTCGGCGCGGTGATCGGCGTCGCCCAGGCGTTCGCTGGAGACGACGCCGACCACGGCGCCGGCCTCTTCGGCGATCAGCGCCAGGTGCCGCTCGTCCGGCGGGTGGCACAGCCGGTCCACCTCGGCGGCCAGGGAACGGTCGCTGGGACGCACGAAGAAGCGCAGTCGCAGACTGTCCGGCGACGCCTGACCGAAGAGGTCCGCCAGCGCGCGCCGGTCGTCGCCACGGACCAGCCTGATGGTGATGATGCCGCCGTCCGCGGCCAGCGTGTCGACCCGCTCCGCGAGGTCTGCCCGGCCGGCGTCCATCGTGGTCACGACGTCTCGTCCGGGATCGGCCGGACGACCCACACCGGGCACTCCGCATGGTGCAGCAGTTGCAGGCCGGTGGAGCCGAGCAGCGCGCGGGCGATGGCGCCCCGGCCGCGGTTGCCGACGACGACCAGCTGTGCGTGGTGCGAGACACCGACGAGGACCGACGCCGCGCTGTTGTGTGAGATCAGGATCTCGACCGGGACCTGCGGGAATTTCTGCCGCCACGGACCCACCAGGATCTCCACCCTGGCGTGCTCGGCGGCGTCCTCCTCCGGCGTGTCGACCAGAGCGGGCATGATGTCGCCGAAGGTCAGCGGCGTCGGCGGCAGGAAGGTGCGGATCACGGCCAGCGCCGCGCTCCGGTCCGCGGCCGCCTGGAACGCGCTCCGCAACACCTGGTCGGCGGCGTCCGAGTCGTCCACGCCCACCGCGACCGGTCCGCCGGTCACCTCGTCGCGGCCACGGACGACGACGACCGCGCACGGGCTGTGCGTGGCCACGCGCTGGCTCACCGAGCCGAGCAGCAGACTCGCGAAGCCGCCCCGGCCGCGATTGCCGAGGACGACCAATGCCGCATTTCCGGCTATTTCCAGCAAGTGGGTGACCGGGTTGCCGAGAAGCGCCTCGGTCTCGACGGTGATCGATGGAGCGACATCTCGCGCCTGGCCCACCGCGTTCGTCACCACCGCGTCGGCGAGCTGCTTGGCGGCGTTCAGATATTCGTCCGCCGGGTCGTAGCGCGCCGCCGTCCACTCCCAGTCGAAGACGTGCACGATGCGGAGCGGAGCCTGACGGCGGTCCGCTTCCCGCGCCGCCCACTGCACCGCTGCTCTGCTCGACGCGGTGCCGTCGGTGCCCACCACGATCTGACTGGTCCTCATCGCACGCCTCCTAGGTCTCCTGATTCCATCGTCGGACTCGTCGATCTCCGGGGGCAGAGCGTGAGGTCCCGTCCCGGCGGGTCCTCCGGCCCCCGGCAGGGCGGCCTAATCCGCCTGCGGCCGCCGGGCGGCGAGGCCGACGACGGCGAGCGCCGCCGCCGTCCAGACGGCGATCACGCCCAGGTGGGCCCAGGCCAGTCCGGCGCCGCCGGTGTCCGGCCGGGTGGCGGTCAGCAGCGCCGCCATCAGGTGGCGCAGCGGGAAGACGTCGGCGACGGAGGTCAGCCACGCCGGCATGCCGGCGCCGCCGACGACGAACACCTCCGAGATGAAGGAGAGCGGCAGCAGGGTGCCCAGAGTTACCGCGATGACCGATCGGGCGGAGCGCAGCAGCCACACCACGGCCAGCCCGAGAGCGGCGAAGCAGGCCACCCCGAGGACGACGGCGAGCAGCGCCGCCGGAAGCCGCCACGGGTCGAGCCGGACGCCGAGGACGGTCACCGCGACGGTGCACAGCAGCGCGGCCGAGGACAGGCCGACGAGAAGAGCGGAGACCGCCCGGCCGGCGACCAGGAACCCGATCGGCAGGGGTGTTCCGCGCAGACGCAGCAGCACCCCCTGGGACCGTGCGCCGGCCACGCTCTCCGCCAGGTTGACATAGCCCGCCACCGCGACCGCGTAGGTGATCATGCCGGGCAACAGGTACTGCGCCATCCCGAGGCCGTGCACCGTGACATCGCCGAAGATCGACGGGAACAGAAGCAGCAGCACCACGGGGAACACCGCCGCGAAGAAGACCGACAGCGGGTCTCGGCGCAGGCCCAGCAGGGCGTACCCGACCTGGCCGTGGAGCAGGGCCACGGAACCGGGGCGCCCGGTGTCCCGCGCCGGCGAGAGCCGGGACGTCGTGCCGGTCCGGACCGCGGCGACCGGGCGACGAGTGGTCGCGGCCCCGCGCGGGCTCCAGCCGAAGCGGTACAGCGCGATCGCGGCTCCCACCACGGTCCAGACCGCCAGCACGGTGAGGTGGCCGGGCGAGAACCCGTAGCCCGGCCCCGGGTCGAACGTCGCCGCCATCGCCCCCGCGAAGTGCTTCAACGGGAGGATCGAACCGATGACCTCCAGGATTCGCGGGAGGTCGGCGCCCACGATGAACACGTCCGAGATGAACGCCAGCGGAATGAGCAGTCCCTGGGTGAGGGTCTGCGCGGCGAGGACGGTGCGGGTCAGCGAGGTGACGGCGAGCCCGAGAGCGGACAGGCAGACGATCCCGAAGACGAGGCTCAGCACCATGGCCGGGGTCTTCCGCCAGACCACCTGGACGCCGTACGCGCCGGCGCCGACCGTCACGAGCAGCAGCACCGAGGCGATCGAGGCGACCACGGCGGCGACGATCCGGGCGGCCAGCACCGCGGCGGCCGGCGCCGGTGACCCGCGAAGGCGCAGGAGCATGCCGCTCTCGCGAAGCGTGGCGGTGTCGATGGCCAGGAACGTGAACGCCGCCTCGGCGACCCCGAACACCGCGAACGGCGCCACCAGGGATTGGACGACCGGCACCCCCTGCGGTGTCCGCTCGTCGCCGACGATGGCCGCGACGATCACCAGGAAGCTGAGCGGGAAGACCACGGTGAAGAACGCCGGCACGGGGTTGCGCAGGAGCGCGCGCACGGCGTGCCCGGAGAGGACCCACCACGCGGGCGCGCGCACCACCGGCACGGCGATGCGCTGGTCAATGGTCATGACCAGCCCCGTCGGTGAGCGCCAGGTAGGCCTCCTCCAGCGTCGGCGGCGCCACCGTGAACTCGCCCAGATCGGTCCCGGTCTCCACAGCCCAGCCGGTGAGCCGCCAGGTGTCGGCCACCGTCGCGTGGGTCAGGATCCGCGCCGTCCGCCCGTGCACGTCCAGCCGGCCCGCGAGCTCCGGCAGCTGTCCGGCGGTGTACCCGGGCGGGATCCGGAACGTGATGGTGGCCGCCAGCGGCCCGTTCGCGCGCAGTTCGTCCGGGGTGCCGACCGCGACCAGGCGCCCGGCGCGCAGCACCGCGACCCGGTCGGCCAGCTCCTGCGCCTCCTCCAGGTAATGGGTGGTGAGCAGGACCGTGGTGCCGGTTTCCCGCAGGCGAGAGATCAGCTCCCAGGCGCGGTGCCGGGCCGCGGGATCGAAGCCCGTCGTCGGCTCGTCCAGGAACAGCAGGTCGGGCGCGCCGATCAGGCCCAGGGCGAGATCGAGCCGCCGGCGCTGGCCGCCGGACAGGGCCTTGATCCGTACGTCCGCCTTGTCGGTGAGCTCGACCAGATCGATCACCTCGCCGACGTCGTGCCGGCGGGGGTAGAGCGATGCCTGCAGACGGACCAGCTCCCGCACGGTGAAGTCTTCCTCGAAGCCCGCGGACTGCAGCACGATGCCGATCCGCTCGCGGTACGCCCGGCCCCCGGTCGCCGGATCGAAGCCGAGCACCCGGACCTCTCCGGCGTCCCGCGATCGGTATCCCTCGAGGATCTCCACGGTGGTCGTCTTCCCGGCACCGTTCGGGCCGAGCAGCGCGAAGATCTCGCCCGGGGCGACGGTGAAACTCACCCCGTCGACCGCACGCGTCGATCCGTACGAGCGAGCCAGGTCGCGCACCACGATCGCGTCCACAATGCACCTCCGGAACGGCCGGCCGGGTGTTCAGCCGGTCAGGAAATCCTCGAGCGGACGCCGCTCGGTCGGCCGACCGGCGACGCCGTACCCGATGCGCAACGCCATCTGTGGCGTGCCGCTGCGGCCCAGCGAACGACGTAGCTGGTCCCGGGCCGCGGCCACCTCGATCGGCTGCGACATCATCGAACTGGCCAGTCCGTCGTCGGTGATGGTCAGCAGCAGTCTTTGCAGGGCCTGACCGGCCACCAGCTGATCGATCGGCTGATTCGCGCCGGACCCGAGGACGGCGATCAGCGGTTCCGGCTCGAAGTCGCGTCCGGCGCCGCGGCGGCGATCGCCGAACGGGCGCTGCGGCAACATGTCGTGCGGTTCGGCGACGGGACCGCCGGCCGTCACCGGCACACCGTCCGGCGCCGCGTCCGCCTGCAACCAGCCGGACAGCTCCGCCTGGTAGGCGAAGTCGCGCCGGAGCACCCGGTCGGCGCTGGTGGCGATCTCGGCGAAGCCGGTGAGTGCGGTCATCCCGACCAGCAGATCGAGCCAGCAGCCCTCGGCCCGCACGGCGTCGATGAAGCGCACCCGGCTCGGCGAGGACACCGGGTCGGGCCAGAACGGCCGGCGGTTGCTGAAGCGTCGCGGGACGGCCGCGAAGAGGTCCCGTTCCGGATAGGTCGGTGGGCGGACCGGTCCGGGGGTCAGCCGGGCCAGGACGTCGGCTCCCGCGTCGTGCGGGCGCAGTAGCACCTCGGCCGGTTTGCCGGTGTTCGCGAGGGCCAGGCGGGCGTTGTAGATGGCCGCCCCGCCGGCGATGCGGACCGCCCATCCACCGCGATCCGCGATCTGGAGCTGGCGGGACGTGTCCGCGAGGACGTCTATGCCGCCGTCGCGCAGCCGGAATCTCCACGGCTGGCTGTTGTGCATCGACGGCGCACGGATCGCCGCCGCGGCAGCCCGCAGCAGGTCGGCTTCGTCATATCCGCTCTTGGTGGTCTTCGGCGCGGTCATCGTGGGAACCTCCGGTCCGGTCCCTTTCACCGTGCCGCTCGCGCACGCTCGACGTTCAGGGCCGAAAGACCCGACCCGCACGGTCAATCGCCGAGCGGAACCCGCCAGACGAGCAGGGTGCCGCCGGACTCGCGAGGACCGACCTCGAAGGTCCCGCCCATGTCGTGGGCGCGTTCACCCATGTTCACCACGCCGCCGCGGGCGAGACTGGGGTCGATGCCGGCGCCGTCGTCCTCCACCGAGAGGATGAGCTGCCCGTCGGTCACCCGGACGCTGACCCGCGCGGTGGACGCCCGCGCGTGCCGGGCCACGTTGGAGAGCGCCTCGCGGAGCACGGCGAGCACCTCCGGGACCACGTCGTCGGGAACGGCGCTGTCCACCGGCCCGGCGACGTCGAGGACCGGCTGGAAACCGAGGACTTCGGCGGCCGCATTGACCGCGTCGCGCATCTCGGTCCGGAGGGTGGTGTCGGCGGGCGCCCGGAGTTCGAAGATGGATCGCCGGATGTCGCGGATGGTGGCGTCGAGGTCGTCGACGGCGGCGTTGACCCGGGCGGCGGCCTCGGGCCGCAGCGCCTGCGGTGCGACGCCCTGCAGTTGCATCCCGGTCGCAAACAACCGTTGGATCACCACGTCGTGCAGGTCCCGGGCGATCCGCTCGCGGTCCTCGAGCACGACGAGCTGCTCGCGTTCCTCCTGGGCGCGCGCCCGCTCGAGGGCGAGCGCGGCCTGCCCGGCGAAGATCGACAGCAGTGCGGCATCCTCGTCGCGTGCGGCCGACGCCTCGCCCTGCGCGACGATCAGGACGCCGTGCAGGGTGTCCACCCCGGCCAGCGGAGCGGCCAGGCCGGCGCCGGACGGCATCGGGCCCGGCCACTCCGCCGCGGCCGCGAGGTCGTCGATGACCCGGTACTTCTCCCCGCCGAGCTGCTCGGCCTCGGCGCGGTCGACGGGGAGCAGTTTGCCCACCAGGTCGGCGGCGCGCGGGTCGGCGCCGTCGGCCACCTCGATCGTGTAGCGGGCGTTCTCCTCGTCGTAGAGCATGACCAGCACCAGCTCGGCGTCGGCGACCTCGCGGGCGCGCCGGGCGATCAGGCGCAGCGCCTCGGTGCGCCGGACGGTGCCCAGCAGCACCGACGTGATCTCGGCGGCCGCCGACAGCCAGCGCTCGCGGCGCTGGGCCAGCTCGAACAGGCGGGCGTTGTCGATCGCCACGCCGGCCGCTGCGGCCAGCGCGACCACGATCTCCTCGTCGTCGTCGGTGAACTCGCCGCCGCCCGCCTTCTCCGCCAGATAGAGGTTGCCGAAGGCCTGGTCGCGGGTGCGGACCGGAACGCCGAGGAAGCTGTGCATCGGCGGGTGGTTCGGCGGGAACCCGTAGGAGCGCGGATGCCGGGTGATGTCCGGCATCCGTACCGCATGGGGGTCGCTGATCAGCAGGCCGAGCACGCCGCGGCCGCGGGGCAGGTCGCCGATCGCGGCGTGCGCCTCGGCGTCGATCCCATGGGTGATGAAGTCGGAGAGGCGCCGGCGATCGGGCCCGATCACGCCGAGCGCGCCGTAGCGAGCGCCGACCAGCTCGCAGGCGGCCTTGACGATGCGCTGCAGGGTGCTGCGCAGATCGAGGTCGGAGCCGATGCCGACGACGGCGTCCAGCAGCGCCCGGAGCCGCTCCCGGCTGCTGAGGACCTCGCCCACCCGGACGAGCATCTCCTGCAACAGCTCGTCCAGCCGGACCCGCGACAGCGGGCTCAGCCCGAGTGACGGCGGGTCGGAGCGCTTCTCGTCCATCGGTCCCGACACCAGGACAGGGTAGTACCCGGGCGGCTCGCGCCAGCCTTCCTCGGCGGCGCGCGAGTCCTGTCCCGGAGTGCCCTCCGGCCCTGCCGACCGGGCCGGCGCCGTCGTCAGCGGCGCACCAGGCGCAGCGCCAGGCCCGGCAGCGCCCCGGCCAGGGCACAGCCCAGCAGCTCCGGCGCCGTCAGAGCCTGCGTCCCCAGCAGCGTCTGCAGCGGCGGCAGGAGCACCCCGGCGACCTGCAGCCCGCCGGACAGGACGACGGCGCCGATCAGCGACCAGTTGCGCGGGCTTCCGGCCCGCGCCCGCGCGCGCACCGCCAGCGCGACCCCCAACTGCGCGAGCCCCAGCACCACGAACACCACCGACTGCCACGGGCGGTCCAGCTCATGCGCCACCAGCCCGGCGGCGAGCACCATCCCGGCGATCGCCAGGCCGCCGATCAGGACGCTGCGCAGCAGACCGTCGCCGAGCACCGACTCCTGCGGTGACCGCGGTGGGCGGTTCGCCACGTCCGACTCGGCCGGCTCCGCGCCCAGCGCCACCCCCGGCACGCCGTGGGTGAGCAGGTTGATCCAGAGGATCTGGCCGGGCGACAACGGCAACGGCAGGCCCAGGAACGGGCCGACGAGCATCACCAGGAGCTCGGCCACCCCACCGGACAGCGCGTATCGCAGGAACCGGCGGATGTTGTCATAGATGCGGCGGCCCTCGCCGATGGCCGCCGCCACGGTCGCCAGGTTGTCGTCGACCAGAACCAGATCGGACGCCTGCCGGGCGACCTCGGTGCCGCCGCCCATGGCCACCCCGATGTCCGCGCGGCGCAGAGCCGGGGCGTCGTTCACCCCGTCGCCGGTCATCGCGACGACGTGTCCCTGCCGTTGCAGCGCCGCGATGATGTCGAGTTTCTGCTCCGGTCGCGTGCGGGCGAAGACCCGTGCGCCGGTCAGGTCTCCGTCGGCCGGCGATCCGGTGTCGCCGCGCACCACCCGATCTCCCGGCTCCAGGATGCCGAGCTGCCGGCCGATCGCCGCGGCCGTGCCGGGGTGATCGCCGGTGATCAGCAGCAGAGGCACGCCCGCGCGGTCGAAGGCGGCGACCGTGTCGCGCGCATTGCCACGCGGCGGATCGCCGATGCCGACCAGCCCGGCCGGGACGAAGCGCGCATCCGGGCCCGCGGCGATCGCGACGGCCAGCACGCGCAGACCGTCGGCGGCCAGATCGGCCGCGGCGGACAGCAGGTCCCGGTCGGCACGCTCGTCCAGCACGGCTTCCGGCGCGCCCTTGCGGATCGTCAGCGACGTTCCGTCCGGCCGGCGGTGCACCGTGGTCATGTGCCGGGTGGCCTGGTCGAAGGGATGCTCGGAGATCCGCGGCGCGTCGCCGCGCTCGCGCCGCCGATCCAGCCCGCATCGGGCCGCGAAGGCGAGCAGCGCGGCCTCCATCGGGTCGCCCAGCGCGGTCCAGTCCGGGCGTTCGTCGCTCGGCTCGGCCAGCTCGGCGTCGTTGCACAGCAGCGCGGCCCGGGCGAGCTCGCGCAGGTCGTCCGGCGCCGGCACCGGAACGCCGTGCAGCCGGATCTCGCCGTCCGGGGCGTAACCGGCGCCGGCGATCGCGTACCGGGTGCCGTCGGCGGTGATCGCCTGCTGCACCGACATCCGGTTCTCGGTGAGCGTTCCGGTCTTGTCCGACGCGATCACCGTCACCGAGCCCAGCGTCTCCACCGCGTGCAGCCGGCGGGGGATGGCCCGGGTCTGCGCCATCCGGCGCGCGCCGAGCGCGAGCGAGAGGGTGACCACCGCGGGCAGCGACTCGGGCACCGCGGCGACGACCAGGCTGACCGCCGTGATCGCCATCCGCACCAGCGGTTCGCCGGAGAGCAGCCCGAGGGCGAAGACCACGCCGGAGACGGCCACGGCGGTCAGCCCGAGCACGCGGCCGAGGCCGGCGATCCGGCGCTGCAGCGGGGTGGGGCCCGGCCGGGTCTGCGACACGAGCGCGGAGATCCGGCCCAGGGCACTTCTTGATCCGGTACGCACGACGACGCCGGTCGCGCGGCCGATGGTCAGCACCGTCCCGGCCGACACCTCGTCGCCGGCGTCCCGGGACACCGGCACGGACTCCCCGGTCAGCGCCGACTCGTCGAGGCTCACCCGGTAGGCGTCCCGCAGTTCGAGGTCCGCCGGGACGATGTCGCCCGCCTCCAGCCGGACGACGTCGCCGGTGACCAGGTCGACGGCCGGCACGATCACGTCGACGCCGTCGCGGACCGCTCGGGCGGCCGGCGCGGCGAGCTGATCGAGCGCCGCGATGGCATGGTCGGCGCGCACCTCCTGGACCACGCCGATCGCGGTGTTGACGGTGATCACCAGGATGATGACCGCGGTGTCCGGGTAGTCGCCGAGCGTGGTAGTCACCACGCAGGCGATGATCAGCAGGGCCACCAGCGGATCGGTGAGCTGGCGCAGGATCCGGCCGAAGACACCGCGCGGCGGTGGCGCCGGCACCGCATTCGGGCCGTCCGCACGCAGCCGGGCGGCCGCCTCGGCCGTGCTCAGGCCGGGCAGGGTCGTGGCAGATGGCACCGGGATCCTCCGCTCGATGGGGTCTCACCACCGAGCGTCTCGGCATCGGACACCCGTGCGGCAGGGCCGACCCGGGTCGTACGACGGGACCTTCGTCCCTAGGTCCCGGGCCGGTCGCCGGGTAGAAATAGCGTATGATCCGTGTCTTCCTGCTCGACGACCACGAGGTGGTCCGCCGCGGCCTGGCCGACCTGCTGCATGCGGCGGGCGACATCGAGGTGGTCGGCGAGTCCGGCTCCGCCCAGGAGGCGACCCGGCGCATCCCCGCCCTGCGGCCGCACGTGGCGGTGCTGGACGCGCGGCTGCCGGACGGCAACGGCATCGACGTGTGCCGGGACGTGCGCGCGGTCGACTCGTCGATCAAAGGCCTGATCCTGACTTCGTACGAGGACGACGAAGCCCTCTTCGCGGCCATCATGGCCGGCGCCTCGGGCTATGTGCTGAAGCAGATCCGGGGCACCGACCTGGTCGACGCGGTCCGCCGGGTGGCGAGCGGGCAGTCGCTGCTCGACCCCGCGGTCACCCAGCGGGTCCTGGAGCGCATCCGCAACGGCGTCGAGCAGCCGCGCGAGCTGGCCGGCCTGACCGATCAGGAGCGCCGGATCCTGGAGTACGTGGCGGAGGGGCTGACCAACCGGGAGATCGCCGGCCGGATGTTCCTGGCCGAGAAGACGGTGAAGAACTACGTGTCCAGCCTGCTGTCGAAGCTCGGGCTGGAACGCCGCACCCAGGCCGCGGTGCTCGCCACCCGCCTGCTCGGCGAGCACCCGCACTGACCGCCGGCCCGGATCGCCGCCGAGCTCAGTAGCCGACGTCGCGGCGGCGGAGCCCGGCGTAACCGATCGTCAGGAAAGCCACCACGATCACGCCGGTGACGAGCAGCGGGCCGGCGGTGAGCGGGTCGAGCGGCACCAGGGGCGTCTGAGCGAAGGGCGACGCGCGGGAGGCCCAGGCGGGCAGGTCGAAGGAGTCGGCGAACAGCAGCACCACCGCGCAGTAGCCGATGACGCTCCAGGAGAGCACCGCGGCGGGCCGGGGCAGCCAGCCGATCACCAGCACGACGAAGGCGACGACCAGCCACACCGCGGGCAGGTAGACCAGGGCCACGCCGATCAGCCGGGGCACCTGGCCGGGGTCGGAGACGGTCAGGGCGTAGGCGATCCCTTCGCCGAGGCCGATCGCCACCATGGCGAGCGCGGTGCCGGCCAGTGCGACGCTCAGGTGCCCGGCCAGCCAGGTCAGGCGGCTCGTCGCGGTGGCGAGCACCGGCTCGGCGTGGCCGGAGGTCTCCTCGGCGCGCAGGCGCAGCATGCTCGCCACCCCGAACGCCGCGGCGATCAGGGCGGACATGCTGACGGTCAGAGCGAGGTACGCGTCGACGATGCTCGCGGCGCCGCCGGGCAGGAACTCGACGATCTCGGGGTTGTCGGCCACGTACTGCTCGATGCTGTTGCCGATCGAACCGTAGGCCGCGCCGAGCAGCGCGAGACCGGCCAGCCACCCGATCAGCGCGGCACGCTGCAGGCGCCACGCCAGGCCGAAGGCGCCGGCGAGCAGGGGGGAGGCGGCGGCCCGCCCGGGCCGGGCCGCGATCAGGCCGGCGCCGAAATCGCGACGATCGAGCAGGGCGCCGGCGAGCGCCACCAGGACAACGGTGACGGCCAGCGGAATCAGCAGCGGCCACCATCGGTCGCCGGTGTAGGGGAAAGCGCGCTGACCCCAGCCGATCGGGGAGAGCCAGGACAACGTGCTGTTGCCGGTGTCGCCGGCGGCTCGCAGCGCATATGCGGCGCCGAGCACGGCCGCGACACCGCCGTAGACGGATCTGGTGTTCTCGAAGAGCTGGGCGGCGACCGCCGTCAGCGCGGCGAAGGTGAGCCCGACAGCGGCCGCGGCGGCACCGAGCAGCACCGATCCGCCGACCGGCAGGCCGGTGCCGGCGGCCGCGGCGCAGATCAGGGCGCCGGCGGCGAGGTCGGCCAGGCCGGCGAGGGCCAGGGCGGCGGCCAGCGGGGCGCGGCGGCCGATCCGCGCCGACCGGATCAGCTCGGCCCGGCCCGCTTCCTCGTCCGCACGGGTCTGCCGCCCGACGAGGAACATGTTCATCAGCGCCAGCACGATCGCGACGAAGGCGAAGACCTCGAAGACGACCTCGCCGCCGATCGAGCCGAGCAGTTCGGGGGGTCCGCTCATCGCGATCACGGCGGTGTTCCCGCCGATCGTCTGGCGGAGCTTGGCGAGGTCTTCCGCGGTGTCGTAGAGGCTCTGGCTCTGGGTGGACTGCACGAGCACGAGCAGGGTGGCGCCGAGCAGCCAGAACGGCAGCCCTCGCCGCTCCCGGCGCAGCATGAACCGCAGCAGGGTCAGGGTCCCGGTCACGAGGAGACCTCCGCCGCGGCGGGCTCGTCGTCACCGTAGTGCCGCAGGAACATCTCCTCCAGGGTCGGTGGCGTGCTGCTCAGGCTGCGCACGCCGAGCGGCGCGAGGCGGCGCACCACCGCGTCGAGCTGGGCGGTGTCCACATCGAAGCGCGCGTGGTGGTCCTCCACCACGACGTCGTGCACGCCCGGCAGGGCCTCGATCCCGACGAGTGCTTCGCCGGTCTCGACGACGATCGACGTCCGGGTCAGATGCCGGAGCTCGGAGAGCGTGCCGGACTCGACCGTGCGGCCGGCGCGGATGATCGTCACCCGATCGCACAGCGCCTCGACCTCGGCGAGGATGTGGCTGGAGAGCAGCACGGTCCGGCCCTCGTGCCGCATTTCCTGGATGCATTGCTGGAAGGCCGATTCCATCAGCGGGTCGAGTCCCGAGGTGGGTTCGTCGAGCAGCAGCAGCTCGGCGTCCGACGCGAGCGCGGCGATCAGGGCGACCTTCTGCCGGTTGCCCTTGGAATAGGCGCGGGCCTTCTTGCGCGGGTCCAGATCGAAGCGGTCGAGGAGTTCGTCGCGGCGGCGCCGGTCGAGCCCGCCGCGCATCCGGCTGAGCAGGTCGATCACCTCGCCGCCGGTGATGCCCGGCCAGAGGGTGACGTCGCCGGGCACGTAGGCCAACCGGCCGTGCAGGGCGACCGCGTCGGTCCACGGGTCGCCGCCCAGCAGCCGGGCGGTGCCGGAGTCGGCGCGCAGCAGGCCCAGCAGGACGCGGATGGTCGTGGTCTTCCCGCTGCCGTTGGGCCCGAGGAAGCCGTGCACCTCGCCGGCCGCCACGGTCAGGTCGAGCTCGTCCAGGGCCTTGCTCCGGCCGAAGGACTTGGTCAGGGCCGAGATTTCGATCGCGGGACCGGTGGAGACGCTCATGGACACCCCTCGGGACGGCGTGCAGCTCATGACACTGTCAGACCCCGGGATCGAAACACATCGCATGCCCGCTCCGTCGTCGCGGCATCGGGGGGTGGAGTGCGAGCCAGCGGGAAGTCTAGACCGAGGGCGGCGTACTTGGCGGCCCCGAGACGGTGGAACGGCAGCACGTCCACTCGCTCCACGGTGCCCAGGCCGGCGACGACGGCGGCCACGGCGTCCACGTTGTCCGGTGCGTCGGTGAGCCCGGGGACGAGCACGAACCGTACCCGGATCGGGATGCCCCGCTCGGCGAGCCGGTGTGCGAAGCGCACGGTCGGCTCCAGCCGGCCGGTCCTGGTCACCCGCCGGTAGGTCGCCGGATCCCCGGACTTGATGTCGAGCAGGACGAGGTCGGTCGCGTCCAGCAGCGCGTCGTCCGCGCGATCGCCCAGAAATCCGCTGGTGTCGAGCGCGCTCCTCGCGGTCGCGGATCACGTCGGCGTCCGAGAAGAGTCCGTCCAGAGTCGAACACGCCGTCGTTGTGCGTCTTGCGATACCTGGAGAAGATCAGTCCGGACTGCCGGTGTACGGCCGGACGTTGTCGTGGACGAACGCGGCGACGTCGATCGCATCGCGCCAGGCGACACCTCCGAAGCCACGCCACGCACCGAGCGTTTGCTGGACCATCACTCCTCCTCGGATCCTGGTCAGGGCAGCAGCACGAGCCGGGCCGGAACCCGGGCGGCCACGTCGCGGTGAGCCAGCCGGCGGACAGGGCGAAACCGGCGCCGAGCCAGTCGCGGCGCTCGTTGCCCGGCCCGTGCAGGATCGCGAAGACGGCCGCCCGACGGTGGGTCTCCGCGATCAGTTCCGCGCCGGGCCGGCCGACATCACGCACCCCGTCCCGTCCCGTCAGTCGCCGAACACGATGGCGTCCGTCGGCGTGCGGCGCGGCGTGGCGGGCAGCGGTGGGCCGCCACTCACATAACCGAGCCGGACCGCGACGTAGGGCTCACCGATCTGGGACAGCAGGCCGCGCAGCAGCTGCCGCGGCCAGGCGGCCTCGACCGCCTCGCTGAGCGGTGCGGTCGAGAGCCCGTACGCGGTGGCCAGCAACAGCAGAGCGGACAGCGCCTCGCCGGCGTGGAGCAGGTCGACGGGCTGGTCGCCGGTTCCGAAGATCACGACGTACTCCGCGCCCTGGTCGTAGCCGTCGCCGACCGGCAAAACCTCGGCGCCCTGCGGCGCGAACTCGCGGACCGGGACTCGCCGCAGCGCCGCCTCGACGGCGGTGGCGGGCGGAACACCGTCGCCGGTCCAGGCCGGACGGTTGGTCCAGCGGGTCAGTTCCGAGCGGTACGCGGGATCCAGCGACTCGGCCTCGGCCGCCCGCTCGGTGGACAGGGCCAGCAGCGGCACGTCGTCGTGCGGCACGACGTGCAGGTAGGCACCCTCCGCCTCGACCGCGCGGCGGAGGGCGGTCAGCTGCTCCTCGGCGATGGGCCGTTCACCGAAAGCCCGGCGATCAGTGTGCCGACGGCGGATCGCGTCGGCCATCAGCACGGCGTCGGGTGCGGGCTTCGTCGCCTCGCCGAGAGTGATCCGGGCCAGCACGTCCGGTTCGGCCTCGTCCGGCAGACGGTCGACCACCGCGTCCCACCCCGCGGTGGTCAGCGCCACGCGGGCGTGATGCAGGGCCCCGCCACAGCTGATCAGGAGGAGCCGGCCGTCCGGATCGGTGGCCGGCAGGCGCCGCTCGGGCTCCACCTCGAGGCTCATGGTGGTGCCGCTGATGCGCCACTTCCACGGCTGGGTGTTGAACACCGACGGCGCACGCAGCGAGGCGCGGGCGGCGGATTCGAGGACGGCGCGCGCGTCCCGGCGCGCATCGGCGGATGACGCGATCATGGTGGAACCTCCGGTTTCGGTCCCCTTCACAGTGCCTGTGCCCGGTGGCGCCGGAGCAGGGCCGAAGGTCCCGAGCAGACCGGCCGGATGCCGTCGCGACAGGTGTCGGACGCCAGCCGCGCGAGGCGCCGCCCGCTCGGCGCCGCCGGGTCCTCGGTCCCGCCGAAGAGGGCCGGTCGACCCTCACCTCCGGTCCGGGCCGCGCCTAGCGTTCTGCTCGACAGCTGAGGGAGGAACCGTGATGAAGAACTGGCGCGTGGACGACGTGATGACCACCGCGGTGGTCACCGTCCCCCGGACCGCGACCTATCGCGAGCTGGTCGATCTCCTGGTGGCGCACCGATTCAGCGCCGTGCCGGTGGTGGACGAGTTCCGTCGGGTGACCGGCGTCGTGTCCGAGGCGGATCTGCTCCGCAAGATCGAGTACGCCGGCGACAGCGAGCCCCGGTTCTTCGAGGGCCGGCGCCGCCGTGGCGATCGAGCCAAGTCCACCGGCCGGACGGCCGCGGAGGTGATGAGTTCGCCCCCGGTGACGGCTGTCGCCGGCACCTCCATCGCGGCCGCCGCCCGACTGCTCGACGGCGAGCAGGTCAAGCGGCTGCCGGTGGTCGACGACCTGGGCCGGCTGGTCGGCATCGTCGCGCGCTCCGACCTGCTCAAGGTGCACCTGCGCCCGGATGACGACATTCGGGCCGACGTCGAGTCCGGCGTGCTGGACTCGCACTCCGGCGGCGAGGCGAGCGTGGTGGAGGCGGCTGTCACGGCCGGCATCGTGACCCTGACCGGCCGGGTCGACCGGCTGTCCACGAAGAACCTCGTGGAGCGGCTGGTCAGTCAGGTGCCCGGGGTCGTCGACGTGGTGAACGATCTGGAGTTCGACTACGACGACAGCGCCATCCTCGGCACCGGGATCATCTACGGCATCGCCTGACACACACCTACCGAGATGGGGCCGTTCACCTGGTGAACGGCCTCATCGCCGGGCCGGCCGGACGATCAGCACCGGGCAGTCCGCGTGCTGCAGCAGGTGGTGTGCCGTCGAACCCAGGAACGCCGGATCGAGGACCCCACGTCCATGGCTGCCGACGACGACCAGGCGCGCGCTCCGCGAAGCCCCGGCCAGCGTGGCCGCGGCGCTGTCGCGAGACAGCCGCACGGTGGCCACGACCTCGGGGAACTTCTCCCGCCACGGCAGCAGCCGTCTCTCGATGTCCGGCGGTGTCCCGGTTGCCGACTGCAGAGCGGCCCGCACCACGGTCAGGGTGCTGCCCTCGCCCTCGGCGATGTCGAACGCCGTCGCCAGCACCTCGTCGGCCAGGCTGGAGTCGTCGACACCGGCGACGACGGGCCCGTCCGTCGGGGCGGTGTCCCGGCGTCCGCGCACGATCACCACCGGGCAGCCGGCGCCAAAGGCGAGGCGGGAGCAGACCGACCGGCCCAGGACGTCGCGGAAGCCGCTGGTGCCACGGGTGCCCACCACCACCATCCGTGCGTGGCCGCTCATCTCGAGCAGTTCCGGGACCAGCTTGCCGACCCGGGTCTCCGCGGTCACCGCGACGTTCGGCGCCACTGCGCGCGCCCGCTGGACGGCGTGTGCGACGACCGCGTCCGCCAGCGTCCGGCCGTCGTCGAGACAGCTGGCAGCGCGGCCGTCCGGTTCGGCTCCCCGGTCGGCGTCGATCACGTGCACGATCTGCAGCCCGACGCCCTGGCGGTCCGCCGCCCGCGCCGCCCACGCCACTGCCGATCCGCCGGTCCGGTCGCCGTTCACGCCGACCACGATGTCGTTACGCCACATGGGTCTGCCCTCCGAGTCGTACCCGATCCTCCTGCCCCTCGGCGCTGATCGACAGGGTGACGGGACCCGTCCAGGCGGGCCGGAAGACCTTCCACGAGGGCCGGAGACATCGCGTCAATGCGCGAGTTGCTTCGACCTGAGCGATCCCGAGCCCGGGTGGGCTCAGTTCACCGGCGGAGCCCAGGAGGGACGCCTGATCAGGCAGAACGGGTGGCCGGCCGGGTCGGCGTAGACATGGTCGCCGGGCAGCGGGCGTGCGCCCAGCGCGAGGACCGCCTCGCTCGCCGCGCTCTGGTCGTCGACCATCACGTCGAGGTGCATCTGCTGCGGCACGTCGGGCTTGGGCCAGGTCGGCGGGGTCTGGTCGGTGGCGCGCTGGAAGGCCAGGCCGGAGGTCGTGGTGTTCGCCGACACCACCGTGAAGTCGTCGTCGGCGTGGGTGATCGGCTCGCCGAGAACGGCGCTCCAGAAGCGGGCCTCGGCCATCGGGTCCGGGCAGTCGACGATCAAGTGATGCAGCCGTCCGATCGGCATCGCTGTCACCTCCGTGGTGGAAGCGGGCTGGTCGCGCCTCAGACTAGACCGGCCAGCAGGCGCTCGACCCGGGACCTGATCTCGTCGCGGATCGGCCGGACCGCCGCGACACCCTGGCCGGCCGGGTCGTCGAGTTTCCAGTCCTCGTAACGCTTGCCGGGGAAGATCGGGCAGGCGTCGCCGCAGCCCATGGTGATGATGACGTCGGAGTCCTGCGCGACCTCGTACTCGAGGATCTTGGGGGTTTGGCCGGTGATGTCGATGCCGACCTCACGCATGGCCTCGACGGCGGCGGGGTTGATCGTCTCGGCCGGGGCCGACCCGGCGGAGCGGACCTCGACCCGGTCGCCGGCGAGGTGGCGCAGCCAGCCGGCGGCCATCTGGGAGCGGCCGGCGTTGTGCACGCACACGAACAGGACGCTGGGCTTGTCACTCATGGATTGCTCCTTCGGATGCGCGGACGGCGGGATAGAGGACCAGCAGCAGACCGGTGCCGGCCAGCAGCCCGATCAGTTGAGCGGCGATGAAGCCGGGCACGGAGGCCGGTGCGATGCCGGCGAACGTGTCGGTGAAGGCGCGCCCGACGGTGACCGCCGGGTTGGCGAAGCTGGTGCTGCTGGTGAACCAGTACGCGGCGCCGATGTAGGCCCCGACGGCCGCCGGGGCCACCGTGGCGCGGCCGGAGCGGGCCAGCGCGAAGATCAGCAGCAGCAGGCCGGCGGTCGCGACGACTTCGCCGAGCCACAGGTGTCCGGCGCTGCGGTCCTTGCCGGAGAAGCTCACCGCGGCCAGGTCGAACATCAGGTTCGCCAGCACCGAGCCCGCGATCGCGCCGAGGATCTGTGCCACCGCGTAGCCGCCGAGATCGGCGGCGGTCAGGCCGGTGCGGGCGCGGCGCCCGAGAAACCAGTCCGCGGCCGACACCACCGGGTTGAAATGTGCTCCGGACACCGGGCCGAAGGTCAGGATCAGCGCGCCGAGGGCGAACGCGGTGGCGATCGAGTTCTCCAGCAGCTGCAGGCCGACGTCGCCGGGTGACAGCGTGGTGGCCATGACGCCGGAGCCGACGACGGCGGTGACGAGCAGCGCGGTGCCGACGAACTCGGCCAGCAGGCGTCGCCACAGTGGGGTCCGGCGCATGGGTTCCCTTCAGCTCGGTGTGGTGGCGGGGCGGACGGCCGGCGCCAGGCGGTCGATGCGGCCGGCCAGGTCGGCGTACGCCCGCTCGAACGCCGCGTCGGTGTCGACGCGGACCGGGTCGGCGATCGACCAGTGCAGCCGGGGCCGGACATCGCCGGTGAGGTCCTCGTGTGCGTTGTCGCAGACGGCGATGACCAGATCGCCGTCGTGCACCACCTCGGCGACGTGCGCGGTGCGGGTGGCGTCGAGGGCGAGGCCGTGCCGGTGGGCCACCTCGACCGCGCGGGGGTGGACCCGGCGCGCGGGCTCGGTGCCGGCGGAGTCCACCGGGCCGCCGATCCGGTCCTGCCAGAGCGCGGCGGCGAGCTGCGAGCGGGCCGAGTTGTGCGTGCACACGAAGACGACCCGGTCGGCGGCTTGCAACGCCGGTGGCGTGAGTGACGCGAGCGCCTCGGGCCGCAGGCGCAGATAGGTGCGGCGGCGGTCGCCCTCGGATCGGGTGCGCCCGGTCAGTCCGGCCTGCTGGAGCACCTTCAGGTGATGGGCGACCAGGTTGGTCGGCATGCCGAGCGCCTGGCCGAGCTCGCCGGGCGAGGCGTCGCCGAGGCTGAGCGCGTCGACGATGGCCAGCCGGGCGGGATCGCCGAGAGCGGCGTGCACCCGAGCCCGAGCTCGCAGAGAAGCATCGTCATTCATTGACTCAATAATTACTGACTCAATCTGCGGGGTCAAATGCGGATAGTATCGCTCATCGGCGATTGACGATAATGGGGTGGGCGATGAGCGAACTGCTCGATCGGAACACCGCGGTGGAGTACGCCTCGTGGTTCCGGGCGCTGGCTGATCCGTCCCGGGTGCAGATCGTGGAATACCTGGCCCGGGCCGACCGGCCGATGAGCGTCGGAGAGATCGTGGCCGCGGCCGGGCTGGCGCAATCCACCGTGTCGCAGCACCTGAAGATCCTGACCGAGGTGCGGTTCGTGCTCGTCGACGCGGTGGGCAACGCCCGGCACTACCGGATCAATCGACTGTGCGTCGCGTGCTTCCCGTCCGCCGCGGACGTCGTGATGGGCCGGCCCGCCCCGATCGCCGCCGGGGACTGCGGATGACCGGGATCGTGATCCGGCCGATGACGGCGGCCGACGCGGCCGCGGTGCTGGCCATCTATCAGGCCGGCATGGACGGCGGAAACGCCAGCTTCGAGGACACCGCGCCGTCCTGGGCGGCATTCGACGCCGGCAAGCTGCCCGAGCATCGCCTCGTCGCCGTCGACGAGCAGGGCACCGTCGACGAGCAGGGCACCGTGCTCGGCTGGGTGGCCGTCAGCCACGTCTCACCGAGGGTCGCCTATGCGGGCGTGGTCGAGCACTCGGTCTACGTCGATCCGGTCGCCCGCGGGCGGGGCGTCGGGCGTGCCCTGCTCGACGCGCTGATCGAGTCCACCGAGGCGGGCGGGATCTGGACCCTGCAATCGGGGGTGTTCCCGGAGAATCGCGCCAGCCTCGCCCTGCACCGGGACGCCGGGTTCCGTGTCGTCGGTGTCCGGGAGCGGGTCGGCCGGCACCTCGCCCAGGGCAACCGGTGGCGCGACGTCATCTTCATCGAACGTCGCAGTCCGCTGTTCAAGGACGAGTCGTAGAGCTCAGGCGCTCGCCGGCTCGTCGACGGCGAGCAGGGTGGCGAGCTGCCGCATCAGGCCGGGCCGGGGCCGGTAGTAGACCCAGCTGGCGCGGCGTTCGGCGTCGACCAGGCCGGCCTCGCGCAGCACCTTGAGATGGTGGGAGATCGTCGTGCCGGAGATGGCGAACGCCGGGGTGAGGTCGCATACACAGATCTCGCCGCCGGGCGCCGAGGCGATCATCGACATGAGCTGCAGCCGGGTCGGGTCGCCGAGGGCCTTGAAGGCCGGGGCCAGCACCGCGGCGGTCTCGGCGGGGATGCGGTCCTGCGCCATCGGGGGGCAGCAGCCGGCGTCCGGGGCCGCTGGCAGCGCTGCTGATTTCGACATGCTTCGAGGTTGACAGATGTCGAAACCACGTGCAAGTCTCGGTTTCGATAAACGTCGAGTTCGATAAAGATGAAAGTGAGGACGGTCATGAGCGACGCCCGGCGTGCCGGAGGCTTCTCCGGTGATCCCCTCCAGGCTCTCGCGGCCGGCGGAACCGGGGGCTGCTGCGGCAACCAGCCGCGGTCCGCGCTCCCGCTTCCCGACCCCGCGGCGGCCGGCTCGCCGTGTTGCGGCACGGCGGCGGAGGCGGCCGCGGATCAGTCCTGCTGCGGCGGCACGGCGAAGGCCGACGCCGTCGACTCCGGCCAGGGCTGTTGCTGATGACGCCCACCCTCGACGGCCTCCTCGCCGCGGTGAGCGGCGAACGGATGGCCGCAACCGTCGTCACCCTGGCGGGAGATTCCCTCGCCGGCCGCCGGGTGGGTTCCGCGGGTGGCGCGGCCGCCCCCGAGGTGTACGCGAAACCGCCCGTGACGTGGCACGACGGCGACACCCGGCACCACCTCGCCTTCGGTCGCGAGATCGCCGTTCATCCGGACGCCGGCGGCGTCGCCGTCGTCCTCGAGGCCGCCCGCATCCTCGCGCCCGCGTTGCCGGCGGGGTCGGTCGCGGCCGGCCCGGTCGCGTCGGACAACCGCCGCTACGCCGCCGCCGGACTCGCCGCGGTCGGCATGGCCGGCTATCACAGCCCCGCCGACACCGCCGACCGCGTCGACACCCGAACCCTGACCGCCGTCGCCCGCCTCGTGGTAGCGACGGCCTGGCACGCCGCCGCGCTGCCGCGCCGATTCGCCGATCCCCGACCCACTTCCGACAGGAGTTCATCGTGAGCACCCACCTCGACCAGTTGCCGGTCGTCGTCATCGGCGCCGGGCCGATCGGCCTCGCCGCCGCCGCGCACCTCGCCGAGCGCGGCCTCGACTTCACCGTCCTGGAAGCCGGCGACGGCCCCGCGGCCGCGGTCCGCGAGTGGGGGCACGTCCGCCTCTTCTCGCCGTGGCGGTTCAACATCGATCCCGCGGCGGCCCGGCTGCTCGGCGAAGCCGGATGGGTGCGGCCCGACGACGACCGGCTGCCCACCGGCGCCGAGCTGGCCGCCGACTATCTGCGGCCGCTCGCCGAGCTGCCCGCGCTGAAGGCGTACATCCGCTACGGCGCCCGGGTGGCCGCCGTGACCCGGCTCGGCCTCGATCGGCTGCGCACGGCCGGCCGCGACACCACACCCTTCCTGGTGCGCCTGGCCGACGGCCAGGACATCCTCGGCCGGGCGGTCATCGACGCCTCCGGCACCTGGGGTACGCCCAACGTGCTCGGCGCCTCCGGCATCCCCGCCCACGGCGAAACCGACGCGGCGTCCTCTCTCGAGCACGCGCTCCCGGACGTGCTGGGCGCGGACCGCGACCGGTTCGCCGGCCAGCGGGTTCTGGTCATCGGGGCCGGCCACTCCGCCGCCAACACCGTCCTGGCCCTGGCCGACCTCGCCGAGCAGGCGCCCGGCACCACCGTCACCTGGGCGATCCGGGCCGACAGCCCGGCCCGCACCTATGGCGGGGAGGCCGGCGACGCGCTGCCCGCCCGCGGGGCCCTCGGCACCGTGCTGCGCGAACACGTCGAGACCGGCCGGATCGCCCTGGTCACCGGCTTCTCCGCGGCGAGCCTCAGCCCGGCCGCGGACGGGATCACCGTCTCGGACGGCTCCCGCGAGCTGGTGGCCGACCGGATCGTCTCCGCCACCGGTTTCCGGCCCGACCACACCGTGACCGCCGAGCTGCGCCTCGACCTCGACCCGATCATGGGCTCGACCCGGGCGCTGGCACCGCTGATCGACCCGAACGAGCACTCCTGCGGCACCGTGCCACCGCACGGCGTCGACGAGCTCGGCCACCCGGAGCCCGGCTACTACGCGATCGGGGTGAAGTCCTACGGCCGGGCGCCGACGTTCCTGATCGCCACCGGGCACGAGCAGGCGCGCTCGGTGGTCGCCGCGCTCGCCGGCGACTGGACCGCGGCCCGCGACGTGCAGCTCGACCTGCCGGAAACCGGCGTCTGCAACGGCAACCCGGTCCTCGGCCAGGACAGTGTCGCCCCGGGCGCCGGCTGCTGCGGCGCACCCGCGGCCGAGCCGGCCGGCCGTGGCCTCGCGACCGGCATCGCCGGCGGGCTGATCAGCGCGCCCCTGACCCTGATCACCGTGCCATCCGGCGCGGACGAGCAGGCCGGCGGCTGCTGCAGCTGAGGCATGGCAGAGACCGGGCAGGTGGCCGCCGGGCGGGTGCCCGGCGGCCACTCCGCGCCCGACTCGAGCCGGGCCCGGGGGATCGTGGCCGCGCTGGCGATCACCCAGACCGTCGGCTACGGCACGCTCTACTACGCGTTCGCCGTGTTCCTCACTCCGATCGCCGCCGACCTGCACACCTCCACCGCCGCGGTCACCGGCACGTTCACCCTGTCGATCCTGGTGTCCGCGGCGCTCGCCGTACCCGTCGGAAGGTGGCTGGACCACCGCGGGGGCCGCGCCCTGATGACCGCCGGCTCCCTCCTCGGAGCCGGCATGCTCTTCGCCTGGTCGCAGGTGCACAGCCTGTGGCAGCTCTACCTGGTGCAGACCGGCATCGGGGTGGCCGCCGCGGCGAGCCTCTACGAGGCCGCCTTCGCGGTCGTCATCGCCTGGCACAGCCCGCGCCGACGCCCGAACGCGCTGCTCGCGCTCACCGTCGTCGCGGGCTTCGCCAGCACCGTCTTCCTGCCGCTGACCGGCTGGCTGGTCGACCAGCACGGCTGGCGCACCGCCCTGCTCGTCCTCGGCGGGATCCAGGCGGTTCTGACCGTTCCGCTGCACGCGCTCGTGTTGCGGGCTCCGCCGCACGCCTCGCTCTCCCCGGAACACCGACCGGACCGCGCACCGATCCGGTTGCGGGCGGTTCTCGCCGACCGGGGCTTCTGGTTGCTGGGGCTGAGTTTCACCGCCCATACCGCGGCGATCGCCGCGGTCACCGTCCACCTCGTCGCAGCACTCATCGCCTGGGGGCACTCGGCCACGTTCGCGGCCACAGTCGCCGGGCTGTTCGGCGTGCTGTCCGTGACCGGGCGCTTGGTCACCACCGGTTTGCAGCGCTTCTACCGGACCACGACAGTGGTTGCCGCCATCTTCGTCATCCAGGGCATCGCCGCGGCCCTGCTGCCGATCGCCGGGCGCGACCGGCTGGGCGCGACCATCGCGGTGATCGGCTTCGGGCTCGGCTTCGGCGTCGCCTCCATCGCCAAACCGCACCTGCTCGCCCAGCGCTACGACACGCGCCGCTACGCCACCATCGCCGGGATGATGGTCGTCCCGATCACCATCGCGAAAGCCGCCGCGCCGCTCGCGGCGGCCGGGCTGCACGCCGCCGGCGGCGGCTACATCGGCGTCTTCGTCGCCACCGCCGTCACCTGCCTGGTCGCCGCGGCCGCACTCACCGCGCTGGGGGCGGATGCGTCGAGGAACCGCCGGCCCTAGATTGCGGGGGATGGACCTGTCACATCTCGGCGCGCCGACCGGTCCGATGACCCGTGTCCACGGTGGGTTCGCCAACCGGATGTACCGGCTCGACACCGACCGCGGGTCGTTCGCGGTGAAGGAGTTGAACCTCCTCGATCGCCGCTCGGCCTACCGCGCCGCGGACGTGTTCAGGTTCGAGCGGGCGGCCTTCGCCGCGGGCATCCCGATGCCGGAGCCGATCTCGGCCGGCCACGGCACGCTCGTCCACCGGTGGGTCGAGGGCGAGAAGGTGCCCGAGGCGCCCGTGTCGCCCGCGTACGCGTTCGAGATCGGCGAGATCCTCGCGCGCATCCACGCGCTCGACGTCGCGTGGAACCAGGACTCGATCGAGGACCCGGCGGCACGGGACTGGCCGGAACTCGCCGAGCGGGCGGCGGCGACCGGACAGCCGTGGGCCGGTGAGCTCGCCGCCCGGGTCGGGACGTTCCTCGCCATCGCGGATCTCGTCGACACCTGCGAGCGACCGGGCCCCGTCGTGCTGACCCACCGGGACATCCAACCGTGGAACCTGCTCGCCCGAGCGGGCCGGCCGGTGCTGCTCGACTGGGAGCTCTCGGGGATGCTCGACCTGTCCGGCGAGCTCGGCTCGACGGCGCTGAGCCTCGCGAAGGGACCCGGCTTCGACGACATCGAGCCCGCCGTCTTCCGCTCGGTGCTCGACGGCTACGTCACCGGAGGCGCGGCGTTGCCGCCGCCGGGCCCGAGCTGGTTCGTGTTCATGATCGGCGGCTGGCTGGGGCACACCAGGTGGAACGTCCTGCGCTGCCTGGCCGGCGTCGAGCCCCGCACCGGACCCGGCCTCGCACTGTCGCACGAATCCGTGCGCGACGCGGTGCGCGGCCTGCCCGAACTGTTCGGCCGGCTGCCCGAGCTCGAGGCGCTGCTCAGTTGACCGGCCAGCGGGTGTTCGCCGGCCGTCGCGCTTCCGCGGGGTCCGACCGGCCGAACGAGGTCTCCGGCACATTCCAGGGGATCGTCGTGCAGTTCGTCGTCGCCCTGATGTTGGTCCGGGGACCCGTCTGATCGAAGCGCTCCATGGGCCGGTTCGAGATCGTGTCGCGGGCCACGGCCGAGGCGGCGCCGGTGCGGACCATGGTGTGCCAGCGCAGCCGGCTGCCCAGCAGCGCCATCACGGTGGCCTGCACGACCACCAGATACATGAGCTGGCGGTAGACGATCTGCTGCAGCGGCAGGCTCCACAGTGGTCCGTAGCGTTCGCCGTCGAGGTGCAACGCGTAGCCGGCGGTGGCCATCTGCAGCGCGGTGAAGGCGATCCAGATGGCCGCCACCTTGGCCGGCGGCAGGAAGATCAACCCGTAGATGCCGTAGATGTCGACCATCGGGGCGCTCAGCGGCAGTAACACCTGGAAGAGCAGCAGATAGGTGAGGCCGCGCCGGCCCAGCCGCCCGCCGGCGCCGCGTTGCACCAGCGCGCGGCGGTGCTTCCACATCGCCTGCATCGTGCCGTAGCACCAGCGGTACCGCTGCCGCCACAGCTGGCGCAACGATGCCGGCGCCTCGGTCCAGGCGATCGCCCTCGGCTCGTAGACCACCCGCCAGCCCGAGCGGATGACCGCCATGGTGAAGTCGGTGTCCTCGGCCAGGGTGTGTGCCGACACCCCGTCGACGTCCTCGATCGCCGAACGCCGGAACGCGCCGATGGCTCCCGGCACCGTCGCCATGCAGCCGCCGACGTCGAACATGCGGCGGTCCAGGTTGAAGCCGGTCACATATTCCAGGTGCTGCCAGCGGCCCAGCAGTCCGGTGCGGTTGGCGACCTTCGCGTTGCCGGAGACCGCACCCACGCCGGGATCACTCAGCTGCTGGACCAGGCGCCCGATGGTGTCCCGCTCGAAGACGGTGTCGCCGTCGACCAGCACCAGGATCTCGTGCCGGGCGTACCGGATGCCCGCGTTGAGCGCCGCCGGTTTGCCGGCGTTGGCCTGGCGGACGACGAAGACGCCGGGCAGGCCCAGAGCGTCGACGATCTCGGCCGTCCCGTCGGTGGACCCGTCGTCGACGACGATCACCTCGAGCCCGGGGTAGTCGTTGCTGACCAGCGAACGCACGGTGGCGGCGATGTTGGCGGCCTCGTTGAACGCCGGAACGATCACCGAGACGGGACCCAGATAGCGCAGCGGCGCCCGGCTGAGACGCCGGTGGCGGCGCAGGTGGAGCCGGGCGCCGAACACCTGGACCAGCAGGCGCAGCCCGGCGAGCAGCACGGCGATCGCCATCAGCGTGGTCATCAGCCGGGCGAGCCACGCGCCGCCGAGCTGAGCGACCCGCAGCAGGTGACCCCGCCAGCGTTGCGAGGCCGCGGCGCCGGGCATGCCGAGCAGGCCGAGCCCCTCGGAGACGGTGACGAAGCGGTACCCCTCGGCCTGCAGCCGGGGGATGAGGAGATCCAGAGCCCGTACGGTCTGGGATCGATCGCCACCGGAGTCGTGCATCATCACCACCGCACCGGCCGGAGCCGCGGGCCGGGCGGCCGCGGCGATCGCTGCGGCACCCGGCCGCCGCCAGTCCTCGGTGTCGAGATCGGTGAGCACGACGAGATGACCGTGGTCGGCGATCTGGCGCAGCGCGGCGAAGTCCGCGCCGGTCACCGCGCCCGGCGTGGACGAGTACGGCGGCCGCATCAGCAGCGGACGCCGGCCGGTGGCGGCCGCGATCGCGTTGTCGGTCAGGGTCAGTTCGGCGGCGAGCCGCCACGTCGGCGTGGCCGCGGCCGTGACATGGGTGAACGTGTGCGAACCGATCTCGTGTCCCTCGGCCAGCACCCGCCGCGCGATCTCCGGATGCTCGTTGACCCGGGACCCGATCTGGAAGAACGTGGCGTGCGCACGGTGCCGGGCGAGGACGTCGAGAATCCGGGGCGTCCAGGCCGGGTCCGGGCCGTCGTCGAAGGTGAGGGCGATCGTCTTCGGCGGCATTCGGCGGCTGCTCACGGACGCGCCGGGTCCGATGCGCTGGATCGCCGCGCCGCCGGTGACCGCGGCCGGCGCGGCGCCGGAGTCGCCGGGGCGCGACGCCGGATCCCCGTCCTCCGCGCCGACGTGCGAGACGTACCCGTTGAGGCACAGCTCGGCCAGGACGACGAGCAGGAACAGGACCAGCACCACCCAGTGCGCCCGCGGCTCACGCCGCAGCACCCGTTTGCCCATGCGTCAGCTCTTCTTCGACGAGTGCGGGTTCGGCGTACGGGAGGGTTTGCGCCCGTTGTTCTTCGGCGTGGGTGTGACGCTGGCCGAGGGCGTCGGAGTGGGTTCCGCGCTCGTCGGTGTCGGTGTGACCGCGGGAGCCGTCGTGCTCGGCGTGGGCGTCCGCCCGGACCGGGCCGGCCTGGGCGGGCTCGGCTGTGGCCGGGCCGAGGACGTGGTGGGCGACGGCTCGGGGCGCGGCCCCTGAGCGATGCCGGCGATGCTGTCCGGCCAGCCCGGGACCGCGGCCGGGCCGACACCGGTGAAGCCCGCCACGAACGCCAGCAGGGTCAGGCCCAGCACGAGGCCGCCCGCGGAACCGGCGACCGCGATGAGCCGGCGCCGGCGGCCGGAGCGGTCCACGAAGATCGGGTCGTCGCCGCGTTGTCGTTCCACCACGAGTCGTTCCACCACGGTTCTCTGCCTCATTTCCGAAGCTGGTCGGGGCGCGCCGAATCGATCCCGGTCCGGTGTGGCTGGGATGCCACACCGAACCGGGATCACGGGGGGAAGTGAGCTATTCGGGTGGGCCCTTCGAGCCCTGGTTCCCGTTGCCGTTGCCGTTGCCGTTGCCGTTTCCATTGCCGTTTCCATTCCCGTTGCCGGGTTTGGTGGCGCTGGTGGTGGGACTCGGTGTGGGGACGGGGGAGGACGAGGACCCGGCGACGTAGGGAGCGCAGAACTCTCCGATGTTCGACGCATCGCCGGCCAGCTCGGCGAGCGCGCGCCGGGACTTCGCCTTCATCGGCTTGCCGTGCTGCTTGTCGCCGGCGGCCTGCCAGGCCTGGCACAGCCCCCGAGCCTCCGGGACGGCACCGCTCGAGCCCGGCGTGGGCGCGGTCGTGCCGGCCGCGGTCGGGGACGGGGTGAGGGACGGGGGGATCGTGGTGGGTGCGCCGCCGGTCGATGGTGCGCTGGGCGTCGTCGACGGCGCTGCCGGTGGCGGCACGCCCAGCGAGGAGAACCAGCGGTGCGCGTGGTGCTGTGCGGCGGACGGGAGCGAACCCGCCTCCGCCGCGACCGCGGTTCCGCCGACCACCAGGACGGCCACTCCGGCCGCCACCTTCATCGTGGCCGCCCTGGCGAGCGACGGAATGCGAGCACGGCTTCTCCTCATCGGCGTTCCGGTCGGCATGGCACCGCGATTCGCCGCCACGAAAGCGGTGACCGCAGCTCGTTCGCCGGCCAGCTCCTCGGGGGATGCGGGAGCCGTCGCGGCGTCGAGCAATGCGGCCAGACCATGCTGATCGCGACCCGGAGAGCCACCGGCCAGAAGCCGATCAAGGTCCGCCGAGCTGATCCGAGGATTTCGCCGTCTGCGCATCGCACCCTGAAGAGCGCCCCAGACGTCCATCGCGTTACACCTCTCCCGGCGCCGGATGTCCGGGCAGTCCGCGGGCCAGGTCCAGGGCCCCGTTGCGGGCCTGCACCTGCGGCATGGCGGCCAGTTTCCGCAGGCCACGCATCGTGGCCACGCGCACCGCGCCGGGCCGCTTGCCGAGCACCTCGGCGGTGGCAGCGACGTCCAGTCCGGCCACGACCCGCAACATCACGGCCTCGGCCTGGTCGCGCGGCAGGCGCGCGATGAGATCGAGAGCCCAGGCGGTGCCGGACCGCTCCGACGCCTCGGCGGCCGCGTCTCGCGCTTCCAGCCCCCGGTCGTCGATCGAGGGAGCCGGCTCCTCCGGACGCCGGGTCACCCGCCGGCGGTCGTCGATCGCCCGGTGCCGCGCGATCCGGAACAGCCAGCCCCGGAACGCCGGCGGGTCACCGTCGAAGCGATGCAGGTCGCGGGCGGCCTGCAGCCAGGTCTCGGAGGCGACGTCCTCGGCGGCGTCGCCGACCACCACCCGCAGATAACGCAGCACGGCAGGCTGAAGCCCGCGCCACAGGACGGCGAATCCGGCCTCGTCCCCGGCGATCGCACCGCTCAACGCCCTGGCGAAGTCGTCGTCACCCAACACGTCGATCCATCGACCCTTTGCTCGCGGCAGCCCTGCTTTCCGACCGGCAGGCCAGCACGCTACACCTCGGCGCCCGGCGGTTCACCCCTGCGTGCCGGTGGCATCTCGCCGGGGCGGACCAGCCCGGTCTGGTACGCGATGACGACCAGTTGCGCCCGGTCGCGTACGCCGAGCTTGGTCATGGCCCGGTTGACGTGGGTCTTCGCGGTGAGCGGCGAGACGAAGAGCCGCTCGGCGATGTCGTCGTTCGAGAGGCCGGCGCCGACCAGGGCGAGCGTCTCGCGCTCGCGGTCGGTCAGCACGTCGAGCGCGGCGGGGGCGGGCCGCGGCATCGGTTCGGGCAGGTCGAGGAACCGGGTGATCAGGCTCTGGGTGGCCCGGGGGGACAGCAGCGCCTCCCCACCGGCGACGATCCGGACGGCCTCGAGCAGGTCGGCCCGGTTGACGCTCTTGCTGAGGAAGCCGCTGGCGCCGGCGCGTATCGCCCGCAGCACGTTCTCGTCGAGCTCGAAGGTGGTCAGGATCAGCACGCGCACGCCGGCCAGGTTCTCGTCGGCCGTGATCATGCGGGTCGCCTCGATGCCGTCGAGCTCCGGCATCCGGATGTCCATCAGGATCACGTCGGCGCGGGCGCTGCGAGCGAGCGCGACCGCTGCCCGGCCGTCCGCGGCCTCTCCGACGACCTCCAGGTCGGGTGCGGATTCGATGAGCACGCGGAACCCGGCGCGGATGAGCGCCTGGTCGTCGGCGAGCAACACCCGGATCCGGCCGGTCATGTCGACACCCCCTGGTCGATCGGTGCGGGCAGGAAGGCGCTCACGGTGAACCGGCCGCTCCCGTCGCGTCCGGCGTCGAGGGTTCCGCCCACGGACGCGGCCCGCTCCCGCATGCCGGTCAGGCCGTGCCCGGTGCCGGAGCTCTCGGCCGCGGAGCCGGCGCGGTTCTCGACGATGATAGTGAGCCCGTTCGGGTGATAGCCGAGCCGGACCCGGGCGGTGGGGTCGCCGCCATGCTTGCGGGCGTTGGTCAGCGATTCCTGGACGATGCGGTAGGCGGCGAGGTCGACGGAGGGCGGCAGCGGTCTCGCGTCACCGTCCTGCTGGTGAGCGACCTGCAGGCCGGCCGCCGCCACGGAGTCGAGCAGCCCGGCGAGCCGGTTCAGGCCGGGCGCCGGTTCGGTGGAGGCCTCCGGAACGTCGCCGCGGCGCAGCACGGTGAGCACGGCGGCGAGCTCCTCGAGCACGGTCCGGACGGCCTGGCGGATGTGTGTCAGGGCCTCCTCGGCCCGTTCCGGCTCCGGCCGCAGGAGATGAGCCGCCACCTCGGCCTGGACGTTGATCAGGGCGATGTGGTGCGCCACGATGTCGTGCAGTTCGCGGGCGATCCGCAGCCGCTCCTCCGCCACGCGGCGCCGGGCCTCCTCGTCGCGGCTCTGCTCGGCGCGCGCGGCACGCTCCTCGACCGCCGTCACGTACGCCCGCCGGGTCCGCACCGAATCGCCGACCGCCACCGCCATCCCCATCCAGCCCAGGTCCTCGAGGCTCTCCGAGGAGTCCCAGCCCTGCCCGCTGAAGATCACCGCGGCGAGATAGACGACCAGCGCGGCGGCCACACCCGAGACCCAGGCGGTGGTCCGCCTCCGGTGCAAGGCCACGGTGTACGCGCAGATCACCGACACCGCCGTCAGAACGTAGATCTCGCCGACCGTGGCGACCGCCCATGCCGCACCACCGGCGGCGATCAGCAGGACCGGCACCGGCCATCGGCGCCGCCAGGTGATCAGCAGGGCCGCGGCCGCGGCGATCAGGAAGTCCCGCGCCGTCAGGCTGCGACCCGGGATGCCCCGGGGACCCGCCAGCACCGACAGCAGGGACAACCCGCCGACGAGCGCCCCCAGCAGCGCGTCCACCTCCCGGGGGTGGCGCGCCGCGGTTGCCCGGGCTCGCGGCGGCCAGGTCGGGAACGGGGCCATGCCGGTGACCGTACGGGACCGCGACCGCGCCCACGTCGTCCGGGCGCGGTAAGACACCGGACGCCGCGGCTACCACGACGGTGGTATCCGACACCGTCCGTGACCGGACGACACCGCGGTATCTTGAGTCTCGTCTACACCTACCTGCTCGACCCGGCGACCGGGCGCTACCGCGACAGCGAGATCTTCACCGGCGTCGTGAAGGTGACGGCGCCCTTCGTCATCGACGTAGATCTCGGCCGGATCTGATTTCCGTCGCGGCCACTGCGGCCGGCGTGTTTCTCCGGCGGATCAGCAGCAGCGCGAGGGCGCCCAGGCCGGCGGCGACCAGCAGCCCGCCCAGGATGGTGAACAGCAGCGTGCCGTTGCCTCCGTCGCCGGCGGCCGGGGTGGTGGCCGGCGGCGCCGCCACGGCGACACTTTCCTCCGGGGCGGGCTCGTCGGCCTCCACCACCGGGCTCGCCACGACCGAGGGCGGCGCCTGGGACGGCGCGGTCTCGGCGGTCAGCGTCAGCCGCACGGTCGCGGCCCGGCCGGCGGCGCCCTGCACGGTCGCGCGAGCGGGGCGGTAGCCGTCCTTGCCCGCGACGACCGTGATGAGGCCGGCCGTCACCGACCTGATCGAGAACCTGCCACCACGGTCGCTGGTCGCCTGGTAGTCGTTCCCGGCGCTGTCCCGCACCGCCACGGTCGCGCCCCTGATCGCCTTACCGGCGGCGTCGCGGACCCGGCCGGAGACCCGGCTCTCCGCGGATGGCGGCTGCTTCGAGCCGCGTACCAGAATCATCTGGTGGTCGAAGGCCGTCTCCCGGCCGATCCGCACGCTGACCGCGAGATTGAGGCCGGTCTCCTCGCCCGCGCGCACCTGGGGTGCGACGACCGTGGCCTCGAAGGTCTCGCTCCGGCCGGGGCCGATGTCCTCGGCCGCGGAGCATCCGGCCGTGCATCGGAGGCCGCCGGAGACAGCTACGAAGACCTTCTCCGTCGCGCGGTTGTTGTTCGTGGCCCGGAACCGGACGCGCACCGACCCACCGGACCGCACGCTCTCCGACGACACGCTTTCGATGCGGATGGCCGGAGGGGCGGCCGCCGCCGGCGCCGCGGACACCGCGAGCGGCGCTCCGACCAGCGCGATCGTCACGGCGGCTCGAACCCACCGGCAACCTGAGCGTGTCGTCACGTCCAACCATCCTCTGCACGGCAAGCGACTCCGGTCGATGGCGGGTCACTATGCCCCATCGCGGTTAGGTTTCGCGAATGGCGGCCGCCGGGACGCGCGCGGCCACCGGCTCCGGACTGGTGAGGCGCGGCGCGAACCAGCGTTCGTGCAGCCGGCGCAGCGGCGCCGGGGCCCACCAGTTCCAGTCGCCGAGCAGGCTCATCACCGCGGGCAGGAGCAGGCCGCGGACGACCGTGACGTCGAGCAGCAGCGCGACCGCCATCGCGAAACCGATCTCCTTGACGGCGATCAGGTCGCCGAGCAGGAAGCCGAGGAACACCACGCCGATGCACAGGGCCGCGGCGGTGACCACCGGTCCGGACTTCTCGATGCCGATGCGTACGGCGCGGTCGCCGGCCGTCCCGCGGTCCCACTCCTCCTTGATGCGGGCGAGCAGGAACACCTCATAGTCCATCGAGAGCCCGAAGATGAATACGAACAGCAGCACGGGCGTGGTGACGTCGATCGCGCCCCACGAGTCGAAGCCGAACAGGGCGTCGCCGATGCCCCACTGGAACACCACGACCAGCACGCCGAGCGTGGCGAGCAGGGTGAGCGCGTTCATCAGCAGCGCCTTGGCCGGAATCACCAGCGAGCCGGTCAGCACGAAGAGCAGCACCGCCGTGGACAGCAGGACGACCAGCAGCGCGATCGGGAACCGGCCGGCCACCGAGTCGCGGTAGTCGACCAGCTCCGCGGCGCCGCCGCCGACGAGCACCGGGAACGGCGGGTCCAGCGCCCGGATGGCGCGGACCAGGTCGCGGGAGACCGGGCCGGCCGTCTCGCCCTCCGGCGTGACGTCGATGACGGCCGCCGGCGCGGTGATGTCCGGGCGAGGCGCGAGCCGCAGCACGCCGTCCAGCGTGTTGAGCTCGTTCATGAAGTCGCGGACCTCGGCGCCGGCCGGATCGGCCTCGACCACGACCACGACCGGGTCGGCCTGGCCGCCGCTGAAGTCGCGTTGCACGGCCTCCTGCAGCCGGCGGGCCTCGGCCGAAGCGGGCAATGCGCGGGCGTCCGAGTTCTCCAGGTTGACGGCGAACACGAAGGGCATCGACAGCACGATGAGCCCGGCCGTGACGGCGAGCGCGACCGGTGCGGGCCGGGCCTGCGCGAAAGTCGCCGGCCGCGCGAGCATGCTCGGGCCGCGTCCGGAGCGCGGGCCGGGGATGCGGCGGTGGGCCACGGCGATGAGCGCGGGCACCATCGTCAGGCCGGCCAGCGTGGCCAGCAGCACGGCGACCGCGCCACCCAGCGCCATCGCGCCGAGCAGTGGTTCGGCGAACGCGAACAGGCCGACCATCGCGGCGGCCACGGCGAGCCCGGAGATCAGCACCGTGCGGCCGGCGGTCGCGGTGGTGCGGGCGAGGAGTTCCGCGACCGGGGCGCCGGGGCCGGCGTCGCGTTCCTCCCGGAATCGGGCGATCACCAGCAGCGCATAGTCGACGGCGAGCCCGATACCGAGCAGGGTGACCACATTGACGGTGAATTCGCTGACTCCGGTGACCGCGGTCAGTCCGAACAGACCGAGCAGCGTCACCGACACGGTGGTCAGCGCGGCGGCGAGTGGGATCAAGCCGGCCACGAAGCCGCCGAGAATCAGCGTCAGCACGACCAGCAGGACGACGATCGCGACCGACTCGCCGAGGGCCGCGTCCGCGATGGCCTGGTCGGCGAACGCGCGCTCGGCGAGCTTTTCGCCGCCGACCAGCACCTCGGGCGCGTCGATGCCGTGCAGGGCAACGGCAACCGCGTCCTCGACCCGCTCGCGCCGGTCGTCCGGCAGGCCTCGCTCCAACTCGGCCCGGATCAGCGAGCTCCGGTTGTCGGCGCCGATCCGCCCGCCCGGAGAGCCGTACAAATCCTCGACCTCGGCGACGCCGTCGATGGCACGGATCTCGGCGGTCACCGCGGTGATGTCGTCGACCAGCGCCCGGTCGTACACGTCGCGTCCACCGACGACGGCGACGACCACCGGGCCCTCGGGCAGCATCCGGTCGAGTCGCCGGTCGGCGAGCTGCGACTCGGCGCCCGGCCGCAGGCTGTCCGCGGTGCTGACCCGGTCGAAGACCTGACCCCCCAGAACCAGTCCGGCGGCGACCAGGACCAGCCAGGCGCCGAGGACCGGCCACCGCCGGCGGGCGCACCACCGGCCGAGCGCAGCGAACGTCACCTCGGCATGCAAACACTTCGGGATCATTGCGGACACCCGCGTCCGGTCCGCCCCGTCCGCCGATCGACGGGCATCCACCGGACGGACGGCCAGTTCTGGCCGGTCGCCGGGCGGTCGAGTCGCACAGCCGACGGCTCGGGGGCTCGGAATCCCCATAGGCTTCGGCAATCTTGCGAGGTGGCGGACCTCTGTCCCACCGCGAACTGGGAGGGGATTGCCCGTGCTTCGGCGTACGCTGAGTGGGTTTGTCGCTCTTGCGACCGTGTTCGCGGTGACGTCATTCGTCGGCCCGCAGACCGCTTCCGCGGTCGTGCTGCCGAGCGGCTTCCAGGAGCAGATCGTCTTCAGCGGTCTCAGCTCCCCGGTCGACCTGGAGTTCGCGCCGGACGGGCGCGTCTTCGTCGCCGAGAAGGGCGGCCGCATCAAGGTCTTCGACGACCTCGCCGACACGACCCCGACGGTGTTCGCCGACCTGTCGACCAACGTGCACAACCAGTGGGACCGCGGTCTGCTCGGGATGACGCTGGCGCCCAATTTTCCCGCGAATCCCTATGTATACGTGCTTTACACCTACGACGCGCCGCCCGGGCAGACCGCCCCGGTCTGGAACGACGTGTGCGCCAACGCGAACGACGGACGCTGCGTGGTCACCGGCCGGCTCTCCCGTCTGCAGGCCGCCGGCGACACGATGACCGGCAGCGAGCAGGTGCTGCTGCACGACTGGTGCCAGCAGTTCCCGAGCCACTCCATCGGTGACATCGCCTTCGGCGCGGACGGCATGCTCTATGTCGCCGCGGGCGATGGCGCGAGCTTCAGCGCGGTCGACTACGGCCAGTTCCCCTCCGGGGCGCCGACGAACCCGTGCGGCGACCCGGTCAACGAGGGCGGGGCGTTGCGATCGCAGGACATCCGCACGCCGGGCGACGAGACCCAGCTCGACGGCACCCTGCTGCGGCTCGACCCGGTCACCGGCGCGGCCGCGGCCGGCAACCCGAACATCGGCTCCGCCGACCCGGACACCCGCCGGATCGTCGCCAACGGTCTGCGCAACCCGTACCGGATCACCATGCGGCCCGGCACCAGCGAGACCTGGATCTCCGACACCGGATGGAACACCTGGGAAGAGGTCAACCGGGTGGTCAACCCGACCGCGGGCGTGACCAACTTCGGCTGGCCGTGCTGGGAGGGCAACGCCCGGCAATCCGGTTACGACAGCGCGAACCTGCCGATCTGCGAGACCCTCTACACCGAGCCGGCGAGCGCCCACACGCTGCCGTTCGTCGCCTGGAACCACTCCAGCCGGCTGGTCTCGGGCGAGGCCTGCCCGACCGGCAGCTCGTCGTCGACCGGCGTGGCGTTCTATCCGGCCGCCGGCGGTCCCTACCCGGCCGCGTACAACGGCGCGGTCTTCTTCGCCGACTACTCGCGCCGGTGCATCTGGGCGTCGTTGCCGTCCACGCCGGGCGGCCTGCCCGATCCGGCCAACCTGCAGACGTTCATCTCCGACGCCGCCAACCCGGTCGACCTCGAGGTCGGTCCCGGCGGTGAGCTCTACTACGCCGATCTGGGCGGCGGCACCATCCGGCGGGTGCGCTACTTCCCCGGCAACCAGCCGCCGACCGCGGTGATCGCGGCGTCGCCGACGCAGGGCCCGACGCCGCTGACCGTGGCGTTCAACGGCACCGGCTCCACCGACCCGGATCCGGCCGACGAGGGACGCCTGCGCTACGCCTGGGACTTCACCAACGACGGCGTGACCGACTCGACCGCGCCGACGGCGTCGTTCACCTACACCGCGGCGGGTCCCTTCACCGCGCGGCTGACCGTGACCGACACGTTGAACGCGACGCACACCAGCACGATCGCCATCACGCCCGGCAACGAGGCGCCGACCGCCGTGATCGACACGCCGGTCCTGGGCACGACCTGGAAGGTCGGCGACGTGATCGCCTTCTCCGGCCACGCCACCGATCCGCAGCAAGGCGCGCTGCCCGCGTCCCGCCTCAGCTGGGACCTGGTCATGCACCACTGCTCCGCGCCGGACAACTGCCACGCGCACGCGATCCGCAGCTGGACCGGTGCGGCGTCCGGATCGTTCGAGGCGCCCGACCACGACTATCCGTCCTATTTGGAGCTCAAGCTGGTGGCCACCGACCAGGAGGGCCTGAGCCACACGGTCACGCGCCGGCTGGACCCGAAGACGGTCGACCTGACCTTCGCCACCGTGCCGTCCGGACTCCAGCTCACCGTCGGCTCCTCGTCAGGGACCACACCCTTCTCCCGTACGGTGATCCAAGGCTCCACCAACTCGGTGTCGGCGCCGTCCCCCCAGGCCTCCTCGACGTTCACGTCGTGGTCCGACGGCGGGCAGCAGAACCACGTCATCGCCGCGCCCACGGCGGCGACCACCTACACCGCGACCTATGCGACCGCCCCGACACCGCAGCGGATCGGCTACACCCAGGCCGGCGCGTCGACGGACACCGGCGACATGAACCACATGAACGGCTCGCGGTTCGTCACCGGGTCCGACCCGGCGACGGTCCAGTCCATGTCGGTATACCTGAAGACCGTGCGGCCGGCCCCGAACAACCAGTACCAGCTCGCCATCTTTGCCGACGCGAACGGCTCGCCCGCCGCCCGCGTGGCCACCAGCACCTCGGGCGCGCTGACCGCCAACTCGTGGAACACCCGGCCGATCGCCGCGTCGCTGGCCGCCAACACCGCGTACTGGCTGATGTACAACACCAACGGCGACAACAACCTGAGCTTCGACGCGGGCACGGCCGGTCAGGGCGCCTGGAGCGGAGCCACGACGTTCGGCACGTGGCCGGCGACGTTCGGCACGTCCAGCCGGTGGAACGCGAAGTTCTCCATCTATGCGACCACCGGTGCGGACACCGCCGCGCCCACGGTCGCCTCCACCACCCCGACCGGCGGCGCCATCGGGGTGGCGCTGAACGCGCCGATCACCGTGCGGTTCAGCGAGGCCATGGCGGCGGGCACCATCACGCCGGCCAACCTGGAACTGCGCGGCCCGGGCGGCACCTTGGTCAACCGGACCGTGACCTATGACGCGGCCAACCAGGCGGCCACGATCACGCCGTCCGCGGCGCTGACCGCTTCGACCGCGTATGCGGTGACCGTGCGGACCGGCGTGACCGACACGGCGGGCAACGCCCTCGCGGCCAACCACCAGTTCTCGTTCACCACAGCCGATCCGAGCGCGCCGCGATTCGGGTACGACCAGATCGGCGGCACGCTGGACTCCGGCGACGTGAACTACATGAACGGCTCGCGGTTCGTGAACGGCCCCACCGCGCTGCCGGTCAGCCAGATCTCCGTCTACCTCCGGACTGTCCAGGCCGCGCCGGGCAACCAGTATCAGGTGGCGATCTACGCCGACGCCAACGGCTCACCGGGCACGCTGGTGGCGTCGAGCACGTCCGGCGCGCTGACCGCCAACTCGTGGAACAGCCGTCCGGTGAGCACGACGCTGGCGCCGAACACGGCCTATTGGCTGATGTACAACACGAATGGGGACAACAACCTGAGCTTCGACATCGGCAGCGCCAACCAGGGCGCGTGGAGCCAGCCGCGCACGTTCGGCACGTGGCCGGCGACGTTCGGCACGTCGAGCCGCTGGACCGCGAAGTTCTCGATCTACGCCTCGTAGCGGTGGGTCGCTCCGGGCGTCACCCGCCCAACCCGATGGACTGGCCCTCGGTTGGCGGACCGTACTCAGTCTTCTCCTTGCCGCAGCGTCGGCAGGCTGAGTAGACCGCGCCCTTGCCGCCTTGGTCGGGGTTCGTCCGCCGCTCCCACTTGTGCAGACCGACGGCGCACAACAATCGTCCGAACACGGCAACCTCCCTGAGCCAGTGTCGCGAGCCTCGCCATCCCCATCAGGGTCGCAGAAGGGTAGTGGTGCACCCATCCGATGATCGGTTCGTCGCTTCGGTCAGGCCCGGGCGACGAGCAGGTCGTCGAAGGCACAGGTGGCCTGGTAGGGCCGGTTTCCCCGCGGTAGGATCGTGGCCAGGTCGACAGGGCCGTCCGGCAGCGGCGCGGTGCCGTCCGGCGGCGGCGCGAGGGTGGTCTCGCCGACGCGGCGATCGTTGGCGAAGAAGGTCGCCTGATTCCCCTCGAACCGCACCCCCAACCGTGTCCACCGGTCGGCCTTCGCATTGCGGGGGAGCTTGGCCTGGAAGATCGAACGGGCGGCCCCGGCGCCGGTGAACAGGGTGACCTCGAGCGTTCCCGCCTGCATCCGCAACGCGTAGAAGCGGTCCTCGGCGACGTGCCCGAACAGCAGGGCGCACACGGTGCCGTCCGGGCCGTCGACCCGGCGGACCCGGACCTCCGCATACCACGTGCCGGCGACCGGGGGAGTCAGGCCGGTCGTCTCCTGTGAGGCGGAGTCCAGGCCCTTCATCGTCAGCTGGATGCGCAGGGCGCCGTCGTGCAGGCAGCGCTGTCCGATGCCGTGCGAATCCCCGGGGAGACCGGTGCGGCCCGAGGAGCCCTCGAAGCGCTGGGAATCCACTGTGGCCCAGTCCGTCGCCGCCGATCGGGCGGACCGTCCGGGCGCGGTGTGGACGACGTCGAGAATCACCAGCGGAGCACCGATGAGGATGACGACCAGGAGGGTGGAGAGGGAGAGGATCTGCAGATCGGCGGCCCGCCTCGGGTGCCAGATCCGGGCGATGACCGCGACGATCAGCGAGGTCGCGGCCGGAATCAACGGCGCCAGCGTGGCGTCGTATTCGGCCAGGCGTTCGAGACGTGGACCGGCCACGACCGTGCCCAGGGCCGCGACCGCGCCGGCCCACACGGCCAGCCAATTGGCGTCCGGCGCGCGGCTCGGCACCGAAACGGCGGGTGGGATGATCTCGGGCGGGGCCGGATCGGTCATGGGGCCGTACGCTAGTGGGCGCGGCCGATTCGAGCCCCCGCATTACGTTCAGACGCCGATTGGTGCGATTGCTGTCTTAGCGGACGATCGCGCTTAATAGTCGGCAGGCTCTCGATCGGTGGACGTCCACCGAACGATCAGCCCGGCGCTCGCGGACTGTCCGGCCAACCGGTTCTGCCTGTACGAGTCGGCCGGCTACAAGGGCGACCAGTACAAGTACGCCCCGAGCACGGCGTGCCGCAACCTGTCCGCCGGCATCAACTACGACGCGAACTCGATGCGGAACTACCGGAGCCACCGCGTGCGGATGTGGGACATCCCCGGATGCGGCGGCTCCTCCCGGTACACCGCGAAGGCTTCTCCTACGACTCGAACTTCAGGAACAACAAGTTCTCGAACAAGGCCAGCTCGCTGAAGCGCATCTGACGCGGCAACCCACGGGTGCTGAGATGCCGGATGGCAGGTGTCCCAGCACCACACCCCCGGCCGGACTGATCACCCCGCTGGATGTGGGTTCGAGCCGCCGCGCACGATTGACGGCGCTAGTAGTTTGAGGACGTGGCGTCTGACCTCGGTGCGGACATCGTGTTCCTCACCGCCCTCAGCCTCGAATACGACGCGATACACGCACACCTGACCGATGCGCGCTCGCACATCGACCCGGACGGCACGCGCTACGCGATCGGCGGCCTCCCCGGTGTCGGACGCCGGGTCGCGCTGGCACTGATCGGCGAGGGCAACCTCGCCGCCGCCGCTCTGGCCGGGCGGGCGATCCAGGACTTCCAGCCCCGAGCGCTGATGCTCGTCGGAGTCGCCGGCGGGTTGACCGATGACGCGGCGGTCGGCGACGTGGTCGTGGCCACCCGGGTCCACACCTTCCAGGGTGGACGGGAGGAGTCCGAGGTGTTCCGGCCACGCACGAGAGCCTGGCCGCTGGCGCACGGCCTGGAGCAGCTCGCCCGCGAGGTGGCCCAGTCCGGCGCCTGGACCGCGGCCCTGCCCGGGGTCGCCGGTGGGTCCGCGCCCCGGGTGCATTTCAAGCCGCTCGTCTCCGGTGACGTCGTCCTCGACTCGCGCACCTCTCCGCTGGCCGGGCTGATCGCGAAGTACTACAGCGACGCCATCGCGATCGACATGGAGAGCGCGGGCGTCGCCGAGGCCGCCCACCGCAAGAACTTCCACCAGGCGATCACGATCCGGGGGATCAGCGACGCCGCCGACGGCGCCAAGCGCCACATCGATGCGGCCGGATGGCAATCGCGGGCCGCGGCGCACGCTGCCGCGTTCGCCGTCACCCTCGCGACGCGGATCGAGACCTCTGGGCCCGGCCCGGCCGACCCGCAAGTCCACCGGTACGCCCCGAGTGCCCGGCCGTTGTCCCGCCTGCACTCGGCGGTCCGGCGCGGCGGCCGGCTGGCGCAGATCCTGGCCGCGGTCACGGTGGCGATGGTCCTGCTGTTCGTCTACATCGGTGTGACATCCGTCGGTCAGGATCGAACCGGCCCGGGCGCGCCCGGTGCGACGACCAGCGGCACCCGGGACGACGCGGCGGCGGCCGGCTGGACATCTCTGCGCACCGGTCGCGACGTCACGCTCAACGACTGGCGCATGATCGACTTCGAGACCGGCGGGAGCGCCGATTTCGATCTGGACCTCGAGAACAATCCTCCGAGCATGGACCTCGCCCTGTCGCATGAGGGCACCCGCGTGTACGGATGGCTGTCCGTGCTGGAGACCCCCGGGGATCACGCCGTGTCCCGCTGCCTCGCCGCCGAGCGGTATGCGGACAGCATTCAGGACAACCTGCGGGACCGCCTGACCCGCGGCCGAGACGTCTGCGTGCGCACCAAGGAGGACGGCCTCGCGATGCTCACCGTCGATCAGGCTCCGAGCGCCGCGTTCCCCAGGCTGACGTTCCACTACACCGTGTGGGGGCTCCGCTAGGCGGCTGCACGAGTTGCACGGCGCCATCCTGCGCGGCGATCCGCGCCTGGACGCCCGCCACGACCTGGTGAGCCGGCCCCGGCGTCGTCCGAACGGGTGACATCGCCCGCCGCGCCGAGCCCGAAATGCGTAGTGGTAGGGGACAACGTCGTCAGCCGCCGAGGAGCGAACGATGCCCTGCTCGCCATCGTCCAGGTCACCGCGGTGACCACGGATTGCCATGGGTTGGCGAGATGAAGGATCACTGGGCCGCCGAGTTCGATGCCTTCGTCGCCGCGAATCGGGTCACGTTCTTCCGCATCGCGGTGAAGGAGTGCCGCGGTTGTCCCGACCCTCGGGAGGAGGCGCTGGACCGCATCCAGGACGCGCTGCTCAAGGTGTGGAAGAAGTGGGACAGTGCCCGGTCGCGTGACCCCATCGCCTACACGATCACCGCGGTGAAGAACGAGTGCACGAGCGCGCATCGCCGGACCAGCGCCGCCAAACGCGCACCGGAGACGCTCACCGATCCCGATGATCGATGCTTCGTTGATCGGGCCGGCCCGGATGGCACGGATGAGCACATCGACCGGATCGATCGATGGGCCCGGCTCAAGGTCCACCTGGCCGGGTTGAAGCCTTCCCAGCGCGAGATCGTCTTTCGCCGGCACGTGATGGATCAGAGCAGCAAGCAGGTCGCCGAGGAGATGGGCGCGCCGGAGGGAACGATCAAGTGGAGCACCTCCGACGCTTTCCGGCAGCTCCGCACCATGGCCGAGGAGGAGGGCCGGGGATGACTCACGAGACGCACGACCATCCGGGACACGACGCGGTTCCGTCCGCGGCCGACATGCTTCTCAAGGTCGACCGCTACCGGCGCCGTCCGGTGGTTCGGCTGATGCGACACCTGCGCAGCGTCGGCCGCGGCGCACCCCACCGAAGCCTCGACTTCCGGTGGGGTTCGGGTGTCGCCACCGCGTTGAGCATCGCCGTCGTCGTCGCCGTGCCGTGGATCGGAGGTCACCAGCTCGCCGGATCGAGCTGCGCCGGCGGCGTCGGGCTGACGATCGCGGCCACCCCGGAGATCGCACCCGCGGTGCGGGGCGTGGCCACCGCATGGAATGCCGAGGTCGCGAAAACCCGCGGCGCGTGCGGTGAGGTCTCGGTAACCGCCGTCGGTTCCGCGACGGTCGCCGCAGCCATCGCGCGCGAGAACGGAGTCGACCTCGGCGGAGTCGGCGCCGCCCCCTTGTCCATGGCCGCACCTGATGTGTGGATCCCGGACTCATCGACGTGGCCGCTCAGGCTGCGTGCCGAAGCCTCTGCCGCGATTCAGGAGCCGGGGCGCTCGATCGCCGAGAGCCCCGTCGTCGTCGCGATGCCGGAGCCCGTCGCTCGGCGGATCGGCTGGCCGAACAAGAAGCTGAGCTGGTCATCTCTCGCGGCACAGATCGAAGCCGGTCGCAGCCGCGTGGGCCTGGTCGACCCCACGCGGAGCGCCGCCGGCCTGACCGGCCTGATGTCCTTGAGCCGTGCCGTGGGCACCCGCACCGACGACCAGGCCGCGATGGCCGGCATCCTGCGGGCGTTCGCCGCGGACAGCTCCACGCTGACGGAGGACCTGTTCGAGAAGTTCCCCCGGTCCGAGGACGACCTCGCGGAGACGCTCAGCGCGGCGCCGATGTCCGAGTCCGATGTGATCGACTTCAATGCGGCGAAGCCACCCGTGAAGCTCGCCGCCGTGCACCTCGATCCGGAGCCCGCGCCGCTGGACTACCCGTTCGTGACACTTCCGCACCTCGGCCACGCCCGAGGTGCGGTGGCGGATGCCTTCCTCGACATCCTCCGGCGGCCGGAATTCTGCGACCGGCTCGGGGCGCTCGGACTGCGCGGGCCGGGCGGAGTGACCGGCGCCGGCTTCCCCGCCCCCACTGGTGCGCCGGTCGAATCGGCCGGTGCCGCTGACACCGGCAGCCTCGATCGCAGTGCGATCAGCCAGGCGCTGGGTGCCTGGCTCGCGGTGGTCGGCCCCGGTCGTGCGCTTGCCGTCTTCGACGTGTCCAGCGCGATGGCGGTCCCTGTCCCGGCCGCGGGCGGCGTATCCCGTGCGGAGGTGGCCCGGAAGGGGTTCCAGTCGGATCTGTCCTACTTGGATGACAGGTGGTCCCTGGGCCTGTGGCTGTTCTCCGCCGGCATGGACGGTGACCGGGACTGGCGCGAGGTCGTGCCGGTCGGTTCGCTGGCCGCGTCGCGAGGTGACCTCAGTGTGGCGATCGATGGCATCGCACCGCGATCGGGGAGCGGCCTCGGCCTCTACGACACCACCCTCGCCGCGTACCGGCGGCTGCAGAACGACTATGCGCCCGGCACTGTCAACTCGGTGCTGCTCGTGACGGCCGGCCGGAACGACGACCGGGACGGCCTCAGCCGTCAGCAGTTGGTGACGGAGCTGCGGAGGGCGGCCGACCCGGAGCGGCCGGTCCGCATCATCGCCGTCGGTGTCGGCACCGGCACCGATCCTGAGGAACTCCGAACCATTGTGGCTCCAACCGGCGGCCGCGTGTTCATCGCGGAGGATCCGGCCACCACCGCCCAGGTGCTGCTCCAGGCGATCTCGTCGGGGACCGGAAGGACCGGGTAGCGCCAACCACAGACGTGGTTTCGGCGTAGAAGGGGGTGGCAGAACACCACCCCGTCAGCCGGCCGCGAGCAATGCGGCGAAAGGACCGAACATGTCAGACTCCCCGGTGAATCCGGCCGACGACGAGTCGTGGGCGCCGCCGGACAGGGGTCGATCGTTGATCGATCTCCACGGCTTCGTGCTGTTGCTCGTCGCCACCGGAGCCGGCTTCCTGCTGTATTTCAAGCCGGCGGTCGGAGCGGCCGTTCTCGGCGCCCTCACCGCCCTGGGGATCCTGCTCCTCATCGTGAGTCGCCGTCCGCGGTGAGACTAGGTGATCGGGGTGCTCGCCAGCGACACGACGGTTCCGATCACCAGGACGGTCGCCACGGCCGGCATGAACCAGCCCGGCCGCACCCGGGCGCGCCACAGCGACCAGAGGGAGATCAGCGCGAGCAGGATGCCGAACACGATGCTGCCGACGTGGCCCAGGTCGGTCAGCGGCCACGCCTCCTGGCACACGGGCGGGCAGTAGACGATCGGGAAGCCGTTGGTCAGTGCCGCCCACCCGGCGCCGAGAATCCCGGCGCTGGCCACGCCGCTGCCGTTGCCCCGGGCGCCGGCCATGAAGGAGATCGCCCACCAGATCTGGATCAGCGCGACGCCGACAAGTGTCGCCGCCTCGGACAGGCTGAGCTTTCCGTGCAGGTCGAACAGTCCGACGCCGAAGTCGATGATGATGTGCAGAGCGCTGACGAACATCGTGGCCAGGCCCAGCCAGAGCCAGACCGGCATCCGCCAGTCGCGGCCGGACCACGCGAGCTGTTCGCTTCCCACCTTCGCACTATGGACCGGTCACGGGAGTGGAACCATCGGCCGATGGGCGCTTCCGCGATGATGATCCGGCCGGCGACGGCAGCCGGACACGGCCACCGGATCGGGCCGCCTCGATGACCGCTCGGACGGCGTCGGACACGACCGCGGCGTGCGCCCGCTCGGAGACCAGCGTGTAGTGGGTGGCGTCGGCCACGGTGACGTGCCGGCTGTTGGTGGACAGGCCGGCCAGCTCCGCCTGCAGCCGGGTCAGCTGGTCGGCGTACCGGTCCTGGTCGGTGACGCTGAGCACGAGCAGCGGGAGGTCGCGCAGATCCCGCGCGGCGTTCACCTGGCCGCGGGTCTGGCGGTCCCAGGCGAGCAGCCCGTCCGCGCCGGCCGCCCACCCGTCCGGCCGGGCCAGGTAGGCGCGCATCTGGGCGTACTCGAGGGCGGGCAGCCCCGCGATGAAGGACCGTTCCGCGCGGAACAGGCGCAACAGCCCGACGCGGGCGAACAGGGCGGTCAGCCGGTTTCCGGCGGCGACGGTGCGTCCGTTGCGGGAGGCCGGAATCGAGATCCATTGGTCGGGATGCGACGCGTCGACCAGCACCAGGCCGGCCACCTCGCCGGGATACCGATCGGCGAACATCCGCACGACCAGCCCGCCGTAGGAATGGCCGGCCAGCACGTACGGCGGCTCGAGGCCGGCCGCGCCGAGCAGCGCGTGCAGCTCGTCGGCGCTGGTAGCGGCGTCCAGCCGGCCGGTGCCGGCATCGCTCCATCCCAGCCGGGCGCGGTCGTAGGAGACCACCCGGCCGTCGCGGGCGAGATCGTCGCGGACCCAGGCCCAGTTGGCCGACATGGAGGCCATGCCCGCCTCGAGGACGACTGTCGGTGCGGCCGAGGGCGCCCCGGCCACCACCAGATGCAGGCGGTGTCCGCCGACGTCGACCAGGGCGCCGGGCGGCGGGAATCGGCGCCGATCGCGCCGGCTGGCGAGGGCCTGGGCCAGCAGACCGGCGCCGGCGAGCGCCGACCCGCCGGCGACGAGCAGAGCGATGATCTGGTACGCGGTCACGATGCGCTCCGTTCCGAGATGGCGGTCGACGGCACGAGTGCGCGCAGCGTACCGATCGGGGGCCGCACCCATGGCATCACCGCCGGACCTCTTCCAGGTGGGCGGGGGACCGGTCGGCCTCCGGCGCCGGCGAGGTCCAGAACCTGCGGTACGCGAAGAGCAGAACCACCGCGACGACGCACCAGAGCAGCAGGTTGACGACGATGGCGCGGGTCGCGTGGCTGCCCGCCGGGTAGAGGCCCTCGATGTTGAGCGAGCCCTCGGTGGCGTGCGCGATCAGGGTGATCAGGGCGCTGCCGGAGGCGTGATCGAACAGCCACACGTACCAGAGGGTCACGGCGAACGTGGTGACCGCCTGATAGGGCCGCAGGTTGAACTGGTCGATGAAGAACAGTGGCCCGTGCCAGATCGTGATCAGGACGGCGAGGACGAGGCCGGAGACCAGCGGCGAGTTGCGGCTCTGCAGGATCGGCAGGGCGTAGCCGCGGAAACCGGGCTCCTCGCTGAGCGGGCCGTTGAGCGGGTTGACGATGGTGATCCCGATCGCCAGCGGTACGCCGGCCAGGGCGCTCAGCAGGCCCTCGGGCGCCGGTGCGCCGGTCGCCATGGTGAGACCCATGGTGGCCGCGTTGACCAGCAGCGGCACGCCGAGGGCGAGCGCGTACCAGATCCAGTTGACCCGCCAGCGGATCAGGCGCGCGCCGATCTGTCGGAGGCCGGCCGGGCCGTCCGCGACGGCGGCGACGATCAGGGCGGCGATCAGCGCGCCGGTGTTGAAGAAGGTGCCCCACGGCAGCGGCGCCCAGGTCAGGAGGTAGGCGAGAGCGAAGAAGGCGAGGATGCGGTGGGTGCTTACGAACGTTCGGAAGCCGGACATGGGATGTCCTCCTGGTCACTGGGGCGGGCGGCGTCGACGGAGAGTTCGGAGAGATTCATGGCGAGCTTTCGCCGCACGGTCGCGGACCGGCCGGCCAGGCCGAGCACCGTGTTGCGGATCCGGCGGACCACCGGGTTGCGGACGGTCGCCGCGCGGGTGAGGCGGTCGGTCATGGCGACGACACCGGCCGCGACCGGGCGTCGCTGGGCCTCGTAGGCGTCGAGGTCGACCGCCCCGGCGGGCGCCGCGATCGCGTCGGTGAGGACCCGGGCCAGCGCCACGGCGTCCTGGATGCCGGTGTTCATGCCCTGGCCGCCGGCCGGGCTGTGCACGTGCGCCGCGTCGCCGGCGAGGAACACCGACCGGCGCCGGTAGTTGTCGGCCAGCCGGTGGTGCACGCGGAAGCGGGAGCCCCACACCATCTCGGTGACCCGGGCGGGGGCGGTGCGCGGGCCGCGGGCGTCGAGCAGGCGCTGCACGTCGGAGATGTCCGGCTGCTCGGGCGCCTCGTCGAGGGTGGCCACGATCCGGTAGCGGTTGTCGGGCAGGGGCGCCACCACGACCAGGCCGCCCGGCGAGAAGTACAGGTGCACGGCGTCGCGCGGGTGCGGCCAGGTCATCCGTACGTCGGCCAGCACGAAGGACTCCTCGTACCGGGCGCCGGTGAAGCCGATGCCGGCCCGCTCCCGGACGGCGCTGTGCATGCCGTCGCAGCCGGCGACGTACCGGGCGTGGACCTGGTGCACGGCGCCGCCGGGGCCGGCGATGGTGGCGACGACGCCGTCGTCGCCGTTCTCGATGCCGGTCAGCTGATGACGCCAGTGCACGGTGCCGCCGCCGTCGGCGAGGCGTTCGCCGAGGATCTGCTCGGTCTGGTCCTGAGGCAGCATCAGGGTGTAGGGGAACTTGGTGGGCAGGCCGTCGAAGGGCACGTCCAGCAGGGCCCGGTCGCGGTCGCGGATGCTGAACCGGGGCACGACGACACCGCGGCGGCACAGCTCGTCGGTCACCCCGATGTCGTCGAGGACCTCCAGCGTGCGGGCGTGGATGACGGCGGCCCGGGAGGTGTTGCCGCCCTGCTCGGCCTGGTCGATGAGCAGGAAGTCGACGCCTCGGGCGGCCAGGGTGCAGGCCAGCGTCAGTCCGGTCGGTCCGGCGCCGACGATCACGACGCCGCTCCGGGCCGGCAGGGCGGGGGTGCGGGGCTGGTCGGTTGTCATGGTGTCTCCCAGGTCGGGTGGGTGGGTGGGTGGGTGGGTGGAGATCAGGGAACGGCGACCGTGTCGACGCGGGTGGCCGTGCTGTTGCCGGCGACGTAGCGCGGAAGCTGGCTCAGTGCCGAGGCCGCGTCCTCGGCCGCGACCCGCCACCACACCTCGTGGCCGCCGCTGCGGCACGAGGCCAGCGCCTCGGTGTGCCGCAACGGGCTGGCGAATCCGCGGAACGCGGCGAACACGACCCCGCAGTCGTCGGCGGCGTGGTGATTGTGGAGAAGGAAGTACGTCACATGACGAGCATCGTGACTTTCGCGCCCGCCGACATTGGGGTGTGACCCTCAACCGCACCCTGGTCCGCGCCGCCGCCATGCGGCATGCTGCCGGGGGAGGGGTGGCATACCGGTGGCGGAGGACGGTCGCAGCCTGGTGGGGCGGGGCGCCGAACTGGACACGTTCGACACCGCGCTCGACGCGCTCGCGTCCGGCCGGCCGGCCGTCGTGCTGCTGGCCGGTGAGCCGGGCATCGGGAAGAGCCGCCTGCTGGCCGAACTGGGCGAGCGCGCCGACGCGAGCCGCATGCTGGTGCTGGCCGCGAGCGCTTCGGAGTTCGAGCAGGACCTGCCCTTCTGGCTGTTCGTCGACGCGCTCGACGAATATCTGCGGGCGGCCGGCCCGGAACGCCTCGACGGCCTGGACGACGTCGCGGCCGACCTCGCCGAGGTGCTGCCGTCCTGGCCGGTGAGGGCCGGCGCCGCGCCGGAGCGCGGAGATCCGCGATACCGCACCCATCGGGCCATGCGTCAGCTGTTGGAGACGCTCGCCGCCGGCGGTCCGCTGGTGCTGCTGCTCGACGACCTGCACTGGGCGGATTCCGGATCGGTGGAGCTGATCTGCGCGCTGCTGCGCCGGCCGCCGGTCGGCCCGGTGCTCTTCGGCCTGGCGATGCGACCCCGGCAGACCGGCGGCCGGCTGACCGCCGGGCTGGAGCGGGCGCAGGCCGCCGGCCTCGTGACCCGGCTGGAACTGGGCCCGCTGAGCCTGCCGCACGCACGGGAGCTGCTGGGAGCCGGCGTCGACGGCCGGAACGCCGCGGCTCTGCACACCGAGAGCGGCGGCAACCCGTTCTACCTCGGACAGCTGGCGCGGACCCGGCGTGACGTGCCGCCCGGCGCCGTCGCGCGCCCGGCCGGCGACGAGGTGCCGCCGGCCGTGACGACCGCTATGTCGGACGAGCTGGCCCTGCTCGACCGGACCACCCGGCGCGTGCTGGAGGGCGCCGCGGTGGCCGGGGACCCCTTCGTCATCGAACTGGTCGCCCCCGCCGCCGAACTGTCCGAGGCGGCCGTGGCCGAGGCGCTCGACCTGCTGCTGGCCCGGGATCTGGTCCGGCCGACCGAGGCGCCGCGCCGCTTCCGGTTCCGGCATCCGTTGCTGCGCCGGGCCGTCTATGACGCGGCGCCACGGGCGTGGCGGGTCGGCGCGCACGAGCGCATCGCCGACGCGCTGGCGGCCCGCGGGGTCCCCGCGGCCGGACGCGCCTATCACGTCGTGCAGGGCGCCCGTCGCGGTGATCCGGCCGCGGTGGCGCTGCTCCGGGAGGCGGGCGACGCGGTGGTCCGGCGGGCGCCGGGCGAGGCGGCCCGCTGGTATCGCGCCGCGGTGGACCTGCTGACGGACGCGCCGCCGCCCGAAGCGGCCGCGCTGTGGACGGCGCTCGGCGGCGCGCTCGGGGCGGCCGGCCGACTCGCCGACGCCCGGTCCGCGCTGGTCCGGGCCATCGAGCTGCTGCCCGGGGAGGCGATGGCGGCGCACGTTCCGGTGATCGCCGACTGCGCCCGCATCGAACATGCTCTCGGCCACTACGACGCCGCGCACCGACGCCTCATGGGCGCGCTCGCGCTGACCGGCGAGACGAACCCGGCGGTCTCGGTCCGGCTGATGAACGCGATCGCGCAGGACCATCTGTTCCGGATGGACTACGGGCGGGCGGTCGAGTGGGCGCGCCGGGCCGGCGCCGCCGCCGACCGGCTCGGCGACCGCCACATGCTCGCCGAGGCCGCCGCCGGGCTGGCCCTGGGCGCCGCGCTCACCGGGGTCCAGGCCGATGCCGGGCCGGCGTGCGACGACGCCGCCCTGCTGATCGACGCGCTGACCGATGAGGAGATCGGGCACTCGCCGATTCCGATGGCCGCCCGGCTCGCCGCCGGCGAACTGTTCACCGGCCGCCTCCGGGCCGCCGGCCGGCACGCCGACCGGGCCCTGGCCGTCGCGCAACACCTCGGCTCCCCGCACCACGTGCCGGTGCTCTACTGGGCCGGCACGGTGTGGACCGGGCTGGGCCGGCTGTCCGACGCCGCGGCGGTGGTCGACGAGGCCGTCGACGTCGCCCGGATCTACGGGAACCCCTCCATGCTGGGCTGGGCGCTGCTCGCCCGCTCATCGCTGGCGGTGGCCCAGGGCGACGCCGCCGCGGCCCGCGCCGCGGCGGAGGAATGCGTCGAGGCACACGGCGCGCCGACGGCGCTGCCCGGCGTGTGGGCCCGGGTCGCGCTCGCCGCCGCGCTGGTCGAGGCGGGCGATCCGGCTCCGGCCGAGCAACTGCTGAGCACGGATCTGGGCGGCGACGAGCTGGCGCTGGTGCCCGGTCCGACCCGGCCCGCCGCCTTCGAACTGCTGAGCCGCTGCCGGATCGCGCTGGGCCGGGGGTCCGAGGCGGCCGACGCGGCCGACCGGGCCCGGGCGTACGCGGTCGGCTCCGGGTCGGCTCTCGCCCGGGCGGTGGCCGATCGTGCCGCGGCCGCGGTCGCCCTGCACACCGGACAGCCCCGGCATGCCGCGGACCTGGCGCTGGCCGCCGCGAGAACCGCCGAGACCGCGGGCGCCGTCCTGGAAGCCGCCATCGCGCGGCAACTCGCCGCGCGTGCCCTCGCCGAGGCCGGCGACCCGGAGCAGGCGGTCACGCAACTCCAGCAGGCCTGCGCGGTGTACGACCGGTGCGGAGCCCCGCGACGCCGCGCCGAGGCCGAGCGGCAGCTCCGCCGGCTCGGTCACCGGCGCGTCCACCACCGCACCGAGCGTGGCTCCGGGAGCGGCACCGACGTCGCCACCCTGACCGAGCGGGAACGGCAGGTCGCACGGCTCGTCACGGACCGGCGCACGAACGCGGAGATCGCCGCGGAGCTGTACCTGAGCACCAAGACGGTGGAGGCGCACATCCGGAGCATGTTCCAGAAACTGTCCGTCAACTCCCGGGTCGAGATCGCCCGGGCGATCGAGCGGAACGACCGCGAACAATGACGCGCTGTGACCCAGGCCGCAGCCGCGACGGGAAATAGCGGTCCGGCCGGGCGGGTTGCCGCGGGCATGACGACTGTGGGAATCATCGGTAGCGGGAAGATCGGCGGCACCGTCGCCCGGCTGGCCGTCGCGGCGGGCTACGACGTCGTGGTGAGCAACTCACGCGGGCCGGAGACGCTCGAGGACCTGGTGGAGGAGCTCGGCCCGAAGGCGCGCGCGGCCACCGCGACCGAGGCCGCCGAGGCCGGAGACTTCGTGGTGCTGTCGGTGCCGCTGCACGCCTATCGGAGCGCCCCGGTGGAGGCGCTGGCCGGCAAGACGGTGATCGACACCACCAACTACTACCCGGCGCGGGACGGCAGCATCGCGGAGCTGGACGACGGTTCGGCGACCAGCAGCGAGCTCCTGCAGCGGCACCTGCCGACGTCACGCGTGGTGAAGCTCTTCAACAACATCTTCTGGCGGTCGCTGGGCTCGCTCGGTCGCCCGGCCGGCGCCCCGGATCGCTCGGCGCTGGCCGTCGCCGGTGACAACGCCGGCGCGAAGGTGCTGGTCACCGACTTTCTGGACGCGATCGGCTACGACGCGGTCGACGCGGGTCCGCTGGCCGAGGGCTGGCGCTTCCAGGCCGGCGACAATCCCGCGTACGGCAAGCCGTACGGCGACGGGGCCTCGTTCGAGGTCGCCGTCCCGGCCGGCGCCGGCAAGATCCGCACGGCGCTGGCCGGCGCCGCCCGCTGACCACCGGGGCCGGGCCGGTCAGGCGTCGTCCGTCCCGGTCCCGTGCTGCCAGGCGCGCCGGGCCGCGGCGGTGGCGATCAGCGCGCGGATCAGGGGCAGCGCCTCCTCGGCCGCCCGCCGGCCCGCCTCCTCGAACTCCGCGACGCGGGACAGCTCCCAGAAGGCGTACTCGTCGAGGGTGGGGGTTAGCACCAGGTCGGCGTGGCCGTCGACGGTGTCCGCGCCGCCCGGCTGCAGCGTGCTCGCCGCCACCAGGATCTGCAGCAGGGTGGTCGGCGGGCGCCGCGGCAGCGGGCCGGAGACGTCGACCGCCAGCACGATGTCGGCGCCCAGCTCGCGGGCCAGCGCGGCCGGCACCATGGTGACCAGGCTGCCGTCGACCAGCACCTGACCGTCCCGCTCGACCGGCGGGAAGACGCCCGGGATCGCCGCGCTGGCCAGCACCGCGGTGGCCACCGGGCCGTCGCGCAGCACCACCTCGCGGCCGGTGGTCAGGTCGCAGGCGATCGCGCCGAACGGCCGGATCAGCGCGTCGAAGTCACGCGAGCCGAGCAGGCCGTCGATGAAGGTGGCCAGCCGGGTCGTTTCGAAGAGCGCCTTGCGGGTGCGCGCCGGGCGGATCAGCCGGGCCCAGCGCAGCGTGCGGGCCAGCTTGCTGATGTCCGCGGGGCTGGTGCCCGCCGCATAGAGGGCGCCGACCAGGGCTCCGGCGCTGGTGCCGGTGAGCACGGCGGGCTCGAGGCCGGCGCCGTCCAGCACCTCCAGGACCCCGATGTGCGCCGCCCCGCGCACCGCGCCACCGCCCAGGGCCAGGCCGAGGCGGACCGGTTCCACGGATTCGTCGGAGGTCACCCTGCACACCATGCGTGCCATCCGGGCCGGGCACAAGGGCTGTTCAGTACACGGTGTATCCGCCGTCGATGACCAGAACCGAGCCGGTGACGAACGCCGCCGCGGGGGAGCAGAGATAGACCACGGTCGGGGCGATCTCGGGCGGCATCGCGTACCGCTGTTGCGGAGCGTCCTCGATCCACATCCGGCGCAGTTCCGGCCGGTCGACCGGCGCCATGTCGGTCTTGACGTAACCGGGCGCCACCGCGTTGACCCGGATGTGATCCGGCGCCCACTCCGCGGCCAGCGACCTGGTCAGCTGGTGGACGGCGGCCTTGGACGCGTTGTACGGCGCCTGCGCCTGCGGCCGGTTGACGATCAGCCCCGAGATGGAGCCGATGTTCACGATGCTGCCGCCGCCGGTGGCCCGCAGGTGACGCCCGGCGGCGAGGCTGACCTTCCACACCGCGCGGACGTTGAGGTCGAACACCTGCTGCCATTCGTCGTCGGTGGCGTCCCACGCCGGGTTGTGGAAACCGGTGCCGGCGTTGTTCACCACGATGTCGAGCCCGCCGAGCGCCTCGACGGCCTCATCGACGCCGCGCTGCACGTCGTCGTCGTTCGACAGGTCGGCGGCGATGGCGTGGGCCTCGATGCCGTCGGCGGCGAGCCGGTCGACCGCCGTCCGATTGGCGTCGGCGTCCCTGCCGATGAACGCGACCGAGGCGCCGCAGTCGGCCAGTGCCTGAGTGAACGCGTACCCGAGGCCGCGGTTGCCACCGGTGATCAGCGCCTTGCGACCCTGCACGGAGAACGCGGCCAGGCCGCGGGGAAACTCGCTCATAGCTGCACCTTAGGGCGCGGGCGCGGCGATCTGGGCCGCGAGGTGCCCGGCGCCGTACCCGTTGTCGATGTTCACCACGCCGACCCCGGGCGCGCAGGCGTTGAGCATGGTCAGCAGGGCCGCGATGCCGCCGAACGCGGCTCCGTAACCGACCGAGGTCGGCACGGCCACCACCGGCGCCGCGACCAGGCCGGCGACGACGCCGGGGAGCGCGCCGTCCATGCCGGCCACGACCACGATCGCGCGGGCCTGCCGGAGCAGTTCCAGCCGGGCGACGATGCGGTGCAGCCCGGCGACCCCGACGTCCACCACGGCCCGGGTCGGGCGGCCGAGGTAGCCGGCGGTGAGCTCGGCCTCGCGGGCCACCGGCAGGTCGGAGGTGCCGGCCGCGACCACGACGACGAGCCCGCCGGTGGCCCGGGGAGCCTGCGGCGGCCAGGCGAGCAGACCGGCCTCGGGGTCGTGGAAGGCATCGGCGAGCTCGGCGCGGACCGCTTCGGCGTGTGCCGGGGTGGCGCGGGTGAACAGCGTCGTCGCCGGCGGGCCGGGACGGGCGGCCAGGGACCGGGCGATGGTGCGGAGCTGGTCGGTGGACTTGCCTTCGCAGTACACGGCCTCCGGGTAGCCGCGCCGGTGTGCCCGGTCGTGGTCGAGGTCGGCCAGCTCGTGCAGCGGCCGCGGTGGCTGCCAGGCGTCAGCCATGCCGGGCGGCGAGCAGGGGGAGGGTGAAGGCGCCGGACTGGATGCCGGCCAGGTCGACGGCCACGAACCGGAAGCCGGCCGCCCGGACCGCGGTGACGATCAGGTCGCGGACCGGCGGGGACACCGCCTTCGGCAGGTCGTCGGCGAGCAGCTCGACCCGGGCGACGTCGCCGTGATGGCGTACCCGGGAATCGGTGAATCCGAGCGTGCGCAGCGCCGCCTCGGCCTCCTCGATCTGGCGCAGTTTGCCCGGGTCGACCCGCTCGGCGTGCGGGATCCGGGAGGCGAGGCAGGGCGCCGCCGGTTTCTCCGCGCACGGCAGGCGCATCGCGCGGGCCAGGCGGCGCACGTCGGCCTTGGCCAGGCCGGCTTCCGCCAGGGGACGCAGGACCCCGTGCTCGGTGGCGGCCCGGGACCCGGGCCGGTCGGGGCGCCGGGCGTCGTCGGCGTTCTCGCCGTACGCGACCGCGTCGAGGGCGTGCCGGGCGGCCAGTTCGGCGTCGATGCGGGTGAAGAGCTCGTCCTTGCAGTGGTAGCAGCGATCGGGACCGTTGGCGACATAGGCCGGCCGCTCGGCCTCGTGGGTGACGACCTCGACCACGGGGACGCCGATGAAGGCGGCGACCTCGTGCGCGGCGGTGCGCTCGGCGGCGGCCAGGCTGGGCGAGACGCCCAGGACGGCGAGCACCTGGTGTACGCCGAGCGCCCGCACCGCCAGCGCGACCAGCACGGCGGAGTCGACGCCGCCGGAATAGGCGACCCCGAGCCGCCGGATGCCGCGCAGCGTGGCGCCGACGCGGTCGGCGGTCCCGGTCAGGTCGCCGAGATCGGCCTCGGGATCCATGGCGTCCATTGTCGAATCGTTCCCTTCGGGCGCGGCCGGGGTGGCGCGCCGTCCCTCATTACCGCCGAAATCGGCGTCTTAGTCCAAGAGGTTGCCATCAGTTGCCGTCCGCGCTTGCCGTGCGTACCGGTGCCGGGTCAGATTGGGACCCATGACGAGCCGCACCGACACCGCTGTCCAGAACCACCTCCCCGCCGCACGACTCGGCGGAGCCGAGGGCGTGCTGACCGACGATCAGGTGCGGGACTTCGTTCGCGAGCAGCTGGCCGCCGTCGACCTGGACGGCCGCAGCGTCTGCATCCTGGTGCCGGACGGCACCCGCACCTGCCCGCTGCCGCTGCTGCTCGGCGCGATCCACGAGGCGCTGTCCGGGCGGGCGAGCCGGATGACCACGCTCATCGCGCTCGGCACGCACCAGCCGATGAGCGACGCGGCGATCGCCCGGCACCTCGGGTTCACCGAGGGGGCGCTGGAAGCGACCTATCCCGGCATGACGGTCCTCAACCACGAGTGGTGGCTGCCCGAGACGTTCGCCGACCTGGGCACGATTCCCGCGGAGCGGCTGTCGGAGCTGTCCGAGGGGCGGCTCGCCATGGACGTCCGGGTGCTGCTGAACCGGGCCGTCGTCGAGCACGACGTCGCCCTGGTCGTCGGGCCGGTGCTGCCGCACGAGGTGGTCGGGATCTCCGGCGGCAACAAGTACTTCTTCCCGGGGGTGGCCGGTCAGGAGATCATCGACGTCTCGCACTGGATCGGCGCGCTGATCACCTCGGCGGAGATCATCGGCACCACGGCGGTCACCCCGGTCCGGGCGCTGATCAATGAGGGCGCCGCGCTCGTACCGGCGGAGAAGTTGTCCTTCTGTGTGGTCGGCGAAGCCGGCAGCCCGGCCCTGCACTCGATCTCCTTCGGCGACACCATCTCGGCCTGGTCCGACGCCGCCGAGGTCTGCGCGGCGACCCACGTGCACTACCTCGACGAGCCGGTGCACCGGGTCATCTCCCTGGTGCCGGAGATGTACCAGGACATCTGGACCGGCGCCAAGGGCTTCTACAAGCTCGAACCGGCGGTGGCCGACGGCGGCGAGGTCATCCTCTACGCCCCGCACATCACCGAGATCTCGACGAGCCACCCGGAGATCAACGAGATCGGCTACCACTGCCGCGACTACTTCGTGAAGCAGTGGGACCGCTTCAAGCACATCCACTGGGGCACCCTGGCCCACTCGACCCACCTGCGCGGCTCCGGCACCTACGACCCGGAGACCGGCGAGGAGCGGCTGCGCGTGCGGGTGACCCTGGCGACCCGCATCCCGGCCGAGGTCTGCCACGCCGCCAACCTGGGCTACCTGGACCCGGACACCATCGACCTGCCGGCCGAGATCGCGGCCGGCACGTTCGTCGTGCCCAACGCCGGCGAGGTCCTGTTCCGCCTGCGGTGAGCCGAGGCAACTCCTGGCAATCCCTGCGCCCGCCGCGGGTCGCGATGGGTCAATCGCGGGTCGCGATGGGTCAATGGAGCATCACCGAAGCGAAAGGGCCCGATCATGCTCCGCCCCCAGGACAGCTCCACCCGCGAGAACAAGCGACTCGACGGTCTCTGGTCCTTCCGGCTCGACCGGGACTCGGCCGCCTTCGCCCTGCGCCGCCGCCGGCGCGGCAAGTCCTGATCGGATGCCATCGACGATGCGGGAAGCCTGGCTGGACGTCTCCGCCGGCGTGGCCGGAGACATGCTGCTCGGCGCTCTTCTCGACGCGGGCGCCTCGCTGGCGGTGGTCCAGGCGGCGGTCGACGCCGTGGTGCCGGGCGCGGTGACCCTGTCGGTGGCGCCCGTCGTGCGGGCCGCGCTGCGGGCGGCCAAGCTGACCGTCGACGTGGCCGAGCCGATCCAGCCGCACCGCCGCTGGCACGACCTGCGCGGCATGCTCGAGCGGGCGCCGCTGGACGGGCCGGTCCGCCGCGACGTGATCGCCGTGTTCACCGCGCTGGCGCAGGCCGAGGGGCGGGTGCACGGCATCGCCGCGGACGACGTCCACTTCCACGAGGTCGGCGCGGTGGACTCCGTCGCGGACATCGTCGGGGTCTGTGCCGCGCTGCACGACCTGGGCGTCGGGCGGCTGACCGCCGGGCCGATCGCGCTCGGCTCGGGCCGCGTGGCCACCGCCCACGGCGCGCTGGCCGTGCCGGTGCCCGCGGTCCTGGAGTTGTCCCGGGGATGGCTCGTGTCCGGCGGCGACCGCCCGGGTGAGCTGGCGACGCCGACCGGCGTCGCGCTGGTCACCACCCTCGCCCACGAGGTCGCGTCGATGCCCTCGATGCGGGTGGCGCGGGTGGGGGTCGGCGCCGGCGCCCGCGACCCGGCCGGCCTGGCGAACGTGGTCCGGGTGGTGCTGGGCGAGCCGGCCGCCGCGTCCGTGTCCGCGGAGGTGGTGATCGAGGCCAACGTCGACGATCTCGATCCGCGGGTGTGGCCGTCGGTGCTGGCCGCCCTGCTGGCGGCCGGCGCCGCCGACGCCTGGCTGACCCCGATCGTCATGAAGAAGGGCCGTCCCGCCCACACGGTGCACGCCCTGACCCCGGCACCCCGGGTCGCCGAGGTGCGCGGCGCGATGATCGCGCACACCAGCACGATCGGGGTACGCGAGACCGCGGTGCGAAAGTTCGCCCTGCCCCGGAGCTGGCTGCCGGTCGACCTCGACGGCGAGACGGTACGCATCAAGATCGCGCACCAGGACCACGTGATCCTCCGCGCCACCCCCGAGTTCGACGACGTCCAGGGCGTCGCGGACCGGCGCGGCGTCCCGATCCACGACGTCCTCGCGCAGGCCGTCGCGGCGGCCCAGGCCCGGGGCCTGGCGCCCGGTCAGCCGTGGGCCTCGGGCAGCTGACCGCTGTCTGTTACCCGGCAGCGGCGCTGCCGGAGGCGGTGGACCATCGTGCGATGGCGGATTCGTTGTCGGTCGGCGTCGTCGGCGGGGGCATCGGCGGTCTGGCCGCCGCCGCGAGCCTGCTGCGGGCGGGCCTGGACGTGCACGTGTACGAGCAGGCGGCCCGGCTGTCCGAGGTGGGCGCCGGCGTGCAGGTCAGCCCGAACGCGTCGCGCGTCCTGCACGGGCTGGGGCTGGCCGGCCCGCTCGGCGCGACCGGCGTGAAGCCGCTGGCCTGGCACCAGCGCCGCTGGGACGACGGCCGAACCCTGCTGCGCGCGCCGCTGGCCGAGGCGCTGGAGGCGACCTTCGGCTTCCCGCACTATCAGATGCACCGGGCCGATCTGCTCGACGCGCTGGCCGCGGCGCTGCCGGCCGGCCGGATCCACCTCGGGCACCGCCTCACCGGCCTCGCCGACCACGACGACGGGGTGCGGGCCGTGTTCGCCGACGGCGGCCGGGCCCGGTTCGACGTGCTGGTGGGTGCGGACGGCATCCACTCCGCGGTGCGCGGGCTGCTGTTCGGTCCCGCCGACGCCCGGTTCACCGGCTGTGTCGCCTACCGGGCCGTGGTCCCCGCCGACCGGCTCCGCCACCTGGATCTCGAGGTGACCGCGCAGATCTGGATGGGGCCGGGCCGGCACTTCGTGCACTACTTCATCAGCGGCCGGCGCTCGGTCAACTTCGTGGCGGTGGTGGAACAGGATCGGTGGACCCGCGAGTCGTGGACCGACCGGGCCGAGACCGCGGATGTGCGGGCCGCGTTCGCCGGGTGGCATCCCCAGGTGCGGGAGCTGATCGGCGCCGCCGACGAGATGTACGTGTGGGCGCTGTTCGACCGGCCGCCGATGCCCGGCTGGTCGGCCGGGCGGTCCACGCTGCTGGGCGACGCCGCCCACGCGATGCTGCCGTTCATGGCGCAGGGCGCCGCGCAGGCGATCGAGGACGGCGCCACCCTGGCCGCGGCACTGCGGCCGCTGCGGCGCGGTGCGAGCGCGGCCGAGGTGGCCGGCGCCCTGGCCGGCTACGAGCGGGCCCGGCTGCCGCGCACCGCACGCCTGCAGGAGATGTCGGCCGGCAACAAGACCCGCTTCCACCTGCCGGACGGGCCGGCCCAGCGGGAGCGCGACAGTCAGCTGGCGGCCGGTCCGCGGGACTGGTCGTTCAACGGCCTCGGCTGGCTCTACGACCACGACGCCACCCTCGGGTTGCCCGCGTCCGGGCGGAGGCTCAGACTCGCGGAGTGACATTCCGTGGCTGGCCGGACGAGGCGCTCGAGTTCTACGAGGGGCTCAGCGCCGACAATTCGAAGACCTACTGGACCGCGCGGACGAAGGTCTACGAGAGCCGGGTGCGCGAGCCGATGGAGCAACTGCTCGCCGCGCTCGAGCCGGAGTTCGGGCCGGGCAAGATCTTCCGGCCGTACCGGGACGTGCGGTTCAGCAAGGACAAGACGCCGTACAAGACGCATCTGGGCGCGTGGCTCGCCGAGGGCGGCTATCTGCAGCTGTCGGCCGACGGCCTGGCGGCCGGTTCCGGGATGTACCAGATGGCCCCGGACCAGCTCGATCGATATCGGCGGGCGGTCGCGGACGACCGCTCCGGCGGGGAGCTGACCGGCCTGATCGCGGCGATCGAGCGGGCCGGGATCGGGGTGCGCGGGCGAGACAGCCTGAAGAAGGTGCCCCGGGGCTATCCGAAGGACCATCCGCGGCTGGACCTGCTGCGGCACAAGGGGCTCATCACCTGGAAGGAATGGCCGCCGGCCGGGTGGCTGGGCACGGCGGCGGCAAAGAAGAAGATCGTCGACTTCCTGCGTACGAGTAAGCCGCTGACGTCGTGGCTCGACGCGAACGTCGGGCCTACGCGGCCACCGGGGTGATGTTGATCCGGTTCCGGCCCTCGCGCTTCGCCTCGTAGAGTGCCCGGTCGGCGAGCTGGACCAGCTCGTCCGCGGTGCCGCCGCTCGCCGGGGTCATGGCGGCGACTCCCATGCTGACCGAGACCACGCCGATCGGCGACACCGCATGCTTCTCGTCGAGATCGGCCAGGTTGCGCCGGATCCGCTCGGCCGCCAGCCGGGCGCCGGCCACGTCCGAGCCCGGCAGCAGCACCAGGAACTCCTCGCCGCCATAGCGGACGGCCAGGTCGGTGTTGCGGATGCCGCTGGTCACCGCGGCGCCGACCTTGCGCAGGCACTCGTCGCCGCCGAGGTGGCCGTAGTGGTCGTTGTACTGCTTGAAGTGGTCGATGTCGATCATGACGAGCCCGATCGGCAGGCCGGTGCGGATCGCCTCGTTCCACTTGCCCGCCAGCGTCTCGCTCAGGTGCCGGCGGTTGGCCATGCCGGTGAGGGGATCGGTGCGGCTGAGCAGTTCGAGGCGGTCGTTGGCGGCGGCGAGGGCGCGCGTGTTGTCGGCGACCGTGCGTTCCGTCCTGACCCGGATGAACAGCACCAGCAAACCGAGGGCGACATGGGCCACCCCGACCCCGATGACCACGCCGGCCACGTCCGCCCCGCGCAGGACGATCTGCGAGACGGCGTAGGTGGCGGGGACGACGCTCAGGCCGATCTCGGCGAACGGGCGTGGCGTCATCAGCGCCATGTAGAGAATCGAGGCCGCCATGATGGTGACGGCCATCTGCGGTTCGTCCGGCATCAGCCAGCCCCACAGCGCGACGATCAGGGCCGCGGAGGCCACCGTGATGGGCGCCTCGTTCATCCGCGTGTGGTGCTGCTTGCGGATGGCGACGGAGACGGCGATGACGACGCCGATGACGATCATCGTCACCCGCCGGGCGCCGTTCGTCTGGACGACACCGACCAGGTAGAGCGGAATGGTGGCGCCGGCCAGGAGGTGCATCCGCCGCCCGGCGATCTCGACGAGCGAGATCGAATCGCCGCCTCCGGTCGCCTGCTCCTTCACATGGAACCTTTTCGGCACGAATGCACCCGGATGTAGCCCTTTCCTAGGCCGGATCGCGGAGGGGTAGCGCCCGCAGCGGCGCCTTGCGGATCTTGTTGGAGCCGGTGCGGGGGAGTTCGGCCACGACGTCGACGTAGACCGGGAGCTTGTAGCGGGCCAGCCGCCCGTCCAGGAACGCGCGCAGGCCGGCCGCGTCGACCGACCGGTCCGGCGCCGGCACGATGAAGGCCCGGCCCACCTCGCCCCAGCGCTCGTCGGGGACGCCGACCACCGCCACCTCGGCCACCGCCGGATGCTCGAAGATCGCCGCCTCGACCTCGGCCGGATAGACGTTCTCGCCGCCCGAGACGTACATGTCCTTGATCCGGTCGACGATGAAGTAGTGGCCGGCCTCGTCGACCGTGGCCACGTCGCCGGAGCGGAACCAGCCGTCGCCGGCGAACGACGCCGCTGTCGCGCCGGGGTCGTTCCAGTAGCCGGGGGTGACGTTCGGGCCGCGGATGAGCACCTCGCCGGGCTCGCCGGGCGCGGTGTCGGTCAGGTCCGGGCGCACGCAGCGCACCTCGGTGAAGAACACCGGCACCCCGGCCGAGCCGACGTGCGCGGCGCTCTCCGGGGCCTCCAGGAAGGTGGCGCCGGGTGCGGTCTCGGTCATGCCGTAGCCCTGGCAGAAGGTCAGACCGCGGTCCTGGTAGGTGCGGATCAGGGCGGCCGGCACGGCGGCGCCGCCGGTCATCATGGTCCGCACCGAGGACAGGTCGGCGTCCGCCCAGCGCGGCGACTGGGCGAGCGTGGAGTACATGGTGGTGACGCCGAACATCCAGGTCACCCGGTGCCGGGCGATCAGGTCGAAGGCGCCGTCGATGCTCCAGGACGGCATGAGCACGCAGCGGCCGCCCTTGAGGATCGTCGGCAGCAGGCACTGGTTGAGCGCCGCGACGTGGAACAGCGGAGCGCCGACCAGGGTGACCTCGTCGCTCGCCACGTCGACCGAGACCAGCAGGTTGTAGCAGTTCCAGATGAGGTTGCCGTGGGTGAGCACGGCGCCCTTGGGGTGGCCCGTGGTGCCGGAGGTGTAGAGGATGCACGCGGGATCGTCGTCCGCGACGGGGACCTGAGACAAGAACGGGGCAGCGTGTTCGGCCGACGTCACCACCGTGGGGACGCGCTTGCAGGCCTGGACGGTCGGCGCGGACTCCGGGGCGTGCAGCAGGACCTTCGCGCCGCTGTGCGCGAGCATGTAGTCGATCTCGGGGGCGGCGAGCCGGAAGTTCAGCGGCACGAAGATGCCGCCCAGCCGGTAGGTGGCGAACATGGTCTCGACGAACCTCGGATGGTTCGGGCCGAGGTAGGCGACCCGGTCGCCCGCGCGCACGCCGGCCTCGTGCAGGTGCCCGGCCGTCCGGAGCACGCGGTCGTGCAGTTCGGCGTACGTGATGTGCTCCTCGCCGAAGACCAGCGCGACCCGGTCCGGGGAGATCTCCGCCCGCCTGGCCGGCCATGATCCGAGGCCGCTCATGAGGTGAGGCCGAGCAGCCGGGCGGCGTTCGCCTTGAGGATCTTCGGGCGGACCTCGGGCTTGATGTCGAGGGCGGCGAAGTCGGCGAGCCAGCGGTCCGGGGTGAGCACCGGCCAGTCCGATCCGAAGAGCACCTTGTCCTGGAGCAGGGTGTTGGCGTAACGGACGAGCTGCGGCGGGAAGTATTTGGGCGACCAGCCGGACAAGTCGATGTGCACGTGCGGCTTGTGCGTGGCCACGGCGAGGGCCTCGTCCTGCCACGGGAAGGACGGATGGGCCAGGATGATGCGCAGGTCGGGGAAGTCGGCGGCGACGTCGTCGACCAGCATCGGGTGGGAATACTTCAGCCGGATCCCGCCGCCACCCCGCACGCCCGCGCCGATCCCGGTCTGTCCGGTGTGGAACAGCGCGGGCACCTCGAGCTCCTCGATCGCCTCGTAGAGCGGGTATGCCATCCGATCGTCCGGCGCGAACCCCTGCAGGCTGGGGTGGAACTTGAAGCCCCGCACGCCGTGGTCGCGCACCAGCCGCCGAGCCTCCCGCACGCCCGCCCGGCCCTTGTGCGGATCGATGCTCGCGAACGGGATCAGCACGTCCGGGTGCGCGGCGCAGCCCGCGGCGACCTCCTCGTTGGCGATCCGCGGATGCCCGGTCGCGTGCTCGGCGTCCACCGTGAAGACGACCGCGGCCATCCGGCGCTCACGGTAGTGGGCGGCGGTCTCGTCGATGGTCGGCTGCCGATGCCCTCCGGTCTTGAAATATGCCGCCGAGGCGTCCAGCAGGGAGGGGCTCAGCGACCCGTGCCCGTCCGCGCCGACCTCGGCATGCGTGTGCACGTCGATGGCGTCGAGCGACTCGATGTCCATGTCAGATTCCGTAGGTCTCGAGCTCGGCGCCCACCCCGGAGTGCCACTGCCCGGCGATCGCCGCGGCACTCCACCCGCCGTCGGCGAAGGCCACCGTCTTCTCCTTCGGGTGTGCCCAGAGCGCCAGTCGGTCGCCGCCCACCCCGATCGCCTGCCCGGTGACGTCCTTCGCGGCGTCCGACGCCAGGAAGGTGATCAGGCCGGTGACGTCCTCGACGGTGCCGAGGCCCGCGTCGCGCCGCAGCCAGTCCGGCAGCGGCGTGCCGGTGCGCTCGGCCTCCTCGATGACCGGCTTGAAGGCCGGGATGGTCCGGGTCATCTCGGTGGCCGCCACCGGCACCACGGCGTTCACCGTGATCCCGCTGCGGGCCAGTTCGAGCGCCCAGGTGCGGGCCATCGCCGCGATCCCGGCCTTGGCCGCCGCGTAGTTCGTCTGCCCGAAGTTGCCGCGCTGCCCGGCCGGCGACGAGATCAGGATGAGCCGGCCGCCGTCGCCCTGCTCGCGCATCCGGATCGCGGCCGCCCGCGCGCAGGTGAACGTGCCGCGCAGGTGCACCCGGATCACCGCGTCGAAGTCGTCGTCGGTCATCTTCCAGAGCACCCGGTCGCGCAGGATGCCGGCGTTGGTGATCAGCACGTCGAGCCGGCCGAACTCCCGGACCGCCGCCTCGACCAGCCGCTCGGCGGCCGCCGTGTCACCGACCGCGGCGGCCACCCCGGTCGCCCGTCCGCCGGCCGCGGTGATCGCGGCGACCGCCTCGTCGACGGCCGCGGCGTCGAGGTCGTTGACCACCACGGCGGCTCCCTCGGCCGCGAGCGCGCGGGCGTAGGCCAGGCCGAGGCCCCGTCCGCTGCCGGTGACGATCGCGACCTTGTCAGTGAGACGCATTCTTGGCACCACCCTTGGGGGAGAGGTCGCGCAGGGCCGGGACGATGCCCCGCGGCAGATAGAGCACGGCCACGACGAGCAGCAGGGCGTAGACCGCGTAGGAGAGGACGCTCGGCGCGTAACTCGGCATGCCGGGCTGGGTGCCGAGCGCGGTCAGCACCTGGACCAGCAGGATGATGACGGTGGCGCCGACCACCGGGCCGGCGATCGTGCCGAGCCCGCCGACCACGGCCATCACCACGTACTCGATGGACAGCAGCACCGGGAACGAGCCCGGCGCCAGATAGCCGACGTAGAAGGCGTAGACCCCGCCGGCCAGCCCGGCGAACGCGGCGGACAGCGCGAAGACGGCGAGCCGGTAGCCGCCGATCGGGATGCCGCTGGCCGCCGCGGCGATCTCGTTGGTCGCGGCCGCGCGCAGGCCCCGGCCGGCCCGGGACGCGACCACGTTGCGGGAGATCAGCAGCACGACCGCGAGCACACCCCACACCACGTACGCATAGCCCAGGTCGTCGCGCAGCTCCAGGCCGCCGAGCGAGAGCCGCGGGATGCCCTGCAACCCGATCGCGCCGCCCGCCCAGTCGCCCTGGCCCAGCAGCGACAACAGGATCAGTTGCATGGCCAGGGTGGCGAACGCCAGATGGTGGCCGCGCAGCCGCAGCAGTGGCGCGCCCAGCAGGACCGCCGCGGCCGCCGCGATGACCGGCGCCGCGAGCAGGCCCACGAGCGACGGCAGGCCGTGCACGGTGAGCAGACCGGCGGCGTAGCCACCGATGGCATAGAAGGACGCCTGGCCGAGCGAGACCTGCCCGGCGTACCCCATCAGCATCGACACGCCGACCGTGACGGTCGCGGCGAGACCGAGCAGCACATAGATCGCGAGATGCCGTTCCGGCAGCAGCGGCGGCAACGCCAGGGTGAGCGCCGCGAGCCCGGCGAGCCACCAGCGGTTCATCGGAGCGCCTCCTGAACCTGGCCGGTGCGGGCCGCCTGCACGATCATCACGGTGAGCATCAGCAACAGGGCGACCTCCAGCTGGTAGGCGCCGCCGCCGTAACCGGCGATCAGGGTCTGCGCGACGCCGAGCAGCAGCCCGCCGAGCAGCGCGATCGCCGGCCGGGTGAGACCGCCGAGGATGGCCGCCGCGAACCCGTTCACGATCAGGGTCACGTCGCTGTCGAAGGTGACCTGCTGCACCGGAGTGGTGAGCACGCCGGCCAGCCCGCCGAGCGCGCCGCCCAGGGCGAACGCGAGCAACCCCATCCGGCGCACGTCGATGCCGACGACCCGCGCCGCATAGCGGTTGGAGGCGCAGGCGGAGAGCGCCTTGCCCAGGTCGGTGCGGGCGAAGAACGCCGCCATGACCAGGAAGATCGGCACGGCCACGGCGAGGATCAGCAAGTAGTGCGCCTGCAGGCGGGCGCCGGCGACCTCGGCCACGCCGGTCAGCCCGGCGAAGGATCTCGGCTGGTCTCCCCAGATCAAGATCTCCACCGCGTACGCGAACACGCCCAGCCCGAGCGTGACGATCAGCGATGTGCCCGGCGTGGTGCCGGACCGTCCGATCGCGACCATCCCGACCAGCAGACCGGTGAGCGTGGCGACGAGCAACCCGGCCAGCTCGGCGAGGCCGTGCGGCAGACCGGCGGCCAGCAGCGTGCCGGTCAGCATCGCCGCGATCACCGCGAAGGCGCCCTGCGCGAAGTTGACCACCCGGGTGACCCGGTAGATCGCGACCAGCCCGCTGGCCACCAGCGCGTATCCGGCGCCGATGCCCAGCCCGGTCAGCACGTAGCCCAGGAAGTCGGTCACGACGCCGCCACGTGCCCGCCGAGGTAGGCCGCCGTCACCCGCGGGTCGCGGGCCAGGTCGGCCGCCTTGCCGCTGAGCACGATCCGGCCGGCCTCCAGCACGTACGCCCGGTGGCACAGCTCCAGCGCGAGGCGGGCGTTCTGCTCGATCAGCAGCACCGCGAGTCCCCGCTCGGCGTTGAGCGTGCGCAGATGCTCGACCAGGGTCGCGACGATCAGCGGCGCCAGCCCGAGGCTCAGCTCGTCCACCACCAGGATCTCCGGCCGGGCCATCAGCGCCCGCCCGATCGCCACCATCTGCTGTTCGCCGCCGGACAGCCGCCCGGCCTTGCGGCGCCGCAGCCCGGCCAGCTCGGGCAGCAACTCGTAGACCGCGGTGGTGTCCCGGCCGCGACGCCCGTTGCGCCAGCCGCCGAGGCGCAGGTTGTCGTCGACGGTCAGGTCGCCGAAGACCTCCCGGCCCTCGGGCGACTGGGCCAGCCGCCCGCGTACGGTGATCTGCCCGGCGTCCGGCCGCACCAGGCCGGAGACGGCCTTGACCAGGGTGGACTTGCCGGCGCCGTTGGCCCCGATCAGCGCGACCAGCTCGCCCTCGCCGACGGTCAGGTCCACGCCGTCCAGCGCCGTGGCGCCGGCATAGCGCACCGTCAGGCCGGTCACCTCGACCACCGGCGGGCTCATGCCGCGGCCCCGGCCTCGTCGCCCAGATAGGCCGTGATCACCCGGGAGTCGGCGCGGACCTCCGCGGCGGTCCCGTCGGCGATCACCTGGCCCAGGTCGAGCACCGTCACCCGGTCGGCGAGCCGCATCACGAAGCCGACGTCGTGCTCGACCAGCAGCATCGTCAGCCCCTCCGAGCGCAGATCCTCGATCAGGGTGGCCAGGCGTTCCCGCTCGGCCGTGCGCAACCCGGAGGCCGGCTCGTCGAGCAGCAGCAGCCGCGGCCGCCCGCACAGCGCCCGGGCCAGTTGCAGCGCCCGCTGCTGGCCGAGCGGCAGCTCCTCGGCGGGCCGGTCGGCCCACTCGGCGATGCCGGTCCGGCGCAGGCACTCCGCGGCGCGTTCGCGGATCACCCGCTCGGCCCGGTGGTGCGCGGGCAGCCGGAACGCCGCCGCGACGAACCCGGCCCGGGTGGTGCTGTGCGCGCCGACCATGACGTTCTCCAGGACGCTCAGGCCGTGGAAGACCCGGGCGCCCTGGAAGACGACGCCGACGCCGAGCCGCGCCCGGCGGTGCGCGGCCAGCTTCTCGACCGGCGCGCCGTCCAGCCGCACCGTGCCGGCGTCCGGCACGAGCTGGCCCCCGATCAGCGCGAACAGGGTCGATTTGCCGGCCCCGTTCGGGCCGATCACCGCGCGCAGCTCGCCGGGCGCGACGCTCAGGTCGGCGTCGCGGACCGCATAGACGCCGCCGAACGACCGGGCGATCCCGCTGACCTGAAGGGCCGCGCCGGTCATTGCCCGCCGAGCTTCTTGCGCGAGTACTCGGTGGGCTCGAACTTGCCGCCCTTGATCGTGTTGATCGCGATGTGCTCGGTGGTCAGCCCACTGTGATTGGTCGCCGAATAGGTGTAGGTGCCGTTCGGCGTGGTCAGCGTCAGGCCCTCGAGGGCGTCGCGCACCTTGACGCGGTCGGTGCCGCCGGCCTTCTCGATCGCCGCGGCCAGCAGCTTGACCCCGCTGTAGCCGTCCTGCGCGAACTGCGGTGGCGGGTAGCCGTATTTGCCGGTGAACGCGGTGGAGAGCTCCTCAATGGCGGTCTTCTGCGGGCCGGCCGGGAAGAACTCGCCGACCACGCCGATCGAGGTGGCGATGGTCGCGCCGTCGGCGGCCGGACCGGCCGGGTCGAGGAAGAGTTTGCTGGCCTGTGAGCCGGTCAGCACCAGCGGGACGTCCAGCCCGGCGGCGGCGTACTGCTTGGTGAGCGCGACCGCGGGCGCGCCGGTGGCCCAGACCATCAGGGCCTGCGCGTCCGAGGAGCGGACGTGGCTGAGCACCGCGCCGAACTCGGTGGCGGTGGTCTGGAACTCCTCGATCGGGCTCAGGGTCACGCCATAGGTGCCGGCCTTCTCCTGCAGCGCCTTGGCGCCGGCCGCCGCATAGCTGCTCCTGGTGTCGAAGGCGACGGCGACCCGCACCAGCCCCTCGGCCTGGAAGTACTGCAGGGCGGCCTCGGCATAGGTGCTGGACAGCGCCGGGACGACGAAGACGTACGGGTGGATGGGCTTGACCTGCTCGTCGGCCGGGGTGAGCGACAGGTAGGGGATCTCCTCGCGGTCGACCAGCGGGATGGTGGCCAGCGCGGAGTTCGAGAACGGCGAGCCGATGATCGCGTCGGAGTCGGTCTTGAGCTCGTTGAAGGCGAGCACCGCCTGGTCGGGAAGGCTCTTGTCGTCGCGGACGGTCAGCTCGACCTGCCGCCCGCCGATGCCGCCGCCGGCGTTGATCCGGTCCACGGCGAGCGCGACGGACTTCTGGTTCTCGCTGCCCAGCGGCGAGTAGTTGCCGGTCAGCGAGACGATCTGGCCGATCCGGATCGGGTCGGCGGTGTCGCCGCCGGAATCATCGCCGCCGCAGCCCGCGGCGGCGATCGTGAGGCTGAGGACGACCAGAGCGGGCACAGATCTGCGCACGGGTACCTCCCGGTGCTTTTCCTGCGGGTGATTACCGGACCGTGTCGAAAAAGTTAGGCGTTCCTTTCACTGCGGTCAAGATTCTGCCTAACATCTTGCGCATGCCGTCGCTGAGAGGTCTCCTCCATTGACCGATCCCGCCGAACCGTCGCCGCGCCCGCAGACGCTGATGCTGATGCTGCTCGGCGACTTCGTCCTGGACCGGGACGTCTGCGTCTTCTCCGGCAGCGTCATCGACACGTTCGCGCGCCTGGGCATCTCGTCGCACGCGACCCGGTCCACCTTGACCCGGATGGTCGGCCGCGACCTGCTGCGCCGCCAGCGGCACGGCCGCAGGATGTACTTCGGGCTGACCCCGCGAGCGGCCGCGATCCTGCACGACGGCCGGCGGCGGATCTGGCAGACCGGCGCGGTCAACGACGGCTGGGACGGCAGTTGGACGCTGCTCTGCTTCTCGCTGCCCGAGTCCTGGCAGCGGCAGCGCCACGATCTGCGCTCCCAGCTGGCCTGGGCCGGGTTCGGCCCACTGCAGGGCGGCCTGTGGATCGCCCCGGGTGCGGTGCCGGCCCAGGAGATCGTCACCGGCCTCGGCCTGGAGGCGCACGCCCGGGTCTTCCACGCCCGCGCGGACGAGCTGACCGACATCACCGCGATGGTCGGCGACGCCTACGACCTGGCCGAACTCGCCTCCCGCTACCAGGACTTCCTGACCCGCTGGGACGGCCCGCCGCCGCTCGGCGATCCGCTCGCGGCCCGGCTCAGCCTGGTCGCCGAGTGGCTCACCGCGATCCGCCGGGATCCCCGGCTGCCGGTCGAGCACCTGCCGCCGGACTGGCCGGCCGTCCGCGCCCAGAAGGTCTTCCGCGACCTGGAGGCGGCGTACGCCGAACCGGCCGATGTCATCGCCGCCGGCCTCCTCGACCTGCGACCCGACACGCTCAGCCCACCCCACCAGGAGGAGCCATGATCCGCCGACTCGCCACCGCCGCTCTCGCCCTGACCCTCGTCGTCGCCGGCGGGGTCCCGCCGCACGCGTCCGCCGCCACCCTCGAGGACACCCACTACACCGGCAGCCTGCCCGACGGCGCCACCTGGGTGGCAGACGTCCCGGCCCGCTGGAACGGCACGCTCGTGCTCTACAGCCACGGCTTCGGCGCCCTGCAGGCGATCGACGCTCCCAACCCGGCCACCCAGCGGGCGCTGCTCGATCGCGGCTACGCCCTGGTCGGCTCCTCCTACGACCCGGACGGCTCGCTCTGGGCGCTGGACAGCGCGACCCGGGACCAGTTCGCCAGCCTGGCCGCGATCACCCGCCTGATCGGACGGCCCCGGATCACGCTGGCCCTGGGCACCTCGATGGGCGGCCTGGTCAGCGGCCAGGAGGCCCAGGTCGCCGGGCGCCGGTTGGACGGCGCGGTGTCCACCTGCGGGCTGATGGCCGGCGGCATCGACCTGAACAACTATCAGCTCGACGGCGAGCACGCCCTCAACCGGTTGCTCCGGCCGGACGCGCCCGCCAAGCTCGTCGGCTATGCCGACCCGGGGGAGGGCGCCGCGGCGGCGCAGCAGCTCGCCGCCAGTGCCACCGCGGCCCGCGGCACCGCCACCGGACGCGCCCGCGTCGCCCTGGCCACCGCGCTGCTCAACATGCCCACCTGGTCGGCCGCCCAGCCGAGCCCGCCGGCGCCGGGGGACAGCGAGGGCATCGCCACGGCCCAGTACGACTGGCTCGTCGCCACGCTGCCGTTCATCATGCCCGCGCGCTACTGGATCGAGCTCGCGGCCGGCGGAAACGCGTCCTGGAACGCCGGGGTGGACTACCGCCGGCTGCTGGCCCGGTCGCCGTACCGGCACACCGTACGTGAGCTCTACCGCTCCGCCGGGCTGGACCTCGACGCGGACCTGCGCGACCTCACCCGGCACGCGGACGTGCGGCCGGATCCCGGCGCGGTCCGCCGCCTGGCGCGCACCTCGACGCTGTCCGGCCACCTCGACGTGCCCCAGCTGACCATGCACACGCTCTACGACCAGCTCGCGCCGGTCGAGTTCGAGAACCGCTACGCCGACCAGGTCCGGAGCGCCGGGGACACCGGCCTGCTGCGCCAGGCCTACGTCGCCCGCCGCGGCCACTGCGCGTTCGTCACCAGCGAGATCATCGCGGCGCTGCGGGCCGTCGAGCACCGGGTCCGGTCCGGCCGCTGGGACTCGGCCGCGACCACCCGGCGCCTGCAGGCCGCCGCGACCGCCGCCGGCCTCGGCGACAGCCCGGCCTTCGTCGACTTCCGGCCCGGCCCGTTGGTCGGTCACCGTGCATAGATGACGATCATTGGGTACGTTGCGCTTCGTGTCTTTTCGTAGATTCCTGGCCCCGGTGGCCGTAGTCGCCGTCGCGGTGGGCTCGATCGTCTCGGTCGTCGGGTCCGCCTCGGCGGCGACCGGCTCGCCCGTCGTCGGCGTCGCGTCGGGTCGCTGCCTGGACGTGATCGGCGACAGCCGTGAGCCCCGGGCGGGCGTCAACATCTATGACTGCCTGCGGAAACCGAACCAGCTGTGGAACTACACCGCCGCCCGCGAGCTGCGGGTCTACGACGACACGATGTGCCTGGACGTCTCCGGCGCCGGCGCCGTGCAGATCTATCCCTGCAACGGTGGCGCCAACCAGAAGTGGAACCGCAACGCCGACGGCTCGATCACCAGTGACCGGTCCGGCCAGTGCCTGGACGTGAAGGGCGCGTCGAACGACAACAGCGCGCTCGTCCAGCTGTGGACCTGCAACGGGCAGGGCAACCAGAAATGGCGGTCGTCGGACACCACGCCGCCGACGCCGCCGGGCAATCCGCGGGTGCGCGACCTGGTCTGCGACGCGGTGACCTTCGCGTGGGACGCGTCCACCGACGACGTCGCGGTCGCGTTCTACGACATCTACCACGACGGTCAGCAGATGACCTCGGTGAGCGGGCAGACGCTGTCGACCAGCCTGACCGTCGTGCCGGGAGCTTCCTGGGGCCTCTACGTCAACGCCCGCGACGCCGCGGGCAACGTGTCCCAGGCCAGCGCCACCGTGCCGATCACGCCGCCGCAGTGCGCGCCCGACTCGGAGGCGCCGACCACACCGCAGCAGCTGGTCGCGGCGGCCGAGGGCACCACGGTCACCCTGAACTGGGCCGCATCGAGCGACAACATCGCCGTCCGCGGGTACGACGTCTACCGCGACGACGCCAAGGTGGGCAGCGTGCCGGGGACGGTGACGTCCTTCATCGACAGCGGCCTCGCCCCGGCCCGGCGGTACGTCTACGACGTGGTCGCCCGCGACGCCCAGGCCAACGCCTCGCCGCACAGCGCCCCGGCCACCGTCACCACCGGCGCGAGCTGCGCCAACCCGGTCTGCGAGGTGGACCAGGTCGCCACCGACACCGACATCCCGTGGGGCCTGGCCACGCTGCCGGACGGCGGCGTGCTCTACACCCGCCGCGACGCCCAGAACATCGTCCGCCTCGACCCCGCCACCGGCGCCAAGACGAACCTCGGCACCGTGCCCGGCGTGCAGAGCACCGACGGCGAGGGCGGCCTGCTCGGCCTGGCGGTCTCCCCGGAGTTCGCCACCGACCGGTGGCTCTACATCATGCACACCTCGCCCACCGACAACCGGATCATCCGGATGAAGCTCACCGGCGGCGTCCTCGACACCGGCTCCCGGCAGGTGCTGATCAGCGGCATCCTGCGCAACAAGTTCCACAACGGGGGCCGGCTGCGCTTCGGCCCGGACGGCAAGCTGTACGCCAGCACCGGCGACGCCCAGAACGGCGACAACGCCCAGAACCTGGCCAACCTCAGCGGCAAGATCCTGCGGCTCAACCCGGACGGCGGCATCCCGTCCGACAACCCCTTCAACACGTACGTCTGGAGCTACGGCCACCGCAACCCGCAGGGCCTGGCGTTCGACGCGCAGGGCCGGTTGTGGGAGCAGGAGTTCGGCAACTCCGTCATGGACGAGACGAACCTGATCGTCAAGGGCGGCAACTACGGCTGGCCCGCCTGCGAGGGCACCTCCGGCGCCTGCGGCACGGCCGGCTTCATCGCCCCGAAGCGCACCTACTCCACGGCCGAGGGCTCCTGCTCGGGCATCGCCGTGGTCGGCTCGGCGCTCTACATCGCCTGCCAGCGCGGCACCCGCATGTACCGCGCGGTGATCAGCGGCACCGAGCTCACCGGAGTGCAGACCTACTTCAACGGCACCTACGGCCGCTTGCGCACCGCCGAGCCGGCTGCGGGCGGTGGCCTCTGGCTGACCACCAGCAACCTCGGCGACAAGGACAGCGTCCCGGACAACAGCGACGAGAAGATCCTGCACGTCACGCTGGGCGGCTGACCGTCACGCGGCTCGGGCGGGAACGGATCCTGTCGGCGCCCCTCTCCCGCCGCGGTCTCAGCGCAGGGTGTCGATGTCGATCACGAAGCGGTAGCGCACGTCCGAGCTGAGCACCCGCTCGTAGGCCTCGTTGACCTGGTCGGCGCCGACCAGCTCGATCTCCGGCGCGATGCCGCGCTCGGCGCAGAAGTCGAGCATCTCCTGGGTCTCGGCGATGCTGCCGATGCCGGAGCCGGCGAACGAGAGGCGGTTGGCGAAGAGCGCGAAGACCGGTACGGCGAGCGGCTCCGGCGGCGCGCCCACGCTGACCAGGGTGCCGTTGAGGCGGAGCAGTCCCAGGTAGGCCGCCATGTCGATCGGCGCGCTGACCGTGTTGATGATCAGGTCGAAGCTGTGCTTGAGCGCCTCGAAGGTCGCGGGGTCGCCGGTGGCGTGGTATTGCTCGGCGCCGAAGGCGATGCCGTCGTCCTTCTTGCCCAGCGTCTGCGACAGCACCGTCACCTCGGCGCCCATCGCGGCGGCGATCTTGACGGCCATGTGGCCCAGGCCGCCCAGGCCCACCACGGCGACCTTGGTGCCCGGCCCGGCCTTCCAGTGCGCCAGCGGCGAATATGTGGTGATCCCGGCGCACAACAGCGGCGCCGCCTTCTCGTACGGGATCGCCTCCGGCACCCGCAGCACGAAGTCCTCGTTGACCACCACGTGCGTCGAGTAGCCGCCCTGGGTGACCGTGCCGTCCCGGTCGACGGCGGCGTAGGTGCCGATGTTGCCGTTGAGACAATATTGTTCCTGGCCGGCCCGGCAGTTCGCGCACTCGCGGCACGAGTTGACCATGCAGCCGACGCCGGCCCGGTCACCGATGGCGTGCTTGGTGACCTCGGCGCCGATCTCGGTGATCTCGCCGACGATCTCGTGGCCGACGGTGAGCGGATAGGGCACCTCGCCCCACTCGCCGCGCACGGTGTGGATGTCGGAGTGGCAGATGCCGGCGTAGCGGATCTCGATCAGCACGTCGTGCGGACCGAGGTCGCGACGCTCGACGGTGGTGCGGACGAGCGGTGCGGTGGGCGAGGTCGCGGCGATGGCGTTGACGGTGAGAATGACGTCCTCCGGTATGACGCGATGCTGGCTGACGAGGACAGCTCACCACGCCCGCGGCGGAGCTACGAGTCACTCTGCAGAGGTGTACCGCCAGTACATCCCTCGCCGGCGCGGCGCGTCGTACCGTCGAGGGATGGACAACCGAGCCGAAGTGCGCGAGTTCCTGACCTCGCGCCGCGCCAAGATCACGCCGCAACGGGCCGGGCTGCCGGTCAGCGGGCAGCGCCGCGTCAGCGGCCTGCGCCGCAGCGAGGTCGCCGCGCTGGCCGGCATGAGCGTGGAGTACTACGCCAAGCTCGAACGCGGCGCCCTCGCCGGGGTCTCGGCCGGTGTGCTCGAGGCGATCGCCCGGGCCCTGCAGCTCGACGACGCCGAGCGCGCCCACCTGATGCGCCTCGCGCAGGCGGCCAACGGCAGCGGCGCGCTGCTGCGGCCGAACCGCCGGCCCCGGCAGTGGACCGTGCGGCCCAGCCTGCAGTGGTCCCTGGACGCGATCACCGCGCCGGCCATCGTGGTGAACAACCGCGCGGACCTGGTCGCCACCAACCACCTCGGCCGGGCCATGCACAGCGACCTTTACGCGGACCCGGCCGGCACCCCGAACTTCGCCCGGTTCACCTTCCTGGACAGCGCCGCGCACCGGTTCTATCCCGACTGGAACCGCTTCGCCGACATGACCGTGGCCAACCTGCGCACCGCGGCCGGCGTCGACCCGCACGACAGGGGCATCCACGACCTGGTCGGTGAGCTGTCCACCCGCAGCGACGAGTTCCGCCGCCGGTGGGGCGCGCACAACGTGCGGATCCACGGCACCGGCGTCAAGAACTTCCACCACCAGGTGGTCGGCGACCTCGAGCTCGCGTACGAAAGCATGGGTTTGATCGCCGAGCCCGGCCTCGTGCTGACGCTTTACGCGGCGGAGCCCGACTCACCGACCGCGCACGCGCTCACCCTGCTCGCGTCGTGGGCCCTGTCGTCGGCGAAAAAATAGCCGTGGTGCGCCGCTCGACGAGCGTGGGGGAGAGCTTGACCTGCGCCGTCGGCTGGTCGCGGGTGGCGATCCGGGCGAGCAGCAGCCGGGCCGCCTCCGAGCCGATGTGGTGCCCGGCCTGATCCACTGTGGTCAGCGAGATGGGCGCGAAGGCGGCGAAGGTGGTGTTGTCGTAACCGGCCAGCGAGACGTCGCCGGGCACCGACAGGCCGGCCTCGATGAGCGCGTCCAGCACACCCATCGCGACGATGTCGGCGCCCGCGAAGATCGCGGTAGGCCGATGCTCGCGGGCCAGCAGCTGCCGGGCGCCGAGGTAGCCACCCTCCTGCGTGTAGGTGGTGGACGCGACGTCGATGTGCTCGCCCAGTCCGTGCGCCCGCATGGCGTGCCGGTAGCCGTCGGCGCGGATCGCGTTGGGCATCTCGGCCAGCCGGACCGGGTCGGTCTCCAGGTGCTCGATGTGGGCGATGCGGCGGTGCCCGAGCGCGGCGAGGTGCGCGACGACGAGCTCGGCGCCGGCGAAGTCGTCGTCGGCGACCGTGTCGTAGTGGGTCGCCCGGCCGTGCCGGCCCACCACCACGGTCGGGACGGTGCGCGCGACGCGTTCCAGATGTTTGCGGGAGCCGGTCGGCGCGACCAGGATCAGCCCGTCCATGCTGCGGTCGATCATCGCGTCGTGGATGCGTGCCTCCGCCACCTCGTCGTTGCAGCAGCGGGCCATCATCTGCACGTAGTCGGTGCCGTCGAGGCCGGCGGTCACGCCGTCGAGGACGTCGGCGAAGAACGGGTTGCGGATGTCCGGCAGGGTCACCCCGATCGTGTACGTGCTCCCGCGTAGCCCCCGCGCCGCGGCCGACGGGCGGTAGCCGAGCTCCTCGATCGCCGCCCGCACCCGCGCGCGCATGTCGGGGCTGGCGCCGTAGGCGTTGTTCATCACCTTGGACACCGCGGTGGTGGAGACCCCCGCGTGGCGGGCCACGTCGACGATCGTCACCCGCCGCGCCGGCGTGGTCTGTTTCGGCATCCGATCTCCCGCCTTCTCGGAAACGTTACCCAGCATAGATCACCTACTTTCCTTGACGTCGTTCGGCATCCGCTCTTAAGGTCGGCGAAACATCTTGGAAAACGTTTCCCATCGCCTCGGGCGATCTGTGAAACGTTCAAACGAAGAGGTTCCCGTGTCGGTCGATCTTCGAGAACGTGCGCCGGAACGGGCCGCGACCAGCACCTCGCGGTCCCGGCGGCGGGTGACGCCGCCGTGGTGGTTCGTGGTGCCGGCGATGGTGCTGTTCGCCTTCGTGGTGCTGGTGCCGAGCGCCCGCGGCGTCTACTACGCGTTCACCGACTGGGACGGCCTGAGCCCGGACCTCGACGTGATCGGCCTGAGCAACTTCACCACGATGCTCGACGACCCGGACGCCCTGCAGGCGGTCTGGCACACCCTGCTGATCGCGGTGGCCATCACGGTCATCCAGAACGGCATCGGGCTGCTGCTGGCGCTCGGCGTCAACACCATGATCAAGAGCCGGAACGTGCTGCGGGTGCTGCTGTTCGCCCCGGCGGTGATCACGCCGATCGTGACCGCGTACCTGTGGCGGAACCTGCTCGGCCCGGACGGCGCGGTGAACAGCCTGCTCGGCGCGGTCGGGCTGGGCTCGCTGCGGCAGGACTGGCTCGGCGACCCGGATCTGGCGCTGTGGATGATCGTGCTGGTCGTGGTCTGGCAGTTCGCCGGCTACTCGATGGTGATCTTCCTGGCCGGGCTGCAATCGGTGCCCCGGGAGATCTACGAGGCGGCCGCCATCGACGGCAGCGGGCCGGTGCGCCGCTTCTGGTCGATCATCCGCCCGCTGCTGGCGCCGGCCATCACGATCAACCTGATGCTGTCGATCATCGGCGGGATCAAACTCTTCGACCAGGTGTACGCGCTGACCGGCGGCGGCCCCGGCCACGCCACCGACACCATCTCCACCCTCATCTACAAGGACGCCTTCACCCTGGGCGAGTTCGGCTACAGCATCGCCCTCGCGGTCGTCCTGACGGTGATCGTCGCCGTCGTCTCGGCCGGGCAGTTCGCCGTGCTGTCGCGCAACGAGCGGGCCGCGTCGTGAACCGCTACCGCCCGCGCACCCTCGCGCTCGAGCTCTTCATGATCGCGGTCGCCGCCGTCTTCGCGTTCCCGGTCTACGTCCTGATCAACCTGGCCGTGCGGGCGCCGTCCGACGACTCGTCGCCGATCGCGCCGACCGCCTCGCCGACCCTGGACAACTTCGCGAGCGCCTGGCAGGAGGCCGGCCTCGGCGGCGCGCTCATCAACAGCGTGGTGGTCACCGTGGTCAGCGTGCTGATCGTGCTGGCGGTGTCGTCGCTGGCCGCCTACCCCCTGGCCCGCTCGACCGCGCACTGGTCCCGGGGCACCTTCCTGGCGATCATGCTGGGCCTGATCCTGCCGTTCCAGCTGGCCTCGCTGCCGCTCTATCAGACCGTCCGCGATCTGGGCCTGCTCGGCTCGGTCTGGTCGCTGGTGCTCTTCTATGCCGGGCTGCAGGTCCCGTTCACCACGTTCCTCTACGTCGGCTTCCTGCGGGCGCTGCCCCGCGACTTCGAGGACGCGGCGCTGATCGACGGCGGCACGCCGCTGCAGACCTTCCGCTACGTCGTGCTGCCGATGCTCAAGCCGATCACGGTCACCGCGCTGGTGCTCAACGCGGTGAGCATCTGGAACGACTTCTTCACCCCGCTGCTCTATCTGAGCGGCAGCACCCAGCAGACCATGCCGGTCGCGATCGCCGGCTTCGTCGGCCAGTACGTCTCCGACTGGAACCTGATCTTCGCCGCGCTGGTGATCAGCATCGTGCCGGTCCTCGCGGTCTATCTCGCACTGCAGCGCTCCATCATCAACGGCTTCGCCGGAGGACTGAAGGGATGACAGCACCATGAAAATACGCTTTCTCGCCGCGCTCACCACGGTCGCGCTCGCCGTCACCGCGTGCAGCGGCGGCACCAACGCCGGGTCCGGCAATAGTGGTGGCGACTCGAAGACGCTGACGCTCGCCTCGGTTGACCAGGGGTCCATCGAGGACGTCGTCAAGGCGTTCGAGGCGGCCAACCCTGGAGTGAAAGTCAACTTCACCACCAGCGGGGCAGATCAATATCAACAGCAGATCCGTACGCAGCTCGCGTCCGGCACCGCCCCCGACGTGCTGAGCGTCTGGCCGGGCAACGGCAACCCCGGCGCCACCTACGTGCTGGCCAAGCCCGGCTATCTGCTCGACCTGTCCGACCAGCCGTGGGCCGGCCAGTTGCCGGACGCGTTCAAGACCGTCGCGCAATACGAGGGCAAGACCTACAACGCGCTGTTCGGCCTGAACGGGATCGGCGCCGTCTACAACGACGACGCCCTGCAGAAGTCCGGGCTGACCGCGCCGGGCACCTGGACCGATCTGCTCGCGTTCTGCAAGGCCGCGGCGGGCAAGGGCACCCCGGCGTTCGCCCTCGGCATCCAGGACAACTGGGTCACCCAGCTGGCGCTCTACGCGCTGGTCGCCACCGACGTCTACGGCGCCGACCGCGACTTCGACGCCAAGATGCAGGGTGGGCAGGCCACCTTCGCCGGATCGCCGTGGACCACCGCGATGGCCAAATATCAGCAGATGCAGAGCAGCGGCTGCTTCCAGAAGAACCCGCTGGGCACCAGCTATGAGGCCAGCCAGACCCTGGCCGCCTCCGGCAAGACGCTCGGCATCATCCAGGGCAACTGGGTGATCGCCCTGCTGAAGCAGAAGAACCCGGCCGGGAAGTTCACGATGAAGGCGCTGCCGGCCACCGACGACCCCGCGAAGTTCCTGATGCCCGCGGCCGCCGGCGCCGGCTACGGCATCAACGCCAAGGCCAAGAACAAGGACCTCGCGCTGAAGTTCATCACCTACGTGATGTCCCCGGCGGGCATGAAGGTCTTCAACCAGAAGCAGGGCAGCCTGCCGACCCTGCCCGACGCCGGCTCGACCGTCGACCCCGGGCTCACCGAGCTGACCACCTTCGTCAAGGACAACCGGACCGTCCCGTTCATGGACCAGCTGTGGCCCAACGCCAAGGTGCAGCAGACGATGCTCAGCGGCCTGCAGGAGGTCTTCAGCGAGCAGAGCACCCCGGCCCAGGTGCTGTCCTCGATGGACACCGACTACAAGGCCGGATCCTGAGGTTCCCGGCCGGCTTCCTCTGGGGCGCCGCGACGGCGGCGCACCAGGTGGAAGGCGGCAACGTGAACAACGACTGGTGGGACTTCGAGCACACCCCCGGCACCGCGGCGGTGGAGTCCTCCGGCGACGGCATCGACCACCTCCACCGCTACGCCGGCGACTTCGCGCTGCTCGCCTCGCTCGGGCACAACGCGCACCGGCTGTCGGTGGAGTGGTCCCGCATCGAGCCGGCGCCCGGCGAGTTCAGCGCCGCGGCGCTGGCGCACTACCGGCGGGTCCTCACCGCGCTGCGGGACAACGGGCTCATCGGCATCGTGACCCTGCACCACTTCACGCTGCCGCGCTGGTTCGCGGCCCGCGGCGGGTGGCTGGCCGCCGACGCCGTCCCGACGTTCGCGCGCTACTGCGCGCGGGTCGCCGAGGCGCTCGGCGACCTGATGCCCTACGCCTGCACCATCAACGAACCGCAGATGGTCGCCCTGCACGGATATCTCGAGGGCTACCACCCGCCCGGCCGCGCCAGCCGGGTGGAGTGGAAGCGGGTCGGCGGAGTGCTGCTCGAAGCGCATCACGCGGCCGTCCGGGCGGTGCGCAGCGCGGCGCACTCCCGGATCGGGCTGGCCGTTCAGCTTCCGCTGCTCGTCCCGGCCCGCGACGACGACGCCTGCCGTGCGCTGCACCAGGAGATGCGGCACGAGATCGTCGACCGCTATCTCGACGGGCTCGACGGGCCGGACGCGGGGGACTGGCTCGGCGTGCAGTACTACCGGAAACAGTGGGTCGATCCGGCCTCGCCGACCCTGTTCGCGGTGCCGCCGCCGGGCACCCCGATCACCCAGATGGGCTGGGCGGTGCATCCCGACGGACTGCGCGAGATGCTGCATCGGGCCGCGCGTACCGGTCTGCCCTTGATCGTCACCGAGAACGGCATCGCCACCGGCGATGACGCCGAGCGCGTCGACTACCTCGCCACTCACCTGCGCGCGCTGGCCCAGGCCCGCGACGAGGGCGTGGACGTGCGCGGCTATCTGCACTGGTCGGCCTTCGACAACTTCGAATGGAGCGAGGGCTACCGGCCCCGGTTCGGTCTCGTCGCCGTCGACCGTGCGGACTGCTTCGCCCGCCACCCCAAGCCCAGCGCGCACGCCTTCGCCCGGGTCGCCCGCACCGGGCGGGTGGACGCGCTGACCGAAAGACCCACCCGAGAATGAAGGAGTTCTGGTGTCACCGATCAGAAGACCGGCGTTCCTCATGACCATCGCCCTGCTGCTGACCCTCGGCATGGCTCCACCGGCCGCGGCCGCCTCCGGTGGCGTCCGGGTCGTCAACCTCAGCGTCGACGGCCGCACCGACGCGCCGCTCGGCCTCGACAACCCGCGGCCCACCCTCGCCTGGCAGATGATCCAGAGTAGGGCGTGCCGGGCGCAGACCTGTCCCGGCGACCGGCAGACCGCGTTCGAGGTGCAGGCCGCGGCCACCGTCGCGGATCTGCGCGCGGGGCGGCTGCTCTGGCACACCGGCCGGGTGAGCGGTGACCGGCAGGACGTGCGGTTCGGCGGTGACCTGGGCTCGCGGGACACCGTCGCCTGGCGCGTACGCGTCTGGGACGCCCACCGCAACCCGTCCGCCTGGTCCGCGCCGTCCACCTGGACCATGGGCCTGCTCAGTCCGGAGGACTGGGGCGGCGCCCGCTGGATCGACTACCCCGACCGCACCGAGGGCCGGCCGCTGCCGCTGTTCGCCCGCCAGTTCGACGTGCCCCGCGGCAAGAAGGTCGCCGACGCCCGCCTCTACCTGGCCGGCGTGGGCCTGCACCACGCCACCGTCAACGGCGCCGAGATCACCGACGAGGTCCTGGCGCCCGGCAACGCCAACTACCAGCTCTCCGCCGAATATCGCACCTACGACATCACCCGCGCCCTGCTGTCCGGCGCCAACACCGTCGGGGTCGCGCTCGGCAACGGCCCGGCCTACGTGCGCCGCAGCGTCACCAACCCGGCGGTCGGCCGCACCGCGCCCTATTCGTGGTGGCAGAGCCAGCTCAAGGGCAACGGCACCCTCACCGCGGACGTCCCGGCCGGCAGCACCACCGTGCCGCTCGACACCACCACCGGCTATCACGTCGGCGGCACCATCAACGTCGACACCGGCGGGGGCGGGGACCGGCTCGAATCCCGCGTCATCACCGCGATCGGCGCCGGGAGCATCGACTTCACGCCGGGGCTCACCGGCGCGCACCCGGCCGGCGCCCGGGTCACCGGGTCCGGCAACAACATCGCCGCCAGCGACGCCTCGGCCGGCGCCGCAGTCACCCCGCGCCTGATCGGTCGCCTGGAGATCACCTACCGCGACGGCAGCACCGACGCGATCGTCACCGACCGCTCCTGGCGCACCGCGCTCGGCCCGCTGGTCACCGACGCCTGGTATTCCGGCGCCGACTACGACGCCCGGCGCGAGCAGCCCGGCTGGGATCGGCCCGGCGCCGATCTCGGTGCGGGAGCGGAACGCCGCGACGGCACCCCGACCGGCTGGATCGCGGCCGGCATCGCACCTCCGCCCAACCTGGCCACCAGACTCGTCGCCCGCGTCGCCGAGCCGATCACCGTGCAGGAACGCCGCACGCCGGTATCGCTCACCAACCCGGCGCCCGGCACGTGGGTCTTCGACTTCGGCCAGAACATCGTCGGCTGGCCGCGCCTCAACCCGGCCCGGCTGCCCGCCGGGGTCACCGTCAAGATGGCGCCGGCCGAGTCGCTCAACCCCGACGGCACGGTCAACCAGGCGTCGCTGATGGGCGGCGGCGGATCCCGCGGCACCGACCTGTTCAACACGTACACCACCGCCGGCCTCGCCCGCGGCGAGGCCTGGCACCCCGACTTCAACTATTTCGGCATGCAGTGGGTCCAGGTCACCGGTCTGCCGCCGGGCTTCACCCCGACCAAGGACCTGATCACCGGGGTACGCCTGCAGGCGAACGTCCCGGTGGCCGGCACCTTCACCTCCTCCGACGCCCGGATCAACCGGATCCACACGATGGCGCGCTACTCCTTCGCGGCCAACATCATGTCCGTCTTCACCGACTGCCCCGGCCGGGAGAAGCTGTCCTATCCGGCCGACTACACGATGCCGATGGGCGCGATCCACCGCGACTTCCAGCTCGACGCCTTCCTGCGCACCACGATGCGGCACCTGGTCGAGGGACAGTCCATAGCGGACACTCCGATGGCCGGCAACGTGGCGCTGAAGACGCCGGTCTACGACTGGGGTTACACCGGCCGCTTCGGCGACGAGATCAACTGGGGCAACGCGATCGTGCTCGTCCCCGAGCTGCTGCAGCAGCTCTACGGCGACCCCGCGCTGATGGACGCCTCCTACGACCGCATGGTCGCGTTCGTCGACTACATCCAGCGGCAGAAGGTCGGCGCCGGGCACATCGTGGACGCGGCGCTCGCCGACTGGGTCGCCGCGGATCAGACCTCCGGCCGCATCACCGGCACGTGGGGCTACTACCTGACCATCCAGGCGATGGCCCGCGCCGCCGCGCTCACCGGGCACACCGCCGACGCCGCCCGATACACCCAGTTGGCGGGGGAGATCCGGGACGCCTTCAACGCGGCCTTCTTCAACGACACCCTGGGCCGCTACACCACCAACGGCAACAACGGCACGGCCGGCGCCACCCAGACCGCGCAGGCCCTGGCGCTGGACGCCGGCCTGGTGCCCGACGCCGATCGCAAACGGGTGCTCGACGCCCTGGTCGAGCTGGTTTACGCCTTCCACCCCAACGGATCGGGCCCGCACTTCAGCGGCGGCACGATCGGCATGGCGCCCATCGTCCGTTCGCTGATGGACGCCGGCCGCGATGACGTGCTGTGGGAACTCCTGCAGCAGAACGAGGAGCCCAGCTACGGCTTCTTCATGGCCTCCACTCCCGCCAACCCCGGCGGTATGACGACCATGGGCGAGCGCTGGAACCGCGGCGACTCCAAGAACCACATGATCCTCGCCCAGATCGAGGAGTGGTTCCACGCGGGCCTGGCCGGCATCCGGGCCGCCGACGGCGCCACCGCCTACCGGGAGCTGGTCATCCAGCCGAAGCCGGTCGGCGACCTCACCTCGGTGCGCGGCACCTATGAGACGCCGCAGGGGGTGGCCCGATCCGCGTGGACGAGGACGGACGGCCGCTTCCGGCTCACGGTGACCGTGCCGGCCAACACGACCGCCGAGGTGTGGGTGCCGACCGTCGACGGCGCGGTCGCGGAAACCCCGCACCGGGCCGGGTTCCTGCGCGCGGAGGACGGCTACGCCGTCTATCGGGTTCCGTCCGGCTCCTACACATTCAGCACCCGGTAAAGGAGGCTCCGGTGCGCGTCGGCCTCGACCCTCGAGTCGCCGGCGCGCACCGGCATCGCTCAGCCCTGGCGGCCGTTCCAGCGGGGATTCTTCCGGTTGATCACCACGAGCCGGCCGCGCCGGCGGGTGAGAACCGAACCGGGCTTGCTCTTGAGCGACCTGAGTGAGTTGCGCACCTTCATGATGAGACCTCTTTCCGGCGGGCCGGGAAAGCCGGCACCGCTCACGGAACGCCGTCGGCCGGATCCGCATTCCTAGCCTCTGCCGCGCCGTTGATCGCGTTCCAGGGGCGACCGGCGCGCGGGAAATCGTTCGTCACCCGGGAATCGTGCAAGGCGTTCGCCATGGTGTCCGGGCGCGCCCACAGCGCCGCGCCGACCGCTCCGGCGATGTCTCCCAACTCCGCCGGAACCACCGGGACCGGCGGGTAGCAGCCGGTGATCTCGTCGAGGGTCTGCTGCAGGGCGGCCCGGTAGCCGGCCAGGAACCGTGCTCCGCCGCCGCCGAGCACGACCCGCTCGGGTGCCAGCAGGGTGAGAAGATCGGCGAGGCCCCGGCCGACGGCCCGCCCATATCCGGCGAACAGCGCCGAGGCCGCCGGCTCGCCGGCCGAGGCCCGCGCATAGGCGTCGTCGAGGTCGATTCCGAGCCGGTCGGCGGCGGCCTTCTGCAGCGCCGATCGGGAGGCCTGCTGCTCCCAGCAGGACGAGCGGCCGCAATAGCAGGGCGCGTGGCCGGGCACGTGCAGGTGACCGGCTTCCGGGTGTGCGCCGGCCGCCGTCCGCAGCGGGCGGCCGTCGGTCAGCATCGCCACGCCGACTCCGGTGCCGAGTGTGACCATCAGCAGGGACCGGGCGCCGCGGCCGGCGCCGCGCCGGACTTCGCCATACGCCGCGGTGACGGCGTCGTTCTCGATGACGACCGGCACGCCGAACGCCGTGTGCAGGATGTGCGTCAGGTCGAGGCCGGTGTAGGCCGGCAGGGTGGCCGGATTGCGGATCACCCCGCCGGCATCGACCGGGCCGGAGGCGCCGATGCCGATCCCGGCCACCGAACCGGCCATCCCGGCGAGCGCGTCCACCAACGCGGCGGCGGCCGTGGCCGGATCGGTCTCGGTGGGCATGGACCGGTCCGCCAGGACCTCGCCGGCGTCGGTGGTCAGGACGATCCGGGTGCCGGTGCCGCCCAGGTCCACGCCCAGATAGCGGGCCGTCATAGGGCCGTCGTCACCTTGCTGCCATAGATGAACTCACCCGGGACCACGTCGTTGGCGCGAGCCAGGCTGACGGCGACGAGCTGGGCGACGACCGCGCCGCCGGCCAGCGCGCCGAGCCCGGTCGTGGAGGGCACGGCCAGGGTATGCACGCCGGGCAGTGGCTCGCCGCCCACGGCATAGACGGTGGAGCCGGAGGCGACCAGGTCACGGGCCAGCGCCGGCAGGGTCCGGTCGGCGGCGGGCGCGCCCGCGGCGTACAGGAAAGCGGTCAATCCCGGACCGGCCAGCTCGTAGGGGCCGTGCCGGAACTCGCCGCCGACATAGCCCTGCATCGGCACCTTGGAGCTCTCCTTGGTGATCAGCGCGGCATAGAGCGCGGTCGCCGCCGCGTCGCCCTTGCCGACCGCGACCACCCGGGGCTTGGCGGCGTCGAGCGCCTGCGCGCCGATCCCGGTCACGTCGGTCCGCTCCAGGACCTCGGCGACGATCGCCGCCAGGGCGGGCTCGGCGGTGTCGGTGCCGAGGAAGCCGTCGATCAGGCGCTGGTGGGCGAGCAGGGTGTTGAGGTAGCTCTTGGTGCTCACCGTCGCCTCGGCGCCGCTGCGCAGGTCGACGAAGGCGTCGGCGCGCCGGGCCAGCGGACTGCCGGGATCGGCGGCCAGACCCAGGATCGCGCCGGCCGTCGCGGAGCCGGCGGACGTCCGGTCGAGGAGTTCGACCATCTCGCCGCTGGCCCCGGACTGCGAGGTGGCGACGAGCAGGGTGCCGGAGGTGAGCAGCCCGGGGCTCTCCAGGAGCTCGCCGGTGGGCACGGCCCAGGCGGCCCGGCCGGCCCCGGCCAGGGCGCGCCAGACGGGCAGCGCCGCGTAGTGCGAGCTGCCCATGCCGGTCAGCACGATGCGGTCCCAGGGCCGCGCGAGCAGGTCGCGCACCTCGGCGTCGAGATCGACGCCGGCCAGCTCGGCCAGGGCGGCGGGCTGGTCGCGCATGTCCTTCTCGTACGGTGTCAGGTCGCTGTTCATGCTCGTCCCTCGTCAGGCATGGGTGTCCACGCCGGCCAGCACGGTCGCGATCCGGGCGCCGATCATGGCGGTGGGCAGGTTGATGTTGCCGCGGGTGATCGCCGGCATGATCGAGGCGTCGGCGACGTGCAGGCCCCGGACGCCGTGGACCTCCCCGCGGTGGTCGACGACGGCGGCGGGGTCGGTGGCCGGGCCCATCTTGCACGTGCCGGCCGGATGGCAGTAGCTGGCGATGGCGTCGAGCGGGTCGACGCCCCGGTCGACCGGCGTGCCGAGCTGGGCGGCGAGCACCGGCTGCCCGGTCATCTTGTGCAGCAGGTCGAGCGCCTCGCCCAGGACGGCGACGTCGTGTCCCTCGGGATCGGTGCCGTAGGCGTGGTCGACGACCGGCCGGCTCCAGTCGAGGCCGGGGCCCAGCGTGACGGTGCCTTCCGAGCGGGCGCGCATGGCCCCGCCGTACAGGCTGATCGGCGGCAGGTCCGGGTGCCCGCTGTTCGAGCCGGCCACCATGAACACGTGCACGTCGTACGGGCCGTCGTCGCACCGGGTGGACCGCATCCGGCCCAGGCTCTGCTCGTCCGGTCCCCAGTCCATCGCCGCGAGCTGGTCCGCCAGCTCGGGCGTGCCGGTGAAATCGAGCTGCACGCAGGCGTGGTCGAGCAGATGGCGGCCGACGCCGGGCAGGTCCGCCCGCACCGGGATGCCCAGGGCGGCCAGGTCGGCGGCGGGGCCGATGCCGGAGCGCAGCAGCAACGCCGGCGAGTGGTAGGCCCCGGCGGCCACCACCACGCGGCCGGCGGTGACGGTGACCGGCCCGCTGTCGCGCCGGACGGTCACCCCGCGGACCACGCCGCCGGTCACCAGCAGGTCGCTGACCGGGGCGTCGCCGACGATGGTCAGATTCGGCAGGTGCCGGACCGGGTCGAGGAAGGCGAAGCTCGCGTTCCAGCGGACGCCGTCGACGATGTTGACCGGCATCGGGCCGATTCCCTCGGCCGCGGCGATGTCGTCCAGGTCGTCGGCGAGCGGCAGCCCGCACGCCAGGCCGGCTTCGACGAACGCGCGCTGCGGCGGGGTCAGTTCCGCATATCGGTAGCGCCGCACGCGGAACCGCTCGTGTGCCCACTCCAGCAGGGGCAGGACCTCGTCGGCGGTCCACCCGGGGTTGCCCTGGGCGGCCCACTCGTCGTAGTCGTGCCGCGCGCTCACCGAGGCGGTGCAGCCGTTGTGGGCGGAGCAGCCGCCGACGATCCGGGCCCGCGGGGTGTCGATCGTGCGGCCGCGGCTGCCCGAGGCCGGCGGCAGGTGGAAGTCGTGCGAGCCGGGGATGGCCAGCGCGTCGAGCATGTCGGCCGGCCAGCGGCCGGAGTCGCGCGGCCCGTAGTCGGGTCCGGCATCGAGCAGCAGCACCTGCTCGCCGGAGTGGCGGGCCAGCGTGGCGGCGAACGCGGCGCCACCGGTGCCGGCGCCGACCACGATCGTGTCGGCCCGCTCGGGCAGCTCGGCGCTCACGCGACCACCAGCTCGGTGCCGGCCGCGGCGATCTCCTTGCGGTGTTCCTGCGCGAGGGCCCCGTCGGTGACCAGCCGATCGACCGCGGACAATGGACAAACCCGGACGAACGCCTCCGCACCGAATTTGCCGGCGTCGGCGACCAGGACGGTACGCCGCGCGGCGCCCAGGGCGGCCCGCTTGACCGCGGCGTCCTCGGTGTTCCACTCGGTGACGCCGGCGTCCACCGAGAGCCCGGAGGCGGTCATCAGGAACACGTCGAACCGGAAGCGCGAGATCATCTCCACCGCTTCCGCGCCCACCACGCTGAACTCGCCGGGCCGGATGAAACCACCGGGGACCATGACCCGCATCGACGAGTCCGCCGAGAGCAGCTGAGCGATCCGCACGTTGAGGGCGCACACCGTCAGGTTGCGGCCGGCCAGCGCCTCGGCGATGGCGAGTCCGGTGGAACCGCCGTCGAGAAGGACCGTCTGGCCGTCCACGACCTCGTCGGCCGCGGCGGCCGCGATCTCCTGCTTGGCGCCGGACCGGGTCCGCTCACGAAGCCCGAACGGCGGCTCGAAGCTGCCGCTGGCCGGCGCCGCGGCCCCGCCGCGGGTGCGCACCAGCAGCCCCTCGGCGGCGAGCTGGTTCAGGTCCCGGCGGATCGTCATGTCCGAGACCGTGAACAGTTCGGCGAGGTCGCCGATCGAGAGCGTTCCCCGCTCACCCAGCAGCCGCAGGATCTCCTGGTGCCTGGATTCAGCGCTCACGTCTGTGTCGACCTTTCGCAGGCGGGTGATGGTTGCTCCCCGCATCGTGCCCCATCGCCCGCTCATGCCGTGCCGCCCGGTGTCTCCGGCAGTTGCCCGGCCCGCGCCATCCAGCCGGTCCGGCCGGGCCGGAGGTTGCGGCCGACGAGCACGGCCACCCCGGCCAGCAGGTATCCCAGTGCGATCAGCGGCGCGAGCCGGATCGGCAGGTCGGGCAGCGGGTTGAGGCTGTACCAGGCGATCAGGGCCAGGGCGGCCGTCGAGATCACCGGCGCGACCACGTACTTGAGCACCGAGAACTCCCGTGGGTGATGCCTGCTGATGAAGCGGTACGCCGCCACGTTCATCAGGATGAAGATCGGGATGTAGACGAAGGTGCCGGTGGTGCCGAGCATGTTGAACAGGTTGTACGGGCCGAGCGGCAGGCCGACCGCCAGCAGAATGGCGACGGCCACCGCGCTCTGGCCGAGCACCGCGACGACCGGTGTGCCGTGCGTCGGCTGGACCCGGGCCAGTGCGGCGGGCAGCGCCCCGGTGCGTGCCATGCCGTAGAGCGTGCGGGTCGAGCTGGTGGTGCAGGCGATGCAGACCCCGAGCCCGGAGTTGACCAGCGCGATCAGGACGATCAGCGAGGCGCCGTTCCACAGCCGGTCGGCCAGCACGAACGCCGGCGCGGTCGGGCTGTCGGCCAGGGCGTTCAGGTCGGCGGTGCCCCATCCGATCTGCAGGCCCCACGCGGTGAACACGTAGAACACGCCGATCAGGGTGAGGGATCCGATGATGGCGAACGGGATCAGTCGCTTGGGATCACGGGACTCCTCGCCGACCGCGGCGGCGCTCTCGAAGCCGGTGAACGCGAAGATCGACAGGACGATCGCGAGGAAGAACCCGGAGCCGTCGGTGATGCCGCCCGGATTGAACCCGGCGACGTTGACTCCACCCGGGCCGGGGGAGAACACGCCGGTCACCGCCAGGCCGAGCCCGACGGCCATCTCGAAGACGGTCATCACCACCAGGAACTTGATCGAGATGGCGATACCGCGATAGGCGGCGGCGAGGCACACCGCGAGGATCGCCAGCCCGTAGACCCACCACGGCAGGTAGAGGCCGAACTGGTTGTCCAGCTCGTCGGAGATGATCGCGCCGGTGAACGACGCCAGCGCCGCCGGGACGATCGTCACCATCACCGCGTACAGCCAGCCGGTGATGAAGCCGGTGCGCGGCCCGATGCCGGCCGACACGAACGTGTAGAAGCCGCCGGCCGACGGCAGGTGGCGGGCCAGCCCGACCATCGGGATGGCCAGGATCAGGCAGACCGCGAAGGCCGCCAGGTAGGTCAGCGGCGCCGCCCGGCCGGCCTGTCCGGTGGTGAACGCGATCGTGTAGAAGACGCCCAGCGTGGGCGAGATCTGGGCGATGGACTGCATGAGCACGCCGACGGCGCCGACCGTGCCGGTCCTGAGTTCCGTATGCGGCTGAGACGCGCCGGTCAACACCGGCGCCGGATCTTGGACTGTCACGCGAGCTCCTCGACTTCGACCACGTGTTCAGATTGTTTGTTCGAATGAACATTACATGTGTTCGCTAGGACGTCAAGATGTTCGCCGGATCCGCACGGGGTCGGTGGGTGCGCACGACGAGTTCGCCGCCCGGGTCGCGAATGCCGGCGGTACCGTCCGGCAGCCACCTGCTGGTCTCGCACCCGACCGCGGAGGTCAACGGGCCGGCCGTCGAGGAGTCGATGCGGCAGTGGAACGAGGGCGGCGCCGCCCCGATCAGGACCCGCACGGTGAACGAGATCGGTGAGTTCTTCAGCGGACTCGATCTGCTGGACCCGGGCGTCGTCACCGCCACGGCGTGGCGACCGGACCCCGGACACCCCGGCATCACCGACGTGGTGTCGGAGTTCGTCGCCGTCGGTCGCAAATCCTAGGAGCCGTGAATCTCAGGACCGGAGGGGCTTACGCGCTGCCGCCGGTGCTGTCGCGTATCTCGAGGCGGTGGCCGGCGACGATGCGCCGTGCCGGGCCGCCGGTGCCGCGCCGGGCCTGCCGGGCGGCGAGACATTCGAGGGCGGCCTCGGCGATGGCCGGTTTGTCGGGGGACACGGTGGTGAGCGACGGGTTCGCGTACCGGCCGTCCTCGACGTCGTCGAAGCCGGCGATCGCGAGGTCCGCCGGCACGCGCAGCCCGCTGCGGAGTGCGATGTGCAGGGCGCCGAGGGCCAGCTGGTCGCTGAAGCCGAAGACCGCGTCGACCGGGACGTCGCTGTCGAGCAGCCGGCGCATGGCGGCGGCGCCGTCCGCGCGGTGCAGGCGCTCCACCGGGATCTCCAGCGCCGGGTCGTGCGGCAGACCGGCCGCGGCCAGCGCCTGCCGGTAGCCGTCCAGTCGCCGGTCCGCGGTCGCGTTGGTGAGTCGCGGCTGGGGACCGATCGCGGCGATCCGCCGGTGGCCCCGCGCGATCAGGTGCGCGGTGAGATCACGGGCGGCGGCGACGTTGTCGATGGCGACGTGGTCGAGCAGGCCGTGTCCGTCCTGCTCGCCGAGCAGCACCAGCGGGGCGCTGTCCGGCCGGCGGCGCAGATCTTCGGGGGCCAGGCTCCACGGGCTCACGATGAGGCCGTCGGCGGTCTGCCCGCGGATGCCGTCGAGCAGTTCCCGCTCCCGGCCGGGTTCGCCGCCGGTCTGCTGGACCAGCAGCGTCCAGTCGTACGCCTCGGCGCGGTCGGTGAGGTGACCGGCCAGCTCGCCGAAATAGGGCGACGCGATCTCCGGGATGACGAGCGCCACCAGGCCTGATCGTCCGCCGCGCAGGTGCCGGGCGGCGGCGTTCGGCCGGTACTGGAGTTCGTCGATCGCCCGCTGCACCCGCTGCCTCGTCTCGTCGGCGACCAGCGGAAAGTCGGACACCACGTTGGACACCGTGCGCACGGAGACGCCGGCGAGCTCGGCGACCTGGCGAAGAGTGGCACTCACGATCACCACTCTACGGGTTGCAACGTTGCATGCCACGTTGCAATATAAAGAGCATGACGACTGCCATCGACAAGGCGAAGGTCGGCGAGCAGGCTCGCGCGGCGATCTACGACGACGGAATCACGGCCCTGCGCGGGGCGTTCAGCGTGGCCTGGGCCGACACGATGCGGGCCGACATCGAGGCCGCGTTCGAGGAGGCCGTCGCCCGGCCGAACGGCGCGGTGGGCCGGGGTCCCCACCGCTACTACGTGGAGATCCATCCCGAGCAGCTGAGCGGCTTCGCCGAACTGGCCGGCCATCCGTGGGTCGACGCCGTCTGCACCGCCGTGCTCGGCGCGGACTACCGGATCGTGGAGCTGGGCTTCGACATCCCGTTCGCCGGCGCCGTCAACCAGCCCTGGCACCGCGACTTCCCGATGCCCGAGGTGACCCGCAAGGAGCGCCGGCTGGACTCGCTGGCCTTCAACCTCACCGGGGTCGACACCACCGACGAGATGGGCCCGTTCGAGATCGCGCCCGGCACCCAGTTCGACGACGAGCCCGACTTCGACCACGGCATGTTCCCGCCGAAGAGCCGCTACGAGCGCTATGCCGAGCGCGCCGTGCGCAAATATCCGCAGCGCGGGGACATCTCGGCCCGGTCCGCGCTGACCATCCATCGCGGCACGGCCAATCGCTCCGCACAGTCGCGCCCGGTGCTGGTGCTCGGCGTGGACGCGCCGGACGCCACCAACAGCGACAAGCACGACCTGGCGGTCACCAAGGGCTATTGGGAGACGCTGCCCGACGCGGTCCGCCGCCATCTGAACTGCCCGATCGTGGACCGGCTCACCCCGATCACCCAGAAGCACACCATCGAGGGCCTGGTGATGGGCGAGGCCTGACCGGGCCGGGCGAGGAACGAAAACGGTCGCCGGCCCGGAATGCGCCGGCGACCGTTCCTCGTTATGTCAGCACGTCAGCTGTAGATGCTGATCTTCCGTGCGGTGGGGGTGTATCGCACCGACCGCACCTGGTTGTCGAGGCCGAAGAACCCCAGGTTCGGATATCCCACCCCCGAGCTGATCCAGTCCGACTTGCCGGTGCAGTTCAGGCCGGTATAGAAGGTGACTTCCTGATAGGTGTTGTTCTCCATCGAGCTGACCTGTGCCTGCATCGACGCCTGCAGATTGAAACAGTTGTTCAGCAGCTCCGGGGCGATGGTCTGCCGCGCCCCCCGCCACTCGGTGTCCGCATAGACGCACAGCTTGTGGAACGAGTAGTCGCACTCGTCCGGCGGCGGCATGAAACGCACCGACCGCGTCTGGTTGTCGAAGGACACCTCGTTGAGGTCGCGGATGGCCTGCTGGGCCTCGAGCCCGCGTGTGCCGCCCGTGCAGTTCGTCCCGGCATAGAGGTCGATGCGCTGGCCGGGCAGCCGGTTCTGCACCGAGCTGACCTGACCGATGAGCGCGCTGTTGAGGTTGACGCAGGTGCCGACCGGCTGCGGGCCCACCGCCTGGCTCACGCCCGAGAACCCGATTTCCGAGTACAGGCAGAGATCGCTGTTCGTGGTGCCGCATTGCGGCGTCGGGACCGGCACGAGCCGGACGGACCGCAGCACGTTGTCGAACCCGAGCGTGGCGAGATCGACCTCGGCGCCCCTGTCGATGCGCACCGAGTTGCCGGTGCAGCCGTCGCCGTCGAACAGCACCGCGTCCTGCTCGCTCAGCATGTTGTGCACGGAGCTCACCGTGGCCTTGAAGCCCGGCTGCAGGTTGACGCAGGTGTTGTTCGGGCGCTCGCCGATGACCTGTGCCTCGCCGCCGGATCCGGCGTCGGCGAACAGGCAGAGATCCGACCAGTATTCCTCCTCGCACGGCCGCGGCGCGGGGTAGGACCGGGCGAACCGGATCGACCGGAGTTGGTTGTCGAAGCCCTGCACCCGCAGGTCGGGGTAGCCGACCCCGGAGTCGATGTAGTCCGACGCGCCGGTGCAGTTGGTGCCGGCGAACATGGTCACGAACCAGTCGGTGCGGTTCGTCACGGAACTGATCTGACCCTGGAGCGCCGGCTCGAGGTTGACACAGGTGATCCCCGGCTGCTTGAGAATGACCTGATAATCGCCCTGCTCGTTCTGCAGGGTATAGGCGCAGAATTGCAGGTAGTCGCATTCTTCGGCGGGCGTCGCCGCATTCGCATTCGTCGCCGGCATCAGTGCGAAGGCCAGCAGTGCGGCAATGCCGGCCGACACCCATCGACGGCACACTGATCTGAATCTCGATTTCCCGAGGCTATGCACTTTTCCCCCATGTCGTGTCTCGACGTCAAAGACGTCACCTTGCGCAAAGCGCGCATAGACTAACATGAATGGGCTAAAGCCCGCGGGCCTCGGTGACCGCCGCGATCAGCCGGCGCACGATGGCCGTCGCGCGTTTCAGGTCGGCCGCCGTCGTGCCGTCCAGAGCCTCGGTCATCAGCCGGCCCAGCGGCACGAAGAACTCAGCCGCGACCTCGCGGGCCGGCGGCTGCATGACGATGGTCACCTTACGCCGGGCGCGGATCGCCGCGGGCGTCGGCCGGCGTCCGGTCGCGGTGCTCGCCGCGTCGGTGCTGATCCTCGCCGGGGCCGGGCGGAGCAGAGCGACGGCACGCTCACCCAGGTCTCGGTCAGCCTCGACGGCGAAACCGTGAGCTGTTGGCTCGGCCGCCGCTGTGCGCGAGAGTTGTCACCGACTTTCAGTGCTGCTTGTCACCTATCGACGTTTCAACGCTGTTTGTCGCCAGACAGGCGTGTTGCGGCGCGGCCGGGCTATCGGCCTCGTGTCTGCCGCGGTTTGCCCGGCAGGACGGATGTCGACTGCGCTCGCCATAGCAGGTGTGCCCCGTAGCCGCGCCACGGTCGCCATTGGTTGGCTCGTCGCGTGAGGCCGGCTGTGTCGGCGGGTAGCTGGTGGGTCCTGGCGGCCGAGCGCAGGCTGTGGTCGGCGGCGGGGAAGGAGTCTGGATCGCCGAGCGCGTGCAGCATGAGGTCTTCGACTTGGGCGGGGCCGAGACCGGGTACGAGCAGTAGGCCGCGGCGGACCTCGACCCGGTCGGCGCCCTCGTCCAAGCGCAGCCCGCCGTTGGCCAGCCGCTGCGCCAACTCCCGAACCCTGCTCGCTCGGGCCGCCGGCAGAGCGAGATCGGCGCCGGCGATGGCTTCGAGGTCTGGAAACGTGTGGGTCAGCCCACCGTCGGGGCTGGACAGCGGCTCGGCGAGCGCCGCGACCAGGGTTTGCGCGTGCGGGCCGAGTACGGTGCGTAGCGCGGTCTCTGCACCGTCCACTGTGCCCGGTAACCGTAACCCTGGCGCCGCCTCGGCCAGCGGTGCGAGGGCCGGATCTGTGGCCAGCACCGGAAGGTAGCTGCCGGGATCGGCGTCGAGGTCGAGCAGGCGCCGGCAGCGGGCCACGGCGGCGCCCAGGTCGGCCACGGTGGCTAGCCGGAACGTCGCATGCACATGGTCGGGCGTCGGGCGCAGCGTGACTGTGCCCGTGCCGCCGGGGAGCCGCAGGACCCGACGGAAGATGCCGTCGGCGTACTCCTCGATGCCGGGCAGCGCGCGGGCCGCCAGCCATCCGAGCACCCCGTGCGGGTCGTACGGTTGCCGCAGAGCCAGCCGCAGCGTGAGGCCGCCGCCCGGGTGCGGGTCGCCGCGGCGGCGCACGGCCGCGCGCAGTTGTGACGGCGTGGCGTCGAAGATCTCGCGGAGCGTGTCGTTGAACTGCCGGATGCTGGCAAAGCCGGCGGCGAAGGCCACCTCGCCGAACGGCATCGCGGTGGTCTCGACGAGCAGCCGTGCCTGGTATGCCCGCTGGGATCGAGCCAGCGCGAGCGGCGGAGCACCGACCGCCTCAACGAGCAGGCGGTGCAGGTGTCGGACGCTGACCGCGAGCTGCCGGGCCAACCCAGACACGCCGTCGCGATCCACCACTCCATCTGCGATGAGCCGCATCGCCCGACCGACGACATCGGCTCGGGTGTTCCACTCCGGTGAGCCGGGCACCGCGTCCGGGCGGCACCGCTTGCAGGCGCGCAGCCCGGCGAGCTGAGCGGCGGCAGCGGTGCGATAGAAGGTGACGTTGGCCGGCTTGGGGCAGACCGGCGAGGGGCAGCTTGGTCGGCAGTAGATCCCGGTGGTGCGTACGCCAACGATGAACCGGCCGTCGAAGCGCGGATCGCGGCTGCGGGTGGCCTGGTAGCAGCGTTCGAAGTCGAGGTCCATCTCGGCGATCATGCCTGACCGCCAGCGCCGACCGGGTCGGGTTCGAGTGTCCTGCCGCTGTCGGCTCGACGTTGTGCGGCGGCCAGGTCCCGGGCGAAGGCGAGGGCGGGTACCGCCATCAGCGCGCAGATCGCCAGCACCGTGGCGGCGAGGCCGTCACGCAGGGTCAGCGCGGCCAGCCCGGCACCCAGCGGCGGGGTGGCCTGCATCAGCGTCCGCAGCAACGCGAACAACCGACCGTGCACCTCGGATGGGGTGGCAGACATCCGGAGCGTCTGCGCCCAGGTGGTCATCGCCGCCGCGCAGGCGCCCAGCCCGACCAGACCCAGCACGGCAACCCACGGGGATGGGACCAGCACGGCGAGTACAGCCACCGCGGCCACCAGCGACGCCAACACCACCGAACGCGTCAGCGAGGGGCGCCAGGACCAGCGCAGCAGAACCAGCGCGGCGAGCAGCTCGCCACCGGTCACGGCGGCGACCAGGTAGCCGTAGCCGCCGGGGCCTAGCCCGTACTCGACCGCCCGCTGCGGGAGCACCACCAGCAAGGCACCCTCGCCGATGTTGAACAGCGCGAACATGATCGTGGTATCGCGCAGCACCGGCTCGCGGACCATCAGCCGCAGCACCGGCCCGAGCCCACCACCACGTCGGGCCGGCCGGGCGAGCCGCCGCGGGGGCCTGGTACCGGTCCGCGTACCGAGCAGGCACAACGCGAAGATCACGTAACTCAGAACGTCGAAGGCCACCACGTACCTGGGCCCGACCGTGGCCACCGCGACGCCGGCACCGACCGCGCCGACCAGGCCGGCGATGCCGAAGCTCGCCGACTCCAAGGCGTTGGCGGCCATCAGCTGCCCGGAGGGCACGAGTTCGGGAATCATCGTCGGGAACCCGGCGAGGCTGGTCATCTTCAGCAGTCCGTACACCGCGGCGACGAGGTAGAGCTGGACAGGGGTCAACCCGCCCCAGACCGCGGCGATCGGGATCGTGCCGAACACCGCCGCCCGCAGCAGGCTGTCCCCGACGAGCAGCCACCGGCGGTCGTACCGGTCCAGCGCCCAGCCGGCCACCAGACCACCGACCGCCACGGGCGCCGTGTACAGCACTGCGAGGGTCACCACGCTGCCGTGCGCCAAACCCAATGCGTACGCCACGAGCGCGACCCAGCTCGCGGCGTCCCCGGCCGCTGACACCGTGGCTCCGATCCACACGCGGCGGAACGCGGCGTTGCGCAGCGGAGACGCCCTCTTGTCGATCACCCGTCCATGCTTGCGGCGAGTCGCCGGCCGATGCTGGCGGAAATCGGCCAACTCGGTCCGGCTCCTGCGCCCCGTCCCCAGGCACGCCACCCGCTGATCGGCGACCGTTTCTGGTGGCCCGCGGATCGGCCGGAGCGGATCCGGCCGGGCTCCATCGGATTAGGCTGGCGGGCATGCTGATCGGCGTCGATTGGGGCGGCACGAAGATCGAGGCGGCCGCTCTCGCCGGCGACGGTTCCGTCCTGACCCGCGAGCGGGTGGACACCCCGCGCTCGGACTACCCGGCCTGCCTGCGGGCCATCGCCGGCCTGGTGACGCGGATCGAGGCCGCGGCCGGGCAGTCCGGCACCGTCGGGGTCGGGCTGCCCGGTTCGCTGGATCCCCGCACCGGCGTCGCGAAGGGCGCCTCCTCCACCTGGCTGAACGGGCGGCTCGTGGAGGACGACCTGCGGGCGGCGCTGGGCCGCGAGGTGCGCACCGCCAACGACGCGGACTGCCTGGCCGTGTCCGAGGCGGCGGACGGCGCCGGCCAGGGGTTCCGGGTGGTCTTCGCGGTGATCCTCGGCAGCGGCGCCGGCGCCGGCATCGCCGTCGACGGGCGCGCCCACCACGGCCCGAACAACGGCGCGGGGGAATGGGGGCACAACCCGCTGCCGCTGCCCGACGTCACGGAGATGCCCGGCGCCGCGTGCTACTGCGGGCGGCACGGATGCCTCGAGACGTGGGTGTCCGGCCGGGCCTTCGCCCGGGAGTACGCGCAGCACGCGGGCCGAGACCTGGCCGAACCGGTACGGTCGACCCCGACCGAGATCATCGAGCGGATGCACGCCGGCGACCGCCTCGCGCGGCTGGTCTGGCAGCGTTATGTCGATCGCGTCGCGCGCGGGCTCGCCCTGGTCGTGAACGCTCTGGACCCCGATGTCCTGGTGCTGGGAGGCGGAATGTCGAACGTCGACGACCTGTACGCGGACCTGCCGCCGCGGCTGGCCGACCGGATCTTCTCGCCGGTGTTCCACACGCCGATCGTGCGCGCCCGGCACGGCGACTCCAGCGGCGTCCGCGGCGCGGCCTGGCTGTGGCGATGACGTCGAACGTGGCGATGCCGCCGGACGTCCAGGAGCGTTACGACGCCGGCCGGGCCCTGGTGCGCGAGGCCGGGGCGCTGGCCGCGAGCTGGTTCGCCCGGCTCGAGGACCTGCGGGTCACCGCCAAGGGGCTGCAGGACGTCGTCAGCCAGGCCGACGTGGAGGTCGAGCAACTGCTGGCCCGGGGCATCGCCGACCGGTTCCCGCAGGACGCGTTCCTGGGCGAGGAGACCGGCGCCAGCGGACTGGCCGAGGCACGCGGCGTGTGGGTCGTCGACCCGATCGACGGCACCCAGCCGTTCGTCACCGGGATGGCGAGCTGGTGCGTGTCGCTGGCCTATGTGCAGGACGGGGTTCTGCAGTTCGGCTTCGTGTTCAACCCGCCGCTCGACGAGCTGTTCGAGGGCGGCCTGGGCCGGCCGGCGACGCTGAACGGGCGACCGATCGCGCCGCACTCCGGCCGTGCTGTGACCGACGGCATCATCGCGGTCGGCTACGCGCCGCGCACCCCGGTCGAGCGGATCCTGCCGGTGCTCGAACGGCTGCTGCGCCGCGGCGGCGTCTATTACCGCAACGGCTCCGGCGCGCTGATGCTGTGTTACGCCGCATGCGGCCGGCTGCTCGGCTACATCGAGCCGCACCTGAACTCGTGGGACTGTCTCGGTGCGCTGGCCGTCGCGCAGGCCGCCGGTGCGCGGACCAACGACTATCTGACCGGCGACGCGCTGCTCACCGGCAACAAGATCATCATCGGCCCGCCGGTGCTTTACGACGAGCTCGACGAGATCCTCGGCGGGCCTTAGGCGGTGCGCCGCTAAGAAGCGGGCCGGCCGCGCACCGGCGCGAGCTGCACCGTCCAGGTGCGTGAGGCCCCGACCACGTCGATGGCCCGGCGCAGGAGCTCGCAGCCCAGCTCCGGCGTGCCCTCGGCGAAGCCACGGTTGATGAAGCTGATCGCTCTCGGGTGATCGCCCGCCGCGAGGGCGTCGTCGAGCCCGGCAGCCAGGACCGCGGCGAGCGCGGCGTGGAAGCTGTCCGCCCCCTTTTGCCGCAGCGTCTTGGGGGATGCGGTGATCATGGGTGTCACTGACACGAAAGAGCCCTCAAACCTGGGGGTTGTGCCCGCCAAACGATATCGACGAACTGATCCGCTGCCGACTCTACCCGCAATGCGTCGGCGAGTGTGTGCTAGGTTTACCGGGTTGCAGTTTTGATTTCCAAAGACGTTTCCGGCGCCTGATGGTTCATCTGAAACCATCGAGGCGCTTTTTCGTTTGTCGTGTCGGTTCGGCGCGGGTGATCAACGCGGCGGCGTGCGGGTCAGCACAGTGCGGACCCGAACACCCCTGCTAAGGAGCAGACATGGTTACAGGCACCGTGAAGTGGTTCAACGGCGACAAGGGCTTCGGCTTCATCAGCCAGGACGGCGGCGGCCCCGACGTCTTCGCCCACTTCTCCGCGATCTCGGCGAGCGGTTTCCGCAGCCTGGACGAGAACCAGCGGGTGGAGTTCGACGTCACGCAGGGCCAGAAGGGCCCGCAGGCGGAGAACATCCGCGTCATCTGATTCCACGTTCTCCCGAACGGCGGCCCGACTGATTCAGCGGGCCGCCGTTCGGCGTTCTCTCAGGCGTCGGCGAGGATGTGGGCCAGCTCCTGCGGCCGGGTCACCATCGGCCAGTGCCCGGAGTCGATGTCGACCAGGTCGAGGTGCTTCGCGCGGGCCAGCTCGGGCAGCTCTCCGCCGGCGATCCACTCCCGTGCCTGGGCCGGGTCGAATTCCGGGCAGATCAACACCACGGGTACGTCGTACCGCCGCTCGTCGGTCAGCCGCACGACGCCCCGGGCCACCCCCTCCGGCACCGGGATCGCCGCCGAGGCGAACGCCTGTCGCGCCGGCTCGTCCAGGTCCCGTGCGTCCGCTCCCTCGAACGGGCCCCAGCCCGGGAACGGCATCACGCCGTCGGTGATCTCGAAGAACTCCGCATAGGGCTTGCCGTCATCGGTCGGAAACCCGCCGATCAGCACCACTTTGGACACCCGCTCCGGGCGGGCGTCGGCGGCCAGCCAGGCCAGGGTGCAGGCGGCGGAGTGCCCGACCACGATCGAGGAGTCCGGCTCGGCGTCCACCGCGGCGAGCACCGCGTCCACCTGGTCGGTCAGCGTCGCCGCGGAGTTCCCGTCGCCCTGACCCGGCAGGGTCACCGGTGTGGCCCGGCGGCCGAGCTTCTCCAGCTCGGCGACCACGGGACTCCACACCGACGCGTCGAGCCACAGGCCACCCACAAGAACGATCTGCTGGTTAGTCATGCGATCAACATAGAACCACTTCCGGACAATCCACTTCCGGTATTCTGCGCGATGTGCCGACCGGTCCCAGTCCCACCGCCCGCGCCCTGCGTACGCTGGAGATCTTGCAGCAGAACCCGGGCGCGACCGCCGACCAGATCGCCGCCCAGCTCGGGGTGACGGAGCGCGCAGCGCGACGTTATGTCGGGATCCTCCGCGAGGCGGGCATCCCGGTCGAGTCGGTCCGCGGGCTCTACGGGGGCTACCGGCTGGGTCGTGGCACGCGCCTGCCGCCGGTCGTCTTCACCGAGGAGCAGGCCCTCGGGCTGGTGATGGCGGTGCTCGACGGGCAGCCGGCCGCGGTCGACGCCGAGGACCTGATCGGCGCGGCGCTCGGCAAGGTGATCCGGGCCCTGCCCGAGGGTGTCGGGCGGCAGGCGGCGGCGCTCTGGGTGCACGCCTCGGCCGCCACCGACCGGCAGCCGGCCCGCGCCGACCCCGCCACCACCAGCGCGCTCGTCGCCGCGGTCGCGGCCCGGCGGCGCGTCCTGGTCACCTATCGGGGCGAGAGCGGCGAACAGTGGGCGGGCGAGGTCGACCCGTGGGCGGTGGTGGTGCGCTACGGGCGGTGGTACCTGCTGTGCCACTCGCATCGGGCGGACGCGATCCGCACGTACCGGATCGACCGGATTCTCGCCGTCGAGCAGCTCGCACCGGGCTTCGTGCCGCCCGGCGACCTGGACCCGGTCGCCGCGTTGGAGGAGAACCTCGGCGCGGGCTGGAAGTTCACCACCCGGGTGCTCTTCCACGCGCCGCACGACCGGGTGGCCCCGTGGGTCCGCCCGCCGATGGGCCGCCTCGAGCCGCAGGGCGACGGGTGCGTCCTGTCCGGCACCACCCGCAACCCGGAGATGTACGCCCAGGAGTGGCTGGCCGCGATCCCGTTCGACTTCACCGTCGAGGGCGGGCCGGAACTGCACGCCGCCGTGGCGAAGGTCGCCGCCCGCTTCAGCGCGGCGGCCCACCCCGAGATCTAGGCTGGCCGGATGCCCGATCTTCCCCTGCCGGACCGTGTCGTCGAGCTGCTCCGGCTGCCCAACCCCGCGGTCATGGCGACCGTCGCCGCCGACGGCCGCCCGGTCACCGTGGCCACCTGGTACCTGCTCGAGGACGACGGCCGGGTGCTGCTCGACCTGGACGCGAAGCGGGCCCGGCTCGAGCACCTGCACGCCGACCCCCGGATCTCGCTGACCGTGCTCGCGCGGGACGACTGGTACACGCACGTGAGCCTGCAGGGCCGGGTGGTGTCGATCACCGACGACGTCGGCCTGCGTGAGATCGACCGTCTCGCCCGGCACTACACCGGTGCTGCGTATGCGAACCGCGAGCGTCCGCGGGTCGCCGCCCAGGTCGAGATCGACCGCTGGCACGTCTGGGGCGAACTCCGTCAGGAGTGATCAGCCGGACGCGACCTCTCCGCGGATCCGACGTTCCCGGGTTTGCTCCTCATCTTTCCGGCGAGCCGGTCGAACGGAACGGAGAGGACTCGCGCACACGGGGGAACGCATGTCGACGTTGATTGAGACACGCGGTGGTTCCGGCGTCAGGTTGGCCTCGGCGACGACGCACGAACCCGCGGGAGCGGCGGCGGTCGCGGAACTGGCCGCCGCGCTCGGGCCGGACGCCGATCTGTACGCCGTGTTCGTGGCGCCCGGCTACGACCTGGATGTCGTGGGGGCAGCGCTGCGGCGGCACTTCGGCGACCGGGTGATCGGCTGCACCAGTTCGGGCAACATCGGCGCGAACGGCTATGACGGCGGCGGCATGTGCGCCGCCGCCTGGACCGGAGGCGGCCTGTACGCCCGGACGGTGGTGGTCGGACCGCTCGACGACGCGCCGGCCGCCGTGGAGGAGGCGAGCACGCAACTGGCCGCGCTGAGCGCCGGCCGGGAGGGCAGGGACGGGTTCGCCGTCCTGCTCACCGACGGTCTGGCCCGCAACGAGGACGTGCTCGCCGCCAGCCTGATGGCGGTCCTGGGCGGCGATCTGCCCATCATCGGTGGGTCGGCCGGCGACGGCCTCGAGTTCCACCGCACCGCCGTCTACCACGACGGGGTCTTCGCGCCCGGCCGCGCGACCGTGACGGTCGTCGGCTCGGAGGCGCCGTTCCGGCTGTTGCGCCTGCAGCACCACGAGGCGACGGACACCCTGCTGATCGCCACCGACGTCGATCCCGACCGGCGGATCGTGCGAGCGCTCAACGGGCAGCCGGCGGCGGAGGCGTATGCCCGAGCGGTGCAGCTGGACCTCACCGCGATCACGCCGGCCACACTGTCGAGGCATCCGCTGCTGCTCGCCGCGGGCGGCGCGGGCTGGGTGCGCAGCATCGCGGAGATCCGGGCCGACGGTGCGCTCGGCATGTTCGCGCGGGTCGATGTGGGCGATGTGCTGCGCCTGGGCCGCTCGGCCGGGATGCTGGAGAAGCTGGACCAGGGTCTGGCCGCGACCCGGGCCGAACTCGGGTCGATCAGCGGCATGCTGGTCTTCGACTGTGTCCAGCGCCGGCTCGAGGCCGAGGACCACGGCCTGGCCGGTCGGGTCGGGGCGTTGCTCGCCGCGAACCGGGCGGTCGGCTTCAGCACGTACGGCGAGCAGTTCAACGGCATGCACATGAATATGACTCTGGTGGCGGTGGCGTTTGCCTGAGTCGTTCTTAGGAGCCGAGATGACGGAATCACCGGTGCTGGCCGAGGATCGCGACCAGGCGATCGCCGCCTTGCGCCGAACCGTCGAGGAGCAACGCCGGACCATCGACGCGCTGGTGGTCGCCGCGGACCGGCGCACCGCCGCCGAGCCCGACAGCACGGCGCTGGCGACGTCGCGGCGCAACGAGGCGCTGCAACGACGCCTGGTCGAGCGCGCCGACCGGATTCGCGCCGCGGAGGAGTTGTTGCGCGCGGTCATCGACTCGATCGATGCCGGACTCTGCATTCTGGACGGGAACGGCCGGATCATCGACCTCAATCGGGTGTGGCGCACGATTCTGGCCCGGGCCCACGGCGTCGCGCTCGACGACGGATGTTTCTTCACCCTCGCCGATGGGCACCCCGGCGGGCTCGGCGACCTGTTGCGCCGGGCCGCCGAAGCGGTCCGGCAGGTGCTGGACGGGCGAACGCCGGACCCGGCGAGCACCCACCGGGTGGAGACCCGGGACGGCCCACGCTGGTGGCGCCTGCGGGTCGATCCGGTCCACGGGCACGGTGCGGCCCGAGCGGTCCTCACTCTCACCGACGACACGACCGCGGCCCGTACGCAGGACGAACTGCGGCAGGCCACCCGGGAGGCGTCGCGGTTGGCGCTGGTCGCACGCCACGTGGACGACGGGGTGGTGATCTCGGACGAGCAGGGCCGCATCGAGTGGGTCAACGACGCCTTCACCGAGTTGAGCGGCTACCCCCGCGACGAGGCGGTCGGCCGCCTCCGCATGGACCTGTTCGGCATCGACCGGATGCCGCACTTCGACGCCGCGGCGTTGGCCACGAAGGGTTCCGTGGTGCTGCCCGAGTTCGAGGCCCGCACCAAGCACGGGCTCCGGTGCTGGCTGCGGGTGGAGCTCTACCGGGTGGTCGACGACGACGGCATCGTGCGGACCGTGGCGGTGGAACGGGACGTCACGGCCCGGGTCAAGGCGGAACGGTCCCGGCTGGCGGCGAAGGCTCGGGCCGAGGCGCTGGCCCATGAGTTGTCCATCGAGAAAGCGGTGCTCACCGGGGTCATCTCGGCCATCCCGCAGTTCATCTACTGGAAGGACGCCAACGGCCGCTACGTCGGCAACAACGGCGCCTTCCTCGCGATGCGCGGGCTGCCCGCCGACACCGAACTGATCTGGAAGCAGGAGGGCGAGATCGGCGTGCAGGACGACCTGACGCCGGTGCTCACCGAGCTGGAGCAGCGGGTGCTCGCCGGCGGCGCGCCGATCGTCGATCATCACGTCACGGTCACCGGCTCCAGCAGCTCGCCGCGCAGCTTCCTGCTGAGCGTCCTGCCGCAGCCGGATGCCGGCGGCGTCATCGGCATCGGCGCCGACGTGACCCGGATCGGCGAACTGGAACGGCAGCTCCACCAGACCAACCGGCTGGAGGCGATCGGCCAGCTCGCGGCCGGCATCGCTCACGAGATCAACACGCCGATCCAATTCATCTCCGACAACACCCGGTTCATCCAGGAGTCGTTCACCGAGATGCTCACGCTGGTCACCGCCGTGCAGGAGCGGTTCGGCGAGTCGGACGCGCAGATGGCCGAGGTGCTGCGCGACATCGATGCGGACTTCCTCCTCGCGGAGGTGCCGACCGCGCTGGCCGAGTCCCTCGAGGGCCTGGAACGGGTGGCCCAGATCGTCCGGGCGATGAAGGACTTCTCGCATCCCGGCCAGGGGCGCAGCAACGTCGACATCAACCGGGCCGTGGAGAGCACCTCTCAGGTGGCGCGCAACGAGTGGAAGTACCACGCCGAACTCAGCCTGCAGCTGGGCGACGACGTCGGCCTGGTGCCCTGCTACGAGGGCGAGCTCAAACAGGTCGTGCTCAACCTCATCGTGAACGCCGCGCACGCCATCCAGGCGGTCGGTCCGCGCGGCGACGGGGGGCTCGGACACATCCGGATCCGGACCAGCCGTGGCGCCGACACGGTCGAGATCGCCGTCTCCGATGACGGGACCGGCATGGACGAGGCCACCCAGCAACGCATCTTCGATCCGTTCTTCACCACCAAAGAGGTCGGCAAGGGCACCGGCCAGGGCCTGAGCATGGCGTACTCGAGCATCGTGCAGAAACACGGCGGGACGATCCGGCTCGACTCCAGCCCCGGTGCGGGCTCCACCTTCACCATCTGCCTGCCGGTGCGAGTTGACGGCGAAGGACAGTGAACCCCGACGCCGCACGCCCGCGACCGGGTAGTTTGTGCAGATAAGTCCTTACCCGGGCGAAAGTGACCACGCCGATGACCCTGCCCCGCGTCCTGCTCGTCGACGACGAGCCCAACCTGCTCAACGGCCTGCGCCGGCAACTGCGCCACGACTTCGACGTGGTCACCCAGGTCGGCGCGGCCAACGGGCTGTTCTCGCTGGGCCGGGAGGAACCGTTCGAGGTCATCGTCTCGGACTTCCTGATGCCGGGAATCAACGGTGCGGAGTTCCTCGCCGCGGTCCGCAAGGCCGCGCCGGACGCGACCCGGATGCTGCTCACCGGGCACACCGACCTGTCCGACGCGGCGACCACGGTCAACGACGGCGGCATCTTCCGGATGCTGCTGAAGCCGGTGGACCACGAGACGATGACCGGGGCGCTGCGTGATTGCGTGGCACAGCACCGCCTCGTTGTCGGCGAACGTGAGCTGCTGGAAAAGACCCTGCGCGGCAGCGTGAACGCCCTGGTGGACGTCCTGTCGGTGGCGAACCCCGACGCCTTCGTTCTGGCCACCCGGATGCGGCGCACCGCGGTCGCCGTCCTCGACGAGATGGCGGTCGCCGACCGGTGGGCGGTCGAGCTCGCCGTGATGATGTCGCAGCTGGGGGCCGTGTCGTTGCCACCGGCCGTGGTGGCGAAGCTGGGCGCGGGTGAGCCGCTCACGGCCGCCGAACAGCGCATGGTGGATGAGATCCCGGAGGTGGCCGAGCGGTTGATCGCGCCCATTCCGCGGCTGACCGCGATCACGGACGCCATCCGGCACGCGCGGCGGAACTGGGATGGATCCGGGCCACCCGGGGACGGCATGGCCGGCGAGGACATCCCCTTCGGAGCGCGCCTGTTGCGCCTGGTTCAGGACTTCCACGTTCTCCTCGCCGAGGGCGTGCCGCCCGGGGTGGCCGGAATGGCGTTGCGCTCCCGGCTCGGCCACTACGACCCGGTGCTGCTGGACGCGCTCGTCGCATCCGTGCGGGACGAGGCCGAGGTGGAGGCCAGCACGGTCAGCCTCGCGGATCTGCGAATCGGCATGGTGTTCGCCGCGGCGGTGCGCGGTGGCACCGGCACCCTGTTGGTGAATCCCGGCCAGGAGGTGACCACCAGCCTGCTGAGCCGCCTGCGCAACTTCGCGTCGCTCGAGGAGGGCGTCACCGAGCCGTTGCTGGTGTACCCATCCGGCACCGAGGTCACCGCCGCAAAGTAGCCCGCCAACCGTCGATGGCTTCGCGCTCCGGCACGCCGAGTTCGTCCTCGGCCACGTCCGGCCCGTGCTCGCCGGTCCCGCACACGGCGCCGAATTCCTTCTCCACGACCAGATGCGCCAGGGCGACGGCGGACGCCGGGTCGTGGACAGATCGCCACGTGTCGGCGGCCGCATGGCCGGCCGCCGTCTCCACCACTGCCGCGGGCAGACCCCAGAGCGTCAGCAGATTCGCTCCCGCCTCGCTGTGACAGGTCCCGAACGCGGCGCGCTCGGCGGCGTCGAGCATGTCGCGCGGCGGCCGATCGGCCTCGGCCGCGGTCCCGTGGTCGTCGGCGCGCCACGCTTGGAGCACGGCCGGGTAGTCGTCGCGGCGGGAGGATGCCAGCACCAGTTGGCCGACTTCGTGCAGCAGGCCCGCGGTGAACGCTTCGTTGCGCCACGGCGCGGGCCCGGCTAGGCGCCGCGCCAGGTGCGAGGTCTGCACCGAGTGATCGGTGAGGTCCTGCAGCCACTGGGCGGGCAGCAATTTCCCCGGATCGATGCTCCGGACGACGTCGTGCATCAGGACGAGTCCGCGTACCGTGTGGGTGCCGAGCAGGGCGATGGCCTGGACCACGTCGCTGATCACGTGACTAACCATGGACGCCGATGAGTTCGCCAGATGCAGCACCTTGGCGGCGGCAGCCGGGTCCTGTTCGATGATCGCACCGATGGACTTCGCGGAAGAATCGTCCGCGTTCAGCTCCGCGATCAGCTCCAGCACCAGGCCGGGCGCGCTCGGCAGGGAGTTGACCATGGAGACGTCCCGGCAGGCGGAGTCGTCTCCGGACGCGACCTGGGCCGCGATGAGCCGCTCGACGGTCTGCACCAGTTGATCACGGCCGGCCGGCTTGGTCAGGAACTGATGGGCCAGCGGGATCACGCGCAGGACGTCGTCCTCGCCCGTCTGCCCCGACAGGATCACTCGCGCGGTCGTCGGATAGAGCGCCTGCACCCGGCTCAGCAGTTGCCCGCCGTCCATGCCCGGCATGCGGAAGTCCGACACGACGACGTTGCACCGCTTCGTCTCCATGAAGCTCAGCGCTTCCGCCGCACCCGCGGCGAACGATATGTCCCAGCGAGCGGTTTCCCGTCGCAGCATCCGCCGGAGCCCGTCCAGGATGCGCGGCTCGTCGTCGACGAAGACGACGTGTGGTTTCTCGGTCATACCGCTGCCACCTCCAGCTGACTGATGGGGTGCGCCGGTCGGTCCTGCCCGGTGACCGGCAGCCGGACGGTGAACACCGTGCCGGCGCCGACCTCGGTGCGGAAGCCGATGGAGCCGTGGTGCCGGTCCACCACGAGACTTCGCGCGAGGGGAAGGCCCTGCCCGGTTCCCCGGCCGACCTCCTTGGTGGTGAAGAACGGGTCGAAGAGCTTGTCGGCGATCTCCGGAGGCACCCCCGAGCCGGTGTCCGCCACCTCGATGACCACGTCGTCGCCGTCCCGCCAGGTCGTCAGCCGGATTGTGCCCCGGCCCCGGCCGGCCGAGTCGATGGCGTGCGCCGCGTTCACCACGAGGTTGAGCAACGTCTGGTTGATGTCCCCGACGTGACACCGCACCAGCGGCAGCTCGGCCAGCTCGGTCTCGACGTCGGCCACGTATTTGATCTCACCCGCCGCGACGACCAGCGTGTTGGCGATCAACTCGTTGATGTCCGCGAGGGTCTTCTCGTCGGTGCCGGGATGCCCGAACGCCTTCATCGCGCGGACGATCGTGGCCACCCGGTCGATTCCCTCGAGCGTCTGGCGGGCCGCCGCCGGGATCTCGTCGAGCAGGAAGTCCACGTCGATGTCGCCGAGCAGTTCCGCGATCCGCGGGTCCGAGTCACCGAGCCGCTCCTTGACCGCGGTGACCAGCGTGAGCAGCTCGGTGAAGGCGTCCTCGAGGAAGCGGACGTTGTCGCCGACGAACTGGATCGGCGTGTTGATCTCGTGGGCGACACCGGCGGCGAGGCGGCCCACCGACTCCAGCTTCTGGGAGTGCCGCAGTTCCACCTCCAGCCTCTGCCGTTCGGAGATGTCGCGTGCGTTGACGATGAGGCTCCGGGAGCCGTCGTGTTCGGTCACGGACTCGACCAGCACCTCGAACTCGGTCCACGGCTGGTCCGCGCGCCCGCGCAGCCGGCACGTCAGCGGGCCGGGCGACCCCGGCGCCAACGCGGCGTCGAGCTCGTCGGGGTGGAACAGGTGCCTCACGTCGCCGCCGACCAGGTCCTCGGTCGCACTCCTGAGCAGCCGCTCGGCGGCCGGATTGGCGTACCGGATGGCGCCCTCCCCACCGGCGAGGATGAGCGCATCGGGGGAGTTCTCCACCACGACACGCAGCCGGGACTGGCTCAGCAGCTGATCAAGGGTCAGCGCCGCCTCGTCGGCCAGGGTCGTCAGGGGTGCCGTCAGGTCATCCACCGGACGCCGGTGGCACACCGCGATCAGGAGGCCGAAGACCTGGCCGTGCACGGCCAGCGGCGCGAGCATCAATCTGCTCGGCGTGGGCACGCCGGCCAGCGCGGCGAAGGGCGCGGCAGCGCCGTCGGTGATCATCACGGACCCGCCGGGTCGCAGTGCGCCGCCCGCTTCCGGGCCCAGGTCGCCGAAGTCCATCGAGCGGCCCAGCGCCTCCGTGCCCACCGCGCCGGCGACCCCGATCAGGCGGATGGACCCCGAGGCGATGGTGGTCACCACGGCTCCGCTGATGCTCTCGTCGAGGCGGGCCGCGGCCGCGGCCGCCGCCTGTGCCGCCTCCCGCCGATCCGTCACGGCCGCGAAGGCCGCGCCGGCGGAGGCGACCACGCTCTCCCGGGCGGATGCCCGATCCCGCGCGCGAATGCCCCGCGCCAAGGTGTAGTTCACCGCCATCCCCATGAGCGCCATCACCGCCAGCGACGTGGAGTCGGCCGCCGGAGCCCCGGCGAGGCCGACGCTGACGCCCAGGATGAGGATCACGCAGCCGGCCCCCAGCAGCTGATCCTTGAGGTTTCCGTACAGCGCCCGGAAGTTGATCCACAGATAGAGCAGACCGACGGTGATGCTGTAGCCGGAGGCGGCCGCCACGATGCCCACGCACGGCGCCTCGATGATCCAGGTCTGCCAGGGGAAGCGCCCGCGCCGGTAACCGTGCAGCAGCGACATCTCCACGATCAGGAGGGCCAGCGCCGGAACCACCCAGGACGCTCGATCCGACACCCGGATGCTGGAAAGCCCGATCACCGACCAAATCAGGCAGAAAGCCAGATACAGCAGGCGCACGTGGCCGAGCATGGATCCCGTGCGCCACTGCGGCCACGTTCGTCGGCGCAAACCCCTCACCGATCCTCCTTCGCCGGCCCTCGACCGAAGCTCTCCACCTCCTATCGGCGCGAAATCGCCGATGCAGAGGCGTAACGGAAGATCGACTGGCCGGCCGGCGATCTACGCTGGCGGAATGCGCGTACTCGTGACCGGGGCGCGGCGGGGCATCGGTGCCGCTCTCGCCGCCGGGCTGGCCGCGCCCGGGCGCACCCTGCTGATCCACCACGTCGCGGCGGCGGGGGAGGCCGAGACGGTCGCCGGGCGGTGCCGGAAGCTCGGTGCGGAGGCGAGCGTGCTGGAGGCCGATCTGCGCGACCCGGCGGCGGTCGCCGATCTGGCGGCGCGCGCCGGCGCGGTGGACGTGCTGGTGAACAACGCCGCCCGGGCTTCTAATGTGGACATCCGCGACCTGACGCACGACGAGTGGCAGCAGACCTTCGCGGTCAACGTCACCGCCCCGATGCTGCTGGCCCGGGCGCTCGCCGCCGGCATGGCGGAGCGCCGGTGGGGGCGGATCGTCAACATCGCGTCCGCCACGGTGCGGCTGGGCGGGCCGTCCGGGCCTTCCTACGTGTCCAGCAAGGCCGCCCTGATCGGGCTGACCCGGTCACTGGCCGGGTCCTACGGCCGGGACGGCATCACCGTGAACGCGATCTCGCCGGGCGCGGTCGACACCGAGGGCGAGCGCGAACTGGCCCCGCCGCCGGTGAACGCGACCGCGGTGCAGGCGATCCCGGGCATCCTGGTCCCGGACGATCTGTCCGGGACCCTGCGCTATCTGGTGTCGGACGACGCCGCCAAGACGACCGGACAGGTCATCGAGGTCGGCGCCGGCCTGGTGTTCCGCTAGGCGTCGGTCACCCGGTAGTTGCCCTTGACGATGAAGAAGTCGGGGCTGGCCTGGCCGTACGGGCCGCAGCCCGGGTTGGCGGCGGTGCCGGGCGAGAAGTTCAGCTTGTCCGCCACGTCGATGCCGTTGCCGTTGTCCTGGACGCCGACCACCATGTAGTTCCCCCGCTGCCAGCTGTTGGTCTCGCGGCGCGGGCCCCAGGACGCGGCGATCCGGCCGGTCACATAGGCGGTCTTGTCGGTGACCACGAGGCAGCTCGACGCGCCGATCACGTAGGTGCCGTCCGGGTAGGTGATGGTGAACGCGCCGAGCTGGCCGAGTTGGCTGCCGACCGCGCCCAGATAGGCCGTCGGGGTGCCGAACTGGCCGAGGGTGCCGACCCCGATCACCGACTCGACGGTGGTGGCGGCCTGAGCGGTCGCCGTGGGCATGGCGGCGAACACAGCCACGGCGGCGGCCGCGGTCACGAGAAGTTTGCGCATTCGACTTCCTCACGAGAGTTTCCTGGTCGGGCCAGATTTCTATCGCGAGGCCGGAAGGCGGCGTAATGGTCCTTCCGGACGGGAACAGCACCGGCCCGGACAACGCCCGAAACCCTTGTGTCACAAGGGATTCGTGGGTCAGGTGGGACCGATTTCGGCCAGCCTCCGGTCGAGGAAACGCCGTTCGGCGCCGTCGTCGGTGAGGTCCCGTGCCCGCCGATAGGCGTGGCGCGCCTCGTCGATCCGCCCGAGCCGCCGCAACAACTCGGCCCTGGTCGAGTGCAGATAGCGGAAATCGTGCAGGCCGAGCCGGTCGACGATGCGCAGACCGGCCTCCGGGCCGTCGGTCTCGGCGACGGCGATGGCGCGGTTCAGCTCGACGACCGGCGAGGCGGTCAGGCGGGCGAGCTCGCCGTAGAGCGCGGCGATCTGCGCCCAGTCGCACGGCGTCTCGGCGTGCAACGACGCGATCGCCGCCTGCAGGACATAGGGCCCGCGGCCGCCCAGGGCGATCGCCCGGTCGAGTTCGGCGCGTCCCCGGGCGATCAGCGTGGTGTTCCACCGCGACCGGTCCTGGTCGCCGAGCAGCACGAGCTCTCCGTCGGCGAACCGCGTCTCGCTCCGGGAGTCGTGCAGCAGCATCATCGCGAGGAGGCCACGGACCTCGGGTTCGCCGGGCAGGAGCTCGGCCAGCGCGCGGCCCAGCCAGATCGCCTCGGCCGCGAGCTCGTCCCGGCCCCCGTAGCCCTCGTTGAAGATCAGGTAGACGACCGCGAGAACGGCGTCGAGCCGCTCGCCGAGCAGGTGATCCGGCGGCACCCGGAACGGGATCCCGGCCGCCTTGATCTTGCGCTTCGCCCGCACCAGCCGCTGCGCCAGGGTGCGTTCCGGGATCAGGAAGGCGCGGGCGATCTCGTCGGTGGTCAGCCCGCCCAGGGTCCGCAGGGTGAGCGCGACCTGCGACTCGATCGCGAGCGCCGGGTGACAGCAGGTGAAGATGAGCTCCAGGCGCTCGTCGAGGATGGTCATCGGCACCTCCGCACCGGACCCGTCCGGATGGTGGGCGGTCGCCAGTTGCCCCAGCTTGGTGGCGAGGGTCCGGTCGCGGCGGATCCGGTCGGTGGCGCGGTTGCGCGCCGTCCGCATCAGCCAGGCGCGCGGATTGTCCGGCACCCCGTCGCGGGGCCAGCGGTCGGCGGCGATGGCGAAGGCCTCCTGCGCGGCGTCCTCGGCGAGGTCGAAGTCGCCGAGGACGCCGATCAGGGCCGCCAGGACGCGGCCCCACTCGGCGCGGAAGACCTCGTCGAGCGCGGCTACCAATACACTTCCGACGGCCGGATCTCGACGGCGCCGCCGTAACGTGCCGCCGGCACGCGGGCGGCCACCTCGATGGCCGCGTCCAGGTCGTCGGCCTCGAGGATGAAGAAACCGCCGACGGCCTCCTTCATCCCGACGTACGGCCCGTCGGTGGTCAGCGTCCGCCCACCGTCGACCCGCACCGTGGTCGCGTTCTCCGGCAGACCCATCGGCGTGCCCGGAGTCACGCCCGGCGTCCGGTTGATCCCCTGGTAGTCGGCGTAGACCTGTTTCTGCTCCTGCTCGGTGAGCGCGGCCTGCTTCTCGAGTGCCGGGCCCTGAAAGATCAGCATGATGTATTTCATCGCGACCTCCTCGTCTCCATCGGATCCGTCGGAGTAAGACGAACGACACCCCGGGATTTCGACAGGTCGACCCTAAGCCGTGTCCCGGCCCGGCAGCTCGTACCTCGCGGTCTGTTCCTCGGGGTCGTGCTAGGCGCGCCGGAAGCGGTCAGTGCGGGTCGGTGGCGACCCGGTCGCGGCCGTCGTGCTTGGCCGCATAGAGGTTGTGGTCGGCTCGGGACAGCAGCGCCGCCAGGGTGTCGCGGCCGTCCCGCGAGGTGGTGACGCCGATGCTCGCCGTCACCGGCAGGCCTCCGGTGATCGGGGCCCAGCCGAAGTCGTGGATCTGTGCCCGCAGCTGCTCGCAGCGGCGGCGGGCCTCCTCGGCGCCGACGCCCGGGAAGACCAGCAGGAACTCCTCGCCGCCCATCCGGGCCGCGATGTCCGCACCGCCGGCCGCCTCGGTGAGCGTCTGGGCGACCTGCTGCAGGACGGTGTCGCCGGTGGCGTGCGACCGGGTGTCGTTGATGCGCTTGAAGTGGTCCAGGTCGAGGATCGCGATGGACAGCGGCGTGTTGCCGAGTGCGGCCTCGCCCAGCAGGGCGGGCACCCGCTCGTTGACGTACCTGCGGTTGTAGAGGCCGGTCAGCGCGTCGCGGTGGGCCATCTCCCGGAAGTGCTCGCTGGCCTGGCGCGCCTCGGTGGCGTCGAAGACGGCCTGCAGCGCGTGTGCCCGGGCCTCGCGTTCCAGCGAGTGCAGCGCGGTCGCCTCGGCGTGGAACTCGCGGTACTCCTGGTACGCCTCCTCGAAACGACGCGTCGCGGCGTAGAGCTCGGCCTGCGCCGCGCGGGCCTGCACGCGGATCGAGCGCAGGCTGCGCTCCTGCGCCATTTCCATGCAGTCGTCGAGGGACCGCTGGGCCTCGTCGAAGCGGCCGGCCAGCCGCAGCGCCTCGGCCAGGCTAAGCAGGCAGGTGGCGAACGCGTCACCCTCGTTGCCGACCACCCGCGAGTCCGGGTCCAGCACCGCGCGCAGGGTGAGCACCGCGCGGTCGTAGTCGCCGGTCATCATCTCGACCCGGGCGATGGTGTCGAGCTGGCCGGCGCTGAACGAGAACGAGCTGCGGGCCTCGATGTCGCGCATCCGCCGGACCAGGGCGATGGCCAGCGGCTGGTTCTCCCGCTCGTACGCGGTGTAGGCCATGTTGTTCAGGATGTGGATGGTCAGCTCGCTGTCGCCGACCGCCGAGGCCAGGTCCAGCGCCTCGTCGAAGCGCCGGTCGCCCTCGGCGCTGTGGCCGTTCTCGTCGGACGCCACGGCCAGGGTCAGCAGGTGCCGGGCGACGATGTTCGGCGGCACGTCGCCGGTCAGGTGCGAGACGCCCTGCACGGCGTGGGTGTGCGCCGAGGACACGTCGCCGACCAGCCGGTAGAACATGCTCAGCTCGCGGTGCGCGCGGGCGAGCAGATAGGAGCTGCCGGTCTGCTGCGCCCAGGCGAGCACCTGGTGCGCCTCGCGGCCGCTCTCCTCGATCCGGCCCTCGCGCATCATCACGCTGACCACCAGCAGCCGGGCGCGCTGCAGGATCTCGGTCTCGCCGAGCGCCTCGGCCCGGCGCATGATCGCGGTGGCCGGCTCGGTGAGCGTGCGCAGCGCCGACACCGGCCGCGCCTCCAGTTCGGCGACGCTCGCCAGGAGCTCGGCCCGCTCGCCGTGCAGGGTCTCGTCGTTCAGGCTGAACAGGGCCGCGGTCATCGGGCCGCCGCCAGCGCCTGCGTGGACCAGCGCATCGCGGCCATCACGCTGCCCACCAGGTCGTCGCCGCGATAGGCGGTGGCCGCCTCGGTCAGGTCGCCGCGTTCGTACGCGTTGACCAGCCGCAGCACCCGCCCGAGCGGCCCGGCGCCCCGGGTCAGCGCGATCCGGATCTCCGCGTCGAGCGGCAACTGGTGGGCCAGGGCGGCGGCCGGCGTGCCGAGCAGCTCGCTCACCGCCGCGATCAGACCGGCGATGAACGCCGCGTCGGCCGGCGCGTCGAACGACGGTGCCACGTTGGCGCACAGCTGCGCCCGGGTCAGGGCGTCGTTCATCTGCGTGTCGGTGGCGCCGGCGGCCTCCTCGACGGACATCAGCATCGCCCACCGGCGTACCTGGGTCAGACCCACCAGGACCACCGCCTGCCGCACCGAGGAAACCAGGCTGGGCAGGCCGTTGGCGGCCGAATTGGTCGCGCGGAGCAGCCGCAGGGTGAGTGCCGGATCGGCCGAGACGATCGACAGCACCTTGTCCAGGTCGCTGTCCGCCGAGCTGAGCTCGCCGAGCAGTTCGAGGCTGCGCAACCGGGACGGCGTCAGCGCGGTCGCGGTCAGCACCTGCGGCCGGCTCAGCAGGTAGCCCTGCCGCAGCTCGATGCCGTGCCGATCGCACAGCGCCAGGTCCTCGCCGGTCTCCAGCCCCTCGGCGACCAGCGTGACGTGCGGCAGGGCACGGCAGGTCCGCACCAGCGCGTCCAGGCGGGCGTGGTCGATCGTCAGAAGATCGATCTTCACGTACGAGGTGAGCGGCAGCAGCCGTTCGTGGGAGGAGCCGGGCTCGAAGTCGTCCAGCGCGATCCGATAGCCGGCGTCGACCAGCGCCGTCACGCCGGCCAGCACGTCGTCGTCGATCTCGGTGGTCTCCAGCACCTCCAGCACCACACCGTCCGGCCCGAACGGCAGCCTCAGCTCGCCGACCAGGAACTCCCGGGTCACGTTGAGGAAGCAGGTGCGGTCGCCGACCACCTCGCCGACCCCGAACTCGGCGAACGCGTTGAGGATCACCTGGCTGGTCGCGTACGCGTCGCGGCGCCCGGCGTCGATCGCGTCCATCTGCCCGCGGAACAGCAACTCGTACGCCACGACGTCACCGGCCGCATCGAAGATGGGCTGGCGGCCCACGTGCACCAGACGCGTGCCGGGATGCGGCGCGGGAACAGACAGGATCACGGTGCTCTCGATCGTCCCCGCCACCCCGGTCCTGAGACTTCCGGCCCGGCGAGTCTCGGATCGCGCGGCGGTAGGGTGCGCACGTGGGCAGCCCGGGAGCCCGGCCTTTGCTGACGGCAAAGCTGTTGGTTCCTTCGGTGCGCCCGGGTGCGGTGTCCCGCCACCGGCTGCACGAGCGGCTGGACGCCGGCGACGGTTGCCGGCTGACCGTGGTGGTGGCGCCCGCGGGCTGGGGCAAGACGACGCTGCTGAGCGCCTGGGCGGCAGACCCCGCCCGTGCGCCGAGGGTGGCGTGGCTGTCGATCGACGAGGCCGACGACGAGCCGGTGCGCTTCTGGACGTACCTGCTGTCGGCGCTGGCCGCGGTCGCACCCGGCCTGGCCACCGACGCGCTGAGCGCGCTGCGCGCTCCGGGCCTGGACCCGATCAGCCTGGCCGTCGAGGCGTTGCTGAACGCGGCCACCGCCGAGCCGGGCGAGCACGTCCTGGTGCTCGACGACTATCACCTGCTGCGCGACCCGGTCATCCAGGAGAGCGTGGAGTTCCTGCTGAACTACCTGCCGCCGACGCTGCATCTGATCATCGCCGCCCGGGCGGACCCGCCGCTGCCGCTGGCCCGGATGCGCGCCCGCGGCGTGCTGGCCGAGATCCGGGTCGACGAGCTGCGCTGCACGACGGACGAGAGCACGGCGCTCATCTCCGCCGTGGTCGAGGTGCCGGTGACGACCGCGCGGGTGGCGGCGGAACGCACCGAGGGCTGGCCGGCCGGGCTCCAACTGGCCGCGCTGACCCTGCGCGGCGCGACCGACCCGGCCGCGGCCGCCGCCCGGCTCAGCGGTGGCGACCGGCATCTGCTCGACTACTTCGCCGGCGAGGTGCTGCCCGGCATCGAGGCGGGCGGGCGTGACCTGCTGGTCCGGGCGTCGGTGCTGGAACGGCTGTCCGGCCCGCTCTGTGATGCGGTGCTGCAGCGGACCGGCTCGTCCGCCCTGCTGGACGCGCTGGCCCGGGCGGACCTGTTCCTCACGTCGCTGGACGGGCAGTGGTTCCGCTGCCACCGGTTGTTCCGCGACGTGCTGCGCCGGGAGCTGACGGACTCGTCGCCGGATGCGCCTGCCGAGTTGCTCGGCCGCGCGGCGGACTGGTTCCTCGCGCAGGGCCGGATGGAACAGGCCGTCGAGCACCGGATCGCGGCCGGCGACGCCGCCGGGGCCCGGGCGTTGCTGCGCAGCCACACCCGATGGTTCATGGATCGGGGCGCGATGGGCGCGATGCTGCGGCTCAGCGACGGCCTGCCCGGCGTCGAGTCCGATCCGCACCTCTGCCTCGACCTGGCGCTCGCCGCCGGACTGTCGGGTCGTCCCGGCCGGGCCGTCGACTGGCTCGGCAGGGCCGAGCCGCACATCGCCGCCGACGCCGAGCCCCCGCCCGGCTGGCGCACGTTGCGCGGGTACGCGGACTGCACCTGGGCGATCTACGGCACCCTGGATGACGTCGGCGCGGCGCTGACCTATGCCCGCCGCGCCGTCGAGCTGGAGACCGATCCGGCTCGGTGGGGTCATGTGAACGCCCTCAACACACTCGGGGGAGTGCTGCTCGGCGCCGGGCGGACCGGCGAGGCCGCCGAGGTTCTGCAGCGGGCGTGGGAGGTGCCCGCACGCCGGGATCTGCCGCCCTTGATGGTGCTGCAGACGGCCGGTCTGCTCGCCCTCGCCGTGGCCGAGTTGGGCGAGTCCGACCGGTCCGCCGCGGTGTGCGCCGCCGTGCGGGAGCGGGCGGACGAGGCCGAGCGGGCCTGGGGCGAGGGGGCGGCTGCGGCGCTGGCGATGGTGCGGCTCGCCGAGGGCCGGCTGGCGGCCGTCCGGGAGCCGGCGGCGGCCGTCGCGACGCTGGAACGTGCCGTCCGGACGGCCCGGCACTGGGGTGAGTCCACCGTGTTGCTGGGCGCTCTGGCGAGCCTCGCCGCGGCGCAGTGGGCGACCGGTGATCGGCCGGGCGCGCGGCGCACCCTCGACGAGGCCCACCGGGTCGCCGACACCGAGCCGGTCCGCCCGGTCGTGGTCCGCCACCTGGCCGAGCTCGACGCGCGCATCGGCCGGGACGCCGGCCGGCTGGCCCGGAGCCGCCGCGAGCTGGTCGAGGAGCTCACCGATCGCGAGCTGGCCATCCTGCGGGCCCTGCGCGGCCCGCTGTCGGCCCGGGAGATCGGCGGCGAGCTGCACCTGTCGATCAACACGGTGAAGGGCTACACCAAGAGCCTCTACCGCAAGCTCGGTGTGGTCACCCGGGTCGAAGCGGTGCGCCACGGACACGACCTCGGCCTGATCTGAGCAGACCGGACCGGACCACCCCGGGTGGTTCCGGCCGCGGTGTGGAGCCGGCCCACCCACCTGAGCCCGAGAGTCCTTCCCGACAGCCCTCCACCCGAGGGCGACGGGAGGGAGCCATGAGCTGCCGAATCACCGTGGCGGGCCCGCTCGGCGCGGCCGCCACCCGAGCGATTCGAGCCCAGTACGCCGGCGTCGTGCTGAGTCCCGGCGCATCCGATCGCCACACCGTGCTCGCCCTGACCGGCGCCGACCAGCCCGCCCTGCGCGGCCTGCTGACCCTGCTCTGGGACTTCGGGCACGACGTCATCGCCCTGTCCACCCGATCGACGGAGAAGATGCCATGAACACCGATCAACTGCCCGACCGTACGGATGTGTGCATCGTCGGCTGTGGTCCGGCCGGCGCCATGCTGGGCCTGCTGCTGGCCAGAACCGGCGTCGACGTGGTCGTGCTCGAGAAGTATCCCGACTTCCACCGTGACTTCCGCGGCGACACGATCCACGCCTCGACGCTGCAGGTGCTCGCCGAGCTCGGCCTGATCGCGGACTTCGACCGGCTGCCGCAGCAGCGGACCCGGTCGGTGGCGATGATGACCGACGACGGCCTGGTCACCGTCGGCGACTTCAGCCGGCTGCGCCCACCCGCCTGACCCAGCGGATCCAGCTGCTGGTCCAACGCCGGCTGATCTCCGGATCCCGCGACCAGGCGGGCGCCGTCCGGCTGCCGCGCCCGATGCGCCTGCTCGGCCGAACCCCTCCGCTGCGCCGGGCGTTCTCCCGCTTTCTGGCCAGCGGAGTCCGCAACGAACACGTCACCACACCCACCAGGCAAGGAGCGATGCCATGATCGAAGACACCGACCCGCGTACGGTGCTGGTCGCCGGCGCCACCGGCATGCTGGGCCGCGCCGTCGCGGCCGCAGTGCACCACAGCGGGGCGAACGTGACCAGCCTGTCCCGCGACCCGGCCCGCGCCGCGCAGCTGAGCGGCATCGCCGACACCGTCCTGCTCGGCGACGCGACCCGCCCCGACACGCTGCGCGGCGCCTTCGACGGGGTCGACGCCGTCGTCTCCTGCCTGGGCGCGCCGATGGCCTTCCGCGGCGGCGACCGCCGCGGCTTCCGCGACCTGGACACGGTGGCCAACGGCAACCTGATCCGGGCGGCCCGTGCGGCCGGCGTCCGGCGCTTCGTCTACGTCTCGCTGCTGATCCGGCCCGCCTGGGCCGGCACCGGCTACGCCCGGGCGCACGAGGAGGTCGTCGAACAACTGGACCGATCCGGTCTGTCGTACGGGATCGTCCGGCCGACCGGCATGTTCCCGATCTTCGACCCGTTCCTCACGATGGCCCGCCGCGGCATCGCCTGGATCCCCGGCGACGGGCGGGCACAGACCAATCCGGTCCATCCGGACGAGGTCGCCGAGGCCTGCCTGGACGCGCTGAACCACGAGGAGATCGGCGAGCTGACGGTCGGCGGGCCGGAGATCCTCACCCGCCGGGAGATCGTCGAGCTGGCGTTCTCGGCGGTGGGGCGCAAGCCGCGCATCCTGCGCGTGCCACCCGGCGCGCTCACCGCCGGATCGGCGGTGCTGCGGCCGGTGCACCCACGGCTGAGCGAGGTCACCGACTTCGCCTCCCGCGCGCTCACCAACACCTTCGTGGCGCCGCCGGCCGGCCATCGCCGGCTCGCCGACCACTTCGCCGCGGTCGTGACCGCATCCCGCCGAGCTGTTGAGGGAGCTTCCCGATGACCGGTCCCGTCCGCCTGATCCGCAACCATCCGCTCGTCAGCTTCACCGTGCTGGCCTGCCTGTTCGGCTGGTCGAACTACATCGCGGCCGCCTTCGGGCTGGGCTCCGACCCCGGCCACGACCCGATCGGCCCGATCGTGGCCGCGCTGGTGGTGGCCGCCTGTCAGGGGCGCATCGCCCTCGCCACCTGGTGGCGGCGGCTGCGCTCGTGGCGAGCCTCGCCCGCCTGGTATGCGCTGGCCCTGCTCCTGCCGCTCGGCGTGCACGTCGTCAACGTCCTGATCAACCACGGCTTCGGGGCACCGCTGCCGACGGCGGACCAGCTCGGGCAGTGGACCGGCATCCCGCTCAACTTCGTGGTCCTGCTCGTCTTCATCGGCATCGGTGAGGAGGCCGCGTGGATGGCCTTCGCCGCACCGCTGCTGCTGCGCCGGCACGGCTGGCTCGGAACGTGGGCCATCCTCGCCGCGATCCGGATCTGCTGGCACCTGCCGCTGATGCTGAACGGTGAGTCGACCTGGCTGATGGGCCTGCTCGGCAACGCGGCCTTCCAGATGATCCTGCTGCAGCTCTATCGGCTCAGTGGGGGACAGTGGTCGCTGGCGGCGGTCTGGCACGCCTCGCTCAACGCGTTCGGCGGCTCGTTCCTCTTCACCATGGTGAGCGGCGCCGACCAGGACCGGCTCGGGGTGTTGCTGGTCTGCGCGTACACGCTGCTGGCGATCGTCGCGGTGGTGGCCGGGCACCGCTGGATCGCGGCGCACGAGCCGGAACCCGCACCCGCACCCGTCCCCATCGGACGGTGAGGGGTCAGGCGGCGGCGAAGTCGACAGTCACGGTCAAGCCGCCGCCTGGGTTCGGCTCCACCCGCAGCTCGGCCTCGTGGCTGTCCGCGATGGCCTGCACGATCGCCAGGCCCAGCCCGCTGCCCTCGCTCTGCCCGCGCGGCCCGGCGAGGCGCTGGAACGGTTGCAGGATCCGGCCGACCGCGTCCGCCGGCACCACCGGGCCGGTGTTGCTGATCGTCAGCACCGCCCGCGCCCCGGCGGTGTGCGTCGAGACCTCGATCCGGCCGTCGTCGACGTTGTGGCGGATCGCGTTGTCCAGCAGGTTGCCGATCAGGCTGGTGAGCAGCGCCGGGTCGGCGCGGGCCACGACGGCCGGTCGGAGATCGGTTCGGATGGTGACGCCGCCGCGTAGCTTCACCAGGTCCGAGGCGAGAGAGGCCAGATCCACCGGTACGGCCGCCACGGCGCCCTGCGCCAAGGCCAGCAACCCGGCGACCAGGCGCTCCTGCTGCTCCCCGATGCGCAGCAGTTCCGCGTATCCGGCCCGCAACGTCGCCTCGTCGGCGTCCGGATCGGCGAGCGTGACCTGGATCAGCGTCCGCTGCACGGTCAGCGGGGTGCGCAGCTCGTGCGAGGCGTCGGCGACGAAGCGGCGTTGCGCGGCATAGGCGGCGTCCAGCCGCGCATAGAGCCCGGCCAGCGTGGCGGACAGCTCGGCGAACTCCTCGTACCTTCCCGGCTCGCGGTGTGCGGGCAGCCGATCGGGGGTGGCGCCGGCGGCCGCCGCGGCGATCTCCCGCAGTGGTCGCACCGCCCGCCCGGCCAGCGCCCACCCGATCGGCGCCGCGACGAGCGCCACCACGATCAACCCCACCGCGACGGCCAGCAGCACGGGTCCGGTGTTGCCGGTGGTGTCTCCGCCCGCCCCGGCGCCCGGCGTCTGCGTGGACCGGCCGGTCCACGCGCCGAGTCCCACCACGGCCACCGGCACGGCGCCCAGCACGACCGCCGCCAGCGCATGGAGCAGCGCGAGCCGGTTCCGCAGCCGCGGCAGTTCAGTCGCCGGCACGGTAGCCGCCCTCGCGGACCGTCGTGATGATCGGCGGCTCGCCCAGCTTGACCCGCAACCGGCCGACCGTGGTCTTGACCGTGGTGGTGAACGGATTGGCCGCCTCGTCCCAGACGTGGTCCAGCAGCTCCTCCGCGGACACCACCACGCCCGGGCGGACCAGCAGGTGCGCCAGCACCGCGAACTCCTTCGGGCTGAGCGCCACCGGCCGTCCCGCGCGGGTCACGGTCCGGCGGGCCGGATCCAGTTCCACATCGGCGCAGCGCAGCACCGGCGGGACCGGCGGGCCGCAGCGGCGGCCGAGCGCCCGCACCCGGGCGGCGAGCTCGGGGAAGTCGAACGGCTTGGTCAGGTAGTCGTCGGCGCCCAGATCGAGGCCGTGCACCCGGTCGGCGAGCGTGCCGGCGGCGGTCAGCATCAGGATCCGGGCGGGAAGGCCGCGTTCGCCGGCCCGCCGGCACACTTCGTCGCCGGAGACGGCCGGCAGATCGCGGTCGAGCACGAGGACGTCGTACGGCGCGAGGTCGAGGCATTCCAGCGCGCGGCCGCCGTCGTGCACCACGTCCACGGCCATGCCCTCGCGGCGCAGCCCGGCCCCGATCAGCCGGGCGAGCAGCTCGTGATCCTCGACGACCAGCACCCGCATCGGCCCAGCATGCCAGCCGCCGGGTGACAGCACGGTGACGGCCGCATGTCACCGGGCTGTCACCGCCGGCCGCGTAGACATCGGCGGCATGATCCTTCACATCGAAGCGCTCGCCAAGCGATACCGGCGGCGGTGGGCGTTGCGCGACTGCACCCTGGCCGTCCCCGCGGGCGCGATCGTCGGCCTGGTCGGACCGAACGGCGCCGGCAAGACCACCCTGCTGCAGCTCATCGTGGGCCTGCTGCCGCCGACGACCGGCGCCGTCAAGGTGCTCGGCGGCACACCGGACGCGGCGATGCGGTCCGGCCGGGTCGGGTTCGTCGCGCAGGACGCCCCGACGTACGCCGGACTGACCGTCGCCGACCACCTGAGCCTCGGCGCGGGGCTCAACGCGCACCGCTGGGACGCGGCCGCCGCGCGGGAGCGTACGGAACGCATCGGCCTGCCGCTCCGGCAGCGGGCCGACCGCCTGTCCGGCGGCCAGCGCGCCCAGCTGGCGCTCACGCTCGCCCTGTCGAAACGGCCCGACCTGCTGGTCCTCGACGAACCGGTGGCCAGCCTCGACCCGCTCGCCCGCCGCGCGTTCCTGGACGAGACGGTGGCCGCGGCGACGGCCTCCGGCGCCGCGGTGGTGCTCTCCACACACCTGGTCGCCGATCTCGCCCACACCTGCACCCACGTGGTGGTCGTCGCCGCGGGCCGGATCCGGCTCGCCGCCGCGATCGCCGACCTCTGCGCCGCCCCCGCCGACCTGGAACGCGTGGTCCTCGACGAGCTCGGCCGGGCGGCATCATGATCAGGCTCGCGTTACGCCAGTTCCGGACCTCGGCCTGGACCGCCGCGATCGGACTCGTCGCCGTCGCCGCCGTGGTCCTGGCCACCCGGCCGCATCTCGCCGACGCCGCCGCGGCCGCGCGCCGCGCCTGCGGGCCGGCTCCGCGCTGTCCCGCCCTGACCGAGCTGGTCCTGGACAACACCGGCTCGCGGACCGTCGTCGGCCTGGTCGTGATCGTGACGCCGGCGCTGATCGGCGCGTTCTGGGGCGCGCCGCTGATCGCCCGCGAGCTGGAGACCGGCACCCATCGGCTGGTCTGGGCGCAGAGCATCAGCCGCGGCCACTGGCTGGCGGCCCGGGTGGCCGTGGCCGGTGCTGCGACCGTCCTGGCGACCGCGCTGCTCGGCGCGCTCGTCACCTGGTGGGCGGCGCCGCTCGACCACGCGGCGGCGGCCCGCTACGGCACCTTCGACCAGCGCGACCTCGCCCCGATCGGGTACGCGCTGTTCGCCTTCGCCCTGGGCGTGGCCGCGGGCCTGGTCACCCGCCGGACGCTGCCGGCCATGGCGCTGACCCTGGCCGGACTGCTCACCGCCCGGATCGTGGTGACCGAGTGGATCCGGCCGCTCGCGGCCGACCCGCGGGTGCTGGCGCTGCCGCTCGATCCGGACCGGACCGGCTACGGCTCGGGCGGCAACATCCTGCTCGGCGTCGGACCGGGCACCTTGGACCCGGAGACGCCGGAGATCCCGGACGCCTGGATCCAGTCCGTCCGCGTCGTGGACACCGCCGGCCGGCCGCTCGGCGATCAGGTGCTCCGGGCGACCTGCCCGACGCTCGGCCAGGACGGCGGCGGGGGACCGGCCCGTGCGGTCCCGGACGCCGTCCGGCAACAGATGCACGACTGCGTCACGCAGATCGGCCGGAACTACCACCAGGCTGTCACGTTCCAGCCGGGCGACCGCTACTGGACGTTCCAATGGTGGGAGCTGGCCGTGTTCGCGCTGGCCTCGGCACTCCTGCTCGGGTTCGCGTGGTACCGCGTCCACCGGTTCCGGGGCTGATGGCGGAACCACCCGTTCGCGCCCGGACGACCGCGCGGCAGATCCGGCCGAACTCGGTGGCGTCCGTGGTCCGGTAGAGCAGCACCGCCGTCCGGGCGGCGCGCCGGACGAGGGGATCGACCGGGCCGCGCGCCCGGCGCCGACGAGATCCGCGGCGAGCTCAGGCCGGCGCCGCCAGGCGGATCGCCTCCACGTCGCCGGTCAGGGTGAGCGGGCCGGCCGCGTACGGAATCAGCAGCGTGTCCCCGCGCCGCAGTGGCAGGTCGTCCTCCGCGCCGGTCAGCCGGCCCTCGCCGGCGACCGCGACCAGCACGCTGAAGCCCTGGTCGAGCCGGTCGACGCCGCGCAGCCGGCGGGCCGCGAAGAACTCGTCCGCGGCCGCCGGCAGCAGCCGGTCGGTCCCGCGCAGACCCTCGACCCGCGCCGGGCTCCACCCGCCGCGGTCCACGCACTGCAGGGCCAGGTCGTAGCCGAGCCCGAGGTGGCCGTCGGCCAGGCCGAAGTTCTCGTATTCGAGCAGCACCGAGAAGTCGGTCGGCTCCTGGATCTCGACCAGCAGGATGCCGTCGCCGATCGCGTGCGGCAGGCCGGCCGGGCAGAGGATCGCGTCGCCGGCCGCGACCGGGATCCGGTTGGTCGCGGCGAGCATCTCCTCGGTCTTCTGCCCGCTCACCCACCCGGCCAGTTCCCCGGCCTCCACGTCGCGGGCGAAACCGAGATGCACGAACGCGTCGGGCCGGGCCGAGACGATCACCCAGGCTTCGGTCTTTCCGTACGGCGAGGCCAGATGCGTGGTCGCGAAACGGCGGTCCGGGTGCACGTGCAGCGGCAGCCGCTGGCCGGCGTCGAGCAGCTTGACCAGGATCCCGGTGTCCGTCCGGTCCGGACCGAGCCACCAGGCCGGTGCGGCGGCGATCGCCTCGGCCAGCAGCCGGCCGTCGGACAGCGTGGAGAGTCCGGACGGCGCCAGATCGAACCGGGTGGTCGTCGAGCCCACCCAGTCCTCGGGACGGTCGGTGAGCGCCGGCACGTTGCGGAACTCCGCGATCCGGCCGGCGCCACGGTAGAACGTCTCCGGCTGGTTGGCCGGCAACGTCTCGATCGTCATCGGTGCTCCTTCGGGGCTGCGAGCGCGGCGAGGAAGCCGCCGACGAACGTGTCGCCGAGCCCGACGGTAGTGGGACTCTCGACGTCGAGCGCGAAACCCGGGACGCAGGAGATCGTGTCGGAGCTCAGCCCGGCCGCGAAGGCCACCGAGTCGGGCCGGCGCGGCGAGCGCCGCATCCGCTCGACGTCGGCGTCGGTGAAGTCGTCGCCGTGCGCATAGCGAGTGGCGGCCAGCACGATGCCGTTGTCGACCGCGGCGGTGTGGTCGGTGCCGAGCGACAGCGCCCAGAACTTGGTGTGCAGCACCAGGGCCGGCGCGGGGATGAGCTCGCGCAGGTCGGCCAGCGCTTCGGTGACCTCGCGCACGGAGAGCAGATCGACGGTACGCCCGAGGTACGACTGCATCTCGTCCTCGTTGAGCCCGTAGACGTCGATCCGGTCGAGCAGCGCCTCGCGGACCCGGCGGCTGAACGCGGGCTCGTGATAGGCCGCGTCCTCGAAATAGGTGACCGCGTCCGCCGGCAGCTGCCGCATGTGCTCACGCAGCGCCGCGAGCCGCCGGTCGAGCAGGTCCTTGTCGCGCATGGCGTTGAAGTTGGAGACCAGGAAGACCCGCGCCTCGCTCAGCCGGGCGCCGAGGTCGTCGGTCAGCGCCATCGACTCGTTGGCCGGGTCGTTGACATAGATCAGGCGGTTGGGGAAGGGCGCCACGATGTCCCCGACCCGCAGCCCCTGATCGAACTGCACGATCAGATGCGGATAGAAGGTGTCCCCGGCGCCGCTGGACACGAAGTCGGCGCCGGCCGGCAGCAACCGGCGCACGGTGTCGTTGACGGTGACCAGGTGCAGGGTGAACGGCACGCCGGCCCGGGCCAGCACGTAGCCCGCCCGCACCGGTGTGCCGCCGAGGGTGGCGCGGTGCGGGAACCGGTCGGCGAAGGTGGTGAGCGCCTCGGCGGAGGCGACGAAGTGCTCGCCGCCCCCGCCGCGCGCCACGTATCCGAGGATCGACACCACCAGATCCCGCTCGTCGACGACCGCGGCCGGCGGCGTCAGGTCGTCGATGCCGTAGTCGGCGGCCAGCTGCGACAGCACGCCGGCGGTCAGCTTCAGCTCGTAGTCGACGCAGTTGCCGAGACCGAGGACTACCCGGGACGCGTCGCTCATCTCAGTAGAGCGAGCCCTTGCCGGTGGCGCCGAACAGGTCGATCTTCTGCGCGGCGACCTCCTTCATGGCGCCGATGCAGGCCGGCTGGATGGCGTTGGGCTCGCGCACCCGCGGGTCGTTGCCGAGCACCTCGCGCATCTTGTTGTGGTAGGCCACCTTGATGTCGGTGGAGATGTTGATCTTGTTGATGCCGATCCGGGACGCCTCGGCGATCTCGTCGTCCGGGTTGTTCGACCCGCCGTGCAGCACCAGCGGGATGCGTACCGCGCTCTTGATCTCCTTGAGCAGGTCGAGCTTCAGCTCGGGAGTCACGCCGGCCGGGAAGAAGCCGTGGTAGGTGCCGATCGCCACGGCGAGGCTGTCCACGCCGGTCCGCTCGACGAAGGTGACCGCGTCGTCCGGATCGGTGTAGATGATCGTGGCGGCGCCCTCGGCCTCGGCGTAGCTGTCGTTCGCGCCGATCGTGCCGAGCTCGCCCTCCACCGACAGGCCGAGCACGTGCGCGGAGTCGACGACCCGCTTGGAGACCGCGACGTTCTCGTCGAACGGCTTCAGCGAACCGTCGATCATCACCGATGTGAAGCCGAACTGGAACGCCTCGAGCATCTGCTCGTAGGTCGCGCCGTGGTCCCAGTGGATCGCGATCGGCACGCTCGCGCGGTGCGCCCGCTCGGCGATGGCGGTGATCAACTCGCGGCCGATGTGCGCCACCTCGTCCGGGTGGATCCCGACGATCAGCGGCGCGTCCTTCTCCTCGCTGATCTCCACGATGCCCTTGAGCATGGCCCAGTCGCTGATGTTGAACGCGGGCACGGCGAAGCTGTTCGCGTTGGCGACGTCGAGGATCGTCTTGCCGGTCGTCAGCATCTCTACGTTTCTCCTATGTCGAAAAAGGGGTCAGGCCTTGACGGCGCCGGAGGTGAGCCCGCCGATGAACCGTCGCTGGAAGAGCAGGAAGAGGACGAGGACCGGAATGGACCCGAGAATGCTCATCGCCATCATCTGGTTCCACTCGTACGAGTGCTGGCCCATCAGGAGCTGGATGCCGATGGGCACGGTGCGCATGTCGTCGGTGCGGGTGAGCGTGAGCGCGAAGAGGTACTCGTTCCACGAGATCATGAACGTGTACACCCCGACCGCGACCAGGCCCGGGACCGAGATCGGCACGAGGATCCGCCACAGTGCGGTCCAGCTGCTGCCGCCGTCGACCTTGACGGACTCGTCCAGCTCCCTCGGCAGCGTGTTCAGATACGCGGTGGTCATGATGATCGCGTAGGGAAGCGTGAACACCATGTGCGTGAGGATCAGGCCGGGATAGGTGTTGTAGAGGCCGAGCGCGACGACGAGCCCGAAGTACGGAATGACGAGTGTGATCGGTGGCACCGCCTGGACACTGACGATCACCGCGTTGATGGTCTTCGAGAACGGGAACGTGAAGCGGCTGAACGCATAGGCCGCCAGGATCGCCACCAGCAGCGTCAGGGCCGTCACCGACAGCGCGACGATGTAGCTGTTGAGGAAGAACCGCAACTGGGCGCCGTTGCCGAGGATCTCGGTGTACGCGTCGAACGAGAAGCCCTTCGTGATCAGACGCGGTGGCGACTGGAAGACCTCCCCGTTGCCCTTGAACGAGGTGGCGAGCATCCACAGCACCGGCAGGCCGGCGAAGAGCGCCCCGATGATCAGTCCGGTGAGGACGCCGGCCTTGGCCAGATTCCGTCTCGCTTTGATGGAAGCCATTACCGTTCCCTCTGCTGACGCACGTAGAAGAAGGCCAGGACCATCGTCAGGAGCAGCACGACCACGGCGGCGGCGGACGCGGTGGCGAACTCGTACTCGCTGAAGGCCAGCTTGTAGGTGAAGGTGCTGAGCATCTCGGTGGCGTTCAGCGGCCCGCCGCCGGTCATCATCCAGATCAGCGCGAACTGCTGGGACGTCCAGATCAGGTCGAGCACCGCCATGCTGATGATCACCGGACGCAGCTGGGGGAGCGTCACGTGCAGGAACTTCTGCACCGGGCTCGCGCCGTCCACCGAAGCCGCCTCGTACAGGTCGTTCGGAATGCCCTGCAGGCCGGCCAGCAGGCTGATCATGAAGAACGGGTAGCCGGACCAGATGTTGGCGAACGTCACCACCCAGAGTGCCTTGTCCGGGTCGCCGAGCCACTCGACGCCGCCCTGGATCAGGCCGAGCGTCTCCAGCACGTAGTTGATGACGCCGGCCGGGTCGAGCAGCAGCCGCCAGATCACCGCGATCACCGCGATCGTGAACAGCCACGGCAGGATGTAGACGATCCGGAACAGCGCCTTGGTGAAGCCGCTCAGCAGCTGCGTGTTCAGCATCATCGCGAAGGCGAGGCCGAGCACCAGGTGGGCCACCATGCTGACGGTGATGAACACCGCGGTGTTCTTCAGCGCCGCCAGGAAGTCCGGGTCGGTGAGCACCTTGCGGTAGTTGTCCAGCCCGGCGAACATCGACTCCGGCTGCACGATCACGTTGTCCCGGAACGAGTAGCCGATCACCATGACGATCGGGACCACCATCAGGACCACGATCAGCACGACGGTGGGGGACAGATATCCGAACGGGACCAGGCGCCGGGCCACGCCGCGCCGGGCGCGCGGGGGCTCTTCCGGAGTGGCCGGTGGGGCCTTCTCCGGTGCCGTCACTGATGTCATCACGCTCTCCTTCGGCGGGTGCCGCGCCGGCCGACCGGCGCGGCACCCGGGCGGACTATTCGATGACCGACGACCAGGACTCCTGCGACTTGGCGAGGGCGTCGTCGACGCTCGACTTGCCGGTCAGCACGAGCTGGAGCTGCTCGTCGAAGGTGCGCATCAGGTCCTCGGACTTCGGCAGGCCGGTGAACTCGTTGGCCGGCGTGCCCTCGGTGTAGATGTCGAAGGCCGTCTTGAACAGCGGGTCGCTCTTGCTGAGGTCCGGCTGCGCCGTCTTGTTGCCGGGGAAGCCGTTCGCGATCGTGCTCAGTGAGGCGTTGACGTCCTTGCTCATCAGATATTGAACGAGCTTCCAGGACTCGGCCTTGTGCTTGGTCGAGTTCGAGACGCCGATCCCCCACGAGGCGTACGGAATGCCGCGCTTGCCGGTGAAGCCCTCCTCGGCCGGCAGCGGCGCCACCGTGAACTTCAGGTCCGGCGCGTTCTTCTTGATCAGGTTGATGTGCGCCAGCGAGTCGATCATCATGCCGACCTGGCCGGTGGTGAACTTCTCGACCTTGTCCTGTTCCTTCATGGTGAGCGAGCCGGGCGCGATCACACCGGCGTCGTTCAGGCTCTTCACGTACTCCACCGTGCTCTTCACCGGTGCGCTGGTCAGATTGGGCTTGCCGTCCTGCAGCATGCTGCCGCCGGACGCCCACAGCCAGGACATCACGTCGTTCTGGACGCCGTTCGGCACGGCGGTGTCGAGCGGAAGCGCCCAGCCCTTGACGTTGCCGCCGGTCGCGGTGATCTTCTTGGCCGCGTCCAGGAACTCGGCGCGTGTGCCGGGCACCTTGCTGACGCCCGCCTTGGCCAGCAGATCCTCGTTGACGAAGAGCGGGTAGATGAAGTTGACCACCGGGATCATGTAGGTCTTGTCCTTGTACTGCACCGTGCTGGCGAGCTCCGCCGGGTCGTACTTGGCGTCCGCCATCAGCGCGGACAGGTCGGCGATCGCGCCCTGCTTGGCGAAGTCGTTGACCCAGGCGCCGTCGAGGCCCACCACGTCCGGCAGGGTCTTGGACGCCGCGCCGGTGACCAGCTGCTGCTTGGTCGAGTCGTAGGGCGCGCTCAGCAGCTTGACCTTGATGTTCGGGTTCGCCGTCGTGAAGTCGGCGATGATCTTGTCGAAGTCACCGGCGGGGAGCTCGGCGCCCCACCACTGAGCGAACTCCAGGGTCACGGAGCCGTCCGCGCTCGTGTCGTCCGAGTCGCCGCCCCCGCAGGCTCCCAAGAACGCGACCAGTGCGGCCGCCGTTGCTGCCCCTAGTAACCGCTTCGTCCGGGAAGCGCGTACCGCCATGGCGTGCTCCTTCTATCAAGGTCTCTCAGTTCTTTGCTGGGTTCGCGTCACGTTAGCAGCGTGTTACGTCTTCGTACAAGAAAAGAACAGCAGAAAACCGCGGAGTACGGCAGACTCTTGCGTAGTAGGCGGCGTATCAGCTACAAAAGTGTCCGAAAGGGGCCTGCGCGTCTCCGCAGATCTCAGCAGCTTTATGCAGTGGGAGTGCGCGGTTGTGGCATACTGCCGCACTTATGGGGGGAGCACAGTGAGCGTCGACAGCAATGACCGGCAGCGCCATCTGCCGGCCGGGCGCAAGGCCCAACTGGCGGCATATGTCGCCGACACCGGCCAGGTCACGGTCGGCGAGCTGGCCGAGCGCTTCGGCGTCTCGATCGACACCGTGCGGCGCGACCTCGACCAGCTGAGCGCCGACGGGGTGCTCGTGCGCACCTACGGCGGAGCGGTCAGCCTGTCCACCATCACCCGCACCGACCGCGCGGTCGACCAGCGCCTCGCCATGCAGGAGCAGGAGAAGGAGAAGATCGCGGCGATGGCCGCGGAGCTGGTCCAGGACGGTTCCACCATCATGATCAACGGGGGTACGACGACCCTGGCGCTCGCCCGCAAGCTGAGCCAGCATCGCGAGCTCACCGTGGCGACCAACAACCTCCTGGTGCCCGGCGCGCTGCCGCCCACCGCGATCCGCGACATCTACTTCTTCGGCGGGGCGGTGCGCTCGCTCACGCTGGCCACCATCGGCCCGGTCAGCTTCCGCGCGAACACCGGCGCCGAGCTCGACATCAGCTGCGACCTGGCGCTGATCGGCGTCGGCGCGGTCGACGCGGACGCCGGTTACACGACGAGCAACCTCTCCGAGGCCGCGATGATGCAGGAGATGATCTCGCGGGCCGCCCGCGTGGCGATCCTCGCCGACTCGTCGAAGTTCGGCCGCCGGCTGTTCGCCCAGGTGTCCGAGCTGGGCAGCGCCGACTACCTGATCACCGACACGGTCCCACCACCGAGCCTGCGCGACGCCCTGGCCGCCAACGACGTCGAGCTGATCACGCCCTAGGCGGTCGCCTCGATGACGACGTAGGGCAGCTGGACCGGTGTCACCCTGGTCCGGCTCAGCCCGGCGGCGGTCAGCAGCCGGTCGTACTCGTCCACGGTGCGCTCCCGGCTGCCCGCCGACGCGAGCATCGCGACGTCCATCAGCGGCGCGATGCCGGGCGCGTGATCCTCGATGGCGATCTCGGTGATCACCACGCGGCCGCCGGGGCGCAGCGCGGCGCGGCAGTTGGCGAGGATGCGCACGCACTCTTCGTCGGGCCAGTCGTGCAGGATGAACTTCAGCAGCAGGAGGTCGCCCTCGGGAACGGACCGGAAGAAGTCGCCGGCGACCGCGGAGAACCGGTCGTCGAGGCCGGCGGCGACGGCGGCCGCCTCGGCGCCGGGCAGCGAGTGCGGCAGATCGAGCACGACGCCCTCGAGGCCCGGGTGCCGCGCCAGCATCGCGAGGGCGAAGGACCCGTGCGCGCCGCCGATGTCGACCACCGTGCCGGCGCCGGTCACCTCGATCACCTCGACGGCGTCCCGGATGACCGGCGCGGACATGCTGGCCATCGCCGCGCCGAAGAGGGCGCCCTCGTCCGGGTGCGCGGCCAGGTAGTCGAAGAACGGCATGCCGAGCGCCCGCTCGGTCTGCGGCTCTCCGCTGTGGATCGCCTCGGGAATCCGCGCCCAGGTGTGCCAGAGGAGCGGGCTGGACTGGGAGGCCGCCAGGTCCCGCAGAGACAGGGGCGCGTCCCGGTGCAGCACGGCCAGGAGCTCGGTGCCGGCGAAGCCTTTCTCGGCGTACGTCACCAGCCCCATCGAAGCGCAGGCGCGCAGAAAGCGCGCCGTCGCACCCGGATCCGAGCCCTCCGCCGCCGCGATCTCGTCGGCCGTCCTCGGCCCCTCCGCCAGATGCTCCGCCAGCGAGAGCTCGACCGCGGCGCGCACGATCTGGGCCAGCCACGGCCCGATCACGAACCCCATCACCGTCTCATATGGACTCTGTGACGTCATGACCGGCAACCTACTGCATCCTCAGGCAGGCGAACAGGTGTTGCGAGGATGGCCGACAATCTGGGCATGGCGTGGTGGACGCGGGCCGAATGCCCGGTTCGATCGGCCGAAGAGGCCTGGATCGACCGGTCGATGGACTGGTTCGTGGCGCAGTTCGGCACGGCCCGGCTGCACGGCGACGTGGTGCTGCCGACCGACGATTACTTCCCGGGTGTCTATCGGGGGACTCGCGAGGATGTCCGGTCGGTGCTGCTGCGGCTCTGCGCGCACATGGGCATCGACCCCGCCCGGGTGGAGCTGCAACACGACCGGTCCGACGACGACCCGGCGTTGTCCGCCACCATGCCGATCCACTCGGAGTCGACCGGCGCGGCCGGCCACCACCGCGTCCGCGACGGCCGGTCGATCATCGGAATCCGCGACGATCAGGCCGCCCGCCCGATGGCCCTGGTGGCGACCATCGCCCACGAGCTGGGGCACGTCCTGCTGCTGGCGGAGGGCCGGATCTCCGCCCGGCGGGAGGACCACGAGCCGCTCACCGACCTGCTGACCGTGTTCTTCGGGCTCGGCGTCTTCGCCGCGAACTCCGCCTTCGACTACTCCCGCGAGACCCGCGGCGACTACAGCTACTCCCGCACCAGCCGGCTCGGCTACCTGACCGAGCCCATGTACGGCTACGCACTGGCCCGCTACGCCTGGCTGCGCGGCGAGCCGAACCCGGCCTGGATGCGATATGTCGACACCAACCCGCGCGCGTTCCTCAAGCGGGGTCTGCGCTACCTCGCCCACCAGGATCCATCCCGATAGCCCCGGCGCCCCGGCGCGTGACGTCCGTCAATCGGCGGCGCCCGCGCCGAACCCCGGCCGGCCGACTGCCCAGTGCGGCTGCATGCGGACCGCGCGCCGGGCGAAGCCGCGCTGCTCCACCATGTGGCGCTGCACCAGCCGGCAGGTGTCGCTCTCACCAGCCACATAGCCCGCGTCAGCGCCGCGGACCGGGGCGCGTGCCGCCAGATCGAGTAGACCCGGCGGGCCGGCACCTGCACCACCAGGTGTGCGCCGGGCGGCTCGCGAGGCGCGGGAAGTCCGGACCGACCAGCTCGATCTCGCGCATGTGCTCGGTCACGCCGGTGACCGAGCGGACCTTGGCGGTCAGCTCCGGCCTGGACGTTCGCCTCGGATGGGGCACGCGGGGGAGACTAACAATCATGGCGACGCTGCGGTCGGTGAACGGTCGTCCTCGACCTCTGAGCTCTGACCTCTGAGCTCAGACGGTCGCGAACTGCTCGCGTACCAGACTCGCAGCCGCCGCCGGCGGCAACGGCCGGTGGTAATGGAAGCCCTGACCCACCGCGCAGCCCATGTCGATCAGCGCCGCGGCCTGCTCGGCCGTCTCGATGCCCTCGGCCACGACGAGCATCTTGAACGCCTCGCCGAGCCGGACCACGGCCTCGCACACCGACCGGGCCTCGGGGTCGTCCGCGATGCCGGTGACGAACGATCGATCGATCTTCAGCATCGTGACCGGCAGATTGCGCAGGTAGCTCAGCGCGGAGTACCCGGTGCCGAAGTCGTCGACCGCGAGCCGGACGCCGAGATCGCGCAGCGCCTGCAGTCGTCCGATGGTGAGCGGATCCGGCTGCAGGATGACGCTCTCGGTGAGCTCGAGGGTCAGCCGGTCGGCCGGAAAGCCGCTCTCCGTCAGGATCCGCTCGACGGTCTGCACCAGATCCGGCTGGGCCACCTGTTTCGGCGACACGTTCACCGAGAGCCGCAGCGGTTCCGCACCGGGGAACTCGGCCCGCCAGCGGGCGGCCTCCCGGCAGGCGGCTCGCAGCACCCACGTGCCCAGTGGCACCACCGCGCCGGTGTCCTCGGCCAGGTCGATGAACTCGCCCGGTCCCAGCAGGCCACGCCTGGGGTGGTTCCAGCGGACCAGGGCCTCGACCGCGAGCAGCCGGCCGGTCGCGAGCGCCACCCCGGGCTGGAAGTAGACGACCAGTTCGTCGTTCGCCACGGCCCGGCGCAACTCGGCTTCCCGGGCCTTGGTGTCCAGCACGTCCGAGTAGTACTCGAAGCGCCCGCGGCCGGCCCGCTTGGCCGCGTACAGCGCGGTGTCCGCCTGCTGCAGCAGGGTCTCGCCGGACGCCTCCGGGTCGTCCCGGACCGCCACGCCGATGCTCGCCTCGACCATCAGCAGGTGTTCGCCGAAGATCACCGGCGTGCGCAGGGCCTCGATCAGGCGAGCGGCGATCGTGCCCGCGGTCTCCCGGGACGGCACGTCCTGCACCAGGACGGCGAACTCGTCGCCGCCGAGGCGCCCGGCCAGATCGCCGGCCCGGAGCACGCCGCGCAGCGCGACCGCGACCGCGTTCAGCACCGCGTCGCCGGCCTCGTGGCCGTACGTGTCGTTGATCGGCTTGAACCGGTCGAGGTCGATCAGCAGCACCGCGCTGTGCCGGCCGGCGCGCATCGGCTGGGCGCTGAGCTGTGCCAGACGCTCGGTCACCAGGTTGCGGTTGGCCAGTCCGGTCAGCCCGTCGGTGGTGGCCAGCTCGCGGTTGTCCCGCACGGCGTGCATCTGGCGGGCCATCACGAACAGCGTGAGCACCGCCGCGCCGACGATCATCCCGCCGTACGGGTTGACCGGCAGGTGCGACGACTTCTCGGCGAGCAGGGCGTAGGCGGCCAGGCTGGCGGCGTACGGCAGCAGGGCGACCGCGTTCCGGTCGGAGCGCGCCGAGAACAGGTCCCGCCGCCGGCGGTACTGCCGGTCCGCCGCCAGTACCAGCAGGAAGCAGCTAAGCAGCCAGAGCAGGTCCGGCCAGGAACCCCCGGTGAAGCCGCCGTTCAACTGGATCCAGCTGTACGAGACGTCGGCGGTCACCGACAACGCGATCGATCCGGCGAGCAGCCCGACCGGCGTCCCCGGCCGCCGCCGGCGCAAGAGGACGGAGGCCACGGCCAGCACCAGCAGCAGATCGCCGATCGGCAGCGCCGCCGTGTACGCCAGTGCCCACCCGCTGAGGCCCTGCGCGTTGAGGATCGGGCCGAGCAGGAGATACCAGATCACGATGAAGCCGCCGGAGCCGACGATGAGCGCGTCCAGGGCGATCTTCAGCCGGTCCCGGTGCCGCCGCCGCTCGCCGGGCAGCAGCAGCAAGCCGACGATCATGAACGGGCTGGAGAGCAGCAGCCAGTAGTCGGCCGGGGAGGGGTAGCCGGCGTAGTGCACGATCTGCTCCTGGACGAACCAGGTGGCGTGCGCGGCGAGCTGACAGACGAACGAGACGGTGAAGAACCGCCAGGCCCGCCGGGTCCGCTGCTCCTGCCGCCCGGAGCCGGCCACCCGCGCGCCGAGCACGGTGAACACCAGGGCGAGAGTGATGTACGTGGCGTCCGTGACCAGTGTGCTCAGCTGGTCGCCGCCCCAGTCGGTGAAATACCAGACCTGGTGGACGGCCAGCAGCAGCGCGCAGGCGAGCACGCTCACCGCGGCCGCGCGGCCGGTTCGGAACCAGGTCAGCATCACCAACCTCATCGGCCGCGCCGGCCGGATCATGAGTCGCTAGAGCGGGCCGCGGTCGACGAAGCTGAAACTGGTGGCGGGGTCGACCTCGCCGATCTGGTCGACGCTCACCTTCTTCTCCTTCGCGTCCCACTGCACGTGCCCGTAGGCCTCGTTGTAGAGGTGGAACGTCGGCCGGCCCTGGTCGTCCGTCTCGCCGGTCGCGGTCACCGAGAACAGCGTCGCCTCGGAGCGGCGGCACTCGGCCGCCTGCAGCCAGGCCCCGTCGCCCGGGACCAGCTTGACGCCCACGCAGGTCGGTTCGTCCAGCGGATGGCCGTCGCTGCGCAGCGATTTGATCAGGAAGTCCACGCCGGCCGGTTCGAGGACGAAGAGCGCGTCCACGCCGGTGCCGTCCGACGCGGTCACCTCGTACCAGTGCCGATCCAGGGAGAGGTCGCGGTCGATCTCCGCGACATGGATCAGGGTGCGTCGCCCGGCGCCGGGGATCGACGCGTACGGGTCGGCGGAGGCGGCAACCGAGGGTGGGGTGGACGCCGGTGCGGAGACCGACGACCGGGCGGCGGCGGTGTCCTCCGGCTCGTCCCGTTGCCGCAGGCCCAGGCCGACGGCGGTGCCCGCGAGCACCGCCAGTGCCGTGCCCGCCGCGGCCACCACCAGCCCTCGGCTCGGCCGCTTGCGCGGCGTCACGTCGTCGTCCGGCGGCACGGTGCCGGCCACCAGGTCGGCGAGCAGCGTCTGAGCGGTCGGGCGGTGCTCCGGCTCCTTGGCCAGGGCCGCCGCCACGAGACCGCGCAGCGGCTGGGGGATCCCGTCGAGCTGCGGCGGCTGGGTCAGGATGCGCATGGCGGTGGCCGGCGCGGAGTCCGCCTGGAACGGGGTGCGCCCGGTGGCCGCGTAGGCCACCACCGCGCCCCAGGCGAAGATGTCGGCGGCCGGCGTCACCGGGCGGCCGTCGGCCGGGTCGAAGCGCTCGGGCGCCATGTAGGCGACCGTCCCCACCATGTGGTCGGTGCGGGTGTGCTGGCTGGTGGCCTCGAAGGCGCGGGCGATGCCGAAGTCGATGACCTTCAGCCCGCCGCGGGCGAGCAGCACGTTGCCCGGCTTGAGGTCGCGGTGGATGACCCCGGCGCTGTGGATGGCGGAGAGCGCGGTGGCGATGCCGACCGCCAGCACGTGCAGCTCGGAACCGGAGAGGACGCCGTCGTCGCGGACCACCGCGGACAGGCTCGGCCCGTCCACGTACTCCATCACCAGGTAGGGCGGGTCGTGCTCGGGGTCGGCGTCCAGCACCGCCGCGGTGGAGAACGAGGGCACCTGCCGGATCCGGTTGAGCTCGCTGCGGAAGCGGCCGCGGAACTCCTCGTCGTGCGCGTATTCCGGGCGCATCATCTTCAGCGCGACCAGGCGTTCGTGCTGGTCACGGGCCAGGAAGACGGTGCCCATGCCGCCCTGCCCGAGCCGGCCGAGCAGCTCGTACCGGCCGAGCCGCGACGGCTCGTCCGGGCGCAGCGGCATGACCATCCCGGTACGGTAGCGGCTGATCCGGTCGACCGGCGAGCCGTGGGCCGGGCTCAGGTGGCACCCCGGTCGACGAAGCTGAAGGTGGCGGGCGTCTCGCCGTCCCGGTCGAGATAGAGCAGCTCGCCGGCGTCCTTCCAGCGCAGGGCGCCGTATTCGTCGTTGCCGATCCGCACCGTGGGCCGCTTCTTCTCGTCGGCCTCGCCGGTCGGCTCGATCGTGAAGACGGTCTCGGCGGCCTCCTGGCACTCCACCGTCTCCAGCGTCGCCACGTCGTTCTCGGTCTGCACCGAGACGCACCACCGGCCGCCCTCCTCGCGCGCCCGCAACGCCTCCACCAGGTGCCGGCCGTTCTTCAGCGGCAGGATCCGGAACAGGGCGCCGTCGTCGGTCCCGTCCCCGATCGCGATCGGCCCCTCGTAGGTGGCGCTCAGGTCCCGGTCGGCGGGCACGACGTGCACGATGACCTTGCGTTTGCCGGCCAGGATCGCGGCCAGCTTGGCGTCGGGCGTGACCGACGGCGACGGCGACGGCGACGGCGACGCGGAGGCGGACGGCGAGGGTGCGGCGGACGGAGGCTCCGAGGCGTCCGGGGTCCCGGCCGGCGTGGCCGTCCGGCAGCCCTGCGCCGCCACGAGCAGCGTGAACAGAGCGATACCGCCGGTGATCCTGCGCGCGAGCTTCGAAGGCACGAGCACAACTGTCGCGGAGTCCCCGGCCGGTTGCCACGTCAGGTGCCGGACGGACACTTCGCGGTGTACATCCGGGCAAGGTCGTAGGGTGAACCGGGTGTTGATCACCGAGCACCGGATCACGGTCCCGCTGGCGCCCGACCGCGCCGACACCCGAACCATCGAGGTCTACGCGCGCGAGATCGCCGCCGCGGACGGCCGCGACCGCCCCTTCCTGGTCTTCCTGCAGGGCGGGCCCGGGCACGAGGCGCCCCGCCCGGCGGACCGGCCGATGTCCCCGGCCTGGCTGGAGCGCGCGCTGCGGGACTTCCGGGTCATCCTGCTGGACCAGCGCGGCACCGGGCGCTCCACGCCGTACGGCGGCCCCGGCCCGGACCCGGCGGCGGACGCCGAGTGGCTCAGCCACTTCCGGGCGGACGGCATCGTCCGCGACGCCGAGGCCCTGCGCGAGCACCTGGGCGCCCGGCAGTGGAGCCTGCTCGGCCAGTCCTTCGGCGGGTACTGCTCACTGCACTATCTGACCGTCGCGCCGGACAGCCTCCGCGAGGTGTTCTTCACCGGCGGCCTGCCGCCGATCGGGCGCCCGGCCGACGACGTCTACGCGGCCGCCTACGACGCGATGCGCCGGCTGAACCGCCGCTTCCACCGCCGCTTCCCGCAGGACGCCGACCGGCTCCGCGAGCTGCTCGACCGCTGCGACGCGGGCGAGATCCGGGCCCTCGACGGCACGCCGCTGTCCCGCCGGCTGATCCGCACGATCGGCCACCACCTGGGCATGGACGGCGGCGCGGAGAGCCTGCACCACCTGCTGGAGCTGGACTTCGACTCGCCCGGCTTCCGGCACGACGCCGCGGCGATGCTGCCGTTCGACGCGCGCAACCCGCTCTACGCGGTGCTGCACGAATCGAGCTATGCCGACGGCGGCGCCACCCGGTGGTCCGCGGACCGGACGCTGCCGGACGACTTCCGGGGCGACTCCGCGCTGCTGACCGGCGAGCATCTGTTCCCCTGGCACTTCGAGGACACGCCGGGGCTGCGGCCCTACCGCGAGGTCGCGGCGCGGCTGGCCGAGCAGGACTGGCCCCGGCTCTACGACGCGGACGTGCTGGCGACGGTCGACGTGCCGTGCGCCGCCGTGATCTATGCCGACGACCCGTACGTGCTCCGGCAGTTCTCCGAGGAGACGGCCGACGTCCTGCCCGGCATGCACCGGTGGCTGACCGACGAATTCCTGCACAACGGCCTGCGCACGGCCGGCGGCCGCGTCCTCGACCGCCTGATCGCGCTGGCCCGCGGCTGACGGCTCAGATCCGCCAGTTCAGATCCGCCAGTTCAGATCCGCCAGTCCGGTGGCTCGGCGTCCGGCGCGGTGACGGCCTCGAAGTCGGTCGTGTCGCGGAAGGCCGGGAGCTGGTAGAGCCGGCGGGCATAGCGCCACAGGTGCGGATAGACGTGCAGGCCGGGGTTGAGCTCGCGGCGCGCGTTCGGGCCCACGTCGTAGCGGACCAGGGTCACCCAGAGTCGGATGTCCGCCTCGGTCAGCACGCCGCCCACCAGGTGGGAGGTGCGCGAGAGCCGGTCGTCGAGCCACGCGAAGGCGTCCAGCAGGGCGTCCCGGGCGGTGCTCGAACCGCGGGCGGCGGCACGGACGCCCTCGTTGACCGCCGGGCGCAGCCGGTGGTCCAGCCGGTCGATCTCGTCCCGCAGCGCCGGGGGATAGGTGTCCACCGCGTCGTCGGTGAGATGGCGGAAGCGGGTGGCCAGGTCGATGCCGATGCCGGTGCTCTCGTTGCTGACCACCCGTGTGGTGTAGCGGTCCCACAGCGTGGGCACGGCGACATAGCCGGTGTAGCCGTCCACCGTCGCCTCGTACGCCTGGCGCAGCAGCTCGAAGCCGTTCACCGGGTCCGGCCCGTAGCGCTCCCGGAACGCCCAGCCGCGGCCGTCCCGCTCGCCGTCGACGTAGGACATGGTGACCAGGTCGTGCAGGCCGGCCAGCTCCCGGGTGATCGCGACGCGGTGCGACCAGGGGCAGAACCAGCCGCCGTACACGTGGTAGCGGAACGGGCGGGCGGTGAACGGGCCGTCCTCGGTGATCCGCCCGGTGAAGCCCACCTCGCGCGGTGTCTCGTAGGCCCCGAAGCGAGCCGGGTCGGCGGGCGAGGCCAAGCGGGTCATGTCCGATAGATGCAGCGTCATGAGCGCCTCCTGCACTCCCACTTTACCCATAACTTGGATAGGAGTTGCGAGGTTGCTTTCGGTAATCGGATGGTCGCAGTATTACAGCGGATCGGGCGACGAAGGGAACTCCCATGCCGGACGTTGTGGTGATCTCCGGAAATCCGCGGCCGGGATCGAGGACGCTGCAGCTCGCCCGGGCGGTCGGCGAAGGGCTGGCCGCCCGCGACGGCCGGGGCTCGGTGGTGGTGGTCGACATCGCCGAGCTGGCGCCGTCGCTGCTCGCTCCCGGTGACGGCCCGACCGGCGAGGCGCTGCTGGCGGTGCAGGACGCGACCCTGCTGGTCGTCGCCACTCCGACCTACCGCGGGTCGTACACCGGCGCCCTGAAGGTCTTTCTCGACCAACTGCCGGCCAACGCCCTCGCCGGGGTGGTGGCGGTGCCGGTGGTGACCGCCGACTTTCAGCCCCAGGCGGATGCGGCCGAGGCTTTCCTGGCCCGGCTGCTGCGCGAGCTGGGCGCCGACGTCATCGACTTCGGACTGACCGCGATCGGCCCGGAGCTGGCCGACCCGCGCGGCCTGGCGGACCAGTACACCGCCGCGACCCAGAAGCTGCTCCACCCCTGAGTTATCCGGGTTTCGGCCCGCTGCGCCGCCTGCTGGATCGCCTCGGCGTGCCTGCCTTACAGTTCCCGCGTGCCCGCTGAACCCGCTGATGAGCGCCCGCGACCCGTCACGGCGGACATCGGCGGGCGGATCCGGGTCGAGCGGGAGGCGGCCGGCGTCTCGCTGCGAGCCTTCGCCGCGCGGCTCGGCGTCTCACCGAGCCTGCTCTCGCAGCTGGAACGCGGACTGGCCCAGCCCTCGGTCGCGACCCTGTGGGCCATCGTCACCGAGCTGAACCTGTCGCTGGACGCGCTCTTCGCCGGGCCGGACGACGAGGACGCCCCGGGCGGGCCGGTGCTGGTGCAGCGGGCCGGCTCGCGCACCGCCATCGAGCTCGGCGGCGGGGTGCGCTGGGAGCGGCTCAGCCCGGCCCCGGATCCGGACGCCGCGTTCGCCTTCGTCACCTACCAGCCGGGCGGCACCGCGGCCATCGACCACCCACCCGCGACCCACCGCGGCAAGGAGTACGGCTACGTGCTGAGCGGCCGGCTCGAGGTCGAGGTCGGCGACGAGACGCTCCGGCTCGGCCCGGGCGACGCCGTCGTCTTCCGGTCGGGCGCCCCGCACCGCTTCCGGGCACTCGGCGACGAGCCGGCGCGGGCCGTCTGGCTCAACCTCGCGAAGGGCTAGCGCAGCCCGGAGGCCCTGAGTTACCGTCCGGCCTATGTTTAATGCCATTGAACGCATCGGCTTCGCCGGGCTGGGCGCGATGGGGTCCGGGATCGCTCGGCGACTGCTCGACGCCGGTCACGAGGTGATCGGCTGGAACCGCACCAAGGAGAAGGCCCAGCCGCTGCTCGATGCGGGCATGGGCTGGGCGGACACCCCGCGTGAGCTGGCCGGGCGGGCCGACGTGCTGTTCACGATGCTGACCAACACGCCGGCCATCCAGGCCACCGCCGACGGGCCGGACGGCGTGCTGGCGGGGCTGCGGCCGGGCACCGTCTGGGCCGACATCAGCACCATCGCGCCGGACGCCAGCGTGGCGCTGGCCGAGCGGGTGCGCGAGACCGGCGCCTGGTTCCTGGACTGCCCGGTCTCCGGCAGCCCGGCCACGCTCGCGGCCGGGCAGATGTCGGTGATGGCCGGCGGCGACCGGGCGGCCTTCGACCACGTCAGCGAGGTGCTGCACGTGATCGGCCCGAAGGTGACGTACATCGGGCCGAACGGCCACGCCATCCTCACCAAGGTCGCGATCAACCTGGCCCTGGTCGTCTCGGTGACCGCCTTCGCCGAGGGCGTGGCGCTGGTGGAGAAGGCCGGCGTGGACCGGGCGGCGGTCGTCGACGCCGTCCTGAAGAGCGTCATCGCCTCGCCGGTGATCTCCTATCGGGCCCCGCTGCTGGTCGACGACGCCGCGGTGTTCGCCGACGTCGAGCTGCAGCAGAAGGATCTCGTGCTGGCCCAGGACCTGGCCCGCAAGCTCGGGATGAGCGTGCCGACCTGCTCGGCCACCAGCGAGATGCTCAACGCCGCCCGCAGCTCCGCGACGGCCGACCGCGACTTCCTGGTGAGCGTGCACGAGGCGTACCAGCGGATCGGAGGTTCGGCATGACCGGCAAAGAGGTGTACCGCACGCGGATCGACGACGTGCCGCTGGAGCCCGGCCTCAAACGCGAGGACGGCTGGATCGACATGCGAGTCCAGTTCCTCATCGGCGCGCACCGCGGCAACACCGACGACCTGACGGTGGGCAAGACGGTGCTGCCGCCCGGCGCCCGGCACGAACGGCACCTGCACCACCACGCCGACGAATTCCTGGTGGTGCTGAGCGGATCCGGCGAGATCTACACCGACGAGGGCCGCGAGCCGTCGACCGCGGGCGACGTCATCTTCACCCCGCGCGGACACTGGCACGGCTTCGACAACACCGGCACCGAGGACGTCGTGCTGATCTGGGGCTGGAGCGGCGCCGGCGCGCTCGACCAGACCGGCTACGCCTACACGCACCAGCACGGGCCTGCGGAATGACCGCGCTTGACGTGCGCATCATCGACGGCATGCGCGTGCAGCTCGCCTCCCGCTCGGAGCGGCTCCGGAAAGGCGAGCGCGCGCTCGGCTGGAAGGTGGGCTTCGGCTCGCCGGCCGCGGGGGCGAAGTTCGGCATCGACCGCCCGCTGGTCGGCTTCCTGTTGCGGAGCAACCTGCTGCCGGACGGCGCCGCGGTGTCCCTGGCGGGCTGGGCGGCGCCGATGCTGGAGCCGGAGATCGCGGTGCACCTGGCGCGCGACGTGCCGGTCGGGGCGTCCTGGGACGCCGTCCGGCAGGCCGTCGGCGGGCTGTCGGCGGCGATCGAGCTGGCCGACGTCGACCCGCCGCCGGAGGACGTCCGCACGATCCTGGCCGGCAACATCTTCCACCGCCACGTGCTGCTCGGCCCGGTGCGCGAGGGCTGGACCGGCCCCGACGAGATCCACGCGCGGATCCTGCGCGACGGCGCGGAGGTCGCCGCCACCGATGACGTCGCGGCGCTGACCGGCGAGCTGGTCGAGGTGGTGCGGCTGACCGCCGAGCTGCTCGAGGCCTGCGGCGAGCGGCTGCGAGGCGGCGACGTCATCATCACCGGGTCGGTGCTGCCGCCGCTGCCGGTCGCCGCGGGCCAGACCGCGGCCGTCGAGCTCGGCCCGCTCGGCCGGCTGACCGTCGAGCTGAGGGCGTCGTGATGGACGATCCGGTGTTCACCGAGACGCTCGCCGGATCCGACCGGCCCGCGCACTTCTTCCTGGCCGAGACGCTGGACGGGCTCTACACGCCCTATGCCCTGCGGCTGCCCGAGGGCGACGGCCCGCACCCGTTCGTCTTCGTCGCCTATGGCAACGGCGGCGGCGGGCTCGCCTGGCTGCGGGACCGGGTGCACCGGTTCCGGCACGTGACCGACGTGCTCCTCGACGCCGGCTACGCCTGCGCCTGGAGCCGCTACCGCACCGAGGTCGAGCTGGGCTATCAGACCGGCGGGCCGCTGCGGACCGACATCCGGCAGGGCATGCAGCTGATGAGCCGGGCACCCCTCGAGTACGAGGACGAGGTCGCGGTGCTCCGGCACGTGGCGCGGCACCCCCGCATCGACGCCGACCGCCTGCTGCACCTCGGCGTCAGCCATGCCGGCGAGATGCTGTTCAAGCTGTGCTCGCAATATCAAGGCCTGCTCCGGGCCGGCGTGGCCGCGGAACCGGCCTCCCACGAGCTCCTCACCCTGCGGCTCGACGACGCCCCGACGGTCAAGGTCACCGACGGACTGCGCAACATCGAAAACCTCGAGGTACGCAGCGCCGACCGCGCCCGCGCCCGGATCACCGACCCGGACGAGGTCTCCCGGCGGCTCGACGGCGTCGACATCCCGGCGCTGGTCCTCGGCCGCGAGCAGGACGAGCTCCAGGGCATCTTCCGGCTGACCTACGACCTGCTGGCCGAGAAGCGGGCCGACGCGGAGTGGCGCTCCTGGAGCCACGACATCCACGGCTACATCTACCCCGAGACCGGCGCCGACGGTGTCCCTCAGGTCGACGAGGTGCAACGGGAGGCGCTGGCCGTGATCGTCGACTTCTTCGACCGGCAACTGCACAGATCCCGAGCGACAGCCGTCTAGGTAGGTGTGAACTACCCTGAGCACCCGTTCCGCAAGGCCCTGGAGGAACACGAGAACCAGGCCCCCGACCCTGGCGCGGTGTACAACCGTGTCGAGACGCTGGCCCGGGTCTACCGCCGGCGGCGCCTGCTCATGCAGTCGGCGAGCGGGGTGCTGCTCGGCGCCGGAGTGTTGCTCGGCCTGGTGCAGATGAACGCCTTCATCCAGGGCGAGGCCGCCCAGCCGCCGTCCGCGCCCCCGCCGACGGCCGCCGGCGGACGGGAATCGAAGTCCCCGTCCGCCGAGCCGCCGACCATCGACAGTGAGCTGGACGCGTATTTCCACGCCGGCTACAACTGGGACGAGGCCGAGAAGCTCGCCCGCCTGTGGAAACTCGACGACCCCTATGAGGCCAAGGTCGAGGGCGGCCGCCGCCTGCTGGCCGGCGAACGCCTGCCGATCCGTCCGAACTGATGCCTAGAAGTCGTCGTCGAAACTGACCGTGCCGGAGACGCCCACCTGATAGGCGGAGACCTTGCGCTCGAAGAAGTTCGAGAGCTCCTGCACGTCCTGCAGCTCCATGAAGGCGAACGGATTCGTGCTGCCGTAGAGCGGGTCGATGCCCAGCTGGGCCAGCCGCCGGTCGGCGACGTGTTGCAGATACTCGCGCATGTCGGTCAGGGACATCCCGGAAACGCCCTGTTCGAGCAGGTCGGCGGCGAACTGCACCTCGCACTCGACGGCCTCGGCGAGCATGTCCCTGACCTGTTGCACCATGGCGTCGTCGAACAGGTCCGGCTCCTCGGCGCGAACGGTGTCGACGACGTCGAAGGCGAACGCCATGTGCATGGACTCGTCGCGGAACACCCAGTTGGTGCCTGAAGCCAGGCCCTGCAGCACGCCCCGCGAGCGCAGGAAGTAGACGTAGGCGAAGGCGCCGTAGAAGAACAGGCCCTCGATGCACGCGGCGAAGCAGATGACGTTGAGCAGGAAGGCCCGCCGGTCCTCCTTGGACTTCAGGGAACGCATCTCATAGATCGAGTCGATCCACGTGAAGCAGAACTCCGCCTTCCGGGCGATCGAGGGAATGTTCTCCACCGCGTCGAAGGCGGCCGCCCGCTCGGCGAGATCGGGCACGTAGGTGTCCAGCAGATTCAGATAGAACTGGACGTGCACCGCCTCCTCGAACAGCTGCCGGGAGAGATAGAGCCGGCCCTCCGGGGAGTTGACGTGCTGATAGAGGTTGAGCACCAGGTTGTTGGCCACGATCGTGTCCCCGGTGGCGAAGAAGGCCACCAGCCGCGACACCAGGTGCCGTTCGGCGGGCGACAGCCCGGCCAGGTCGGCGAGATCGGCGTGCAGGTCGACCTCCTCGACGGTCCAGGTGTTCTTGATGGCGTCCTTGAAGCGGTCGAAGAAGTGCGGGTAGCGCATCGGCCGCAGGGTCAGGTCCATGCCGGGATCGAGCAACCTCTGATTCACTGGCACGCCTCACAGGACTCGGGGTTCTCCAGGGAGCAGGCCTCGGCCGGGGTGAGCTCGATCGAGACGGTCGCCTGCTGAATCCGCGTCGCGGGGCGCGAACGCAGGTAATAGGTGGTCTTGAGCCCGGATTTCCAGGCGTGCAGGTACATCGAGGAGAGCTTCCCGATGGTCGGCGCGCTCAGGAACAGGTTCAGCGACTGCGACTGGTCGACGAACGGCTGCCGGCTCGCGGCCAGCTCGATCAGCGCCTTCTGCGGCAGCTCCCACGCGGTGCGGAACAGCTCGCGGACCTCGGCGGGCAGCTCGGCGATGCCCTGCACGGAACCCTCGGTCCGTTTGATCTGCTCGCGAACCCGCGCCGTCCAGAGGCCGCGCGCCTTCAGCTCGCGTACCAGATAGGTGTTGATCTGCAGGAACTCGCCGGACATCGTCTCGCGTTTGAAGAGGTTGGACACCTGCGGCTCGATGCACTCGTAACATCCCGCGATCGAGGCGATGGTCGCGGTCGGCGCGATCGCGATCAGCAGCGAGTTGCGCAGGCCGTGCTCGGCGATCCGAGTCTTCACCGCCGCCCACCGCTCGGTCTGACCGACCGAGGCGCCCCACAGCTCGGGGTGCAGATTGCCTTGTGCGGCACGGGTTTCGGCGAATGCGGGGTGCGGGCCGAAGCGCTCGGCGAGAACGGTGGAGGCTTCGAGCGCGGTCAGGAAGATCTCTTCCTGTACGCGGGTGGACAGCTCCTTCGCCGCGGTGGAGTCGAACGGCAGCCGCAGCTGGAAGAACGCGTCCTGCAGGCCCATCAGCCCGAGCCCGACCGGCCGCCACCGCGGGTTCGAGGCCGCCGCCTGCTCCGACGGGTAGAAATTGATGTCGATCACCCGGTCCAGGAAGGTGATCGCGGTGCGGACCGTGGCCCGCAGCCGTTCCCACTGCACCCCGTCCGCGGTGACGTGCGCGCCGAGGTTGATCGACCCGAGGTTGCAGACCGCGGTCTCGTCGTCGCTGTTCACCTCGAGGATCTCGGTGCACAGGTTGGACAGGTGGATGGTGTTGCCGGGCGCGCCGGTCTGGTTGGAGAGCGCGTTGGACCGGTCCTTGAAGGTCATCCAGCCGTTGCCGGTCTGAGCCAGGGTGCGCATCATCCGGCCATACAGATCGCGGGCCTTGACGGTCTTGACCGCCTTCTTCTCGGCCGTGCGATAGGCCTCGTCGAAATCGTCGCCGAACAGGTCCGGGAGATCCGGGGCATCCGACGGGTCGATCAGCGACCAGTCCGCATCAGCCTCGACGCGGCGCATGAACTCGTCGGGGATCCAGTTGGCGAGGTTGAGGTTGTGCGTCCGGCGCGAATCTTCGCCGGTGTTGTCGCGCAATTCGAGGAACTCCTCGACGTCCGGGTGCCACGGCTCCAGATAGACGCAGGCGGCGCCCTTGCGACGGCCGCCCTGGTTGACCGCCGCCACGCCCGCGTCGAGCGTCTTGAGGAACGGCACGATCCCGTTCGACCGGCCGTTGGTGCCCCGGATCAGGGCGCCCCGGCCGCGGACCCGGGACCACGAGATGCCGATGCCGCCGGAGAACTTCGACAGCTTCGCGACCTGGTGGTAGCGCTCGTAGATCGAGTCGAGCTCGTCCCGCGGCGAGTCGACCAGGAAGCACGAGGACATCTGGGTGTGCCGGGTGCCCGCGTTGAACAGAGTCGGTGAGCTGGGCAGATAGGCGAGCGACGACATCAGCCGATAGAAGCCGATCGCCTCGGCCGGCGACTGCGACAGTCCGCACGCGACCCTCAGCAGCCAGTATTGCGGGGTCTCGACCACGAGCCGCGACGACGGGTGGCGCAGCAGGTAGCGGTCCGCCACGGTGCGCAGGCCGAAGTACTCGAACCGCAGATCACCCTCCGGGTCGACGGCGTCGTCGAGCTTGCGGGCGTGGCGGGCCACGAACGCGGCGGTCGGGTCGCCGATCAGGCCCTGCAGGTGCGCGTACCGGATGGACTGGCTGAAGCTCGCGACCTCCTGGCCGCGCACCTCCTTCTCCACGAAGGCGGCGAGCAGCCGCGCCGCCAGACGTGAGTACTGCGGCTCCTCGCCGATCAGCTCGGCGGCCGTCTGGATCGACAGTTTGTCCAGCTCGGCAGTGGTGGCGCCGTCGTAGAGGCCGCTGATCGTCCGGGTCGCCACCCGCAGCGGATCGACCTCGTCCAGGTCGGCGACCCACCGCTCGACCGCCCTGACGATCTTGTTGACGTCCACCGTCTCGGTGTTGCCGTCGCGCTTGCGAACTTGCATCCGTCCCCCTCGTTACGGGCGCGCAGGGGGACGCCGCCGGACGCGGTCGTCCGGCTGATGGCGTCGGCCGTCCCACGCGGCCATCGACCGCCGCACGCGACGCGTGCGGCGCGCTGGCAGGTCTTCGGACTCGCGGGCGTGACCTGTCGGTCGCCTACTGGCCGTCGCTTCCCAAGCTCGCGCTCAGTGCTTCATGACGGCGGTCGTTCCCACTCACCGCTGCGGGGCAGTCCCGGTTTCGCACCGGGTTCCCTGTTGCCTCGACCACCGTGGAGCGATGATCGAACCAGCTGCGGGGCACACCATATATGGCCGTGACGGCTAAATGACAACACCAGATGGTGTGTCGGCGTGGCGGGCCGGCGAGACGTAAGCTCGCTCGATGGAGCTGGTCGAGCGAGAGCACTTCCTGCGGGCTCTCGACGATTATGCGGTCGACGCGGTGGCCGGCAGCGGGCGCTTCGTGCTCGTCTCCGGCGAGGCCGGGGTCGGCAAGACCGCGCTGCTGGAGGCTTTCCGCGAGCAGCGCGGCGACCTGCGCTGGTGGTGGTCCGCGTGCGACGGCAGCTTCACGCCGCGCCCGCTCAGCCCGCTCTTCGAGATCGCGTTCGGCGTCGGCGGCCGGCTGCTGGCCCTGAGCGGGGTGGACGCGGATCGGCGGGAGCTGTTCGCGGCGTTCCTGTCCGCTCTCGACGACCCGGGCGCCACCACCGTGCTGGTGGTGGAGGACCTGCACTGGGCCGACGACGCCACGCTCGACTGGTTGCGCTATCTGTCCCGGCGGATCGCCCGGACCCGGGCTCTGGTGGTGGTCAGCTACCGGGACGACGGGCCGGGGGACGTGGCGAACCTGCGTACGGTGATCGGTGAGGTGGCCTCCCATCGTGGCACCCGGCGCCTCTCGCTGGCGCCGCTCTCGCCGGAGGCGGTGCGCCGGATGGCCGGCGAGCGCGGGCGCGACGCGGACGAGGTGCATCGGCTCACCGGCGGGGTGCCGTTCTATGTGCAGGAGGTGCTCAGCGCCGGGCCGGGGGAGGTGCCGCGGACGGTCGGTGACGTGGTGGCGGCCCGCACCGCGGGACTGTCTCCGGCGGCGCGTCAGGTGCTCGGCGCGGCGGCGGTGCTCACCCGGCCGGGGGACGGGCCGATGCTGGCGGCGGTCGCCGAGCTGGACGCCGGCGCGGCCGCCGAGGCGCTGGACGAATGCCTGGACTCCGGCACGCTGGTCGGCGAGCCGGAGGCCTACCGGTTCCGGCACGAGCTGACCCGGCTCGCGGTGGAGCGGGCGATCCCGGCACGCCGGCGGTCGCGGCTGCACGCGCTGGCGCTGACCGCGGTGCGCGCCGGGACGCCGGCGGATCATGCCCGCCTGGCCCACCACGCGGAGGCGGCCGGCGCGACCGACGAAGCGCTGCGGCACGCCACGCTCGCCGCCGCGGACGCCGTGGCGCTGCGATCCAACCGGGAGGCCGCGGCGCAGTTCCAGCGGGCGCTGCGCTTCGCCGGCGGCAGCGACCCGGCGGCCCGCGCGGAGCTGCACGAGGGGCTGGCCACGGCGCTGGCGCTGACGGACCGCTGGGCGGAGTCGGCGGCCGAACGGGCCGAGGCGCTGGCGCTGCGCCGCGGACTCGGCGACCCCGTGCGGATCAGCGAGAACCTGCGCGGCCTGTCGCGCTGCCTCTGGCGGCTGTGCCGGGGCGAGGAGTCCGCGGCCGCCGCGCACGAGGCGCTCGCCGTCATGGCCGGCCGGCCCGCGTCGCCGGAGAAGGCGTGGGCGCAGTCGCTCCATGCCGCGGTGATCAGCGAGACGCATCCGCGGGAGGAGGCCCTGGCCGCGGCGCGGGAGGGACTGCGCCAGGCCGCGGAGGCATCCGCGCCGAAGGCGGTCGCATACAGCCTCAACAGCATCGGGATGCTGGAGCTGGCGGCCGGGCGGGACGGCTTCCCCGACCTGCTGCGCTCGCTGGAGCTCGCCGTCGAGCACGACTGGGAGGACGAGGCCGGCCGCGCCTATGCGAACCTGTGCCAGTCGGCGGTCGACCGGTGCCGGTTCACCGACTTCGAGAAGCACTACACCGAGGGCATCGCGTTCTGCCACGAGCACGACGTGACGACGTACGGCGTCTGCCTGCGCGGCACCCACGCCGCCGCCCTGCTGCGCACCGGGCGGCTCGCCGAATCGGTCGCCCTGATCGAGGAGACGCTGCGCGGGACGATCTCGCCGGTCAACCGGTTGGCGCTGCTCATTCCGCTCGCGGCGGCCCGTCTGCGACAGGGCGATCCGGCCGCGGACGACGCGCTGGAGCAGGCCTGGCAGCTCGCCGTCAGCGTCGACGAGCGCAGCTGGCCGCTGCGGGTGGCCGCGGTGGCGGCCGAGGCGGCCTGGCTGGGCGGGCGGCTCGACGAGCGGGTCGCCGAGGCCGCGGCGGGCTCGCCGGACGACGACGTGTGGCTGCGCGCCGAGCTCGCCGTCTGGCTGGACCGGCTGGCGGCGCCGGGCCCGCGCCCCGAGTCGCCGCCCGAGCCCTATGCGCTGGAGTTGAGCGGTGAGCACGAGGCCGCCGCCCGGTGGTGGCGCGAGGCGGGCTGCCCGCACGACGAGGCGATGGCGCTGACCCGATCCGCGCCGGCCGCCGCCCTGGACCTGGTCACCTCCATCGGCGCCGATCGGTCCGCCGCGCGGGTGCGGCAGATGATGCGGCGGGCCGGCGAGACCGTGGTCCCGCGTGGACCCCGCGCGGCCACCCGCGCCAACCCGCACGGGCTCACCCCACGCGAGGCGGAGGTGCTCGCGCTGCTGCGCGAGGGCCTGACCGACGCCGCGATCGCCGGCCGGCTCTACATCTCGGAGCGCACCGTGCACCACCACGTGTCCGCCGTGCTGGGCAAGCTCGGGGTGTCCTCGCGCGCCGCCGCCCGATCTGGGTAATCCGCCGCGCAACCTGGGCATCGACTGCCGATGCCCAGGTCAGAGCCGCATTCCTACCGTGACAGGGGTCCGCATCCGAACCCGGGAGGAACCTGTCATGCCGCTCTTCATGGACGTTCACCACATCGCCGGCGGAGTGTCCTTCGACGACGTCGCCGAGGCGCACAAGGCCGACCTGCAGGCGCAGGGTCGCTACGACGTGCAGTACCTCAGGTACTGGGTCGACGAGGCCGCCGGAAAGATCTTCTGCCTGGTCGACGCGCCCGACGCGGAGGCGGCGAACACCGTGCACCGGACCGCGCACGGGCTCGTCGCCGACGAGATCCACCCCGTGCAGGAAGGGGCCTGACGATGCGCCGCAGCATCCTTCTCGGCTCCGCCGCCGCCACGGTCCTGCTGGTGACCGGCACGATGTCGGTCGCCCGGGCGACCGAGCCGTCCGGCCTCGGGCCGGTCCGGGCCGCCACCACGGAGTTCCACAGCATCGCCGTCGCGGAACAGCGCGGCTATGCCCTGCTCACCGACGCGAGCGGGATCGCGTGCATCGACATGCCCGGCATGGGCGGCATGGGGGTGCACTGGGCCCGGTCCGATCTGGTCGGCGACGGCCGGGTCGAGGCGGTCCGTCCGGAGGCGATGGTCTACGCGCCCGGCCGCGACGGCACGCTGGTCCTCGCCGCCGTCGAATACGTCGTCCTCAAGGCCGACTGGGACAGCGCGCACCGCCGGCCGCCACGGTTGTTCGGCCACGAGTTCGACGTGACCGCCGCGCCGAACCGCTTCGGACTGCCCGCCTACTACTCGTTGCACGTGTGGGCGTGGCAGTCGAACCCGGCCGGCCGGTTCGCGATGTGGAACCCGCGCGTGACCTGCCCGGGAGCCGCACACCCGGCACACCTGCACGCGGCGGCCGGGTCGAACCGGCAGGACCTGCAGGACCTCAACGCCCTCAAGCGGAATCTGGCGGTGCTGAGCCGCGAAGGGCGGCGTGACCAGCCCGAGTAGGAGATCCGCAGGAAGTTAGGTTAGCCTCACCTGCATGGATGGGGTTGGTGCGCTCATCGGCGCGGAGCTCACGCTGGACTATGACGGCCGCACGGTCGTGCACGGTGCCGGCATCGAGCTCCGCGCCGGCCGTGTCGTGGCGCTGGTCGGGCCGAACGGCTCCGGCAAATCGACGCTGCTGCGGGCGCTCGCCCGGCTGCACCCGCCGCGGTCCGGCACCGTGCGGCTGCCCGACGGCGACGCGCTCTCGTTGCGCCCCAAGGAATTCGCGCGGAAGGTCACCCTGCTGACCCAGTCCCGGCCGACGCCGGGCGGGGTCCGGGTGCGCGACGTGGTCGCGTACGGCAGGCACCCGTACCGCGGCCGGTTCGGCGCCGGCGATGCCCAGGGTCCGGAGGTGGTGGACCGGGCGATGCGGCTCACCGGTGTCTCCGGCATGGCCGAGCGCCCGGTCGACGAGCTGTCCGGCGGCGAGCTGCAGCGCGTCTGGCTGGCCACCTGCCTCGCCCAGGACACCGGCGTGGTGCTGCTCGACGAGCCGACCACCTTCCTGGATCTGCGCTACCAGATGGAGATCCTCGACACCGTCCGCGAGCTGGCCGACGAGCACGGTGTCGCGATCGGTGTCGTGCTGCACGACCTGGACCAGGCGGCCGCCGTGGCCGACCACGTGGTCCTGCTGTCGGCGGGCGCCGTACGCGCCGCCGGCCCGCCCGCCGAAGTCCTCACCGCCGAGCTGCTCAGCGAGGTCTACGGGCTGCGGATCGAGGTGCACGTCGACGAGGACGGGCGCGTTCGCACGCAGCCGATCGGCCGGCACACCCACCGGCACGCCACCACCTGAATCACCACCAGAGGGGAACCCCTGATGTTCACAACCCGCCGCGCGTTCGTCACGACGGCGGCCGCGCTCACCGCGCTGGCCCTCGCCGCCTGCGGCACCACGGAGGAACCGGCCGGCACCGCCGCCCCCGGCCCGTCCGCCTCGTCCGGACCGGTCCAGATCACCGACGAGCGGGGCACCTTCACCCTGGAGAAGCCGGCCACGAATGTCGTCTCCCTGGAGTGGGGTCCCACCGAGAACCTGGTGGCGCTCGGCGTCAAGCCGGTCGGCCAGGCCGATCCCAAGGGCTACAACGACTGGGACACGACCGCGCCGATCGACCCGAAGACCCCGGACGTGGGCACCCGCGGCGAGCCCAGCCTGGACGCGATCATCGCGCTCGACCCGGACCTGGTCGTCACCACGACCGACCTGCCCGAGACGGTGATCGCGGAGATCGCCAAGCAGGTGCCGGTGGTGGCCCTGCTCGGTTCGAACGGGCCGGACCCGATCGGCTACATGCGCAAGTCGGTGACCACGCTGGCGCAGGCCACCGGAAAGGTCGCCGAGGGTGAGAAGCTGCTGGCCGACTTCGACGCCAAGGTGGCCTCGGCCAAGGCGCAGCTCGCCGCGGCGGGCAAGGCCGGCGCGCCGTACACCATGTCGGACGGCTGGCTCGACTCCGGCACCGTGTCGATCCGGATGTTCACCCCGCAGTCGTTCCTCGGCGGCATCGGCGTCGAGCTCGGCCTGCAGAACCAGTGGACCGAGGGCGGCGACAAGGTCTACGGGCTGGCCCAGACCGACGTCGAGGGCCTGACGAAGCTGACGAACAAGGACAACACCTTCGTCTACATCAGCAACAAGGCCGACAAGAGCGACGCGTACGTGGCGGCGCTCGAGAGCAACGCGATCTGGAAGGGGCTGCCGTTCGTGCAGGCCCAGCGGGTCAAGCGGCTCCCGGACGGCATCTGGATGTTCGGTGGCCCGCTGTCCGCCAACGCCTACATCGACGCGCTCGTCGGCGCCATCACCAAGTAACCGATCATGACCAGCCGCACCATCAGCAGCACGGTCGCACCGCCGCAACCGCGGGCGCAGACGCCGGCCCCGCGCCGCACGGTCGGGATCGTCGGCGCCTTCGCCGGCGCGGTCGTGCTGCTGGTGGTCCTGGCCACCGTGCACCTGACCCAGGGCACCGCCAGCCTCAGCCTCGGCGAACTGCTCGACGGGATCCTGCCGTGGGCGCGGCCGGACGACGCCCGGGCCCAGTCGGTCGCGATCCTGATCGAGAGCCGGTTCCCCCGGCTGGCCGCGGCGGTGCTTGTCGGCATCGGCGTCGGCGTCGCGGGCGCGGTGCTGCAGTCGGTGTCCCGCAACCCGCTGGCCGCGCCGGACACCCTCGCCGTCAACGCCGGCGCCTGGGTGGCCGTCGTGGCCGTGGCGGCGTTCGGGGTGACCCTGCCGTTCTTCGTCAACGGGGTGGTCGCCTTCGTCGGCGGGCTCGCCGCCGCCGGCCTGGTGCTGGCGGTGGCCCGTGGGGGCGCGTCCGGGCCGACCCGGCTGGTGCTGGCCGGTTCGGCGGTCGCGCTGGCCCTGCAGTCGCTGACCTATGTGCTGCTGATGCTCTTCCAGGTGAACACGCCGGGACTGTTCGGCTGGGGCAGTGGCACCACCGTGCAGTCCGGCACCCGGCAGGTCACCCTGGCCGCGCCGCTGATCCTGGTCGCGGTGCTGGCCGTGCTGCTGCTCGCACACCGGCTCGACGTGCTCGAACTGGGCGACGACTCGGCGCGGGTGCTGGGCGTCGACGTCCGGCGTACCCGGGTCGTCGCGGTCGTCCTCGCCGTGCTGTTGTCCGCGACGGCGGTGACCGTCGCCGGGCCGATCGGCTTCGTCGGGCTGAGCGCGCCGGTGATCGCCCGGCTGCTCGCCACCCGGGTGACCGGCCTCGGGAAACACCTGCTGCTGCTCCCGTTCGCCGCGCTGACCGGCGCGCTGATCGTGGTCGGCGCCGACGTGCTGCTGCGCGCGGTGCTGCCCGCCGAGCGGGCCATCTCGATTCCCACCGGCGTGGTAACCACGTTCGCCGGCGCGGTGCTGCTGGTCTGGCTGGCCCGCCGGCTGCGGTCCGGTGGCCCGGCGGCGGCGCCCGCCCGCGGCGCGCGCGGCCGGATCCGCAGCCGCGCCGCGATCACCGTGATCGGCGTGCTGCTCGGCGTCGGCCTGATCGCCGCGTTCATCGCCGCGCTGCTGCTCGGCGACCGGATGTTGCTGCTCGGCGACGTCGCCAACTGGTGGCAGGGCAACTCCGGCCGGGCGGTCACGTTCGTCCTCGACCAGCGCTGGCCGCGGGTGCTGGCGGCACTGCTGGGCGGCGCCGCGCTCGCCCTGGCCGGCATCGTCGTGCAGGCCGTCTGCCGCAATCCGCTGGCCGAGCCCGGTCTGCTCGGCATCACGCCCGGCGCCTCGGTCGGCGCGGTCGCGATGGTCCTGCTGCTGCCCGGCATCGGCGCGTGGCCGGTGATGGCCGTCGCGACGGTCGCGGCGCTCGGCACGTTCGCGATGGTCTACCGGCTCGCGGCCGGCCGCGGCCCGGCTTCCGACCGGATCGTCCTGGTCGGCATCGGCGTCAGTGCCGGCGCGGCCGCGCTTACCTCCCTGATCGTGCTGGTCGCCTCGCCGTGGAACACCAACCTCGCGCTGACCTGGCTGGCCGGTTCCACCTATGGCCGCACCCTGTCCCAGGTGTTCCCGGTGGCGCTGGTCCTGCTGATCGCGCTGCCGCTGACCCTGCTCGGCACCCGGACGCTGGACCTGGTGGCGCTGGACGAGGACGTGCCGCGGGTGCTGGGCGTGCCGCTGAGCCGGGCCCGGCTCGGGTTTCTATCGCTGGCCGCCGTGCTCACCGCGAGCGCGGCCACCGCGGTGGGCGCGCTGGCCTTCGTCGGCCTGGTGGCGCCGCACGCGGCTCGCGCGCTGGTCGGCGCCAACCACGCCCGGGCGGTGCCGGTCGCGGTCGCGCTGGGCGCCCTGCTGGTCTCGGTGGCGGACACCCTCGGCCGCACCGTCCTGGCCCCGACCCAGCTCGCCGCGGGTCTGGTCACCGCCCTGATCGGTGCGCCCTATTTCGTGCTGCTGCTCTGGCGCACGCGCCCGGCCTAGAGGTCCTTGACGAACACGATGCCGTCGGCCTCGGACGGGTGGGACAGCGGGGAATAGCCGTACCAGGGGGATTCGCGTTCTGCCGCGGCTGTCAGCATGCCGGGGTCGACGATGAAGCGGTCGCCCGGGCGGGCGTACAGCATGCCCTCGACGGTGTCCGGGGGTGGGGTCCGCACGCCGCGGTGCGCGATCGTGCCGATGGCGGTGGCCACGAAGGCATATCGCTCGCCCAGGTGCGCGCTCACGATCGAGCCGGCCCCCCACCAGTCCACCGGCGCGCCGCCCATCCGCATGCTGCCCCGGTGGCGCTGAAAGTGTCCATTGTGGCCCGATGCCAGCGCCGGACCGCGCTCGGCGACGGCCAGCAGGTTGGCGGCCATCATCGCATCCCGCATGCCGAGCAGCCACGCCATCCGGGCCGGTGATGTGTCGGCCATCCAGAAGTGGTAGCGCAGCAGGCCGACCGCGGTGCGCGCGAACATCCGCGCCCGGTCCCAGTCCGCACGTGAAGATGCCGCGATCAGGCCCGGCGTCTGCGATTCGAGCAGGGCCACCAACTGGTCGGTCAGCAGCCGCAGCCGATCCGCCTCGGGTGTCTGCCCGGCGGACCGCGCCGGATCCCGCATCGCGGCCGGGTCGGTCCACCGGTCGTCGTCGCCGAGCAGGCCGTCGAGCGTCTCCGGGCCGCACGGCAGCAGCCCGGCGTCGACGTGGGCGGCCAGGTAGGCGTGCAGCGTCGTGAGGACCTGTCGCGGGCTCGCCGCGCCGCTGATCTCCAGCGGGCCGTCGAAGCCGGCGAAGCGCACCCGCTCCGGCGCCGGCCGGCCCTCGTTGTGCGCCCGCATCCAGCGCACCAGCTCGCGATTGCCGCCGAAGGCGCCCCACTCGTGGCTGAAGCCGCGCGCCAGCACGTCGTCGAGGTCGCCGGTGCCCGACGTGACGTAGTCGTCCACGATCAGGCCCATGACGCAGTCGCTCTCGATCGCGATCGTCCGATAGCCGTCCCGTTCCACCAGCTGCCGGAAGAGATCGTTGCGAACCTCGAGCAGCGTGTCCTCGCCATGGGTGGGCTCACCCAGCGCGAGCAGTCGTGGCCGGGTCGGCCGAAGTTCCTTCAGAGCGATGTACATACCCTTAACGGTATCGTTGAACCAACTGTTGAAACTTTCCACGAGTGTGGGCGGAGCGGTGGGGCGAAACCTTCGAACGGACGGGCACCTGAGGCCGGTCGACCTGGCGCGCGGGCACGGCCTCTCGACCCAGGCGATCCGAAACTACGAGTCGGCCGGCATCCTGCCCGCGGCCGAGCGCACCCCACACGGCTACCGCACCTACACGCCGCGGCACGCGCAGGCCCTGCACGCGTTCCTCGCCCTCGCGCCTGGCCACGGCCACCAGTCCGCTACCGCGATAATGCGGGCCGTCAACCGGGACGACACCGCCGAGGCGCTGCGCCTCATCGACGAGAGTCATGCCCAGCTCCTCGACGACCGCCGCACACTCCAGGCCGTCGAGGCCGCCCTGCCAACCCTCAATCCGGCGCGCCCGGAGCGCGGCGACCAGTTCGTCGGCCCGCTGTCCCGGCGGCTCGGCGTCCGCCCGGCCACCCTGCGCAAGTGGGAACGGGCCGGCGTCGTCCAGCCGCGCCGCGACCCGAGGACGGGCTACCGGGTCTACGGCGCGGCCGACGTGCGCGACGCTCAGCTCGTCCACCAGCTCAGGCGTGGCGGCTACCGGCTGGCGCAGATCGCCCCGCTGATCGTCCAGGTGCGTTCGGCCGGCGGCGTCGCGCCGCTGGAGTCGATGCTGCACGACTGGCACGCTCGCCTCTCCGCGCGCGGCCGCGCCATGCTCGCCGGCGCGGCCGCCCTGGACGCCTATCTGGCCGCCGCCGGCCGTCGCGGCGAGGGCTCGGCGGCCGGCCGTCCGATGGCGTAGAGCTGCTCGAACGCGTCCACCGTGAAAGCCTCGTCGTGCAGTTCGGCATGGCCCGCGAGCGGTCAGGTCAGGCCCGCGGAGAACCACTGGAAGACGGCCGGGCAGGACCCGTCGTCGGTGCGCCGCGCCGTGACCGTCAGCACCTGCGAGCCCGCCGGCGGCGTGCCGGCGACCGGCTGGTCGCGGCCGCCGGCGCGGATCGTGTCGCCGCCGATCAGAACGCCGCCGACCGTGATGGACCAGTCGACCGCGGCGTCGCAGCCGGCCGACGCGAGGTTCATCCGGCCGTACAGCTCGGTGCGCCCGGGATCGTCGAGCGTGAGCCTCGTCTCGACCGCGCCGGCGGCCGGGATCGTCCACCGCAGACCGCTCGGCGGGCAGCGGCCACCGTCGTTGTAGCAGATCGCGCGGCGCATCTCGTGCGGACGATCACCGGACCGATAGCCCAGGCCCTGCGTCGGGTCCGTGCTCACGTACAGGTAACCGGCCGTGCCGGTCAGCACGACCAGCACCAGCAGGAACCCCCACCCGGAGTGGGCCCGCTCCCGCACCTCGTCCTGATCCGTCATCACACACCCACCTCCGTTCATGGACCCATCCTGTGAGCTCCCTCGGACGGAAGCCATGAGAGGCAGTTGGAATGTGGACGGAAACCGTGGTGGAGTGGCCGGTGGTCACTCCCTGATGCCGGCGTGCTCGACCGGCGGCGTCCGCAGCAGCCGGGCGATCGGCAGCACGGTCGTGGCCAGGGCCAGCGCCGCGGTCCCGCCGAGCACCACCACCCAGCCCAGCGCCGGCACATAGGGTACCGGGCTGCCGGTCAGCGCCCGGACCACGCTGCTCAGCGTCAGCGCGGCGATCGCGCCGCCGAGCACCACCGCAGTTCCGAGCAGGCCGAGCTGCTCCGCGTCGACCATCCGCTTGACCTGGCGCCGCGTCACGCCGGTCAGGCGCAGCACGGCGAACTCGCGCCGGCGGGCCAGCGCGGCGATCACCATGGCGTTGGCGGCCGCGATCACGGTCAGGCCGACCATCACGGCGATCAGCAGGCGATTGAGCCAGGCGCTGAGGGCGAGGTCCCGCGCCAGGCCGCCGGTCAGCGTGGCGGTGTCGACGAGGGTGCTGCCCGGATGCGCGGCGGCGACCGCGCGCAGGGCGGGATCGGCGGTGGGCGGCGCACTGATCAACGCCTCGTCGTCCAGGTTCGCCGCGGTGTGCCCGACGACCGTGTCGTGCGGCAGGACGACGTCGCCGAAGCCGAGACCGCGCTGATAGATCGCGATCACCCGGGCCCGGGTCTCGGTGCCGTCGCCGAGCCGCATCTCCACGTTCTCGCCGAGCTTCCAGCCGAACATCGACGCGTGGGTGCGCGACACCGCGACCGTGCCGTCGCCCAGATCGGTCAGGCTGCCTGAAGTCACCTTCAGGTCCAGGGTGGACGAGGCGGTCGACGGATCGACGGCCCGTGCGGCGATGACTTCGCCGTCGCCCAGCAGGGGGACGACGACCGACGTGTGGCGGACGGCTGTCACCCGTACCCCGGGAATCGCGCGGAGATCAGCCACCGCCGAGCCGGAGAGGCCCGCCGGGGCAACCAGGGCTCGCTGCGCGAGCAGGCCGGCACGGCTCTGCGTGACCGCCTGACGCTCCAGATTGTTCTGCAGGAACCACACCGAACCGCCGAACCCGACCGCGAGCACCAGCGACGTCAGCACCGTGGCCGTGCCGCGGGCGTTCGCGCGCAGGTTGGCCGTCGCCAGATAGCCGCTCGTGCCGAACACCGCGCGCAGCGGCACCTCGAGCAACCGGGCCGCCGCACGGTTGATCCAGGGTGCCAGCAGAGCGACCGCCAGCACGAAGAGATAGAGCATGCCGATCGCGGCGCCCATCGCGGTCTGCCCGCTCAGGCCGATCGCGGCCAGCGTCGCCGACACCGCCGCGGCGAGCGTGATCAGACCGCCGATCCGCCGGCCTCGGCCGCCGCCGGTGGGCTCGACCGCGATCTCGCCCAGCGCCTCCGCGGGCCTGATGCGGGCCACCCGGCGCGCGGCCAGCACCGCGGCCAGCACGGCCGAGACCAGCACGACGACGAACGCGGCGGGCGCGGCGATCAGGCCGGGCACCATCGGGAAGCTCTCCGGGAGGAAGCCGCGACCGGTGAGCTCGCCGGTCAGCCACCGGGCCGTGATCAGGCCGAGAGGCACGCCGAGCAGGCCGGCGATCGAGCTGATCAGCGCGGCCTCCGCCATGATCATCCGGCGCACCTGACCGGGCGTCGCGGCGACCGCGCGCACCAGGGCAAGGTCGCGGCGGCGATGGCGCACGGAGAGCCCGACGGTCGCCGCGACCACGAAGACGATGAGCAGCACCACGTATCCGCCGAACGAGCCGCCGATCTGCACCAGCAGGCTCGCCGCGGCCCGATCCGCCGAGCGCTCCGCCAGGCCGCGGTCCGCGCCGGTGAGCACCTTCGCATCGCCGGCCAGGGAGGCGATGCGGGCACGCAGGTCGCCGACGTCGGCGCCGGGGGCGGCCAGCACGCCGATCGCTGCGACCTCTCCGCGATGCGGCGCGAGAGCCGCGGCGTGCGCGTCGCTGAAGAAGACCGCGGCGGTCCCGCTCCCCGCCACCAGGCCACTGATCGTGTACGGCCGGAGCACCCCGCCGACCAGCAGGTCCACCCGCTCGTTCAGCCGCGCGCCGGCCGCATCGAGCACGACCTCGTCATCCTTCTGCGGCGCATGCCCGGCCACCAACCGATAGGGGGTGAGCGCCGCGCTGCTCCAGCCGCGCCCACTTCTCGTGCCGTCGACCACGATGTTCTCGTCGAGAGCGACCGCGGCGACCCCGGGCAGTTCCCGGATCCGCCCGGCGAGCGCGGCCGGCACCGTGCCGCCCTCGGGCAGGACGACCGTGCTCCGATGAACGTCGCCGCCGAACTCCTTGGTCGTAAAGGTGGTGTCCGGCCGAGCCACCACCAGATCGGCGGCCGCGTAGCGCACGGGCTCGGGGTGATGGCGCAGTCCCGACTCGACGAGCACGCCCATCGCCGTCAGGATCAGCGCGCCCAATGTGAGCGCCAGCAACGTGGCAAAGGACGAACCTGGGCGGTGGCGCAGCATGCGCGCGGCGAGCGCCATCATCGGACCGGCTCCCGGTTGCGACCCAGCGCGGCCAGGCTCTCGCCGATGACCCGCGCGCCCGGCTGCGGCATGTCCCGCACGATCCGGCCGTCGGCGAGCACGATCACCCGATCCGCATAGGAGGCGGCCACCGGATCGTGAGTCACCATGATGACGGTCTGCCCGTGCTCGTCGACGACCCCGCGCAGCAGGGCCAGCACCTCGGCGGCGGTGGCGGTGTCGAGCGCGCCGGTCGGCTCGTCGCAGAAGATGACCTCGGGCCGAGCCGCCAGCGCCCGCGCGATCGCCACCCGCTGCTGCTGTCCACCGGACAGAGCGGAGGGCCGGTGCCGCAGCCGGTCGCCGAGCCCGACCCGCCCGATCACCTGGTCGAGCCAGGCCCGATCCGGGCGGGCGCCGGCCAGCCGCAGCGGCAGCACGATGTTCTCCTCGACGGTCAGCGCGCCGATCAGGTTGAAGGCCTGGAAGACGAAGCCGATCCGGTCCCGGCGCAACCGGGTCAGTTTCGTCTCGGAGAGCCGGGACAGCTCGGTGCCGCCGATCCGGACGCTGCCGGCGGTGGGCCGGTCCAGCCCCGCGGCGGTCTGCAGCAGCGTGCTCTTGCCGGAGCCGGACGGTCCCATCACGGCGGTGAAGCTGCCGCGAGTGAAGACCGCGTCGACGCCGGCGAGGGCGCGCACCGGCTCCCCGTCGGCCGGATAGTGGCGGGTCAGGCCCTGGAGGCGGACCGCTGGTTCCTGTTGATTAAACACACCTGAAAGTCTGTAAACCTTCCGCCGTCCGGAAAATGAAGCAGCCTGGCCAAAGTCGGGTACAGCAGGCGCTACCGGTGGTGTTACCCCCACCCCTTCCGTGGCGTCGATCGCATGCTCGACCACGATCTGCCGGCCGCAGCGCTCAGGATGTTCGCGCGCCGCGAGCGCGGACTCGATCACGGACCCGATGGCCCGTCACTCTTCGCCGGTCGTGTAGAAAAATCGTTGCTGCGCTGAGCACAATGGATGGCTAGAGTCAGATTTCGATGGACACTCTGGAGCAGATGAACGGCAAGCTGCGCCGCATCTTTCGAGGAGAAGTCGCTTGCGGCGAAGGACCTCCCGCTGAGCAGGCGCGCCGATTCCGGCTGACCGAGCTGCTGCCGGCCGTCATCGCACAGGCGAAGATCAATTCAGCGGATGTCGAACGGGAGCCGGTTGACCTGCTGGTGAGCCTTTCCGGGTTTTCGCCGGAGACGACGATCTTGGCCTTCGAGCTGCTCCGCCCGAAGAGACTAATGATCATCGGCTCGGACGCGACCCGATCCAGTCTCGACACCATCCACGACGCGGTGACGCTGCCCTTTTCCCAGATTCAGGCACACTCTGTCGAGCCGACTGATCCCATGAAGATTTACCAGCTGATCCAGGAGGCGGCGCGGCCGGCCGGAAACGACGGAAACGATCGCCCGAACATCATCATCGACATCACCGGCGGCAAAAAGGTCATGAGTGCCAGCGCCGCGCTGGCCGCAGCGCAGCTCGACTTGTCGATGTGTTACATCGACAGCACCTTCGACCCCGAGCTTCGTCAGTCCCTGCCCGGCACCGAACGCCTGGTGATCATTCCGAACCCGACCAAGATGTTCGGCGATCGTGAACTGGACACCGCCATGGTCGCCTTCCGGCACGGGGCGTTCACGGCGGCGCAGGCACGCTTCGCGGAGGTCGCCGAGTCTGCCTACGAACCTTCGAGAGCCCGGTTCTTCCGCGATCTGTCCAGCGTCTACGAGGCATGGTGCGATCTGAACCTCACGGAGATCAGCGAGCGGGTGCAGATCATGCGGACCCGATTGACCGATCCCGGGCACCGCGTTCGTCCCGCTGCGATCCGGCGGCTGCGCCGGCAACTCGATTTCCTCGACGTGCTCGCCGGAGCGCCGGCCGGACATCAGGATGCGTCACTGATGCTGAACTTCTACCTCCTGGGGCAGCATTATCTGCGGCTCGGCCGTAACGATTTCGGTGCTCTGCTGTGTTACCGGACCATCGAAAGCTGTTTCGCCCGGCGATTGGCCGGAATCGCATCCGGCTTCCGGACCGGTGACCCCGACTACCATTTGCTGGTCGAGGACCCGGAGGACCTCGAGAAACGCTATCTTGCGGCCAGCGTCAAAGTCCACGGTGTGCCGGCCAAAGGACTTCCCGCTCCGATCGCGTTGATGGACGCCGCCTTGCTGCTGCACGCCCTCGGTGATCCGCTGATGGAGCGGTTGAACATGTCCTCCGAGAGAGGACTGCGGCACCTGAAGGGCATCATCCGGGTCCGCAACGAATCGGTGCTCGCCCACGGTTCGAGAACGATCGACCCCAAGCTGAGCCGGGATCTGGGAAGTCTGGCGTTGCGCAGCGTACGAGCACTTTGGCAGCTCGAATACGGCACCGAGGACGTGGACGAGAGAATCGAGCAACTCACCTTTCTGGCTGATGCATGACGGGTCGGCTGAGCCTGCCGAGCGAGTGGGCTGAGCGTTATCTGCGAGACCATCGACCTGACCTGTTCGAGCCGGCCGAATTCGAGTCGGCCCGGGTGTGCCTGAGCGTCGATCCGCGCCGCGACTACGGGTTCGAGCTGACTCAGGTGGCGGCCGATCTGCGCGCCGGCGTCATGATCGAACGCAGGTCGGGTAACCAGGGTCCGTACTACGTCCTGCGCGGCACGTATCACGTCGTTTACGTCAATCAGTCGAGCGGCAAAGACAGCGGAGTCGCGGTTGGCAAGGTCAGCTCGATCAAGGATGGCGGCGGCCTCGGCCGGCTGGATCCGGTTCGTCCCGGGGACGTCGCTTTCACCGAGCTGTGGGACGAAGAAGCCTGCGACCTGGATGTTCTGACTCAGTTGTTCGGCGTGGCGTTGGAACTGGTCCGTCGCCGCCGCACGGAAACGGGCCGGGCGCACCGCGCGCTGCGCGCCGGAGAGCCGGCGGTGTCCGCGCACGGGCGAACGCAGGGTGAGGTGCGTCAGCGATACCGCCCCCTGCTGACCGTGTTCCGATTGCTGGAGGCGCGCAGCGCACTGACCGGCCGGGTCGAGGAGACCGCGGTCGTCGTCGCCGCGGACGAGAGCAGGGCGGAGCTGGAGCTGTCCTCCGCCGCGAAGTTGTCCGAAGATCGCCTGGTCACCGTGCACGTTGACGGAGACAGTCACCGCCTGCCACTGCTCGCGATCGACGGCAGGGCCTGTGAGCTTCCGCAGCCTCGCCGCACCCTCCTGGTCGGCGAACGCGTCAAGCTCGTCCAGCAGGACCGATTCGCGATGGCAAAGAACAGGATCGCGGTCAACGCCTTCCTGGACGGAAGGATCGAAGGGAACTGGGATCATCTGGCCGCGCTTCTCACCGAGCCCGCCACGCTCCGGCCGGCGCACCCGTCGCCCACGCCGCTCCGGAATCTCAGCGGCGTCGATCTCAACGACGAGCAGCGCGATGCCGTGGCGGGTGCGTTGGCCACACCGCACGCCTTCCTGATCCAGGGCCCGCCCGGCACCGGCAAGACCACGGTCATCGTGGAGCTCATCCTGCACCTGGTCACCCGGGGCGAACGAGTGCTCCTGCTCGCTCCCATGCACGTGGCCGTCGACGAGGTGCTCCGCCGGATCGGCGACCGACCCGAGGTCTTCCCGATTCGCCTCGCCTACGACGACGCGAAGGTGAGCGAGGACCTTCAGCGATTTCTGCTGGATCGGATCAGCGCCGAGTACCTGCGCCGCACGCGGACACCGAAGAACTCGAGGTCTGAGGTGTGGCGAAGCCGGGTAAACCGGCTCCACGCCGAGCGTCCGATCCTGGTCGAGCACATCCGTGCCGAGGCGGCCCGGGCCCGAGCGGCCAGGCAGGAGGCCGCGTCAGCGGAGTCGTTCCGGGCCTGGCAGAGCTGGTTTCAGCGGTCCTGGCACGCGTGCACCCAGCGGATGGAGGCCGCCCAGCAGGCCGTCGACAGTCTCTCCGAAGCGATGGTCGTGGCGGATCGGACGGCGGGCGAACTGCGTGACCGGATAGTGGCTGCCTCCGCCGGCCGGCGATTTCGCTCCTGGGCTGCCGGGCTCGTCGGCCGGGCCGACGAGCTGAGCCGGCTCCGGAGCGACGGCCGAGCGGCGACCGCGGAAGGCGCGCGGCTCGCCCGCCTGCACCACAGCTGGAGCCTGGAGCACCAAACCGCTCAGGAGAACCTTCGGGCACTGGGCGCCGCCCGCGACGGCGACGGCCGGCAACGCTACGGCAGGTGGCAGCTCGACCGGCAGTCCCTCGATGCCGCCGAGCAGGCCCTGCAGCAGGCGGCAGCGGCATCCGGCCGGCCGGCCCGGACGCCGCCACTGCCGCGTCTGCACGAGGTCGATTCGCAGCTCGCGGTGCTGACAAAGCGAATCACCCTGGAACAGCGATGGTTCGAACTGGTGCGTCCCCTGGAGCCCGATCGGCTGACCCGTGAGCTCCGCCAAGCCGCCAACGTGATCTGTTGCACGACCGCCGGCGTCACGGCCGAAGCCATCGAAGGCTTGGATTTCGACACGTTGATCGTGGACGAAGCCAGCCGGGTGATCGACAGCGAGTTCCTGATCGGTGCGGTCCGGGCCCGCCGCTGGATATTGGTGGGCGACGAGCATCAGCTGCCACCGTATGTCGAGCCCGCCGACGAACAGCATCTCCATGCACTGGCCGCGCTGCACAAGGCCGGCGGCACCGGTGCAGCGGACGTGAGAGCCGCGGTGGACGAGCTCGCCGCGCTCTGGCGCGAGGACGAAGAGATGCACGCGTTCCGGGTCGCGGAGGTCCTGCGCCAGGCCGAACGCTGCGTCGCTGACGGCAGTTGGCCCGACCACTACCGGGACCTCGTGACGGAGATGTGGCGACGGTTCGACTCGGCGATGCTGAGAACCACGCTGGATCACCTGGTGCGGAGTCTGTTCGAACGTGCGCTGACCACCTGCCCCGAAGGGCTGCGGCAGTCCCTGGTCGAACAACGTCGCATGATCGAGCCGATCGCCGGCCTGGTCAGGGATCCCGTCTACCGCGGCGACTATCGCACTCCCCGGGCCGACGAGCTGGCCGAGCTGGGCGTCACGCCGCTCACCTCCACCGCGCTCCGGCATCCGGTCACCCTGCTGGACACCTCGAGTTATGGCGAGAGGGCCCGGCACCAGCAGTATCGGAACGGCTGCTTCAACAGCCTGGAGGTCGACTGGGTGGTCGCCACCTGCGAGAGGTGGGAGAGCGAACTGAGAAGGGTGGGCGCGGCGCCGATCACGGTCAGCGTGCTCACCTTCTATCGCCGGCAGGCCACGCTCATCAGGGAGGCACTCGGCTGGCCGTCGTGCGGCGCCTTCCGCGCACTCAAATTCCGGGTGATCGACTCGATCGACAAGATTCAGGGCCAGGAAGCCGATCTGGTGATCGTCAGCTTCTGCCGTGCGTACCCGGGCCGGAGCGGTCCGCGCCGCAACGCCGGACTCTGGCTCCAGGACATCCGCCGCCTGAACGTCGCCTGCACCCGCGCCCGCCGGGCGTTGGTCCTCGTCGGCCATGGCGACACGCTGCGCCGGCTCAGGGGCCTGGATCCGGCCGAACGGTTCTACGCGAACCTCTTCCAGCTCCTGGACAGCGGCGCCGATGGCTACGGATTGGTGAAGGACCTGTGACCGGAAAGCTGCACCTGCTCGATGCCCCACCTGACGTGAACGAGGACACGTGGGTGGTCGTGCAGGAGTCTCTCGTGCCCATGCGCTGGTGGCGCAACGTCCCGGTGCGGTTGGCGGGGACCACCGACCTCACCTCGATGGAACGGTTCATCCTCGAAATCGGGTTGGCGTTCGGCGCCTCCACCCCAGCGGAGTTCGAGGAGATCACCGACCTGCCGTCCCACCTGCTTCCGGTGCTCGGCCGCCGCCTGGTCGCGGCCGGCGCACTCTCTCCGACCGGCGCGCCGGCCGACCATGCGCTGTGCCGGAGCATGGTGCTGGCCGAGCAGATCGAACAGGAGCGACTCGCGACCGTTCAGGTCGTGTTGTTTCCGGCAACCGGCGAGATCATCCTTCTGGACCGGGAAACCGCCGGGGGCGATCCCCTGCTCGGCTGGGACCGCGCTCGGGTGCGACCGGCCGGCCGGTGGCCGGTGAACGGGACCTGGCGCGGGCGCAGCCTCAACGACCTCCTGGTGGGGATGGCCGGCATCGTCGGGGTGGAGACCGAAGCAAGCGTCTTTGCGGACGGGCTGTGCCCGGTCTTCCGCTGCACCGCCGAAGTCGTCGGCGACACCGGCACCGAGGTGCGGCTGTCCATCGGCGATGGGGTGCCGGCGGTTCTGCTTCCGGGCTTGAAAGGTCTGGTCAAGGGATGGTTGGGAGTCGATCAGGTCCTGGCCGAGCGTCCGCTGGAGATGTGGCAGGCGTTGGTGGGCGGTCAGGCGACGTCGGAGGCACCGCCACAACCGCGCCGGGCGTCGCCCGCGGCATGGCGGATCGCCGTCACCGGCCGCCAGGCCGCGGTGATGGCGAGCGCCGGAAGGAATCTCGCCAAACCGGCCGGCCTCGCGATCGAGACGCCGGACGTCGTCGTCGAGGTGGCACTCGCCTTCGTCGCGGCCGACCCGTCGGCGACCGCCGCAGTCGCCGTGGACGAGGCGATCAATGCTGCGGTGAGCGCCGGTTCGATCGCGCGTGTGGTGCACGATCGGCTCGCGGTGGCGGCCGCCCGTCTTCCGCACTCGGCGGTCGCGGCTCTGGCGAGCGACAGGGTCCTCGACCGAGCCTGGCAACTGGGTCACTATCGCCTCGCCTACGCCCTGCGGGAGCACGATGACTTCGACCACGCCTGACAACCGCTTGGACCTCGGTGCCATGGCCGTCCCCGGTGGCTATTTCCTGCTCCGGGACGGCGGCCGGGCGCCGTTCGTGGCCGCGCCGGATCCGGGGGAGTACCGCCACCTGTTCAGCTACCGCGACTCGGAGCCCAGCATCCAGCAGGTCGCCGTGGAGCTGATCCGCCGGGCTCGCAGAAAAGTCTTCCTGGCCAGCTTTCGCATCGGCGACAAGGCTCTGCTGGACGCGCTTTTCGAGGCGGTGGAACGACTCCGGGGCGGTGTCTATGTCATCACCGCCTGGAACGAACAGAGCCTGCATCGAGGATTGGCCGGGCTGGAGGACGATGCGACCGCGGCCGACGCCGCCCAGCGTCACCGATTCGAGGAGATGACCAGGCGCGGGATCTTCGTCCGTGGCTACGACAGCTGCCACGCGAAGTTTCTCGTGATCGACGACGAGGTCGCCCTCGTCTCGAGTGCGAACCTGGAGACGAGTGCGCTCATCGATCGGCCCGAACGCAAGGTCACCGGCGAGAGCGGCGTCGTCCTGGAGGATCCGGTCGAGGCTTCCCGCCTGGCCCGCTTCTTCACTCGCATGTGGTACTCCGACTGCGGCTGGGAGGCGTCACCCGGGGAGGCGTACGCCCTTGCCCGGCGGGAACCGACGCCGTCACCGTGTCAGCCGGCGCTGCCGGACATGGTCCGCCGGCCGGGGGTGATCTGGACGCACGATGACGAGCGATTCATCCTGCGGGCCATGCACGACATCATCGACCGGTCCGAGCGGGAGTTGCTGCTCGCCACCTTCGCGTTGCGCGACCTCATCGAAGAACCGGACCTCGTGCACGACCGGATCGCGGCCGCTGTCGCACGGGGCGTGCGGGTGACCCTGCTCTGCCGGGCACGCAACAACATCGCCGACCATCGCGAGGAGGCGCGCGCGCTCGATGCGCTCGGCGTACGCATCGTCGGTGACTCATTGAATCACGCCAAGGGCATCATCGCCGACGGCCGGCATGGTGCCCTGTTCTCCGCGAATCTGGACGGTGAGCACGGCCTGACCAGTGGCGTGGAGGTCGGCGTACGGCTCGACGGAACATATGCCCTGGCGCAGGCCGAGCGCTATCTGCGTCACGCGATCGAGCATGCTGATTTCGAGTTCGCGACATCGCCGACGCAAGCGCAGCTCAACACTCGTCTGGGTGCGGGTTGGCGGCGGCCATGGCCAGGGCCCGACGTGATCCGGGTGTCCGCGGCGGAGGTGGCCTGGCGGGAACTCACATCCGTGGAGCCGCCGGTGCTCTACGCCCGCACCGAAGCCTCGACGCGAATACTCGCCGGCGGCGGGGAGTGGGTGCTGGTGGACTCGCTCCTGACGATAACGAGAACGCCGACCCGAACGACGGACACGGTGAACCTGATGAACGGCTGGTGGAGAGCGCCGAGCTCCGGGGAACGCCGCGGGTTCTGTCCGGCAGTCATCGTCCGTGTCGAACCCCCGTGACCGTCCGTTGAACAGGGAAACGACGGGGGTTGGGCATGCGACAGGTTCGGCGGCTGCTGGTTGCGGTCTTGACGGTTTCCGCGGTGCTGGCCGGCGCCTCTGCGTCGGCGGTGGTGCCCACCACGTGGACGCATGACGGCTACGGGCCCGGGAACACCGGCTACAACCCAGCCGAGTCGGTCGTCAACGCGAGCACCATCAAGAAGCTCAAGCAGCGCTGGAGCGTCACCATCGGCGAGGCTGATCCCGGCTGCGGCCCGGCCCCGGCCGCGCCCGTCGTCGTGGACGGCCGCGTCTTCCTGCACGACGCCGGGGTGGCGGCCTACGACGTCAAGACCGGCAAGCGCCTCTGGATCAACCAGAGCTTCAGCGCGCTTACGGCACGGCTCGTGGTGGTCGGCGGCCTGGTGATCGCCACCGACACGAACTGCTACTCGAACAGCAACTACGACGGCACGGTCACCGCGCTCGACGTCAAGACCGGCGTGGAGAAGTGGTCGAGTCAGGGGTCCTGGATGGTCGACACGATCGTCGCCGACGCCGGCGTGATCGCGACCTCCGGCTATTGCGGCACCTGCGACGACGCGCGCTACGGCGTGGTGGCCTACCGGGTGTCCGACGGCAAGCAGCTGTGGGACGCGCCCAACACCGTGCTCGGTGGTCCGGTCTCGGCGGGCGGCCGGATCGTGTTGTCCCGCACGACGTCGCCGGAGACCTGGGTGGCTTCGATCGCCACCGGCGTCTCCACCTGGGGGACCGGCGGCAAGGTGGTGGCGCGCGCCGCGAACCCGGCCGGCGATCAGCTCTACCTGTGGGACTCGAAGGAGCTGCGGGCGGTCGACGCGAAGACCGCGAAGACGCTGTGGCGGGTCAGGAACGAGTCCGGCGAGCTGGCCACGGACGGGCGCCGGGTCTACGTGGCGTCGGCCGGCCGGATCAACGCCTACGACGCCGCGACCGGCAAGCTGCTCTGGACCCGCGCGGTCAACGCCCCGGGCCGGCCGATCCGGGCCGGCGGGCTGCTCTACACCGTGACCGGCGCCAAGACCCTGGTCATCCTGTCGCCGGCCGACGGCAAGCCGGTCGCCTACGGCACCACCCACACCGGTCTCACCGACCATGTCGTCGCGGCCGGCGGCGCCCTCTACCTCACCAGGGGAGCCACCGTCCGCGCCTACACCCCCTGAACCCGGATGGTCACCCGGTCGTAGCGGGTGAGCGGGAACCCGCCGTCGTCGGTGCCCTGCAGGATGACCGAGATGGTCTGCCCCGGCAGGGCGTCCGCCGGGACTCGGACGGTTCCACGCGCGCTGACCGTCACCGCGCCGGGGTAGGTGCCCTCCTCGCGGTACTGCCACCAGCTCGTCGTCACGCGGTCCCGGTCGGGATCCGAGACGTGCGACCGCAGCGTCACGGTCGAGCCCGGCCGCGCCCGCACCGAATCGGCGAGGATCCGCACGGTCGGGGCGTGATTGCCGGCCCGTCCGAGGGTCCACTGGATGCGCGCCGCGAAGTCGTTCTGCGCGGCCGCCGCCCAGCGCAGCGTCGTGTAGTCCTCGATGCCGTTCTCGGCCGGGACCAGCCGCCACAGGTCGGGGGAGGCGGTCACCTGTTCGGCGCGGCCGCCCCAGCCGCCGAGCCACGGCTTGTCCGGCGCCTGGATTCCGGTGTCGAGCAACGGATTGAAGGCGACGTTGTCCCCTTCGGACAGGAAGTCGTAGGGCGCGAGCGGCTTGCACCAACCGCCGGGCGCGAGCTCCGGATCGCCGAAGATGTCCAGCTGATCGCCCGGCATGGCCTGCCCGTCGAGCCACGAGCGGTAGAGCGAACCGTACGGTCCGGTCTGGATGTTCGGCCGGATCCACGGCCCGGTGAAGTAGACGCGGTCGGCGGGCAGCCCGCGCACGTTGCCCGCGCCGCCCCAGTTGCAGTTGTAACCCCAGGTGGCATAGCCCGCGGACAGCTCTTCGACCCGGATCCCGGGCCAGTTCGGCGCGATGTAGTCCGCGTAGGTCTCGTCCTGGAACCCGCTCGCCAGGATGACCGCCTTCGCCGAGACGGCGGCCCGGATCCGAGGCCACTGCCGGGATTCCGAGTAACGCTCCTCGATGGACTTCAGCGCGCGGGCGATCGTGCTGGTGCCGCCCCAGGCCTGCAGATAGAGCGGCCGGGGGTCGCGATCGAGCAACAGCCCGCGGATCAGGTCGGAGCCAGGTGTGTCCGCCGACATCTCACCCTCGAACGCGATGTTCCCGACCCGGATCAGCGAGCGCAGTTCCGCCGGGCTCGGATAGTCCCGGTCATGCCTTCGCAAATTCCCGAACACTTTCGCGTACGCCGGGAGCACCTGATCCTGAATCGTCCGCGTGCCGGTCCACCGCCAGGACGTCTGCGGTGTGTCGTATTCCCGGCCCGGCAGGAAGAACTCGGTGCCCCTGCCGTCGCCGGCCCAGTGGAACCGGCCGCTGGTGTAGACGATGCCCTGGGTGTCGACGTCGTTGGTGTAGAGCAGATAGCGCACCAGCGAGGCGAGGTCGTCCTGCTCCATGTCGGTGGTGACGACCGTTCGCGGTTTGTCGGCGCGCCCGGCGGAGGAGGCCGCGGCCGGCGTGGAGGCGGTGGTCAGGGCGACGACGGCGACGACGGCGATGACGAGTGTTCGGTGGAGACTCATGAATATCCATTCATAGGCGAATCTTCATGCCACCACTGTGAACGCGTGATGTCGGGCTTGTCAACGCCCGGGTCTGGCGAGGCTCAGTCGAGCAGCGCGTGCGCGGTGCCGATGTCGGTGATCAGCACGTTCACCCAGCCACCGACGACCGCCGCCCGGATCGCCTCGTGCTTGGCGGCGCCACCGGCGAAGCCGATCCGGCGCGGCACGGCCCGCAGCGTGGCCGCATCGATGCCGAGCACCCGGTCGTCGAGGTCGTTGGGCACGGGCTCGCCGGCCGCGTCGAAGAAGCGATGGCAGACATCGCCGACCGCCGCCGCGGCGAGCAGTTTCGCCTGGTCCTGGTCGCCCACCGCGTTGCCGCTCTGGCGCAGGAACTCGGACGGCGGCAGGGTCCCGATGCCGATCAGCGCCATGGTCAGCGAGGCCCACTCGGCGGCGACGGCGGCCATCGCCGGCTCGGCGAGCAGGCTGTCCCGGACGGTCTTGTTGCCGACCAGCCCCGGCGCGGGCACGAAGGTGGCGGTGGCGCCGAGGATGTGCGCGAGGTCGTCCAGCAGGCGGTTGGCCCGGGCCTGGGCGGAGGTCACGCCGAGCCCGCCGATCAGCTGCACGACATTGTCGGCGCCGGCCAGCCGAAGCGGGCGCATCCGGTCGACGATCGACAGCAGCGTCTGACTCCACGGCGAGATGCCGATCCGCTCGCCGCCGGTCAGGATCGACTCGAGATAGGTGGCGCCGGCCGACCCGAGCCCGGCCAGGATGTCCGAGCTGTCTCCGTCGACGTCCACGACGACCGCCTCGGCCAGCCCGTAGCGCTCCTCCAGGGCCTCCTCGACCTCGGTGTTGATGCCCTCCTCGACGACCACGACGGTGCGCACGATGCCGAGCTCGGCGGCCCGCTTGAGCAGGCGCGAGACCCGCGGCTGGGACAGGTGCAGGGTCTCCGCGATGTCGACCTGGCGGATGCCGCGCTCGTGGTGCATCCGGGCGACCTTGGTGATCATCCGAAGCTGCCCGTCCGGGAGCGGGCGAGCCCCGCCCCGCGGTCCTGCCGTCATGTCCGGATGCCCCTTCCGCTGCTCGTCGGGATCCATCTTGCCGGGTATCCGCGCCGGGAAGCGAATAAAAATACGGTGCGGAGTTTCCGAAGTATGACGAAGTGATTGCTTGACGGTGCTCACCGATAAAATATACGGTGCTGAATGAAATTGACAGCAAGGAGCTTCCATGTCTCCAGCAGCCCGGCGCCGCGTCATCGTGAACACCGATGCCAAGAACGAGGCCGACGACCAGTTCGCCATCGTGCACGCCCTGCTGTCGCCCACGCTGGAGGTGCGCGGCCTGATCGCCGCCCACTTCGGAGACCACCGCAGTGACCGCAGCATGGCCGAGTCCCGCGAGGAGATCGACTTGCTGCTGCGGCTGATGGATCTGACCGGACAGATCACGGTGGCCGACGGCGCGGCCACCGCGATCCCCGACGAGGCGACGCCGCGGGGCAGCCCCGGCGCGCGCCTGATCATCGACGAGAGCCGCCTCGCGTCCGCCGACGACCCGCTCTTCGTCGCGTTCCTCGGCCCGCTGACCGACATGGCCACGGCCATCCTGCTCGACCCGGAGATCGTCCGCCGCGAAGTCGTGGTGATCTGGATCGGTGGCGTCGGCTACGGCGGCGTCGATTCCTATCCGGGCCCGGAGTTCAACCTCGGCAACGACATCGCCGCCGCCAACGTGGTCTTCGATTCCGGGATCACGGTCTGGCAGGTGCCGTCCAATGTGTACTCCCAGGTCTCGGTCGGCTATGCCGAGCTGGAGGAGAGGATCGGCGGCACCTCCGATCTCGCCGACTACCTGATTCGCCAGCTGATCGAGTGGAACGCGACCCACCACCGCGAGCCGATCGAGTCCCGTTCGCTGGGCGACTCGCCGGCCGTCTCCCTCATGCTCTTCCCGCGCGGCGCCCAGTTCCGCACCGTGCCGGCTCCCCGATTCGGCCGGGAGGGCCACTACCTGCCGGGCTCCGGCAACCCGATCCGGGTGGTCGAGATCGTCGACGTCCGGTTCCTGCTCGAGGACATGTTCGCCAAGATCCGTCGCTTCGGCCGGCAACAGAACCTCCGCTGACCGGGGCGATCCCGCGGCCCCAGGGCCGCGCCATCCCCCCAGGAGAGTGTCATGACCGACAACGCCTTCGATCGGCGCCGATTTCTCGGCCTGAGCTCCGGCGCCGCTCTCGCCGCCGCTCTCGCCGCCTGCACCGGCGGCGGCACGTCCGGCGCACCGAGCACCGGCGGCTCGGGCACCGGGTCCAAGGAACTGCGGGTGTTCACCTATGAGGACAACTCGACCATCGATCTGTTGAAAGAGCAGATCAAGAAGTTCGACGCGGCCAACGGCACGACCACGACGGTCGACTCGCTGCCCGGCTCCGGCGCCGCCGTCTATCCCGACAAGCTGCGCACCGAACTGCTCGGCGGCAAGGGTCCGGACGTCTGGCGGATCTGGGGCGGCCAGATCGGCGCGCCGTTCGTGAAGGCGAAGCAGGCCATGGATCTGAGCGCCTATTACACGAAGTTCGGGTGGGACTCCAAGCTGAACGCGGCCGCCGTCTCGGGCATGACCTTCGACGGCGTGAAGGGCGGGCTGCCGTTCATCGCCCTCGGCATCGGCGCCTGGTACAACAAGGCCGCGTTCGCCAAGGCGGGCATCGCCGCGCCGCCCAAGACCTATGCCGAGCTCGAGGATGCGAACACCAGGCTGGTGGCGGCCGGGGTGACTCCGGCCGGCCTCGGCGGCAAGTACGGCTGGGACGTCATGCGCCTGTTCGAATACCTGCTGGAGGTCTCGGCCGGCCCGGAACTGCACGACAAGCTGCTCACCGGCGACGAGAGCTGGGACCGGCCCGAGGTGGTCACGGCCTTCACGAACTTCAAGAAGTGGCAGGACCGGAAGTGGCTGCCGGACGGCGCGGTCGGTCTGGACCCGGCCGACGTCGAGCTCTGGTATGTGCAGGGCAAGACCGCCTACACGCTGACCGGACCGTGGACCGAGGCGCAGGGCATCCAGGCCGGTGGCAAGAAGGCGGACGACTTCGGCGTCTTCCAGCTGCCCACCGATCACCAGCCGGCCCGGCACTCCGGCTTCGTCGAGGGTTACATGGTCAACGCCAAGAGCGGCAACCCCGACATGGCGGCCGCCCTGCTCGACTTCCTGATCCAGGTCGAGACGATCAAGGCACTGAAGATCTCCGCGTCGATCGTGACCGGCGCCGAGCCGGACCAGGCGACGCTGCCGCTCTCGTACGAATGGTCGAAGGGTCCTGGGGCTCAGCCTTTCTACACGATTCAGGATCAGGCCTTCCCGAAGAAGGAGGCGGACCAGTACTTCGCCGTGCAGAGCGATGTGTTGCAGGGCAAGTCGAGCCCGGCCGAGGCGGCGAAGAAGATGCAGGACGTCATCAAGGCCTGGAACAAGGACTGACCGGTGGCCACCACGACGCATCGGCGAGCCCGGCCCAAGACTCGGCACGGGGGCCTGGTCGCCTGGGCGTTCGCGCTCCCGGCGCTGCTCGTCTACGTCGCCTTCCTGGTCTATCCGGCGCTGTCCTCGCTGTGGTTCAGCTTCACCGACTGGGACGGCCTGAGCGCGGACTACGACATCGTCGGGCTGGACAACTACCGGAACATGCCGAGCGACCCGGTGGTCGTGCAGGCCGCGATCAACAACGTGATCTGGGCCGTGGTCACGGTCGTCGTGCCGGTCGTCCTCGGCCTCGTGCTGGCGGTCCTGCTGAACGGCAGGGTCCGCGGCAAACCGGTGCTGCGCCTCATCTTCTACACCCCGGCCGTCCTGCCGCTGGTCTCGGTCGCGTCGATCTGGGGCTGGCTCTACAACCCGCAGTACGGCGCGATCAACGCGTTCCTGCGCGCCGTCAACCTCGACGGCCTGGCCCAGCCGTGGCTGGGCCAGGACTCCACCGCGCTGGGCGCGACCATGGTCGCGGCGATCTGGCTGCGGGTCGGCTTCCCGATGCTGCTCTATCTGGCCGCGCTGCAGGGCATCAACCCCGACCTGTACGAGGCGGCGACCGTCGACGGCGCGTCCCGATGGCAGCAGTTCTGGCACATCACGATGCCCAGCCTCCGCCCGGCGCACTACGTGGTGATCGCGCTGTCGGTCATCGACTCGTTCAAGGTGTTCGACCTGATCTACGCGATGACCTACGGCGGCCCCGGCACGGCCACCCAGGTGATGGGCACGTGGATGTACTTCAACGTGTTCCAGTACAGCCAGGCCGGCTACGGCACCGCCATCGCGGTCGTGATCACCGTCGTGGCGATCGCGGTCAGCATCCCCTACGTACGCTCCCAGACGAAGGAGCACGCGGTATGAGCATCGCCCCGACCGCGGCCCTGCCGGACGCCACCGTCGCGACCGAGCCCGGGCCCGCCGTCAACCGCAGGCCCCGGGGCGGCATCGGCGCGACCGTGCTGACGACGCTGGCCGCGCTGATCTGGATCTCGCCGTTGGTGCTGCTCGTGGTCACCGCCGTGCGCCCGCTGACGGACTTCGTCGGCAACGGGCCGTTGTCGTGGCCGTCCACGTTCACCTTGCAGAACTTCGCGGACGCCTGGAACATCGGCAACTTCGGCACGACCTATCGCAACAGCGCGATCCTGCTGGTCCTCAAGGTGCCGCTCGGCGTCTTCGTCTCCGCGATGCTCGCCTACGCCCTGGCCAAGCTCCGCATCCGGTTCGGCCCGGCCATCATGTACACGGTCTTCCTCGGCCTGACCATCCCGATCTACATCACCATCGTGCCGGTGTTCGTGATGGCCCGCAGCGCCGGCCTGACCGACAGCCTGCTCGGGCTGATCGGGCCCTATCTGGCGTTCGGCATCCCGTTCGAGGTGCTGGTGCTGCAGTCGTTCATCCGGCAGATCCCGGACGAGATCATCGAGGCGGCCCGGATCGACGGCGCCGGTGCGTGGCGGATCTTCCTGACCATCGTGCTGCCGCTCTCGTTGCCCGCGCTGGTGACCGTGTTCATCCTCGACGCGGTGGCGACCTGGAACGAGTTCCTGTTCGCGCTGATTCTGCTCAACTCGGACGCCAACAAGACGATCCCGGTGGGGCTGCTCAACTTCCAGGGCCAGTTCTCCAACAACAGCACCGGACTGGCCGCCGGCATCCTCATCGCGGTGGTGCCGATCCTGATCGCGTACACCTTCCTGCAGCGCTGGATCGTCGGCGGCCTGACCGCCGGCGCGTCCAAGGGCTGAGCCGAGACCCGGACGGACGCTGAATGGACATCAGACCGTGGCAGGAAGCCGAGATCACGCTGTCGAGCCCGGAGCTCTACGGCGCGGACGGTGCGTGGGCGACGTTCACTCACGACGACGGGACCGTGCTGCGGCGGCCGGCCTTCTTCGACGGCGATGGCGTCTGGCGGGTGCGATTCGCCTCGCCCAAGTTCGACGGCGAGTGGCGCTGGGAGACCACGACCGGCCGGACCGGAACCATGACGGTGGTGCCGGACGACAGCGCCGATCCCTTCCACCGGCACGGTTTCTGGCGCATGTCCCCGGGCGGCCGCAGCCTCGTGCACGCCGACGGCACCCCGGCCCTGCTGGTCGCCGACACCGCCTGGGCACTGCCCTGGCGGGCCACCGAGGAACAGGTCCGGGTCTACGCCCGCGACCGGCAGGCCAAGGGATTCAACGCCGTGCTGCTGATGTCGGTGCAACCGGACATGCGCGCGACCGGCCCCCGCGACCGCACCGCCGACGAGGGCTTCGACGTCGGCTTCGAGGACCTGCCCGAGGGCCGGCTCACGAAGCTGAACCCGGCCTACTTCCAGTACCTCGACCGGCTGCTCGGCATCCTGGTCGAGCACGGCATCGTTCCCGTGCTCCAGCCGGTGTTCCAGGGTTTCGGCTGGAAAGGCCTGGACGTGGCCGGCACGGTCGTCCCACCGGACGAGTACGCCCGCTACTGCCGCTACCTGGTCGCCCGCTACGGCGCCCGGCCCGCCGTGTACCTCGTCGGCGCCGACGGATCGGGCACCGAGCCACAGGTCGAAGCGGGCGGTCGTGCCGTGCACGAAACCGACTGCTACGCCCAGCCGACCGGCATCCACTATCGTCCGCACGCCCGCGCCCACGCTCATCAGGACCAGGAGTGGCTGGACTTCCAGTGGTGCCAGACCGGCCACGGCGGCGAGCACGTGCCGGAACGGGTCGCGGACATGTGGCGCGACGAGCCGGTCAAGGCGGTCGCGAACGGCGAGCCGTCCTATGAGCGGACCGGTCACCCGGACGTCGCCACGGGTTGGTGGCAGGGCCACGAGGCGTGGAGCAACCTGTGCGCGGGCGGCACGATGGGCGTCGTCTACGGCGCCGCGAACATCTGGCAGTGGGTGCAACGCGACGGCGAGCCCGGCCACGCGCCGTTCTTCCTCGGCCCCGGCGGCAGCTGGCGCGACGCCCTGGATTACCAGGGCTCGACCTACGTCGGCCTGCTCGGCCGGATCCTGCACGGCCTGCCCACGACGGACATGAAACCGGACTGGGAGACCCTGATCGCGCCGCGCGCGCTCCGCGCGCCGGGCGCCCTGCACATCGTCTATCAGGAGCTGGGCGGGTGGTTGCCGATGATGCAGGACACGGGTACGCCCGCGGCGTACCGCATCGTCGATCCACGCACCGGCGAGGTGCTCGCCACCGGAACGCTGAAGCCGGGGGAGTCCATCGCGGCCGACCCCGCCCGGCGCCCCCGCGTGGTGATCTTCGCTCTCAGCTGAGCGCCGCCACGGCGAGGTCGACGTCGGCCTCGGTGGTGTAGACGTGGAACGACGCGCGGACCCGGCCCGCGCGGACGGCGGCGCGGATGCCCGCGGCGGCCAGCTTGGCCTCGGCGCCCGGCGCGTCGACCGTCACGATCGCGCTGTCGCCGGGTGGCCGGCCGAGGCCGGTCAGGAACCGGTTGGCGAGGGCCACGTTGTGCTCGTGGATCCGCGCCACGCCGATCCGCTCGACGAGGGCGATCGCGGGCGCGGCGCCGATCCAGCTGAACCAGGCCGGCGACACGTCGAAGCGGCGGGCGTTGCCGGCCAGGCGCATCTCCGGGCCGTAGTAGGAGGCGCGCACGTCGGCGCCCGCGTACCAGCCGGCGGCGATCGGCCGGATCGAGCCGCGGACGGCCGGGTTCAGATAGGCGAAGGCGGTGCCGCGCGGGCCCATCAGCCACTTGTATCCGGCCACCACGACCACATCCGCCGGTGCCGCGTCGAACGGCAGCCAGCCGCAGGCCTGCGAGGCGTCGACCACGACCAGCGCGCCGACCGCACGAGCGGCCGCGATGAGGTCCGCATAGGCGGCGACCTCGCCGGTGGCCGACTGCACCAGCGAGAACGCGACGACGTCGCAACCGGCGGCGACGGTCTCCAGAAGCCGCGCGGTGGGCACGGTGGTCACCTTGAGCCGCTCACCCTGGGCGAGCCACGGGAAGAGGTTCGAGGTGAACTCGATCTCCGGCACCACGACGCGGGCGCCGTCCGGCAGCGAGGTCGCGACCGGCGCGAGCAACTGCGACACCTGCGACCCGACGGCGACGTCCGCACTCGGCACCCCGACCAGCCGGGCGAAGCCGGCGCGGGCGTCATCGGTCGCGTCGTCCCACCCTTCCCAGCTGGTGGCGCCGCCCCGCCAGTCGGCGAGGGCCGCCTGCAGAGCGTCCCAGGCCGGTTGCGGCGGAAGCCCATAGCTGGCGGTGTTCAGCCACCCAGGACGAGCACTCCAGAGCCGCTGCGCATCATCGATGTCCACCCCACCGACTGTGCCAGCCCCCGAGCCCGCCGAAAGCAGCCAATCCCCACATCGTGGTTCCGCCGCCGCCGGACCGAAGCTCAGGCGGCGGCCGGGATCACCCCGGCCGAGCTGCACTGGCGGGTCGTAGGTTCCTGAACGGGGGCGGCCCGACCGGCTGCGGGTGACCGGGTCCACTGAGCTCGGTCGGATCTAGGTCACATCGGTTCCCGATCGTCGGGCGACCGGCTACGGCTGTTTCTGGTGAGAAACGCAGGTTCCACCTTGGAGCGTGACGGAGATGTCGGCGAGTGGGGAGGGGACACCTCCTGCCGGTGCAGGGAAGCGCACCCGTGGCGCCTCCCGGAAACTTCGCTGGAGGGAACGAGTCAATCCGCTCACGCTGCTGATCTGGCTGTTGATCGGATGCACAGCCGCGGGCAGCGTTTGCTATCTCGCCGTCTACTTTGATATTTTCAGCAATCGGAACGCTGGCTCCGCGTATTCGCTCGAGCGCCTGCGACCCGGCCCGGACACTGGAGGGAATCGCGTTGACGTCGAGATATGTGCCAATTGGACGTTGTATCTCGCGGCCAGTCCAGCCTATGCCGGTGAACCCTTCCGCGTCTTCTTGAAGGCAACCCCTCCCCCGGATTGGACGCGACCACGGCCGGCGAAATCGAAAAGCTGCAAATTCGACGCTCAGTTCGACTCCGCCACGGCGGCTGAAGTCACTTAGAGCCGCTAACACGATCTGCTGAATCGATGTTGATCGGCGCTACGAGCTGAAGATCAGTCTCGTTCGGTTCGGTGTGAGCAAGGCGTGGACCGT
>NZ_JBVJIP010000020.1:0-185743 GCF_055586225.1 Actinoplanes sp. NPDC051388 | reverse complement strand
ACAACCAGAACAAAAACGCCCTGGCCGGGGTATAACTAATTGGCACTGGCTTATCTAGCACCCTGTTGAGTTCTCAAAGAACAACCACACACCAACAACCCACCTCGTTTAAGAGGCGAAGCTCTTGGGGTTCCCCCAGGACGGCCGCTGCGGATCTTCCCCGCGGCTCGCCCGTTTCCCTGGCGGCCCTGAGAACATTACAGGCTCGTTCCCGGGCCGCCAAATCGGGGTCATGCGACGGCCATCACACGGCCATGACCTGGGGAAACTCAAACCACCTCGACACCGGCGAAGGTCCGCTTGCCCTTACGCAGCACCAGGAACCGCCCGTGCAGCAGCGCCGACGACGGCACCACGGCGTCGGCGTCGGTCACCCGTTCGTTGTTCACGTATGCCCCACCCTCGGCCACCGTGCGCCGCGCCTCCCCGCCACTCTTCACGAGGCCGGACTGCTGCAGCAGCTGACCGACGGTCGGCAGCTCACCGCGTACCGAAACCAGACCGGCCTCGGCCAAGGCGGCCCGCAACGTGTCCGCGGAGAGCTCCCCCAGCGATCCTCGGCCGAACAAGGCCTGGCTGGCCGCCACCGCCTGGTCCGCCTCGGTCTTGCCGTGCACCAGCTCGGTCACCTCGTAGGCCAGCGAGCGCTGCGCGAGCCGCGCCTGCGGCCGGTCCGCGGTCGCCTTCTCCAGCTCCTCGATCTGCTCGCGGCTCTGGAAGCTGAAGAAGCGCAGGTAGTTGATGACGTCGCGATCGTCGGCGTTGATCCAGAACTGGTAGAACGCGTAGGGCGAGGTCATCGCCGGCTCGAGCCAGATGCTGCCGCCCTCGCTCTTGCCGAACTTGGTGCCGTCGGACTTGAGCACCAGCGGAGTGGTGAAGGCGTGCACCGGGCCGGCCCCGCGGCGCCGCACGAAGTCCACCCCGGCGGTGATGTTGCCCCACTGGTCGGACCCGCCGAACTGGAGCATGCAGCCGTGCCGGCGGTGCAGCTCGTGGAAGTCGTTGGCCTGCAGCAGCTGGTAGCTGAACTCGGTGAAGCTGATGCCGCTCTCCAGGCGGTTGCGCACCACGTCGCGGGCCAGCATCTTGTTCACCGGGAAGTGCTTGCCGACGTCGCGCAGGAACTCGATCACCGAGGTCGGGCCGGTCCAGTCCAGGTTGTTCACCAGGGTGGCGGCGTTGTCCCCGTCGTAGGTGACGAACGGCGCGAGCTGGCCGCGGATGCGCTGCACCCACTCGGCGGTCACCTCGGGCGGGTTGAGGGACCGCTCGCTGGACTCCTTGGGGTCACCGATCTGCCCGGTGGCGCCGCCGACCAGGATCAGCGGGCGGTGCCCGGCCAGCTGGAGCCGGCGGGCGGTGACCACCTGCATGAGGTTGCCGGCGTGCAGCGACGCGGCGGTCGGGTCGAAACCGACATAGAACGTGATCGGGGGGCCGTCGAGCGCCGCCCGGAGGTGTTCGGGGTCGGTCGAGTCCTGGATCAGTCCACGCCACTGCAGGTCGTCTACGAGAGTCACGCCTGAATTGTCGCGCACTCCCGAGGCGCGTTCACACCGGGTTTGTGGAACTCATGTATCAGATGGCGATCGGAACCCATCATTCTTTGAGTTGCTCGAAGGTTCAACTACTGCGAGGTTCCGATGAATGACGCACGGTCAGGACTGCTGGTGGAGCCCTCACTGACGGTCCCCCGCCTCGAGGAGCATCTGCGGGCGATGCGGGCGCGTTCGTTCGCCGGCCGGGCCGCCGAGCTGCGGCGTTTCCGGGCGGCGCTGGAGATGGCCGCCGGGCCGTTCAGCGTGCTGCATCTCCACGGGCCGGGCGGGATCGGCAAATCCGCGTTGCTCCGGCGCTTCGCGGACGAGGCCCGGTCGGCCCGCCGGGAGGCCGTGCTGGTCGACTGCTACGGCGAGGACGCCGGGGTGCAGGCGTTCCTGACCGCGGCCGAGGCGGCGCTGCGCGTCGAGCGGCCGGTGCTGCTGATCGACTCGCTGGACCGCTGGGACCTCCCCCGGCACTGGCTGCGTGACGTGTTCCTGCCGATCATGCCGAGCGGCAGCGTGGTGGTCCTCGCCGGACGGCAGGCGCCGGAGGCCGACTGGCTGGCCGAGCCGGGCTGGGCCGGGGTGCTGCGGGCGATCCCGATGGACGACCTCACCCCGGACGAGGCAGCGGTGCTGCTCGAACCGTACGACCTGGGTCCGGCGCAACGGGCCGCGGTGGCCGCGTTCGGTGGTGGGAACCCGCTGGCGCTGCACGTGTCCGCGCAGGCGGCGGTGCGGCGGCCGCTGGAGAGGTCGGGGCACGCGGTGGCGCGTACGGTGCTCTCCCGGATCGTGGGCGAACCGCCCTCGCCGGACCACCGCCGGGCGCTCGAGGTGAGCGCGCACGCCCTGACCACCACCGAGGAGCTGTTGCGGGTCGCGCTGCCGGACGCGGACGCGGCGGCGCTCTTCGACTGGCTGTGCGAGCTGCCCTTCATCGAGCCGGACGAGCGTGGCCTGCACCCGCGCGACGTGGTGCGCCGGATGCTGGAGAGCGAGCTGCGGTGGCGGGACCCGCAGACCTACGGCGAGACGCACACCCGGATCCGCACCCACCTGGTCGAGCGGGTGCGCACCGCGGCCGACGACACCGTGCTGGCCGCGATCGCCGAGCTGACCTATGCGCAGCGGGCACAGACCGCGAAGTCCTACGTGTTCGATGGCGACGCCGGGCTCGAGGAGGACCGCTACCGGCCGGCCGACCGCGCGGCGGTGCTGGCGATCGTCGAGCGCACCGAGGGCGCCGAATCGCGGGAGCTGGCGGAGTTCTGGCTCGACCGGCAGCCGGACGCGTTCCGGGTGCAAAGGCGGCGCGGCGAGGTGCGGGCCTTCTTCGCCCGGCTGGTGATCGCGCAGCCGGCCGCGGACGAGCTGGCCGACCCGGTGCTGGCCCGCGCGTGGGAGCACACCCGGGCGGTGGCGCCGCTCGGGCCGGGCGAGCACCTCGCGGTGATCCGGTTCGCCATCGATCCGGGCGCCTACCAGCGGCCGTCGCCGGCGATGGACCTGATGCAGCTGCGCTGGACCGCCGACCTGATCCGCGACGACCGGCTGACCTGGACCTTCTTCAGCACACCGGACCCGGGTTTCTGGGCGCCGATCTTCGACGAGTACTGCTCGGGCGAGCAGGTCGGCGCGGCGGAGGTCGGCGGCCGCGACTACACACTGCTGGCCACCAACTGGCGCGAGCGGGAGCCGGACGAGTGGCACGAGCGGGCCGACGACCTGATGCTGTCGCGCCGGCCGGCCTCGGCGGCCGGCCGGGCGTTGACCGGGCCGCGGATGACCCGCGCCGACTTCGATCTCGCGGTACGCGACGCGCTGCGCTGCTGGCGCCGCCCCGATCTGCTGGCCGACAACCGGCTGATCGGCAGCCGCCTGATCGTGGACGGCACCGCGGAGACCCCGGTCGCCGCGCTGCGCGAGGAGCTCCAGGCGGCCCTGCACGCGCTGGGCTCGGACAGCCGCCAGGCGAAGTATCAGCGGGCGCTGACCGCGACGTTCCTGAGTGGCGCGGCGACCCAGGAGGCGGCGGCCGAGCGGCTCGGGCTGCCGTTCAGCACCTATCGCCGGCACCTGACCCGGGGCCTGGAAGCGGTCTGCAACGTGCTCTGGAAAAAGGAGATGTACGGCATCGCCGCGGAATAGGGGGAAGAGGGCGCGGCCCCCCGGTGCGCCCCCTTCCGGCGTGCACCCTGCCTCGATCAGCAGCTCACCCGACAGGCCATTCGCTGCTCAATTCGCCGCATAGGCCGGCAGTCCGAGCAGCTTGCGGATGTTCTGCTGGACGTCCTCCGGCGCCGGCCGGGCGTCCACGTCGAACACGACCTCCTTGCGCCGGAACAGCTCCAGCACCGGCCGGGTCTTCTCGTGGTAGTCGCGCAGCCGGGCGTCCAGCGCCTCGGGGGTGTCGTCCGCCCGGGTGGTCAGTTCGTGCCCGCAGATGTCGCAGCGGCCCTCCACCTCGGGACGGTCCGCGATCAGGTTGTAGTCCATCCCGCAGTTCGGGCAGAGCCGGCGGCTGAGCACCCGCCGCCGCACCTCGTCGTCCGGGATCTCCAGGTGGATGACCGCGTCGATGTCGAAGCTCTCCATGAAGAACTCGGCCTGCCGGGCGTTGCGGGGGAAGCCGTCGACGACGAAACCGTAGTTCCAGTCGTGCTGGTCCAGCCGGCCGCGCACCACCGACTCGACCTCGTCGTCGCCGATCAGCTCGCCGGCGTTCATCGCCCGCCGCACCTGGGCGCCGAGCTTGGTGTGATTTTGCACGTGCCAGCGGAACAGGTCACCGACGCCGATGTGGACCATGTCGAGATCGCCGCAGAGCAGCTCGCTCTGGGTGCCCTTGCCGCTGCCCTGAACGCCCATCATCACGTACTTGCGCATGGTGTGCCCTTCTCAGTCGGCGGCGCCGAGACGGATCGGGCCCGGCGCGGGCCGGCCCCCGAGGGTGGTGGGGTCGATGCTCCAGGCGCCGGCCACCTTGAGCACGTCCTGCTCGGCGATCAGCACCGTGGTCTCGTCGTCGAGCTCGGCGGGCAGCCCGGCGTCCCGCTCGGCCGGGTCGGGATCACCGTGCCACGAGGTCACCGCGCCGGTCTGCCCGACATAACCGAACGCCCGGAGAAGTTCGCCGTCGGCGGCCCGCTGCCAGCGGTGCGACTCGGTGACCCGGTGGGTGGCGAAGAACTGCACCTCGGTGTGCAGCTCGGCGGAGAGGCCGGGCAGGTCGAGGCTGGTGCCGGGGCGCATCAGCCAGCGGCCGGCGGCGAGCACCCAGGGGGTGTCGCGGGCACCCTGCAGCGGCGGCGTGACGGCCACCCGGTCGTCGCTCAGGTGGGCGAGGTCGATGCCGTCGCGCCACCGGACCGCGCCGAGGTCACGCAGGCCGAGGGCGGCCAGAACCCGCTCCGGGTCGCCGTCGCGCACCGCGAGCCAGGCCTGCTTGCCGCCGAATCCGACCATGACGTCCGCTGTCATGCCCTAACGCTATCCGGACGCCGTCCTCGGCCTAGCGCCAGCCGTACTCCTGGCGCAATTCCGTCGCGACGCGGTCGAAACGGTCACGGTCCAGCACGGCGCCCTCACGGCGGATGCCGTCCTCGTCGACCTCCAGCACGCGGTCGAGGCGGATCCAGCTCGGCCGGTTGTCCCGGTCCCATTCGCCGGGGCCGAGGGCGAGCCAGTTGCGCTGGCCGTCCCGCTCGCTCTGCGAGGAGAGCATCAGGCCCAGCAGGGTGCGGCCGTCGCGCCCGACCACCAGCACCGGCCGGTCCTTGCCCTGATGCGGGTCGTCCTCGTAGACCACCCAGGTCCAGACGATCTCGCCCGGGTCGGCGTCGCCGTCCAGCTTCGGTGAGTAGTCGAGTCGCCGGCCACGGTCGGAGGTGGGAACGTGCCGGGGACCCGGTCGCTGGTTCGCCGGGGCGACTTTCGCCGCGACCTTGCGTGCGGTCGCGGCGATGCCCTGGAAGATGTTGGCCACCGCCGCACTCTACGGTGAACGGATGCAGCCAGATACCGAGGCGTGGGCGGCCTGGTCGCCGCAGACCGTCACCGAGCGGATGGCCGGGGCGAAGTGCACCTGGTTCGTCGCCGCGGGCTGGGCCATCGACCTGTTCCTGGGCGAGCAGACGCGCGAGCACGAGGATCTGGAGATCGCGGTCCAGGCGTCGTACTTCGAGACGCTGCCGCCGCGGTTCCCCGAGATGGACTTCTGGGTGCCGCAGGGCGAGGGGCGGTTGGCCCGGATGACCGCCGAGACGCTGGCCGGCGAGTCGCATCAGACCTGGGCCTATGAGCGGGCCGAGCGGGTGTGGCGGTTCGACGTGTTCCGGGAGCCGCATGCCGGGGACGACTGGATCTGCCGGCGGGACGAGTCGATCCGGCGGCCCTATGTGGAGATCATCTCGGTGACGGCGGACGGGATCCCGTACCTGAAGCCCGAGATCGTCCTGCTCTTCAAGGCCAAGGCGGTGCGGGACAAGGACCGGGCGGATTTCGCGGCCGCGCTGCCGCGGATGTCGGACCGCGAGCGGGCCTGGCTGCACGATGCCCTGGTGCAGGTGCATCCTGGGCACGAGTGGATCGCCGCTACGGAATGACCTCGGCGACCGCGGCGGCGACCCCGTCCGGGTCGGTGAGCATCGCCAGGTGGTGGTCGACGTGCTCGACGACCGGCAGCCCGGCCCGGCGCGCGGCCTCGGCGTCCTCCCGGTAGCCCTCGCTGAGCAGGAGGTAGGCCGCCGGGCCGGACCACTCGTCGCCGGCCGCCGGCTCGGTGAAGTAGCTGAACGGCAGCCGCGGCAAGTCCGCCACGAAGGCGGCCCGCACCTGCGGGTCCGGCAGGATCTCGGCGATCGCGTCCGGCCCGAACCACTCGTGCCAGGGCGGCAGCACGCCGTCGTCGCCGGTCAGGTCGACCAGCAGCTCGACCAGGTCGGCCGGCGCCTTCTGCACCCAGCTCTCGCCCGGGTGCGGCAGCACCGAGTCGGCGTAGACCACGGCCGCGACCGGCTGCTCGACGGTGTGTGCGATGCGCGGCAGCAGCGGACCGGCGCCGCTGTGCCCGACCAGCACCGCGGGCTCGTCGCCGATCAGCGACTCGGCCACCCGGTCGGCCACCGCCTGGTGGGTGGTCGCGCCGGTCAGGTCCGGGGTCAGCACGTCACCGGGCAGGCGCGCCGCCACAGCTCGCCAGGTGAGCGGTCCGACCAGCGGGCTGTGCAGCAGCACAATCGTCATCGAACAACTATTTCACCCGACTTCACCCGACGAAGTCCTGGGTGAACCAGACGATGCCCTTCCCGTCGCGCACCACCGACAGGCCGACCCGGGTGAACTCAGGGTTCAGCAGGTTCTTGCGGTGCCCGTCGTTCGGCGGCTTCTCGGCCAGCATGCTGTCGGTCAGGCCGTTCGCGGCACGGATCTTGGCCGCGTTGCTCGATCCGGCCGAACCGAAGCCGATGTTCTCCCCCGCCCGGCTCCAGTTCACGCCCTGCGCGCTGAACCGGTCGCCCAGGTCCTTCTCGCCCGAGCAGCGGTGGCTCAGCCCGCACCCGTCGATCATCACCTGGTTGTGCAGGGCGGACGCCTTCGACAGCTTGCTGTCCAGTTGGAGCGCCCGCAGACCCTCGTCCGCACGGGCCGCGTTGATGTGCCCGAGCACCGCGTCGATGATCGCGTCGCCGGTGGACGGCGCCTGCACCACGGGCTTGGGTTTCGGCTTCGGCTTGGGCTTCGGTTTGCTGGTGGTCGCCTTCGGCGTGGGCTTGGTGGTGGCCGGGGTCGTCGGCGACGCCGACGACGGGTCGGCGCTGGAGTCCAGATCAAGATCCACACCAGCCGGGGGTACGGGCGCCGGCGCGTCCAGCGGCGCCGCCGCCGCGCGGGGAGTCGTGGCGGCGGCGTCGCTGGTGGCATGGCGCTGCAATCCGGCAAAGGTGAAGCCGCTGCCGATCACCACCGCGGTGGCGCCGGCCACGAGGGTGTAGCGGAAGCGGGCGGCTGCGGACATCGACACGGTGGGGATCGCTTTCGCAGGTGGGGACGGGCGGCCCTCACTATGCGCGGCGGCGCCGTCGCCCCTCGAACCCCTAAAGAATCCTTAAGAATCGACTCAGCCAGAGATAAGGGCCGTTATCCAGGGATTACTTGGTGAAGCTGCGGAAGCCCACATAGTCGTACCGGTCCCAGGTGCCCGGGTCGATGTGCTGGTTGATCGAGAGGATGCCGATGCCCTCGGTGGCGTTCATCGCGCTGATGAACAGGTCGCGTCCGAGGTTCAGGCCGGTATGCCCGGAAGTGTTCCGATCCGCCGAGTGGAACGCGACGATGTCGCCGGCCTGGGCGGTCGAGCCCGGGAAGAGCTCGTCCGGGTTCTTCGTGACCGCGGTCTTCGTCCAGTTGCCGGCCTTGTCGAGCTCGTGCTTCTCGAAGACGCCGCCGTTCAGGATGAACCGGGCGGTGCGCTTGCCGGCCGCGTCGAACTCGTCGATCTCCACCACCGAGCTGCCGTCCGCGGACAGATGCAGCAGCTCGCTGTACGGGAAGTGCTTGAGCTCCTTGCCCGGGGTCAGCTTCGGCACCCCGCCGCTCACGTCGGCGGCCAGGTCACTCGCCTTGTAACCCCAGTCGCGCTTGCCGCCCTTCTCCTCGTACATCGGGTAGTTCTTCTTCCCGATCGAGGCGCCGTCGCCGGCCAGGTAGGAGTCGGCGACCAGCTTGTTGCACTTCCACGAGGTCGGCCCGTAGGTGCCGACGCTGCCCGGCACCGACTTGTTCCGGCCGCCGGTGGTGGTGTCGTGGGTGGTCATCCACTCCTGGTCCTGGGCCGCGGGGGCGCCGGCCAGCGGGGTCAGGTTGAGCTTCTCGGCGATGAAGACGATCGCCTTGAGCCGCTCCGGCAGGGCCGCGAAGTCCGCCGCGGCCAGCATCTCGTCACCCAGGTCGGCGACCGCCATCCGCAGCCGCAGCCCGAACCCCGGGTCGACCGGCATCGGCGCCTGCAACGGCCCGGACGGATGCAGGTCGGCATAGGCGATCATGTTCAGCAACGCGGTGGCCTCCCGCGAGCGGCCCTTCGCGGTCAGCTCGTCGGCCTTGTCCTTGACCGTGATGGCCCGGCCCAGCTGCCTGCCCACAGTGGCCAGGTCGGGCGACCGGAAGATCGTCGCGGCGCCGTTGAACAGGCCCGCCACCGCGCGGTTGCCGGCGGACTCCAGCAGGGTCGCGGCCGGGCGCACCACGGGCGCGGAGGCCTCGGTCTCCGCGGTCTCCTCGATCGCGCGCTGACGCGTCACCGTCCACTCCCGTCGCCGGCCACCAGCGTAGAGGTGGCGCGCCGCCGGGAGTATCGGCGATCAGGCCGCGTCCCGCCGATCGAGCGAGAGCAAGGCGCGGTCCGCGAGCCGTCCGGCGTCGGCCGCGGGGGTTCCGCCGCGACCGCTATAGACCTGAGTCTTTCGTGGATCGCCGGCAGTGGCCGCACGGCGGGGCTGCGTGTGGGTGGTCTGCGGACCAGCGACGCCGCAGCCTCTCTTGATCGGCAGGACGGGGCCCTGGGCTGTTCGGGCTTCCCGACCGCCGGGGGCCCTTTGCTCTGCTTCCTCTGAGGAAGCGCGCAGCCTGCCATGCGGCGCGCTCCCTCTCAGGCCGCAGAGCCGCTCTGCTCCCTCTGAGGAAGCGCAGCCCGCCGCGCGGCGCGCTCCCCCTCAGGCCGCAAAGCCGCTCTGCTCCCTCTGAGGAAGCGCAGCCCGCCGCGCGACGCGCTCCCCCTCAGGCCGCAAAGCCGCTCTGCTCCCTCTGAGGAAGCGCAGCCCGCCGCGCGACGCGCTCCCCCTCAGGCCGCAAAGCCGCTCTGCTCCCTCTGAGGAAGCGCAGCCCGCCGCGCGGCGCGCTCCCCCTCAGGCCGCAAAGCCGCTCTGCTTCCTCCGCGCTCTGAGCAGCGCCGCAACCGCTGGCTGATCCACGAACGCCCCTAGAGCGTCGAACGGTGGATCCGGTCGTCGACGCCGCGGATCGCGATGATCGCGCCTCCGTCCGGAGCCGGTCCGGCGCCCACCGGGCCGCGGAACGAGCCGGCCGGGAACTCGCCGCGCGGGAACCAGCCGCCCCAGGCGCCGGCCACGTGGTTGCGCTGCCAGACGCGGTTGTCGGCGGCCCGGGAGAACAGGTAGATCCGGCCGTCGTTCGCCACCATCGTCGGGCTGTCGCTGGTGGTGCCGCCGAGGCCGGTCCACGCCGACCAGACGCCGGCGGTACCGACCCGTTCGAACACCTCGTCGGTGCGGCTGCGCACCGCGACGTGCACCCGGCCGTCGGCGTCCAGCGCGGCGGCGGGCCGGCCCGGGAACGGTCGGTCGTCCGGTGCGCCCACCGAGGTCCAGCCGCCGCGTGCGGACCTGGACGTGACCAGGCCGTCGGCGCCGCGGGCGACCAGCGTCCAGTTCTCCGGGCCGGCGAAGGCCACGCTGGGCGCTTCGGTCAGGCGTCCGCCGAGCCGGATCCAGTCGCCCCAGCGGCCGCCGATCAGGGCGCGGTGCCAGGCGGCGTTGTCGGTGCCGCGGGCGAAGACGTCGATCCGGCCGCCGGGTGATTCGTAGGCGGCGGGCTGGCCCTCGATGCGCAGGCCGAGCGGGTGCCAGCCGCTGCCGGCGTTCTCCTTCAGGGTGCCGTCGGCGGCTCGGGCGAAGACCCGTCCGCCGGCGACCGCGGGGGCGGCGGTGGCGGAGAGGCCGAGATCCTCGCCGGGGACCTGGTCGGCGCCGGTCAGCCGGAGCATCGCCACGCCGTGCGGCGGGACGGTGGCGGTGTACGCGCCGGTGGGCGTACCCAGGTCTTGACGGGCCCAGAGGTCACGCACCCGGACCGGACCGCCCAGCGCGACATCCGCGAAGGTCACCGTGATCTGCGCGGCCGTGTCGCCGCGGTTGAGCAGCGCGACCGCCCGCCGGCCCGACCCGCTCAGCGTCTTGCTCCACACCTGCGTGGTGGCGGTCTGGTCGGCGATCTTGATGCCCTGTTCGGCGCGCGGGTCCTGATCGACCGCGACGATCTCCGGGTTGCGCAGCGCGTCGATCATCTGCGCCGGCAGGGTGCGCGGGTCGGAGCCGAGCACCAGCGGCGCCGCCATCATCGCCCACATGCCCAGCTGGGTGCGCGACTCGTCGAAGGTCAGCTCGGTGCCGCCACCCGGCAGCGGCCGCATCGGCACCAGGTAGTCGGGGTCGTTGAAGTGCCCCGGCCCGGTCGCCGCCGGGTGGTACGCGTTCACGTCCATGTTGCGCAGCACCCACTGGTACTGCCACTGCGGCTGCACGTCGACCAGCCCCACGTCGGTGTACGTGCGCCACGAGTCGGCGATCTCCGGCGCATAGGTGTACGACCAGGTGGACAGCTTCTCCGGCGGATAGGGCCCACCACCCCAGTCGCTGCTCACCGGGTTGCAGATGTTCAGGATCAGCGGCCGCGGCGAGCGCTGGATCTCGGCGCTGAGCTGCCGATAGGTGGTTTCCGGATCGAGTCCCGCCGCCCGGCCGCAGAGCCAGTCCGCCTTGAGCGCGTCGAAGCCCCACCGGGCGAACTGCCGCACGTCGGCCCGGAAGTGCCCATAGCTGCCGAGCCCGCACTGGCCCTCGATGTAGGGCCCGGCGTCGGTGTAGATGCCCGCCTGGAACCCGCGCGAGTGCAGGTATTCGGTCAGCCTCTTCATGCCGGACGGGAACCGGGCCGGGTCGGCGACCAGCGCGCCGCCGTCGTTGCGCGGGGTGGGCGCGGCCCAGTTGCCGTCGATCCAGATGATCCGGTAACCGGCGTCCCGCAGCCCGCGGGCGGCCATGAAGTCGGCGATCGACCTGACTTCGGCTTCGGTGGGGTCGCCGCCGAGCCCGAAGTAGGTGTTCCAGCCCATGTAGGGCGTCGCCGATTTCAGCGAGGGCGCCGGTGCGGCCTGGGCCGGCACGGCACCGAGCGTGACCAGCAGGAGGGACAGAGCGGCAGTGCGGAGGAGGCGCACGGTTACTCCTTGGGGTGGAGGAGGGTGCCGATCCGCTCACGTTGCGACGGGTCGGCGAGGGCCGCGCCGAGGGCGACCACACGTGCGCCCGCGGCGAGGAAGGCCGGCGCGTCGTCGACGGCGAGGCCACCGGTGACGACGAACCGGACATCGGGGAAGGGGCCGTGCAGGGCCTTGATCCACGCGGTGCCGAGCGCCGCCGCGGGGAACGCCTTCTGCCATCGGCAGCCGGCCAGCCAGGCCTTCTGCACCTCGGTCGCGGTGCCGACGCCGGGCAGGTGCGGCAACCCGGCGGCGAGGCTGGCGGCGAGCACGGCCGGGTCGAAGCCGGGGGCGACCGTGTACTGGGCGCCCGCCTCGGCCGCCGCGGCCACCTGCGCGGGAGTGATCACCGTGCCGGCGCCGACGCGCAGGCCACGCTCTTCGGCCGCGGTCGCCGCGGCCTGCAAGGACGCGACGGCTTCCGGCGAGGCGATGGGAATCTCCAGCACGGTCACTCCGGCGTCCCAGAGCCGCCCGGCGAGCGCGACGGTTTCGGCCGGCGGCAGGCCGCGCAGGATCGCCATCAGCTTGCTGTCACGGAAGATCTCGTTCATTTCACTCCTCGACTACGGTCAGCCGCCACGAACAGACACCGCTCGACGGGACGACGGCGAGGTCGCCCGGTCCGGCGAGCGCCCGGTCGAAGACGCGGCCGAGCATGGGCTCGACGCCGATGCTGCGATAGGGCTCGGAAAGCGGCCATCCGCCGAGGTTGCGCCACAAAGCTGTGGACACCGGCACGCCGTCGGCTTCCAGGCGGAAGGTCAGCCGCTCACCGTCGTCGACCGTGACGGCCGGGCAGTCGAGCAGGATCGCGCCCAAGGCGGTGCCGTCGTCCGGCCCGAGTTCCGCCAGCGGCAGCGGCCAGATCGCCTCGGCGGAAAGGCCGTCGACGCGGGTCCGCACACCGGCCGGCGCGATCAGCCGGGCGGCCGGGGACAGATCGAGCAGCGCGTGCGCGGCCCAGACGAACGAGAATCCGGGCGCGGCGGACAGCGCATAGTCGGCCACCACCGCGTCGCCGTCCTGGGACAACCGCCGCCGCAGCGTGAAGTCACCGCAGTCCACGACCGAGAAGTCCCACGGCCGCGACCAGGCCGAGCCGTGATCCGGCACGCCTCGCACGGTCGGCACGCACTCCTCGAGCCCGCCCGCGTCCACGAACGCGTCCCCCGTCCGCACGGAGAAGCGAGCAGGATCGGGCCGATGCCACAGCCACTCGCGACGCGCGCCGCGCAGGCTGGTCCACCGCCCGCCGTGCGCCGGATCGACGACCGCCGTCACCATTCCGCGAACGACCCGTCGTCCTGCCGCCACACCGGGTTGCGCCAGGCGTGCCCGGCCTTGTCGGCGTGCCGGACCGCGGCCTCGTCGATCTCGATGCCCAGCCCCGGCTGCTCCAGCCGGTGGATGTGCCCGGCGACGATCCGCAGCGGTTCCGGATCGGCCACATAGGTCAGCAGGTCGGCGCCGCCCTGGTGGTAGTGGATGCCCATGCTCTGTTCCTGGATCAGGAAGTTGGGCGTGGCGAGCGCGACCTGCAGGCTGGCGGCGAGCGCGATCGGGCCCAGCGGGCAGTGCGGCGCGAGCAGGGCGCCGTGCGTCTCGGCCAGGCTGGCGATGCGGCGCACCTCGCTGATGCCACCGGCGTGCGAGAGATCGGGCTGCACCACGCTGACCCCGGCGCGCAGGGCGGGCAGGAAACCGGCCCGGTCATAGAGCCGCTCCCCGGTGGCCAGCGGCACCGGCGCCCAGCCGGTCAGCTGGTCGAGCAGGTGGGTCTGCTCGGGCACCAGCGGCTCCTCGACCAGCAGCGGGCGGTAGGGCGCCACGGCCGGCAGGATCATCCGCGCGGCCGGCAGGCTGGCCCGGCCGTGCAGGTCGACGGCGACGTCGCGGTCCGGTCCGAGGGCTTCGCGGGCCGCGGCCAGCCGCCGCACGATGGTGTCGATCTCGGCGACCGTGGGCACCGGCGAGAGGCGTCCGCAGGCGTTCATCTTGACCGCGGTCATGCCCGCCTCGACGTGCGCCGCCATGGCGTCGCCGATCTCGCCGGGGTCGTCGCCGCCGACCCACGCATAGACCCGCACCCGGTCGCGCACCGGCCCGCCGAGCAGCGCGTGCACCGGCGCGCCGTACGCCTTGCCGGCGATGTCCCACAACGCCTGATCGATCCCGGCGACGGCGCTGGAGAGGATCGGCCCGCCGCGATAGAAGCCGCCCTTGGTGAGCACCTGCCAGTGGTGCTCGATGCGCAGCGGGTCCTCGCCGATCAGATATTCCGACAGCACCTCGATCGCGGCCCGGACCACCTCGGCGCGGCCCTCGACCACCGGCTCGCCCCAGCCGACGACGCCCTCGTCGGTGGACACCCGGCAGAACAGCCAGCGCGGCGGGACCAGGAAGGTCTCAATCCTGTCGATCTTCACGGGCCGTCCCTTCGAGTGCCGCCACGTCCTCGATCGCCTGGTCGAGCAGCTTGCCCATGGCCCGGGCGGCCTGATCGGGGTGATGCCGCCGGATCGCGTCCACCACGGCCTTGTGGCTGGGCACCGGGTCACGCGGGCCGGCCGCGCCGTGCACCATCCGGTCGCGCTCGGCGAGCCCGGTCTCGATCAGCACCTCCATGCGCTGCACCAGCTCGTTGTGGGTGGCGGCGAGCAGCGCGCGGTGGAAGGCGAGGTCGGCGGCGACCGCGGCGGCCGGGTCGTCGCCGGCCGCGGCCATGTCGGCCAGCGCGGCGTCGAGGGCGGCCAGGTCGTCCTCGGTGGCGCGGGCGGCGGCCAGGCTGGCCGCGCCGGGCTCGACGATGGCCCGCAGCTCGTGCAGGTCGTCGAAGAGGCCGGGCCGGTGCGCCCGGCTGAACTGCCAGCGCAGCACGTCGCTGTCCAGCAGGCTCCAGGCCGCGCGGGGCCGCACGAAGGTGCCGCGCTTGGGGCGGGCGTCGACCATGCCCTTGGCGGCGAGCACCCGCAGCGCCTCGCGCAGCACGGTCAGGCTGACGTCGAACTCGGACTGCAGGGCGTTCAGATCGAGGGTGCCGCCCTCGGGGAGCTGGCCGTTGAGGATGCGCTGGGCCAGCACCTCGACGGTCTGGCCGTGCACACCGCGACCCACGTACTGCTGCATTTTTCTCCCCAAGGCTCTTAAGAGGACGACTTCACTGCGGTCCAGCCGCCGTCGACGACCAGGCTCGCACCGGTGATGAAGGCGGCCTCCGGCGAGGCCAGGAAGGCGATGGCGGCGGCCACCTCGTCCGGGGTGCCGAACCGGCCGGCGACCGTCTCGGCGACGCTGCGCGCACGGTCCTCGGGGCCGACCCGGTCCCAGGCGGCGGTCATGATCGGGCCGGGCAGGACGGAGTTCACCCGCAGCGCCGGACCGTACTCGACGGCGAGCTGGCGGGCGAGCGCGACCAGGCCGCCCTTGGCCGCCGCGTAGGCCGGATGTCCCGGCAGGCCGACCAGCGCGTGCACCGAGGAGACCAGGACCACGGCGGTCAGGTCGCCGAGCAGCGCGCGCACCCCGAGGAAGGCGCCGCTGAGGCTGACCGCGAGCTGCCGGTTCCAGGACTCGAGGCTGGTCTCCCCCGCGGGTCGCACCTCGACGGCGTAAGCGTTGCTCACCAGCACGTCGACCCGCCCGAAGCGCTCACGCGCAGTAGTCGCCACCCGTGCCCAGTCCTCTTCGCGGGAGACGTCGGCCAGCACCGCGCACGCTTGCCCGTCCACTGCCGACACATCCACCGGGCGCACGTCGGCGAGCACCACGGCGGCGCCCTCGGCGGCCAGCCGGCGAGCCGTGGCGGCCCCGATGCCGGACGCGGCACCGGTGACCACGGCGGTCCGACCTGCGAAGCGAGCGCTCATCCACGACCCTCCGACAACAACTAATCATTAATTACGAAGATATGTTGACAGCCCGAGAACCGTGATGCAACCTTTCGGAAACACGACCTCAGGAGGTCCGCATGGTCTCTTCCGATCTCAGTCGCCGCGGGTTCCTCGCCGGGCTCGGCGGCATCGGCCTGGCCGGCCTCCTCGGGGGCTGCGCCACGGGCAGTGACGACAGCGGTGGCGCCGCCTCGTCCACACTGACCCTGCAGTCGTCGCTCTCCGACGCGAATCCCAAGGCCGCGCTGACCAAGGTGGTCGAGGGCTACACCAAGACCAAGGTCACACTGAACACCATCGCCATCGAGACCTTCCGCGCGCAGCTGCCCACCTATCTGAACTCGGGCAACCCGCCGGACGTGCTCACCTGGTATGCCGGCTCGGTGGCCCGCGACTACGCGTCCAAGGGCTTCCTGCTCGACCTGTCCGACCTGTGGACCGGCAGCGGGCCGTGCGCCGGCTACTCCCCCGCGCTCAAGGAGCTGTCCACCGCCACCGACGGCAAGCAGATCTTCGTGCCGACGAACTACTACTGGTGGGGCGTCTTCTATCGCAAGTCCGCGTTCCAGGAGTGGGGTGTGCAGCCGGCCACCACCTGGGACGAGTTCATCCAGCTGTGCAAGACGATCAAGAGCAAGGGCGTCAACCCCCTGACCATGGGTACGGGTTCGACGCAGTGGGTCGCCTCCGGCTGGTTCGACTACCTGAACCTGCGGATCAACGGCGCCGACTTCCACCGTGAGCTCCTCGCCGGCAAGCACTCGTTCGACGACCCGAAGGTCCGGACGGTGATGGATCACTACAAGCAGCTGCTCGAGTTCATCGACCCGAAGGGCCGGTCGTATTCCTGGCAGGACGCCGTGACGCCGCTGGCCTCGAAGAAGGCCGGGATGTATCTGATCGGCGCGTTCATCACCACCGCGATGCCGACCGGCGACGTCGACGACATCGACTTCTTCCGGGTGCCGATCATCGACAAGAACGTGCCGCTGGCCGAGGAGGCGCCGACCGACGGCTACTTCGCCAGCGCCAAGACCCGCAACCCGGCCGGCGCCAAGGACCTGCTGACCTACCTGGCCTCGGCACAGCAACAGCAGAGCTTCATCGAGCTGTCCAAGTCATCCAACCTGCCGACCTCGTCCGAGGTGGACACGACCAAGTTCTCGCCGCTGGTGCAGAAGGGCATCAAGATGCTCGACGACAGCGCCACGCTCACCCAGTTCTTCAACCGCGACTCCAGCGACCAGCTGCAGACCGTCGCGGACACCGCGCTCACCAAGTTCCTCGACTCCCCCGGTGACGTCACCAGGATCCTCGCCGACTGGCAGGCCGGCGCGAAGAAGGTCTTCGGGTCGTGACCACGCTGACCGCGCCGCGGACCGGGACGGCGCCGCGCCGGAAGTCCGGGCTGCGGCGCGTGCCGCCGGTGGTCTGGCTCTTCCTGCTCGTTCCGGCCGCGGTCGAGCTGGCCATGGTGTTCTGGCCGGCGTTGAACAGCTTCTACCTGTCCCTGACCAAGTGGAACGGGCTGGGCGCGGCCGAGCCCGTCGGCCTGGACAACTTCCGCGCGCTGGGCGCCGACGACATCTTCCTGGGCGCGCTGCAGAACAACGTGATCTGGGCGGTCGGCTTCGGCGGGCTGTCGGTGCTCGGCGGTCTGGCGCTGGCACTCGCGCTGAACCGTGGGCGCCGCGGCGTCGGGCTCTACCGCAGCGCGATCTATCTGCCGATGGTCTTTTCGCTGGCGGTGACCGGGCTGTTCTGGCGGGTGCAGTTCCAGCCGGACGGCACGGTCAACACCGTGCTCGGCGCGATCGGGCTGTCCGGGCTGGAGAAGCAGTGGCTGGCCGACCCGGACACCGCGCTCTACGCGGTGCTGATCGCGGCGGTGTGGCGGCAGGTCGGCTACGTGATGGTGCTCTATCTGGCCGGGTTGAAGAGCACCGACCCGACGCTGGACGACGCCGGCGCGGTGGACGGGGCGAACGCCTGGCAGCGCTTCCGCTTCATCACCTGGCCGCAGCTGCGCGGGGTGAACACGGTGGTCTTCGCGGTCACCGTGATCGACTCGCTGCGCACCTTCGACATCGTCTGGGCGATGACCCAGGGCGGGCCCTACCACTCGTCCGAGCTGCTCAGCACCTACATGTTCCAGCAGGGCTTCACGTTCCTGAACCTGGGCTACGCGTCCGCGATCGCGGTGGTGATCTTCGCCCTCGCGCTGATCTTCATCATCACCTATCTGATCCGCGCGACGAGGGAAGAGGTTGAGGTATGACCGCGGCGACTCTGGTGCCGCCGGGCACCAGCACCCCCGAGGACGTCCCGGTGGCGCCCGGCCGCAGCCGCCGGCGCTGGGTGTTCCACGCCGTGATGGCGCCGCTCACCCTGCTCTGGGTGGCACCGATGATCTTCGTGGTGCTGCTGGCGTTCCGCTCGTTCGACGACATCGTCGCCCGCGGCACCGCGGCGCTGCCGGACAGCTTCACGCTGGACGGTTTCGCCACCGCGCTGGGCACCGGCTCGATGGGCCGGGCCCTGTGGACCAGCGCCAAGGTCACCGTGCCGGCCGTGCTGATCACTCTGCTGCTCGCGTCCTGGGCGGCCTACGCGCTCAGCCGCTACGCCATCCCCGGCCGCCGCGCGATCCTGCTCACCATGCTGGCCGGCAACCTGCTCCCGCCGCAGATCCTGCTGATCCCGGTCTCCCGGGTGATGGAGTCGATCGGCATCTACGACACCCTGACCGGCCTGGTGGTCATCCACGTCGGCTTCGGTCTGGGCTTCTACACGTTCGTGCTCTACGGCTTCATGCGCTCGATCCCCGGCGAGCTGACCGAGGCGGCCCGGATCGACGGCGCCGGGCCGGTGCAGATCTACGCCCGGATCATCATGCCGCTGTGCCGGCCGTCGCTCGCCGCCCTCGGCGCGCTGGCCACCACCTGGATCTTCAACGACCTGATCTGGGCGATCACCGTGCTGCGCACCGAGGCGAAGCTGCCGGTCACCGCGGCGCTGCTCAATCTGCAGGGCGGCTACGTCAGCAACTGGAACGTGGTGGCCGCCGCGTCGCTGGTGGCGGCCATCCCGACCGCGATCGTGTTCTTCGCGTTCCAGCGGCACTTCGTCTCGGGTCTGCTGATGGGCTCCACCAAATGACGCCGCTGACCATCACGCTCTGGGACTTCACCTGGTACACCCGCACCGGGCCGGGCCAGCCGTTCCACGATCTGGACGAGGCGTTCCGGCAGGCGGTCGAGCGCGGCTACAACGCCGTGCGGATCTGCGCGATGCCGTTCCTGCTCTTCGGTTCCGGGCTGGACACCACCGCCATGCGGTTCCAAGGTCTGGGCGGGGACTACGCGCAGCGAACACGGTGGTATGACGTGCCGCCCGGTCCGCCGGTGAACGCCCGCGAGCATCTGCTCGACCTCTTCCGGGCCGCCCAGCGCCACGACTGCCGGGTGATCGTGTCGAGCTGGGAATACCAGCAGAGCCCCTGCTTCGCGCCGGACGACGCCTGGCATCGCGCATTGCAAAAAGTGCCGCCGGGCGAACGGGCCGTTGCGCTCGCCGACGCGCACGCCGAGCTGTGCGACGTGCTCGAGGCCGAGGGGCTGGCGGACACCGTCGCATTCGTCGAGCTGCACAACGAAGTGCAGTACAGCGGGCTCAATCAGGTGCCGCTGCAGCCCTCGCTGGAAGCCGGCATCGACCGGTTCCGCAGCCGGCACCCCGACCTGCCGGTCACCGCCAACTACGCCCGCGTGCCGGTCGGCGACATGCGCTCACTGCCGCGCAACGCGCAGGTCGCGGTCTTCCACCCCTACGTGTACGGGGTGCTCGATCAGCTGGTGACCGAGTTCGCGCTGCGGGACCCGGCCCGCCCGTACCCTCAGGATCGGGCTTTTGCGGAGCTGTTGCGTGACGATGCCCCGAAGCTGGACGACTGGCTGCCACCGGCGGCGGACCGCTGGCGGCTGGACGCGACCGTGGTGTCCCGGCGCGAGGTCTACACGCACGACTGGTGTGACCCGGTGAAATGGGACCGCTGGCTCTACGAGCGCTACGGCGAGCATCGGCGCGCGATGGCCGAGACGCTGGACACCTGGATCGCGGTGGCCGCCGACTGGGCGCTGAGCAAGCAGATTCCGCTGGTCTTCGGCGAGGGCTGGGTCGGGTACACGCCGCTGCACGGCACCTTCGAGGAGGGCCCGGTGGGCGCCGCGATCTGCGAGCACGCGGTGCGCGCGAGCAGGGCGGCCGGCGCCTGGGGCACGATCGTCTGCTCGAACGCGGCGCCGCACCACCCGATGTGGGCGGACGTGGCGCTGCAACGCCGGCTGAACGACGAATTCCGGGAGACTGCCTGACCATGTGGACGCTCACCGGTGCGAGCACCGAATACACCGTGGCGCTCGGTGGGTCCGGGCAGTGGCTCGAACTGGTGGCGTGGGGTCCGCACGGCGTCAGCGACGGCCCGTCCCCGCTCGGCTTCCACGGCAAGGTGCAATACCTGGCCGCGGGTGACGTCGCCGCGGTGGAATACGCCGCCGACGGCCAGCGGCCGTTCCTCGGCGCCGATCTGGCCCTCGGCGCCCCGGCGACGTCCTGGCGTTTCGTCTCCGCCGACGACCGAGACGGACTCCGGGCCACCTTCGCCGACGAGATCACCGGGCTGCGGGTCGTGCAGTGCTACCGCTTCGCGCCGGGCACCGACGTGATCGAGCGCTGGGTCGAGCTGACCAACGACGGCGCCGAGACCCTGCTGGTGACGCGCGCCGACTCGGCCGGGTTCTGCGTGCCCACCCCGGCCGGCGCCGAGCTGTCCTACCTGTGCGGGCAGTGGGAGCAGGAGTTCACGCCGGCGTCGGTCACGCTGACCCGCGGGCGATTCTCGATCGGCAGCGAGCAGGGCGTGACCGGGCACCAGTTCTCGCCCTATCTGGCGGTGGCCACCGGCGACGCGACGTTCAGCGTGATGCTCGCCTGGACCGGGTCGTGGCACATCACCGCGGACACCGACGCCGCCGGGCTGACCCGGGTGCGCGCCGGCCGCTCCCTCGCCGCGGGTCCGGTGCCGCTGGCGGCCGGCGAGACCCTGAGCACGCCGGTGGCGGCCGGGGCGTTCGGCACCGGGGCGGTCTGGCACGACTACCAGCGGCGGCTGGCCGGCGAGCGGCTCGAGCGGGTCCGGCCGGTGCTCTACAACTCGTGGGAGGCGACTTTCTTCGACGTCACCGCGGCCGGGCAGCTCGCGCTCGCGGACGTCGCCGCCGGGCTGGGCGTGGAGACGTTCGTGGTGGACGACGGGTGGTTCACCGGGCGGGCGGACGACCACGGCGGGCTCGGCGACTGGGCCCCGGACCCGGTGAAGTTCCCGGACGGCTTCGGGGAGTTCGTGGCGGAGGTGCGCAAGAAGGGGATGGACTTCGGGCTCTGGATCGAGCCGGAGATGGTCAACCCGCGGTCTTCGCTCTATGCGGCGCATCCCGAGTGGGTCTATCGCGTCGACGGCCGGCCGATGACATCGGTGCGGAATCAGCTGCTGCTGAACCTTGGGCGCGACGACGTCTACGAGTTCGTGCTCGGCACGCTGGACCGGCTGCTCACCTCGTACCCGATCAGTTATCTGAAGTGGGATTTCAACCGTCCTCGCACGGAGGCCGGGCCGGCCGGAATCGATCTCGACGGCCGGCACGTGGCCCATCTCTACCGGCTGCTGGACCATCTGCGCAGCGAATATCCGCAGGTCACGGTCGAGGGGTGCGCGGCCGGTGGGGCCCGGGTCGACCTGGCGACGGCGGCCCGCACCGACGTGCTCTGGCCGAGCGACAACACCGGGCCGATGGATCGGCTGCGCATCCAGCACGGGTTCCTGAGCGCCTGGGCGCCGCACCTGATGAGCTCGTGGGTGACCGACGCGCCAGGGATCTTCGACGACCGGCCACGCTCGCTCGCCTTCCGATTCGTGCTCGCGTGCGCGGGCGTGCTGGGGATCGGTGCGGACATCACCCGCTGGTCTCCTTCGTCGTTGGATGAGGCGGCCGCCTGGGTGGCGCGCTACAAGGGCGTGCGCGACGTCATCACCCGCGGGGTCGTGAACCGGATCGGCGGCCCTTCGGAAGGCCGCTGCGCGGTGCAGTACACGCTCGGCGACCGGGTCGTGGTGCTCGCCTGGAACACCGGCGGGCTGGACGGGCTCGGTCAGGTGCCGGGCCGGGACGTGCGGCTGCCGCTGCGTGGTCTCGACCCGGATGCCCGTTACGGCCCCTACTCCGGCAGCCACCTCATGCACGTCGGCCTGCCGGTGCGCTGGACCCGGGAATATGACGCCGACCTGTTCGAGCTGGTAAAGATCAGGGCATGACCTACGTCGCGGCGGAAGACCGTTACTCCAGCATGCAATACCGGCGGACCGGGCGTTCCGGCCTCGATCTCCCGGCGCTGTCCCTCGGCTACTGGCACAACTTCGGCGACGACAAGCCGTTCGAGGAGCAGCGGGCGATCACCCGGCGCGCGTTCGACCTCGGCATCACGCATTTCGACCTGGCCAACAACTACGGTCCGCCGTACGGCTCGGCGGAGATCAACTTCGGTCGTCTGGTACGCGAGGACCTGCGCGCCTACCGCGACGAGATCGTCGTCTCCACCAAGGCCGGCTGGGACATGTGGCCCGGCCCGTACGGCCAGGGCGGTGGCAGCCGCAAATATGTGCTCGCCAGCCTCGACCAGTCGCTGGGCCGGATGGGCCTGGACCACGTCGACATCTTCTACTCGCACCGCTTCGACCCCACCACCCCGCTGGAGGAGACCGCCGCCGCCCTCGACACGGCGGTCCGCTCGGGCCGGGCGCTCTATGTGGGCATCTCGTCCTACGACGCCGAGCACACCCGGCGGATGGCCGCGCTGCTCACCGACCTGGGCACGCCGCTGCTGATCCACCAGCCGTCCTATTCGATGCTGAACCGCTGGATCGAGACCGAGGGCCTGCTGGACGCCGCCGCCGAGGTGGGCGCCGGGGTGATCGGCTTCACCGCGCTGGCGCAGGGCCTGCTGACCGGCAAATATCTGAACGGCATCCCCGCGGGATCGCGCGCCACCCAGGGCAAGTCGCTCGACCCGGACAGCATCGACGAGACCATGGTGGCCAAGCTGAACGCGCTGAACGACGTGGCGTCGGCGCGCGGCCAGAGCCTCTCGCAGCTGGCGCTGGCCTGGGCGCTGCGCGACCCGCGGGTCACCTCACTGGTGATCGGCGCGAGCAGCGTGAAGCAGCTCGACCAGAACGTGGCGGCCCTGTCGAACCTCGAGTTCGCCGCCGACGAGCTGGCCGCCATCGAGAAGATCCTGGCCGGCAGCACCTCGTCGGTCGACCTGTGGCGCGACGCCCGTCAGGGCACGCTGTAACGCATCACGCAGTTCTTCGTGCCCTTCGGGCGGATGAACTCGAAGCCGGCGCGCTCGAAGAGGTCCTTGGTGCCGTTGTAGAGGACCGACTGCTTCTTGCCGTCGGTGACGTGCGGGTAGCCCTCCACGACTCCGCCGCCGGCCTGGGCGATCAGGTCGAGCGCGCCGCGGAGGGCGACCGCGCTCAGCCCCTTCCGGCGGTGCTTCTTGTCGACGAACATGCAGGTGATCCGATAGTCCGGGAGCTCGTCCGTCTCGGCGTCGTACTGCTTGCGGTGGTAGATGTTCGGCAGCTCGGCCGGGGAGCCGAACTGGCACCAGGCCACGGCCTCGTCGCCGGCGAAGACGAGGGCGGCGTGCGCCCGGTCCTCGTCGACCAGGCGCTGCTTGAGGGCGCGGTTGCCGTCCGCGGTGTACGTCTTCTCGGCGGGCATGGTGTGGAAATAGGTGCACCAGCAGCCACCGAACACGCCGTTGTGCCGCTCCATCATCCGCGCGTAGGCGTCCCAGGTGTCCGGGCTCAGGGCCCTGACCGTGTAGTCACTCACGAACCCACCCTAGATCCGGTTCCGGACATTCCGCGTCCGGAACTGGATCTCTGGCCGGGTGGCCCTACTGTGGACGGTGTGGACGCGGAGGCAGTCACCCAGGTCGTGACCATCGTCATCTCGGTGGTGGCGCTCAGCGTCTCGGCCCTGCTCGCGGTGCGGCAGCGGCGCACCTCGGCGGCCGGTTTCGCGCTGCCGGTCGTGCTGCAGGTCTTCGACCAGTTCCGCACCGACGAGTTCTTCGCCGCCCGGGAGTACGTCTACCGGGTGCTGGCCAAGGAGTTCGACCCGCCGGTCGCGTGCAGCGAGCTGCCGCCCGAGGTGCAGGCGATGCTCCGCACGGTCGCCGGGCGCTACGACGACCTCGGCAAGCTCGTCGCGCACGGGATCATCAACCAGGATCTGATCATCGGGTCCAACGGCAGCGCGATCCGGCAGGTGTGGACCGCGGTGGAGCCCTTCGTGCGCCTCGAACGCGCCGCCCACCGCCCGACGATGTGGGTCTATCTCGAGGATCTGGCCCACCGGGTGGAGCGCACGCCTCCGCAGGCCGTCTACGAGAAGCTCCGATTGGATTACGTCAGGGAGCAATGACCGTCGATCTCGCTTAGGTTGTCGTTCATGACACACCTAACGGGACCGAAGATCAGTCGCCGCGGTTTGCTCACACTCGGCGCCGGAGTGGCCGCCGCCCCGATGCTCGGGGCTTGCGGAGGCGTGTCGACCACCGGCGGTGGCGGCGGCGAGGGCTCGATCACGCTGATGTCCAACCAGTTCAGCCCGATCGAGGAACGACAGAACTTCGAGGCGATCCTCGAGCAGCGGGTGACCGATCCGAAGGTCGCCTTCAACCAGGTCGAGACCGGCATCTTCGCGTCCACCCTGCAGTCCCAGGTGGACGCGGGCAAGGTGCAGATCAGCGTGGTCGGCGCGCTGCACGGCGACCTGGCCCCGCACGCCGCCCGGCTGACCGATCTCGACGACGTGGTCGGCTCGCTCGGCGACCGCGGCTTCGCGCCCGAGCTGACCGAGCTGGCCAAGCTCGGCGGCAGCACCACCAAATACGTCCCCTGGATGCAGGCCAGCTATGTGCTGGCCGTCCACAAGAAGGCGCTCGACTGGCTGCCCAGCGGCGCCGACGTGCAGAAACTCACCTATGACCAGCTGCTCGCCTGGGTGACCGCGGGCATGCGGGGCAACGGCGGCAAGCCGATCTTCGGCATCCCGGCCGGGCCCAAGGGCCTCTACCACCGTTTCTTCCAGGGCTTCCTGGTGCCCAGCTTCACCGGCGGGCAGATCACCACGTTCCGCAGCCCCGAGGCGGTGACCGCCTGGGAGTACATGAAGCAGCTCTGGGCGCAGACCGCGCGGGCCTCCACCAACTACGACAACCTGCAGGAGCCGTTGCAGCGCGGCGAGGTTCTGGTCGGTTTCGACCACGTCGCCCGGCTGGTCGGCGCGCCCAAGGACAAGCCGGACGAGTGGCTGATGGTGCCGGCGCCGAGCGGGCCGAAGGGGCTGGGCTACATGCTGGTGCTCGGCGGGCTCGGCATCCCGAAGGGCGCGCCCGACGTGGACAAGGCCAAGGCCGCGATCAAGGCGCTCACCACCCCCGAGGTGCAGGTCGACGTGCTCGCCAAGAACGCGTTCTTCCCGGTCACCAACGCGAGCGTGCCGGGCGACCTGCCGCCCGCGGTGGCGCTGGCGAACGCGGCGGTCAAGGCGCAGCGCGCGACGTCCGGCGCGATCCTGTCGCTGCCGCCGGTCGGGCTCGGCGCCCGCGACGGCGAGGTCGGCCAGATCTTCAAGAACTGCTTCAAGGAGATCTGCCTCGACGGCAAGCCGGTCAAGCAGGTGCTGGACGCGCAGGCGGCGCAGCTCAACACCATCCTGGACGGCCTCAAGATCCCGTGCTGGGAGCCGGACCCGGCGGGCAACCCCTGCAAGGTGGCCTGATGCGGCGAGCGCGGCCCTCGGCCGCCGTGTTGCTGATCCTGCCGTCGCTGATCTTCATGGCGCTGCTGTTCCTCTGGCCGCTGGCCGCCGGCATCGTGCAGGCGTTCAGCGGCCCGGACGGACCCACGCTCGACTTCGTGCGGCGGATGGTCGACGACCCGTACTTCTGGGAGGCGACCCGGAACACCGCGCTGCTCATCGTGGTGCTGATCCCGCTGCAGTTCGCGCTGGCCATCACCATGGCGCTGCTGCTGCGGCAGCGCCCGCGGCTGGCCGGGCTGCACTTCTACATCTGGGTGGTGCCGCTGGCGGTCAGCGACCTGGCGGCCGGCCTGGTGTGGCTGTCCATCTTCACCGACCGCGGCTATCTGAACTCGGTGCTCGACCACCTCGGCATCGGCTCCTACGCGTGGCTGTCGGTGGAGAACCCCGGCACGATGTTCCTCGCCGTGCTGCTCGCCGAGCTGTGGCGGGCCACGTCGCTGGTCTTCGTGATCGTGGTGGCCGGCCTGCAGAACGTGCCGCGGGACTACGACGAGGCCGCGTCGGTGTTCGGGGCGACCTATTGGCAGCGGCTGCGGCACGTGATCCTGCCGCAGTTGCGGCCCAGCCTGCAGGTGGCGCTGATCCTGCGGACCATCCTGGCGCTGGAGGCCTTCGCGGTGGCTCAGGCACTCACCGGCCGCAGCTTCCCGCTGCTGGTCGGCGAGACCTACCAGTGGTACTACACGCTGCAGAACCCGAACGTGGCGACCGCGATCGCGCTGGTCGTGCTCGCGCTGTCGATCATCGCGGCGATCGGTTATCTGCGGCTGATGCGCCGCTCGCCGGAGATGACCGGATGAACGACCGCCGCTGGGTGCAGGCCGCCTGCATCGTCATCACCCTGTTCATGGGCATCCCGCTCTATCTGATCACGCTCGCCGCGCTGTCCAGCCGTGAGTCGCTCAACGAGTTCCCGCTGCGGCTGCTGCCGACCTCGGTCTCCGGCGAGACCATGTCGTCCTTCCTGCAGACCACCGGCGTGCTCGGCGGCCTGATCAACTCGCTGACCATCGGGCTGAGCACGGTGATCCTGGCGCTGGCGATCGGCCTGCCGGCCGGCTACGCGGTGGCCCGCTACGCCTTCCGCGGCCGGGACCCCTATCAACTCGCGTTGCTGCTCACCCGCGCCCTGCCGATCGTGGTGCTCTCCGTCCCGCTGGCCCGGATCTTCCTGGACACCGGGCTCTACGACACCACCTATGGCGTGACGCTGCTGCACACCGCGCTGGCGCTGCCGACCACCGTGCTGATCACCTCGGCCATCTTCCTCGGCGTCTCCCGCGAGCAGGAGGAGGCGGCGATGATCTTCGGGGCGTCGCCGCTGAAGGCGTTCCTGCGGGTGGTGATGCCGCAGGCGCTGCCGGGCATCGCGGCGTCGGCGATGTTCACCTTCGTGCTCTCCTGGAACGAGGTGCTGGGCGCCAGCATCCTCACCCTCAACCGGCGCACCCTGCCCGCGCAGGTGCTCACCACGCTGGCCGACTCGCCGCTGGCGTTCCGCTTCGCCGGCGGGCTCGCCCTGGTGCTGCCGGCCCTGATCTTCATCGCGGTGATGCGCCGCTACCTGCTCAACATGTGGGGGACAACGCTCCGATGAACGTGACCGTCCGCAATCTGGTGAAGACCTATCCCTCCGGCAACCGGCGGGCCACCGACGACATCTCGCTGGAGGTGGCCGACGGCGAGTTCCTGGTGCTGGTCGGGCCGAGCGGCTGCGGCAAGACCACGCTGCTGCGGATGGTCGCCGGCCTGGAGACCCCGGACAGCGGCTCGGTGCTGATCGGCGACCGCGACGTGACCCGGTTGCCGGCCCGCGAACGCGAGCTGTCCATGGTGTTCCAGTCCTATGCGATCTTCCCGCATCTCAAGGTGCGGCAGAACATCGGCTTCGGCCTGACCATGAAAAAGGTCCCCAAGGACGAATGGGAGACCCGGGTACGCCGCGCGGCCGACCTGCTCGACCTCGGCGACTACCTGGACCGCTATCCGGCGCAGCTCTCCGGCGGCCAGCGGCAGCGGGTGGCCGTGGCGCGGGCCATCGTGGTCGACGCCGACGTGCTGCTGATGGACGAGCCGCTGTCCAACCTGGACGCCCTGCTGCGCATGCAGTTCCGCGCCGAGCTGAAGAAGATCGTCGCCCGATTGGGTACGACCACCCTCTACGTCACGCACGACCAGGCCGAGGCGATGTCGCTGGGCGATCGGGTGGCGGTCATGCGGGACGGCCGGATCGCCCAGCTCGGCGCCCCGATGGAGGTCTACGACCAGCCGGCCGAGCAGTTCGTCGGCGGCTTCCTGGGCGCTCCCCCGATGAACTTCTTCACCGCGGTCGCGAACGACGGGCGACTGACCGTCTCGGACACGTCCATCCCGGCCGAAGTGCCCGGCTGGACGGAACGGAAGGTGCTGGCCGGGATCCGGGCCGAGAACATCGGGGTCGGCTCGGGCGACGTCACCGGCACGATTGAGGTGGCCGAGCCGACCGGCTCGGCCGTGCTGCTGACCGTGAGCTGGGCCGGCGGCGAGCTCAAGGTGCAGACCGGTCCGGGCTTCGGCGGCGCCACCGGCGACGAGATCCGGCTGACGTTCCCGCCCGCCGCCCTGCGCTTCTACGACCCCGAGACGTCCCTCGCCCTGCCTACCACGTCTGCTCGCCCGCCCGGACCAGCATCTCGTTGACCGCGACGCGGCGGTCGCGGGTGACCATGTAGGCCACCGCGTCGGCGATGTCCGCCGGGAGCAGCGCCTCGATCGAACCGACCTGCTCCTTCGTGCGGTCGCGGAGCTCGTCGCGGATGTGGTCGGTCAGCTCGGTGGCCACCGTGCCCGGCTCGACCACGCCGACCCGGATCCGGGCGGCGAGGGTCTCCTGGCGCAGCGCCTCGGTGAACGCGTTCACGCCGAACTTGGTGAGGCTGTAGACGGCGTTGCCCGCCCGCGCCACGCGACCGGCCGTGGAACTGACGTTCACGATGTCGGCGACCCGGCGGGGCTCGCTCGCGGCGGCGGTCGTCAGGTGCGGCAGGGCGGCCTTCGTCACGTACAGAAGGGCCTGGATGTTGATCTGCAGCATCCTCTCCCACTCCTCGGCGGGGGCGTCCGCGACCCGGCCGACGAGCATGATGCCCGCGTTGTTGACCACCGTGTCGAGCCGGCCGAGCCGATCGACGACGTGACCCACGGTCGCCTCGGCCACCTCGCGGCCGGTGAGGTCCGCCTCGACGGCCAGCGCTTCGCCGCCCTCGGCGGTGATCTTCCCGGCGAGATCCGTCAGCCGGTCACCGCGGCGGGCGATCAGGGCCACCGACGCGCCCTCGGCGGCGAGCCGCTGCGCGGTCGCCGCTCCGATGCCGCTGCTGGCGCCGGTCACCAGCGCCACCGTTCCGTGCAAAGCTCCAGTCATGCCCACACACTAACCGGAGGCCCCTCCGATTCACCACCGGGCGTGCCGTAGATCGGTGCGAGCTAGCGTGTTGATCGTGGATATCAGCATCGGTTTGCCCAACACGCTGGATCACCCCGGGCCGCTCCTGGCCGCGTGGGCGCAGCGCGCCGAGGAGCGTGGGTTCACCTCGCTCGGCACCATCGACCGGATCGTCTATCCCACCTACGACACGATGGTCTCGCTCTCCGCCGCGGCCGGCGCCACCTCGCGGATCGGCCTGATCAGCGGCGTCCTGCTGGCGCCGCTCTACCCCTCGGTGTGGCTGGCCAAGGCGGCCGCCAGTCTGGACGCGATCTCCGGCGGGCGGCTCACGCTCGGGCTGGGCGTCGGCGGCCGCGCGGACGACTTCGCCGCGGTCGGGCGCTCGATGCGCGAGCGCGGCCGCGACATGGACGAGACGCTCGCGGTGATGCGCCAGGTCTTCGCCGGCGAGAAGCTGGGCGACGACGTCTTCCCGGTCGCCGCGCACGGCCACCCCAAGCTGCTGATCGGCGGCACCAGCGACGCGGCCGTGCGCCGCACGGTCGAGTCCGGCCAGGGCTGGATCGGCGGCGGTGGCACGCCCGAGCAGATGAAGCCGATCATGGACCGGATCCGCCGGGAGTGGCACGACGCCGGCCGCGAGGGCGAGCCCCGGTTCGCCGCGCTCGCCTACTTCGGACTCAGCGACCCGGAGACGTCCAAGCGGTCGCTGCGCAGCTATTACGCGTTCACCGGCGCCTTCGCCGAGACGATCGCCGAGGGCGCGGTGCGCACGCCGCAGGCGGCCCGGGACTGGGCCCGGGCGTTCGAGGACATCGGCCTGGACGAGCTGATCTTTGACCCGAGCGTGCCGGACCTCGGCGAGGTGGATCGGCTGGCCGACGCCCTCCTCTGAGGCCCTTGCGTATACGTAGATGTATGCGTAGCCTGGGTGGCATGCCCAACAAGACGATCTATGTCGCCGACGACGACATGCCGCTCTATCAGCGCGCCCAGGAACTGGCCGGCGGCACGCTGTCGGCGGCCATCACGATGGCGCTGCGGCGGTTCGTCGAGGTCGAGGAGGGACGCAAGCAGGGGTACGATGAGATCGTCGTGCGCGTCGGGCCGGGGCTCGGGCGCAAGCAGCGTTTCGTCGGGGTGCTGCTGGGCCAGTGGGAGCGATCCGGCAACGAGGGCGAGGAGAGCTTCAGCGTCTACCGCGCCCGCAGCGGCAAGTTCGTCGTGCACATCGAGCACTCCGAGGCCCACCGGAACGTGGGGCCGAACGCGGAGAAGACCAGCACCGGGTGGCGGGCCTGGGTCGGTGACTGGAGTGCCGGCCAGACCTGGGTGCGCACTCCCGCCGACTCCACCCTGCACATCGCGGAGACGCTCGAGGAGTTGCGCACCCTGCTGCCGATCGAGCTCTTCGAGAGCATCGCCCAGGTCGCCGACCAGCCCACGGTCGAGGACCTCGACGTCTAGCGGAGCTCGATCATGCGGCCTGAGGCGTCAGATTCAGGAGACGGACGTTGACGGGCTCGAGTGGGACGGCGCGGTTGGTCAGCATGATGCCGGTTTCACCGGTGGTCAGGCGGGTCAGCAGCGAACTGCTGCCGCTCAAGCCGCCACCGGCGTGGCCGCACACGTCCTGACCGAGGTGCAGGAGCCAGCCCAGGCCGATCTGGGCGCCGTTGGCGTCGCGGTCCGCCTGCGGGCGCAGCGCCTCGCCGGCCAGGTCGGCGGGCAGCAGCGTCGTCCAGGCGCGGGCGAAACGCAGCAGGTCGGTCGCGGTCGTCCAGAGGCCGCCGGCGGCCGGCAGCGTGGGCAGTTGCGGGGCTGCCGGGTCGAAGACGCCGTCGGAAGTCGTGGAATATTCGGTGACCGCCTCCTTGGCGGGCCAGGTGGCCGGGAAGCTCGACTTGGCCATGCCCAGCGGTTCGAGCACCAGCCGCGTCGCCGCCTGATCGTAGCGAGTCTCGGTGACGTCGGCGATCACCTGGCCGAGCATCCCGTAACCGCCGTTGCTGTAGGCGAACGTGCCGCGCGGACCGGTGCACGCCACGCGCGGGCCCATCAGCGACGGCAGGTCGGGCACGCGTTCGGCCCACAGCCCGCCGGGGGTGTCCGCCCCGGCGGTGTGGGTGAGCAACTCCCGCAACGTGACGGTGTCGTCGGCGAACCGCACTGCACGCAGGTGCCGGTTGGCCGGATCGTCCAGGCCGACGCGACCCTCCGCGACCAGTCGCAGCAGCACGGTCGAGGTGATCAGCTTGGTGATCGAATATGCCGGGAATCGGTGGCCGGGCCGCAGTGGCTCCGCCGGTTCCAGGCGGGACCAGCCGCGGGCGATCGCCCAATCGCCGTCGCCGTTGCCACCGGCGATCGACAACGCGACCAGACCCAGCTCGGCGAAGGACTCCGAGGCCAGGCTGAGCGCCGCCGCCGGCACCAGACCGGTGGTGTGGCTGGATGGCGCCGCCACCCGCTCATCGGTGATCCGGGCGGGCACCTCCTGGACCAGCAAGCTGGTCAAACGGTGCGGCGGGGCGGGCTCGGCCGTCGCCTCGATCCGCAGGCCGGCGAGGCCGGCACAGACGCTCGTCGGTGTCTCCTCCCGGATGGCGAGCTCGGCGCGCAGTTCGGCCGCCATCGCGGACAGCGTGCTGACCACGGTGGACGGTCCGATCGTGGCCAGGAAGCCCTCGTCGAAGTGGGCGCCCAGCTCGTCGGCGTCCGGCGCCACCCAGTGCGGGTCGTCGGCGCCGGCGAAGCGGGCCACCACCCACCTGAGCTGCGCCGGAGCGCCGGCCGCCGGGGTGGCGCCGTCGTCGATGAGGCGTTTGAGTGCGGCCCAGCTCGGCAGGCCGTGCTCCCGGGCGACGGCGAGCTGAGCGTCGTGCAGGGTGCGGAATTCGCCGGCGGCCAGACGTCGTTTCGCGGCGAGCTTGAGGAAGCGCAGGCTCGGGCGGTCGGGCAGCGGGCGCGTTTGATCGGACAAGGCAGTCTCTCCTCAGGCGCCCGCGGGTCCGCGACATCGGGCGGGAAAGACCAGCCGGAGATCGGTGGTGCTGCACCGGTGAGCTTGCAGCTCTGCCCGCGGACCCGGAGGCGGCCGGAGAACCGCCACCCGCGATGCTAGCGGCCCCGGTGCGGGCTAGAAAGGGAGTTTCTCGAAGACCGACTCGGCCGGAGTGCGGTCGGTGGTCATCCGCCAGGCCGCGGCGGCGATCTCGTCCGGGTCCAGGGCCGGCAGGTCGGCGCCGCCCGGGCGGTCCAGGAACATGGTGTGGATGTCGCCGCGGGCCACCAGGCCGCCGATGGTCAGCAGGCCCGCGAAGACGCCGTGCGGGGCCAGCGCCTCGTGCAGGGTCAGCACATACATGCGCAGGGCGGCGGAGGCCGGGGCCAGGTTGCCGAGCATGGCCATCGGGCGCAGGCCGCTCAGGCCGGCGGCGAAGAGCAGGGTGCCCGCGCGGCGTTCGAGCATCTCGGGAAGCACCTCGGCCACTGTGGTCACCGCCGGGGTCAGGATCGCTTCGATGGGGCGGCGGATCGTGTCGGCGTCGGCTTCGGGGAGCGGGACGATGCCTTCGGCGCCGCTCGCCGACGGTCCGAAGTAGACGGTGTCGATGCGGCCCAGGTCTTTGCGGATCCGGGCGACGACGTCGTGCAGTGCGGTGGGGTCGGTCAGATCCGCCGCATAGCTGTGGGCGCCGCCGTAGGGCGCGTGTCGGGCTGAATTGCGGGACACCACCGCTGTCTCGTACCCATGGCTTTGGAATTTTCGGGCGATGGAACCGCCCAGGCCTGGACCGACTCCCAGGACCGCGATCACCGGCATGGCTTCCGCCTTAAATTGAAGGAGTCCTCAACTTAGGCATAAATTGAGGATGTCGTCAACTTAGGTAGGGTGTGCGCATGACGACCCTGCGCCGGGATGCGCGGCAGAATCGCGAGCGGCTGATCGGCGCCGCGCGTCTCGTGTTCGCCGAGCGTGGGCTGGACGTGCCGCTCGACGAGATCGCCCGGCGCGCGGGGGTCAGCATCGGCACGCTCTACAACCGGTTTCCGAGCCGGGTGGAGCTGGTCGAGGCCGTCTTCGCGGATCGGGAGGCGACCGTGATCAGCATCGCCGAGGCGGCGCTGGCGATGCCGTCGGCGTGGGACGGCTTCGCGCACCTGGTCGAGCAGATCTGCCGGCTGATGGCCGCCGACCGGGGATACAACGACCTGGCCGCCCGCCAGGCGCCACGGACGGCGCCGCCGCGCGGGCACACGCTGATGACCGAGCTGGTGGTCAGGGCGCGCGAGAGTGGCGAGCTGCGGGCCGACTTCACGCTCGCCGACATGGCGTTCGTGATGTGGTCGCTGACCCGGACGATCGCGGCCACCGCCGCGGTCGCGCCGGACGCCTGGCGCCGGCACCTGGCGTTCGTGCTGGACGGCCTGCGCGCGCCCGCCGCCCATCCCCTGCCCGCGCCGCCGCTGACCGAGGATCAGGTGGCCCGCATCCTCGGCGACTGCGATCCCTGAGCCGCGTGGCAGGATCTGGCCCGTGCGGATCGGGATGCTCGGCTCGTTCGAGGTGCGTGCGGACGACGGCACCCTCGCCGAGGTGCCGGGCGCCCGGCTGCGCGCTCTGCTGCTCGCCCTTGCGCTCGACGCCGGACAGGTGGTCGGGAAGGCCACGCTGGTCGACTGGATCTGGGGCGCCCAGCCGCCGGCCGACGCGACGAACGCCCTGCACCGCCTGGTCTCCCGGCTGCGCAAGGCGCTGCCGGCCGGCGCGATCGACGGGCACACGGACGGCTACCGGCTGACGGTGGATCCCGACGCGGTCGACGCCGTGCGCTTCGAGCGCCTGGTCGCCGCGGGCCGGCCCGGCGACGCCCTCGCCCTCTGGCGCGGCTCGGCCATGCAGGACGTCGGCCTGCCGGACAGCCCGGCGTTCGACGCGGCCGTCACCCGGCTGGACGGCCTGCGCCTGACCGCCCTCGAGGACCGATTCGACGACGAGGCCGGCACCGCGCACATCGCCGAGCTGACCGACCTGGTCGCCGCGCACCCGCTGCGCGAACGGCTGGTCGCCGCGCTGATGCGGGCGCTGGTGGCGGCCGGACGCGACAATGAGGCGCTGCTGGTGTTCCAGCGCACCCGGGAGGCCCTGGCCGACGCGCTGGGAGCCGACCCCTCACCCGACCTGTCGGCCCTGCACGTCACCCTGCTGCGCGGCGACCGGCGCCGGACGAACCTGCGCGCCGAGCTGACCAGCTATGTCGGCAAGGATGCCGACGTCGGGGCGGCCCGGGACCTGGTCGCCGGGCACCGGCTCACCACACTGATCGGGCCGGGCGGCTCGGGCAAGACCAGGCTGGCCACGGAGACCGCGCGCACGCTGCTCGCCGGCCTGCCGGACGGCGCCTGGCTGGTGGAGCTCGCCGCGATCGGCGCCGACGGTGACGTGGCGCAGGCGACCATCGCCGGGCTCGGCCTCCGGGACACACTGCTCGGCGCGACGCCGAACGCGGACCTGACCGACCGGCTCGTCGCCGCGATCCGCGACCGCGAGATGCTGCTGGTGCTGGACAACTGCGAGCATGTGATCGAGGCCGCCGCGACGTTCGCGCAGCGGGTGCTCGGCGAATGCCCGCGGCTGCGGATCCTGGCCACCAGCCGGGAACCGCTCGGCATCACCGGTGAGGCGCTGTGGCTGGTCGAGCCGCTGCCGCCGGCCGCCGCGGTGCGGTTGCTGCGGGACCGGGCCGCCGCGGTGCGCCGGGATCTCGGCGCCGACCCGGGCACGATGGAACGTGTCTGCCGGGTGCTCGACGGGATGCCGCTGGCGATCGAACTGGCCGCGGCCCGGCTGCGCACCATGTCCCTCGATCAGCTCGCGCACCGGCTGGACGACCGGTTCCGCCTGCTGACCGGCGGCAGCCGCACCGCCCTGCCGCGGCACCGGACGCTGCGCGCGGTGGTCGACTGGAGCTGGGAACTGCTCACCGACGCCGAACGGCTGGTGCTGCGGCGGCTCTCGGTGTTCTCCGGCGGGGCGAGCCTGGAGGCGGCCGAGCGGGTCTGCGCCGACGACGGCGTGCTCGACCTGCTGTCCTCGCTGGTGGAGAAGTCGCTGCTGGTCACCGCGGGCGACCAGGCGCCGCGCTACCGGATGCTCGGCACCATCAAGGAGTACGCCGCCGACCGGCTCGCCGAGGCCGGCGAATCGGAGCTCGCCCGGCACGCGCATCTCACCTACTTCACCGAGCTCGCCGAGACCGCCGAGCCGCATCTGCGCCGCGCCGAGCAGCTGGAGTGGCTCGCCCTGCTCGGCGCCGAGCACGACAACATCGGGGCGGCGATGCGCGGTGCGCTGGCGGCCGGCGAGGCGCACGCCGCGATGCGGCTCGCGGCCGGCGCCGGCTGGTACTGGTGGCTGAGCGGGCACAAGGCCGAAGGCCTCGAACTGACCATCGCGGCCACCGAGGCGCCCGGCGAGGTGCCGGACGACATCCGGGCCACCGTGTACGCGCTGGTCGTGCAGTTCATCAGCTCGGGCCGGGGCGACCAGTATCGGGTGGCGGAGTGGATCCACCGGGCGTACCGGCTGAGCCGGCGCGGTGCGCGACGCCATCCGGCGGCGGGTTTCGTCGCGGCGCTGGAACGGTTGTTGCGGGAGCCGGACGCGTTCCTGCCGGCGTTCGAGCCGCTGCTGGACGACGACGATCCCTGGGTGCGGGCACTGGCCCGGCTGCAGCTCGGCAAGATGCGGATCATCCAGGGCCAGGGCGGGCGCGACGCGGACGCCTATCTGGAGATGGCGCTCGCCGAGTTCCGCGCGCTCGGCGAACGGTTCGGCATCTGGTTCGCGCTGACCGAGCTGGCCGACCGGATCACCACCCGCGGCGAGTTCGCCGGCGCCTGCGAGCTCTATGAGCAGGCGATCGAGGTGGTCACCCAGATCGGCGCCGCCGAGGACGTGATCCCGATCCGCACCCGGCAGGCCCAGCTCCACCGGCTGGTCGGCGACGAGGAGGCCGGCGCGGCCACGCTCGCCGCCGCCGAACGGCTCGCCGAGCAGGTCACCTGGCCGGGCGCGCTGGCCGAGCTGGCCTTCGCGAAGGCGAACCTCGCCCGATCACGCGGCGACGCCGAGGAGGCGCGCCGGCAACTCGAGGTCGCGACCACACTGCTGGGCGACGAGGCCGAGCTGGCGAACGTCCGCGCCGGCACTCTCGATCTGCTCGGCTATCTCACCGACGATCCCGCGGAGAGCCGCGCGCACCGCGTGGCCGCCTGTGCGGCGGCGGCCGAGGCCGGGCACCCGCTGCTGGTGGCGCACGTCCTCATCGGAGTGGCGGACCAGGCCCTGCGCCTCGGCCGGTGGGAGCAGGCCGCGCGGCTGCTCGCGGCGAGCAACGCCCTGCGAGGACTGCCGGATCGGTCCAACCTCGACGCGGCCCGGATCGAGCAGGCCGCGCGGAGCCGCCTCGGCGACACGGGGTTCGCCGAGGCGGCTCGGGAGGGCACGGCGGCCGACTGGCGTCAGCTGGCCGAGGTCACGCTCGCTTCTTGAACGTGGCCGTCGCCCACAGATAGCCGACCAGGGCGATCCCCACGCACCACGCCACCGCGGTGATCGCGGACCCGGTCGACGGCGTGCCGGCCAGCAGCCCGCGCAGCGTCTCGATGATCGGCGTGAACGGCTGGTACTCGGCGAACTGCTTGACGCCGGCGCCCATCTTGTCGGCCGGCACGATCGCGCTGCTGAAGAACGGCAGCATGATCAGCGGCACGGTGGCCAGGCCCGCGCTCTCCGGGGTCTTCGCGGCCAGCCCCAGCGCGACGGTGAGCCAGGCGGTCGCGAAGCCGGTCAGCACGACGAGGCCCAGCACGCCGAGCCAGTCGAGCGGGCTCGCGGACGGGCGGAAGCCCAGCGCGAAGGCCGTCCCGATGATCGCCGCGATGGCGATCAGGTTGGTCACGATGCAGGTGACCACGTGCCCGGTCAGCACCGCGGCCCGGGACACGTCCATCACCTTGAAGCGGTTGATGATGCCCTTGGTCATGTCCGAGCTCACCCCGGCCGACGTGCCCGACAGGCCGTAGCAGATGGCCAGCAGGATCAGGCCCGGCGTCGCGTAATCGACGTAGTCGACGCCGACACTGAACGCGTCGCCGAGCACGTAGACGAACATCAACATCATCACCACCGGCATCAGGACCGCGTTGAACACCGTGGTCGGGTTCCGCATGATGTGTTTGAAGTTGCGGCGCAGCATGATCAACGAGTCGCTCATCGGGCGACCTCCTCCGTGCTCGGGCGGCCGGTCAGGGCCAGGAAAACGTCATCGAGATCAGGGGTGTGCACCGACAGGCCGTCGGCGTGGATCGCCAGTTCGTCGAGCCGGCTCAGCAGGGCCCGCAACGACTGCGTGCCGCCGTCGCCGGGCACCCGCAGGGTCAGGCTCTCGTCGTCCCGGGTGGATCCGGCGAACGCCCGCGCGGCCACGTCGAGGTCGCGGACGCCGGCGAACCGGAGCCGGACGTGGCTGCCGGGAACCTGGCGCTTGAGCTCGTCGGGGGTGCCCTGGGCGACCAGGCGGCCCTGGTCGAGGACGGCGACCCGGTCGGCGAGCTGGTCGGCCTCCTCCAGATATTGGGTGGTCAGGAAGATGGTCACGCCGCCGGCCACCAGCTCGCGGATGATGGCCCACATGGTGCGGCGGCTGCGCGGGTCCAGGCCGGTGGTCGGCTCGTCCAGGAAGATGATCCGGGGGTCGCCGACCAGCGTCATGGCCAGATCGAGCTTGCGGCGCATGCCACCGGAGTAGGTCGCCACCAGCTTGCGGCCCGCGTCCGCCAGATCGAAACGCTCGAGGAGCGCCGGGACGGCGTCGTTGCCCGCCCGGTGCAGGTCGACCATCAGTCGCAGGTTCTCCGCGCCGGTCAGCAGCTCGTCGACGGCGGCGAACTGGCCGGTGACGCCGATCTGCTTGCGCACCGCCCGGGGCTCGGTGGTGACGTCGTGGCCGGCGACGCGGATGGCGCCGCCGTCGGGTCTCATCAGGGTGGTCAGCACGTTCACGGTCGTCGTCTTGCCGGCCCCGTTCGGGCCGAGCAGGGAGAAGATCGTGCCCGCCGGGACGTCCAGATCGATCCCGTCGAGCACCGTCTTGTCGCCGAAGGCCTTGCGAAGGCCGGTTACTTCAATCGCGGTGGTTGTCATGGGGAGAACGATGGGCGTCCGCGGTGACACTGCCCTGTCACGGCTCTGACACGGGCGCTGTGACAGATTGGGGCGTGACTTTTTCGTGGCTGGAGGCGCCGGCCGGGGCGGTCGCCGAGACGGCTCGGGAGCTGCTCGGGTGGCGGCTCTCCGCGCACGGCGTCACCGTCAAGCTGACCGAGGTGGAGGCCTACAGCGGGCTCGGGCTCGATCCGGCCTCGCACGCCCATCGCGGGGTCACCGGGCGCAACCGGGTGATGTTCGGACCGGCCGGGATCCTGTACGTCTATCAGATCTACGGGATGCACTTCTGCGCCAACGTGGTCTGCGGGCCCGAGGGTGAGGCGGCGGCCGTGCTGCTGCGCGCCGGTGCGGTGGTCGACGGGCTCGAGACCGCGAGGCAGCGGCGGCCGGCGGCGCGCGGAGACCACGATCTGGCGCGCGGGCCGGCCAAGCTCATGCAGGTGCTGGCGCTGGGCAAGGAGGCCTACGGCACCTCGCTGGTGGACGGCGCCGGGCCGGCCGTGCTCACCCCGCCCGCCGGGCCCGCGGAACCGGTTGAGGCCGGGCCGCGAGTCGGTGTGACCAGCGCGCACGACGTGCCGTGGCGCTTCTGGATCAAGGGCGACCCGACGGTCAGCACCTACCGCCGCCACGTGCTGAAGGTGAAAGCGCGCGAATGACCCGCGTGCGGGCGCGGCGGGAACTATCGTCCGCGGTGATGGTGAGTCGCCGGATCCTGCTGCTGCTGGACCTGCTCTGCCTGCTCGGGGTGCTCTGGGCCGCAGGGCTGATCGGCCTGCTGGTGAGCGGCCGCCAGCCGCTGTCCACCGGGGTCGCGGTGGGCGTCACCGCGCTGCTGGTGCTGCCGGGATTCCTGGCCGGGGTGGTCGGCAACCGCACCACCCTGCGCGGGCGCCGGGCGCGGGACCCGCATGCCGGCACGATCTGGCGGCCGCCGGTGGATCTGCCGCACGCCGCGGTGGCCGTGGCCGGGCTGCTGTTCCTCGGCTTCTGGGTGGCCGTGGTCACCGCGTTCCTGCAGGTCGACCAGGACCGGTCGAACCCGGCCGTGGAGCAGCGCATCGCGCTCGGAGTGCTGGGCGGGCTCGGGGTGGGCGGAACCACGATCGCCGCCGCGGCGTACCGGCAGGGCCGGAACAGCCAAGAGTATTGACAGTTTTAGATATCGGTGTACTTCTATAGACATCCCTGCAGTGACAACGATGTCAAGGACGGCACCGTATGCGTCGTACCCTCGCTTGTCTCGTCTCCGGCGTGCTCGTCGCCGCCTCTCTCACCGTGAGCGCCGCCTCCCCCGCGGCCGCCGCCGATCTGGCACTCACCGGCTACGTCAACCCGTTCATCGGCACCGACGACAGCAACTCCCCCAACCCGGTCGGCGGCGGAGCCGGCGGCAGCACGTTCCCCGGCGCCACCGTGCCGTTCGGGATGGTGCAGTTCTCCCCCGACACCCCGACCGGCTCGCCGTCCGGCTATCGCGACCGGGACCGCACGATCGAGTCGTTCAGCCTCACCCACTTCAACGGCGCCGGCTGCCCGAACAACGAGGACCTGCCGATCCTGCCGATCACCGGGAACATCGGAGCGAGTCCGGGCAACAGCTGGACGTCCTACGCGTCGGCGTACACGAAGACCAACGAGTCGGCTGTGCCTGGCTACTACCGGAACCGGCTGGACCGCTACGGCACGGACGTCGAGCTGAGCGCGACCAAGCGGACCGGCGCGTTGAAGCTGACCTTCCCGGCCACGACCACCGCGCGGGTGCTGATCAACGCCAGCCGCTCGGCCACCGGCGACCGCGCCGGCAACGTCACGATCAGCGGCAACCGGGTCTGGGGCGAGCACACCGCGGGCGGATTCTGCGGCGGCGGCACGTTCAAGATGTACTACTCGATCCTCTTCGACCGCACGCCGAGCGGGGTCGGCACCTTCGCCGGCGGCACCGTCAACGCGGGCTCGACCAGCACCAGCGGCACCCAGACCGGCGCCTACGTCACCTTCGACACCACCGGCAACCAGGTGGTCAACGCGACCGTGGGCATCTCGTTCGTGAGCGTGGCCAACGCGCAGAACAACGCGACCGCCGAGGCCGCCGCCTTCAGCTCGGTGCGCAGCGCCGCCGACGCCGCCTGGAACAGCGCGCTCAACCGCGTCCAGATCACCGGCGGCGGCACCACCGATCTGCAGAAGTTCTACACCGCGCTCTACCACGTGCTGCAGAACCCGAACCTGTCCAGCGACACCAACGGCGAGTACCGCGGCTTCGACGGCGCCGTGCACACCGCCGGCCATCCCGTCTATCAGAACTATTCGGGGTGGGACATCTATCGGTCCTGGGCCTCGCTGGTGGCGCTGATCGCCCCCGATGTGATGACCGATATCGTGAAGTCGATGGTCCTTGATGGACAGCAGGGCGGACTGCTCCCGAAGTGGTCGCACCAGACCGCGGAGGACTTCGTGATGCCGGGCGACCCGGGCCCGATCGTGGTGGCTTCGGCCTATGCGTTCGGCGTGCGCGGCTTCGACACCACGGCCGCCCTCGAGCTGATGAAGAAGAGCGCCGCGGGTGGCGTGACCCAGGGCCACGTGCTGCGCGGAAACTACGCCGTCTACAACAGCCAGCACTACATCCCGGGAAACCCCTCCGAGACCCTGGAGTACGCGGCCAGCGACTTCGCGATCGCCCAGTTCGCCAAGGCGCTCGGTGACACCGCCGCGTTCAACGGCGCGGCGGCCCGATCCCAATACTGGCGCAGCCTCTTCAACGGCGAGTCGTCCTACATCCACACCCGCAACGGCGCCTTCACCTGGCCGCTGAACCCGGCGCAGGAGAACCCGTACGTCGAGGGCAACGCCGCGCAGTACACCTGGATGGTGCCGCACAACCTGGGCGCCCTGGTCACCGTGATGGGCGGCCCGGCCACCGCGGTGCAGCGCCTCGACCACCACTTCACCGAGCTCAACGGCGGTCTGGTGCGGCCGTACTTCTACATCGGCAACGAGCCCGAGCACAACGTGCCGTGGACCTACCACTACGCGCGCAAGCCGGCCGGGGCCAGCGACGCCGTGCGCCGGGTGATGTCCGAGTCGTTCACCACCGGCGCCGGCGGGCTGCCCGGCAACGACGACCTCGGCGCGACCTCCGCCTGGTATGTCTGGGCGGCGCTCGGGCTCTACCCGGTCACGCCGGGCGCGGACACCCTCGCCCTGCACGGCGCGCAGTTCCCGTCCGCGGTGATCCAGCGACCGGGCGGCAACCTCACCATCAACGGCGGCAGCGCCACCAACCGCTTCGTGCAGTCGGTGACGCTCGGCGGATCCACAGTGGAAGAGAGCTTCATTCGTTACACCGACATCGCCGGCGGCGGCACCCTCGGGTTCACCATGGCCGGCTCGGCGAACGGCTGGGGCACGCGGGCTGAGGACGTACCCCCGAGCTTTGCCGACGGCGCGACCCAACCGCCCGCGGAACCGGACCTCGGACCCAATCTCGCCCTCGGCCGGAGCGCGAGCGGATCCGCGGCCTGCGCCTCGACCGAGGCCGCCGGCAAGGCGGTCGACGGGGTGATCCGCGGCAACAGCAAGTTCTGCTCGGGCACCGCGCCGCTGACCCTGCAGACCGACCTCGGCTCGGCGCAGAACGTGTCGTCGTTCGTGGTGAAGCATGCCGGACTGGGCGGCGAGTCGACCGGCTGGAACACCGGCGCCTACACGATCGCGACCAGCACCGACGGCGCGAACTGGTCGAACGCGGTGTCGGTGAGCGGCGGGCGGTCCAGCCGCAGCTATCTGCCGATCGCCGCCCGCAACGCGCGCTACGTGCGGCTCGACATCTCCGCCGCGGCCAACGACGGCAACGCCGCCGCCAGAATCTACGAACTCGAGGTGTACGGCCAGAGCAGCGCCCCCGCCGACCTGGCCCTGCGCCGGCCGGTCGCCGCGGACTCGTCGTGTGGCGCCGCCGAGGGCCCGGACAAGGCGGTCAACGGCAGCGTGCTGGGCGGCTGGCTGGACAAGTGGTGCTCGCAGAGCGGGTCGCGCTGGATGCAGATCGACCTCTCGGCACGGCAACGGGTCGGTTCGGTGCTGATCCGGCACGCGGGCGCCGGCGGTGAATACCCGGCCTGGAACACGCGCGACTTCGACCTGCAGACGTCGGACGACGGCGCCACCTGGACGACCCGCGCGCAGATCCGGGGCAACACCGCCGATTCCACCACCACATCGATCGGCGTCGACGCCCGGTACGTACGACTGAACGTGGTCACGCCGTCCCAGGACGGCAACGCTGCCGCGCGCATCTACGAGGTGGAGGTGCGCGGCTAGAGACCCCGGGGTGGGCGACGGGTCCCGCCTTGCCCACCCCGGGCCCTATCCTGACGCGATGCTCTTCGCCCCCGACCAGACCATCGTCCGCCGGGACGTCCACCGCGACGGCGTGATCGGCGCCGTGGAGACCGCGCGGGTGCTGCGCGACGACGCCGACGGGCTGCTCAGCTGGACCGCGCACGGCTCGGCCTGCATGCAGCGCGTGACGCTGACCGGCGAATCGATCCGCAAGATGTCGCTCGCCGAGCGCGACCGCACCCCGGCGATGCTGCGCCCGTTCAGCTGGGAGAGCACCGACGTGCTGATGTGGACGCCACCCGGCGCCGACCACTCGGTGTGGTGGTTCTTCGGCCTCGACAGCGGTTTCCTGGGTTGGTACGTCAACCTCGAGAGTCCGGCCCGCCGCTGGGCCGGCGGCCTGGACATCCAGGACCAAGCGCTGGACATCTGGGTCGAGCCGGACCGCACCTGGTCGTGGAAGGACGAGGACGAACTGGCCGAGCGCACCGGCCATCCGGCCTACTGGACGTCAGCGGAGGCGGTCGCGATCCGGGCGGCCGGCCGACGCCTCGTCCCGGCGATCGAGGCCGGCCGTCACCCGTTCGACGGCCACCTCACCGACTTCCGCCCCGACCCGGCCTGGTCACCGACCACGCTGCCGCCGGCCTGGGACGCGCGCCCCTAGACCGGATCCGCGCGACGCCCGGCCGGGTCCCTGCACGCCCTTCTGCCGCCGACCTCACGGCGAGCGTGGCCGGGCGTCGACGGCAGCGTCCTGGCAGGCGAGGTTGCCGTCTGCCAGCCCTTTGCTCTGCACACATATACGCAACACCCCCGCCCGCGCGCCGGAGGCCGTCTGCGCGGCGAACCCTGGTGGTGGGCTGGTGCGATCGGGGAACGGCGGGACGGGCCGGCGGCGGTGGCGTGGTAGCTTGCGGTTGCTCGTGACACTGCCTGCGGAGGTGAGACCCATGAACGCTGTATCGACGTGGGTGCTCCCCCGTTCCGTCACGGCCGGGCGATCGATGTAGGTGTCGCCGGGAGCGCCGTTCAACCGGGCACTCCGAAAGGCAACACCTATGCATTCATCGCAGGGCGCCACCCCCGCCGGGCCGCCGGCCGCGGCTTCCGAGCCACATCACGCCATGGACGAGGCGGTCGAGCGCGACGTCTCCGGCGCCGATCGTGCGCCACTCGTGTTCGACGTGATCATTGCCGGGTGCGGGCCCACCGGCGCGATGCTGGCCGCCGAGCTGCGGCTGCACGATGTGCGGGTGCTCGTCCTGGAGAAGGAGACCGAGCCGGTGTCGTACGCCCGGATCGTCGCTCTGCATATTCGCAGCATCGAGCTGCTCGCGATGCGCGGGCTGCTGGAGCGCATAAGCGAACACGGCCGGCGGCGTCCGGCCGGCGCCTACTTCGCCGCCATCGACAAACCCGCGCCCGGCGGCCTGGATTCCGCGCACGCCCATCTGCTGGGCATTCCGCAGCCGGTCATCGTGCGGCTGCTCGAGGAGCACGCGATCGACCTGGGCGCGCACGTCCGGCGCGGCGGTGCGGTGACCGGTCTGGAGCAGGACGACGACGGGGTGACGGTCGAGCTGGCCGGCGGGGAACGGCTTCGCTCGCGCTATCTCGTCGGCTGTGACGGCGCGCGCAGCACGGTGCGCAAACTGCTCGGCGTCGGCTTTCCCGGTGAGCCCTCGCGGAACGAGACGCTGATGGGCGAGATGGAGGCGGGCGCGCCGCCGGAGGAGATCGCCGCCCGGGTGGCCGAGATCCGCGAGACCGACGATCGGGTCAGCATCGGGCCGTCCGGCGAACAGGTCTATCGCGTCGTCGTCCCGGCCGCGGGAGTCAGCGACGAACCGCCGACGCTCGCGGACTTCCGGCAGCGGTTGCGCGCCATCGCCGGCACCGATTTCGGCGTGCACTCGCCGCGCTGGCTGTCCCGCTTCGGGGACGCCACCAGGCTGGCCGAACGCTATCGGGTCGGGCGGGTGCTGCTGGCCGGCGACGCGGCACACATCCACCCACCGATCGGCGGACAGGGCCTCAATCTGGGCGTGCAGGACGCGTTCAACCTGGGCTGGAAACTGGCCGCGCAGATCCGCGGCTGGGCGCCGGAGTCGCTGTTGGACACCTATCACGCCGAGCGTCACCCGGTCGCCGAGGACGTGCTGGACAACACCCGCGCACAGATGGAACTGCTGTCCGCCGGGCCGGGCCCGCGCGCCGTGCGCAAGCTGCTCACCGAACTGATGGACCTCGACGAGGTGAACCGCCGCCTGCTCGAGAAGATCACCGCGATCGGCATCCGCTACGACTTCGGCGCGGGCCCCGACCTGCTCGGCCGCCGCCTGCCCGACCTCGACGTCGAACCGGGCCGCCTCTACGACCTGCTGCACCGCGGCCGCGGCCTGCTGCTGGACCGCACCGGGCAGCTGACCCCCGGCGGCTGGTCGGACCGGGTCGACCACCTCGCGGATCCCACCGCGGCGCTGGACGTCCCGTGCGTCCTGCTGCGCCCGGACGGCCACGTCGCCTGGATCGGCGACGATCAGCGAGACCTGGACGAGCACCTCGCCCGCTGGTTCGGCCGGCCCGCCGGCAAGGAAAGCTCGGCCGCCGGCTAGGAAAGCTCGGCCAGGCGGGAGTGCAGGCTCTCGGCGTCCCGGTGGCCGAGTGCCTCCAGCACGGTCAGCGCCTCGCGCCAGGACTCCTCCGCCCCGCGCGTGTCGCCCGCGGCCAGCCGGGTGTCGCCCTGGTTGCGCAGGGTCGCCGCGACGTTGTAGCGGTCGCCCAGTTGGCGATAGATGGCCAGGGCCTGGCGGTAGTTGTCGGACGCCGCGGCCCAGTCGCCGAGATGGTGCCGGGCGAAGCCGAGCGTGTCCCAGGTGGCCGCCTCGCCGTCGCGGTCGCCGATCTTCTGGTGCAGGGTCAGCGACTCCTGGGCGTGGTCCAGCGCCTCCCTCGGTTCGCCGTTCTGCACCAGCAGGTAGGCCACCGAGTTCGAGGCGCTGGCCATGCCGTCCTCTCGGTGCACGCCGCGGTACAACTCCAGGGCCTGCCGCGCGTGTGCGACCGCGTCGGCGTACCGGCCCTGCGCGGCCAGGACCGCGGAGAAGTTGTCGTGGGTGGTGGCCTCGCCGGCGGCGTCGCCCAGCCGGCGGAACAGTCGCAGGGCGTTGCGGAACTCGGCATCCGCCTCGTCGATCCGGCCCAGCCGCTGCAACGCGCGGGCCAGGCTGCGGCGCGCGGTCGCTTCACCCGCCAGATCGCCCAGCCGCTGCGCCGCCTCCAGCGCGGCCCGCTGCACGGTCGCCCAGTCCGCCCAGAGTCCGCGCCGCAGCAGGAACGTCGTCATGGTCCAGGCGAGCTGCCCGGTGAGGCGGTCCAGACCCAGTTCGGCGCTGCGGCGTACCGCGGTGAGCAGCGCGCGGTGCTCGGTGGCGAACCACTCGTCGGCCTGTCCGTAGTCGTCGAGCGTGGTGAGCACGACGCCGGGCCGGGGCGGGTCCAGGTCGATCGGTTCGCGGACCGGGTGGAGCAGCATGGCGGCCGCCTTGCCGGTCTGCACCAGGTGATCGAGCACCCGGTCGATGGCGGCTCGTCGCTCGGCCGGTGGGTCGATCGTCTCGGCGAGTTCGGCGGCGTAGGCGCGGAGCAGGTCGTGCATGCCGTACCGGCCGGGCCGGTGTTCCAGCGACAGGTGTGCCCGGGCCAGGTCGGCGAGCAGCATCCGGGTGCGGCGGACCGGCTCACCGGTCAGGCTGGCCGCCGTCTCGGCGCTCAGGTCGGCGCCGCCGTGCAGGCCGAGCAGCCGGAACAGCCGGGCCGCGGCCGGGTCCAGCGCGCGGTAGGACCAGGAGAGCACCGCACGCACGTCACTGGCCGGGTCGCCGGCGGCCAGGGCGTCGAGTGCGACGCGGGAGTCGCGCAGTTCGGCGGCGAGGGTGGCCATGGTGAAGGACGGGTTGGTGGCCGCGCGTACCGCCACCACCGCCAGGGCCAGGGGCAGGCCCGCGCAGGAGGCCGCGATCGCGGCGACCGCCTCGGGTTCGGCGGTCGTGCGCCGCCGCCCGATCCGGCGGTCGAGCAGGTCGCCCGACTCGTGCGGGGACAGGACCTCGAGCATCAGCGGGTGGGCCCCCTCGGCGATCAGCCCGCCGAGACTGTCCCGGCTGGTGACGATGGCGAGGCTGCGCCGGGTGCCGGGCAGCAGCGGCCGCACGTGTTCGGCGTTGCGCGCGTTGTCGAGCAGGATCAGGACCCGGCGGTCGGCCAGCAGGCTGCGGTACAGCGCGGTCTGCTCGGCCAGCGTCAGCGGCAGCGGCCCGGCCGGCACGCCCAGCCCGTGCAGGAAGCCACGGACCGCCTCGGTGGCGGTCACCACGGTGCCCCGCGGGTCGAATCCGGCCAGGTTCACATAGAGCTGGCCGTCCGGAAAGCGGTCGCGGACCCGGTGGGCCCAGTGCACGGCCAGGGCCGTCTTTCCGACGCCGGCGGTCCCCGCGATCGTCACCACCGCGGGGGCGCCGTCTCCGTCCAGCATGGAGTCCAGCAGATCCAGCTGAGCGGCGCGGCCCGCGAAGCCGGTGACGTCGTGCGGCAGCTGTGCCGGTACCGGCGTCCCCGGGGCCTCCGGCTCGTCGCCCCGCAACACCGTCAGCTGGGCCCGGCGCAGCTCGGCGCCCGGTTCGATGCCGAGCTCCCCGACCAGCCGGCGGCGGATCTCGGCGTAATGCTCGAGCGCCTCCACCGTGCGCCCGGCGGCGTGCAGCGCCAGGATGTACGCCGCCGCGACCGGTTCCGCCAGCGGGTGGTCGACGACCAGCGCGCCGAGGCGATCGAGGACGACGTCGCCGGTCTCCAGCCGCGCCCAGCCGACCACCGCGTCGACCAGCTGCTGACGCCAGCTCTCCCGGGTCTGCTCGGCCCAGTGCCCGGGCAGCCCGGCCAGGGGTTCGCCGCGGACCAGCTCGACCGCCGCCCGGTGCAGCCGGGCCCGCTCCGGATCGGACCGGTCCGGTGCGCGCGCCTGCTGGATCAGCGCCCGGAAACGGCCGGTGTCCACGGCGTCCGGTGCCACGTCCAGCAGGTAACCGCCGGACCGGCGGATCAGGCCGGCCGGCTCGCCGAGCGCGCGCAGCACCTGGCGCAGCCGGGCCAGATGAGCCTGGAGTGTGCGGCGGCTATGGTCCGGCGGCGCCGACCCCCACACCCGGCCGGTCAGCGTGTCGACCGGCACCGGCCGGCCCGCGTCCACCGCCAGGGCCGCGAGGACCAACCGGCGCTGTGGTGGTCCGATCGGGACCGGCCGGCCGTGCAACATCAGCTCGATGGGGCCGAGCAGCCGTAGCTCCCAGTCCGGCACGCGTCGAGGCTAGACGACCCCGGCGGGGCTTGCCCAGGCCGCCGCCGGGCGGTGCGCCGGGCAGCGCGATCTCGAAGGCGGCGCCGTGCCGGTCGGAGTGCAGCACGCGCAGCGTGCCGCCGTGTGCCTGGGCCACCCAGCGCACGATGGACAGACCCAGCCCGCTGGACCCGCCGGACCCGACGAACCGGTCGAACATCGCGCCGGCCAGCGACGGGTCGATGCCTGGGCCGTGGTCGGCCACGATCACCCGGCCGCCGGCCACGGTCACCTGTACGACCGCCGGCCGGCCCGCGACCCGGCCGTGCCGCAGCGCGTTGTCCAACAGATTGGCGACCGCGCGCCGGATCAGGGCCGGGTCGGCGGACACCACCGTCGGCGCCGCGGCCACCGTGACCTGGGCATGGTCGGCGGGTGTCTCCTGCACCACGGTGTCCACCAGCTGGTCCAGCCGGATCGGTTCGACGGTCAGCCGCTCCACGTCGGCGGCCATCCGGGCGCGCATCAGCATGTCGTCGATGACGTCGCCCATCCGGCCGGCCAGGTCGACCGTGCGGGGCAGCAGCTCGGCGCGCCGGTGCGGATGGGCCAGAGCGGCCTCGGCGAGCGCACGCAGCGAGGTCACCGGTGTCCGCAGGTCGTGCGCGGTGTCCGCGAGCAGGGTGTCCTGGCGCCGCAGCGCGGACACCGCGGGCGCGAGCGCGCGCACCGCCGCCAGGTGGGCGGTCACCGCGACCAAGGCGACCAGCAGCACTCCGGCGATCGCCACCCGCGGCGTGAGGGCGCGGCCGCCGGGGAACAGCAGCAGCGCGCAGAGCACATAGCCGGCCGCGCAGGACAACCCCACCCACAGCGCCGGTCGCCACGAAACGGACAAGTGAGCCTCCTTCGCCGCGTCGAGCCTGCACCCCCGTTGCTGTCGAAATGTTGTCGCCCTTTCCACGCACGGACCCGGCAGGGTGTGGGCCGCCGCAGGTGGGCCCCCGCCCGGTGCCCGCGGGAGCATACGATCCGGACCACGACGGACGTGGGAATCGGACATTGATCTTTGGAGGCCGCGGTGGACCGCAAGCGACTGACCACCCTCCTGGACCGGGAGCGGGCGGCCTTCGCCGAGCGCAACCCGCGATCGGCCGCGGCGCACGCACGGGCCGGAAATCTCTTCGGCCGGGTGCCGATGACCTGGATGAACAAGACCGCCGGCGGATTTCCGCTCTACGCGGCGTCGGCGGGCGGCGCGCACCTGACCGACCTGGACGGCCACGACTACGCGGATTTCTGCCTGGGCGACACCGCGGCGATGGGCGGCCACTCCCCCGCGCCGGTGGTCGCCGCCGTCGACGCGCAGCTGCGGCGCGGGCTGAGCGTGATGCTGCCGACCGAGGACGCGACTGTCGCCGCGGAGGAGCTGGCCCGGCGGTTCGGGCTGCCGGCCTGGAGTTTCGCGCTGACCGCCACCGACGCGAACCGGTGGGCGATCCGGCTGCTGCGCGCGGTGACCGGGCGGCCGCGGATCCTGGTGAACAGCTACTGCTATCACGGCTCGGTGGACGAGTCGCTGATCGTGGTCGGGCCGGACGGGCGCGGGCGCAGCCGGGAGGGCAACGTCGGCGCGCCCGGCGATGTGACGGTGACCAGCCGGGTCGCCGAGTTCAACGATCTGGACGGGCTGGCCCGCGAGCTCGCGCACTCCGACGTCGCGGCGGTGCTGATGGAGCCGGCGCTGACCAACATCGGCATCGTGCTGCCCGAGCCGGGATATCTGGACGAGGTGCGGGCGCTGACGCGTTCCGCCGGGACCTATCTGATCAATGACGAGACGCATACGTTCTCGGCCGGGCCGGGTGGCGCGACGGCGGCCTGGGGGCTCGACCCCGACGTGGTGACGATCGGCAAGGCGATCGGCGGCGGGGTGCCGGTCGGGGCCTACGGGCTGAGCGGCGAACTGGCCGGGGAGTTGCTCGGGCGCGGCGATCTGGACCTGGTGGACATGGGCGGGGTGGGTGGCACGCTGGCCGGGAACCCGGTGTCGATGGCGGCGACCCGCGCGACGCTCGAGTCGGTGCTGACCGCGGCGGCGTTCGACGCGATGACGAAGACGGCGACGGCGTTCGCGGACGGGGTGCGGTCGATCGTGGCCGCACGTGGGCTGCCCTGGTCGGTGGCTCAGCTCGGGGCCCGGGTGGAATACCGGTTCGTCGCGCCGGCACCGCGCACCGGCACCGAGTCGGCGGCCGCGGCGGATCCCGAACTCGAGGACTTCCTGCACGTCTATCTGGCGAACCGCGGGGTGCTGCTGACGCCGTTCCACAACATGGCGCTGATGTGCCCGGACACCACGCTCGACGACGTCGCCCGCCATCACGAGGTGTTCGACGCCGCGCTGGCCGAGATCGGCTGAACTCCTACATCCCGGGCGCGCGGACCCGATGATGCTGACATGTTCCGCCCGCGGCGTGCGCCGGCCCGCTGATCGCCGGGTTCGTGCTGCTCGCCGCGTCGTCGCTGTGGTTCGTGATGGGGGCTGGGCCGGTGGGTGCTCGAGCAGGTGGGGCGGCAGGCGGCCGCGTGGCAGCAGGCGCACGGCGCCCGCGCGCCGGAGAGGATCAGCGTCAACATCTCCGCCCGCCAGCCGCACGAGCCCGGCTTCCCGGCATCCGTCGCCGCGCTTCTGGCCGAGTTCGGCGTGGACCCGTCCCGCCTGGTCGCCGAGGTCACCGAGACCGCGGTGCTGGGCACCGGCGAAGCCCTGGACGCGATCCGCGAGCTGCACGACCTCGGCCTGCCGATCGCGCTGGACGACTTCGGCACCGGGCAGTCGTCGCTCAGCCTGCTGGTCACCTGCCCGGTGCAGGTCCTCAAGGTGGACAAGTCGTTCGTCGACGGCGTGACCGCCAGCAGCCCGCAGGCGGTGATCGCCCGATGCCGGCCGCCGACATCGATGAACTGCTGCGCCGGGCGGCTTTTACAACGTAGTTCTTAATTCACGTCCGGGCGTTCTCGCATTGGGTGGTGGTATCGCCTGGACCATGGTCGGCGCCAGCGGCAGGCTCGGCCCATGACCAGCTATCTGAGCCGCCGCGACGTGCTCCGGGGCCTGGTCGGCCTGGGCGCGGGAGCGACCCTGGCCGGCTGTTCGGCACCCGTGCTCAGCGGGCTCGGCACCGGCGGCGACGCGACGGGTTCGCTCGCCTATTGGAATCTCTTCGGCGGCGGTGACGGCGTCCGGATGACGCAGATGATCGACACCTACCGCGCGGCTAACCCCGCCATCGACCTCAAAGCCGTGACGCTGGCCTGGGGCAATCCTTATTACACCAAGTTGTCGCTGGCCACGCTGGGCGACAAGCCGCCGGACATGGCGGTCGCCCACCTCACCCGGGCCAAGACGCTCGTCGCCTCCGACCTGCTCGAGGAGATCACGCTCGACGACATGGCGAAGGTCGGCATCACCCCGGCTCAACTGGACCAGACGGCCTGGAACGCCGGGCTGGTGGACGGCAAGGCCTATGCGGTGCCGCTGGACACCCACCCCTTCGTGATGTTCTACAACACGGACATCTGCGAGAAGGCCGGACTGCTCGACACCTCCGGGGCTCTGCTCCCGCTGGACAGCCCGGAAAAGTTCGTCGACGCGATGAACAAGGCGAAAGGCGTCACCAACGTGTACGGCGGGGTCGTCTCGATCACCGCGGACACCTCGACCCCGTGGCGGATGTTCCAGTCCTGGTACAGCCAGCTCGGCGGCGAGGTGCTCGCCGACGAGGGTCGTCAGGTGGTGATCGACGACGCCAAGGCGACGCAGGTGCTGACCTTCATGCAGAGCATCACCTCCGGAGGCGCGATCCCGGGCAACCTGGACTACCCCGGTTCGGTGGCCGCGTTCGCGACCGGGCAGGCCGGCTTCTACTTCCAGGGCGAGTGGGAGATCTCCACCTTCCAGACCGCGAAGCTGCCGTTCTCCATGACGCTCTTCCCCAACCTGTATGGCGGCGGCAAATACGCGGTGCAGGCCGACTCGCACACCCTGGTGATCCCGAAGGGCATCACGGGGGTTCGCAAGGACCGGGCGATGGGACTGATCAAGTCCTTCCTGGACCAGAGCAAGACCTGGGCCGAGGGCGGGCACGTGCCGTCCTGGCTGCCGTTCCGGGACAGCGCCGAGTTCAAGGCGCTGCAGCCGCAGGCCAACTACGCGGCCGCGGCCGAGGGCGCGGTCTACGACCCGGACGGCTGGTACTCCGGCTCCGGCTCGAACTTCGAGATCGTCACGGGCTCGAACATCGCCACCGTGCTCAACGGCCAGCGGCCACCCGCCGCCGCGCTGAAGCAGATGCGCGACGCGCTGACCAGCCTCGCCAAAACCGCCTCGCCGATCTAAGGGGGTACACGGTGTCCACCACCGAAACGGCGGATCGCTCCGCGCTACGCCCGCGCAGCGGCGCACCGGCAGCGGGGGCCGCCAAGCCGTGGAGCCACGGCCTGCCCGCGATGGGCTTCCTGGCGCCGTTCCTGATTCTCTACCTGGCGTTCATCATCGGTCCGGCGCTCTACGGCCTGCTGATGAGCTTCTTCGACACCAGCCTGGTCAAGCCGGGCCTGGGCCCGTTCGCCGGCCTCGGCAACTACGCCGAAGCGCTGCAGAGCTCCGACTTCTGGTCGGGGCTGTGGCACACGGTGTGGTTCACGATCCTGACCACGCCGCCGCTGATCCTGCTGCCCTTCGTCTTCGCGCTGCTCGCCGACCGGGCCAAGCACGGACGCTGGTTCTTCCGGCTGGCGTTCTTCATGCCGTACATCCTGCCGTCCGCCGTCGTGGCGCTGATCTGGATCTTCCTTTACACGCCGGAGCTGGGCCTGCTCGACACCGGGCTGGGCTGGTTCGGGATCGTCCCGCCGAACTGGCTGGGTGACCCGAACTGGGCGATGCCGTCGCTGGCGGTCACCACGATCTGGTGGACGCTGGGCTTCAACTTCGTGCTCTTCCTGGCCGGCCTGCAGGACATCCCGAAGGAGCTCTACGAGGCCTCCTCGATGGACGGCGCCGGCCCGTGGCAGCAGATCTGGCGGATCACCGTTCCGCTCCTCGCCCGGACCACCACGCTGGTCGTGGTGCTGCAGGTGATCGCGTCGCTCAAGGTCTTCGACCAGATGTACATCATGACCCAGGGCGGTCCGAACTTCGCCACCAGATCGGTGCTGCAGTACATCTACGACGAGGGCTTCACGAACTTCCGCACCGGGTACGCCGCCGCCGCGTCGATGCTGTTCTTCGTCGTCGTGGTCGCTGTCTCGGCCATCTGGTTCGGGATCGTCCGCCGCCAGCAGAAGGAGGCCTGAGATGGCCGTCACCGAGGCGCCCCCGCGCACCCAGGAGCTGCGGCGCGACCTGGCGAGCCGGGTCGAGTTCCGCACCAAGCTGTTCAACCGGGTCTGTGCCGGTGTGCTGATCGCGTTCGCGCTGATCTGGCTGGTCCCCGTGCTGTGGGCGATCGACACCGCGGTCAAGCCCAACGAGGAGACCACCAAGACCACGTGGCTGATCGACAACCCGACGTTCGACGCGTTCGGCCGGGTGCTGCGTGACACCGACATCCTGCGGTGGTTCGGCTCCAGCCTGATCATCGCGACGATCACCGCGGTCGGCACGGTGATCGTGGCGAGCATGGCCGGTTTCGCCTTCTCGCGGATGCGGTTCAAGTACCGCAACCAGCTGTTCTTCCTGGTCCTCGCGGGCATCATGATCCCCGGCCAGGTGCTGATCGTGCCGCAGTTCCGCGAGATGGACTCGCTCGGCATCCTGAACACGTTCTGGGCGGTCAGCGCCACGCAGATCCCGACCGCGGTCGCGGTGTTCATCTTCAAGCAGTTCTTCGACGGGCTCCCGCGTGAGCTCGACGAGGTGGCCCGGATGGACGGCGCCGGATTCTGGCGGATCTACCGGACGGTGATCATGCCGCTGGCCCGGCCGGCGGTCGCCGCGGTGGTCATCTTCGCGTTCGTCCAGTCCTGGAACGACCTGCTGTGGCCACTGCTGGTGCTGAGCAATCCGGACATCATGACGATTCCGGTCGGTCTCGCCACCGTGCAGGGCTCGTTCGGCATCCGCTACGCCGACGTGATGGCCTCGGCCGTGCTCGGCGCCGTCCCGCTCGTCGCCGTCTTCCTTCTCTTCCAGCGCAACATCGTCGAGGGCATCGCCGGCACCGGCCTGAAAGGGTGATCATGCTCAACGCCTCCTTCACCGTCGACCCGTCGTTCCGGGTGGGAGAAGTCGACCCACGCCTGTACGGATCGTTCGTGGAGCACATGGGACGTTGCGTCTACACCGGCATCTACGAACCCGGTCACCCGTCCGCGGACGCGGACGGGTTCCGGGCGGACACCGCCGAACTCGTGCGTGAGCTGGGCGTGCCGATCGTCAGATATCCCGGTGGGAACTTCGTCTCGGGCTACAAGTGGGAGGACGGGATCGGCCCCCGCTCGGAAAGGCCGACCAGGCTGGACCTGGCGTGGCGGTCGATCGAGACGAATCACGTGGGCGTGCAGGAGTTCGCGTCGTGGGCGCGTTCTTTGAACATCGAGACCATGATGGCGGTCAACCTCGGCACCCGGGGCATCGACGCGGCCCGGTCGCTGGTCGAGTTCTGCAACCTGCCGGGCGGCACGTACTGGTCCGATCTGCGGGGCGGTGACCCCTATGGGGTCAAGGTGTGGTGTCTCGGCAACGAGATGGACGGGCCCTGGCAGATCGGACACAAGACCGCCCAGGAGTACGGGCGCCTGGCGCACGAGACCGGCAAGGCGATGCGCCAGGTCGACCCCACCATCGAGCTGGTCGCCTGTGGCAGCTCGAGCCTGCAGATGCCGACCTTCGGCTCGTGGGAGAACACCGTGCTGGCCGAGGCGTACGACGTGGTCGACTACGTCTCCATGCACGGCTACTACCAGCAGCACGGCGACGACCGGGACAGCTTCCTGGCCTGCGCCGCGGGCATGGACCGGTTCATCGATGCGGTGGTGTCGACGGCCGACCACGTGCGGGCGGTGGGCCGGCACAAGAAGAAGATCAACATTTCGTTCGACGAGTGGAACGTCTGGTACCAGAGCCGGTTCGCCGGCGAGACGAACCTGGAGATCGAGCAGACGCCCCGGCTGATCGAGGACGTCTATTCGGTCACCGACGCGGTGGTGGTCGGCAACCTGCTGATCAGCCTGCTGCGGCACGCCGACCGGGTGAAGATCGGCTGCCTGGCGCAGCTGGTCAACGTGATCGCGCCGATCATGACCGAGCCCGGTGGCCCGGCGTGGCGGCAGGCCAGCTTCCACCCGATCGCGCTGACCACCCGGTTCGGGCGCGGGACGGTGCTGCGGGTCGAGCCGGCGTCGCCGCTCTACGACACCGAGGAGCAGGGCGAGCAGCCGCTGCTCGACGCGGTCGCGGTGCAGGGCCCGGAGGGCGTGACGGTGTTCGCGGTGAACCGCTCGCAGACCGAGTCGATGGCCGTCGACGTGGACCTGCGAGCGCTGCCGTCGCTGTCCGCGGCGACCCACACCGCCATCGCCGACGACGACGCGGACGCGATCAACACCCTGTCCGCGCCGGACCGGGTGACCCCGCAGCGGCGCGACGACCCGAAGCTCGACGGCGGCCGCCTGCAGGCGGTCCTGCCCCCGCTGAGCTGGAACATGATCCAGATCAGCTGACCGCGCGAGGCCGAACAGCAAAGTGGTAGCCCAGGCGTGCGTCCGAGGCCCGGAGGCACGGCTGGGCTACCACTTTCGGCTTTCAGGCGATGGCGCCCGGCCGCCCCGCCCGGCCGTCGTCGGGTTTCAGGCGATGGCGCCCGGCCGTCTCGCCCGGCCGCCATCGGGTTTCAGGCGATGGCGGCCGGGCGGGGCTCGGCGGCGCGCCAGCCGTGCTCCAGACAGAGGCGACGGGCGGTCGTGACCAGGGCGACCACGTGCGGGGACGGGTTCTGCGCCCGCCACAACAGCGACCACGGATAACGCGGCACGGCCGACTCCAGCGGCAGCCAGCGCACCTCGTCGCTGGGCGACACCGCCGACCCCGGCACGCACACCACGCAGCGCCCCTGCACGACCAGGTCGGTGGCGGCCCGCAGATTTTGCACGCTGCCGGCGAACATGGCCGGGAAGAAACCGGCCGAGCGGCACACCTCGGCGACGAACTCGTTGAACTCCGGCGCCCGGTCCTCGTCCGCGAGCAGCAACGTCTCGTCGCGCAGCGCCGCCACCGGGAGCACCGAGCGGTCGGCGAGCGGATGATCGGCGCGGACCAGCACGCCGAGCGGGTCGAGCCGGAACAGCTCGGAGGCGATCGCCGGCGGCACCCCGGAGACCCGGCCGATGCCGATGTCGAGCCGGCCGTCGGCGAGCAGCCGGCACTGCTCGGGAACGCCCGCGGTGACCTGGTGGATCTCCAGGTCGGGATGCGCGACGCGGATCGCCCGGAGCACCGGCCGGATCGCGTCGTAGCCCTCGTCGAGCAGCCCGACCCGCAGCGTCGGCGGGGTCAGCGCGGCGCCCAGCGCGACCATCGCGGCGCGGTCCACGTGCTCGAGGATCTGCCGGGCCTCGATCAGGAACCGGGCGCCCGCCGGGGTCAGCGAGATCTGCCGGCCGGCCCGGTCGACCAGCAGCACGCCGAGCGTGCGCTCGAGCCGTTGCAGCTGGGTGGTGAGCGCGGACGGCGCGATGTGCTCCCGGGTGGCGGCCCTCCCGAAGTGCAGTTCCTCGGCCACGGTCACGAAAAAGCGCAGCTGGCGCAGCTCGAGCCGACCGGCCGCGACCCCGTCCGCGACCGCACGGATCTGCACCGGGGCTGGGCAGTCGGTGCTGCTCAGGTGTCCGGTCCGGTGGGCCATGAGGACCTCCTCGCTCACCCGCGCCGATTCATCGATCGACTCCGCTGCGAGAAGTGTTATCGCTAACATTTCTGTCGTCAACCCGTAAGAACTGAGAAACCTCGGGGACATGAGACCGCTGTTAGCGGTCACAATGCGGGCGGACCGGACTCCGGAGATGTCGTTATGGGCAGTTGATCACCCGGGACGGCCTGGCCGGCCGGCGCGCGCTCGGGCGGCATTCCGGGCGCCGGACGCCGGCCGGGCTGCTCGCCCCGGGCGATCGCGCCGGGCGCCGACTCGCGGCTGATCCCGGCGGCGGCATAGGCCGCGTCCTCGTCCAGCGTCTCGGTGGCGAGCAGCGCGTGCGCGAGCCGGTCGAGCTGGGCACGGTGCTCCCCCAGCAGCCGCAGAGCCTCCGCGTAACACTCCTCGACGATCTTGCGGACCTCGGCGTCGATCAGCTCCTTGGTGGCCGGCGCGACCCCGTCGAGCCCGAGCGGCGACTCGCTGCCCGGTGGCGGCAGCACGGTCACCGGGCCGATCGCCGCGCTCATCCCCCATCGGCCGACCATCTGCCGGGCGATGTTGCTGACCTGGTCGAGGTCGCTCTCCGCGCCGGTGGTCATGTCGCCGAACACGACCTCCTCCGCCGCCCGGCCGCCGAGCGCGCCGATGATCCGGCCGCGCAGATATTTCGCCGAGTAGCCGTAACGATCCGCCTCCGGGCTCTGGAACGTGACGCCGAGCGCCTGCCCGCGCGGGATGATCGAGACTTTCCGGACCGGATCGGCGCCGGGCGTCAGCATGCCGAGCAGGGCGTGACCGGACTCGTGGAACGCGGTGCGCTCCTTCTCCTCCGGGGTGAGCATGATGCCGCGCACCGTGCCCAGAATGATCTTTTCCAGAGCGTCGCCGAAATCGGCCTGGGTGACCGTCTCGTGCCGCCGCCGTGCGGCGAGCAGCGCCGCCTCGTTGACCAGGTTCTTCAGATCCGCCCCGACCATGCCCGGCGTGGTCGCGGCCAGGCCCTCCAGATCAACATCAGGATCCACCGGTACGCCGCGCGTGTGCACCTCGAGGATCTGGCGCCGCCCGGCCAGGTCGGGCGGGCTGACCGTGACCCGGCGGTCGAACCGGCCGGGCCGCAGCAACGCCTGATCGAGGATCTCCGCGCGGTTGGTCGCGGCCAGCACGACGACGCCCTCGCTGCCGGTGAACCCGTCCATCTCGGTGAGGATCTGGTTGAGCGTCTGCTCGCGCTCGTCGCTGCCACCGAGCGACTGCGCGCCCCCGCGGGCCCGCCCGATCGCGTCGAGCTCGTCGATGAAGATGATCGCCGGAGCCACCTTTTTCGCCTGCTCGAACAGGTCACGCACCCGGCTCGCGCCGACGCCCACGATCATCTCGATGAACTCGGACGCGGACATCGAGAAGAACGGCACCTTGGCCTCGCCGGCCACCGCCCGCGCGAGCAGCGTCTTGCCGGTGCCGGGCGGGCCGGAGAGCAGCACGCCGTGCGGGATCTGCGCGCCCAGCTTGCGGTAACGCGCGGGGTCGCGGAGGAAGTCAACGATCTCGGTGACCTCCTGCTCGACCTCCTCGATGCCGGCCACGTCGGCGAACGTGGTGCGCGGCCCCGTCTCCGGCGAATAGAGCTTGGCGCGGGACCGGCCGAAGCCGCCGATGCCGCCGCCGGCCGCCGCGGCCGCGCCGCGCCGCAGGAACCAGATCAGCAGACCGACGAGCAGCAGGGTCGGGCCGAAGCCGAGCAGCACCTGCTGCCAGATCGGGGCCGGTGCGTCCGGCGGGGTCGCGTTGACCGGCACGCCGTTGGCCTGCAACTGGGCGAAGAGGTTGTCCGCCGCGAACGACGGGCGCTCGGTGGTGAACCGCTCGACCTGCTCGCTGTCCTTGGCGTCGACCGGCGTGTATGCCACCTTTTTGCTGAACGTGCCCTCGATGGTGTCGCCGGTCGAGGTGATGTCGGCGACGTTCGCCGACTGCACCTGGGTCAGGAAGAACGTGTAGGAGACCGGGGTGCGGGCATCGGGCGCCAGCAACACCGACGAGACCACCCAGTTGACGGCGAGCAGCAGGAGCAGCATCCAGCCCCAGCGCATCCACACCGGGCGCTTCCTGGGCGGCGTGCCACCGCCGCCGGGCGCGCCCTCGACCCGCCAGGGTTTCGGCTCGTCGCGCCCGGGTTGCGTCATGAGCCGAAGGTACTCCCGCGCGGACCGATCGACCGCGTGACGAAGGACGCATGAAAGAGTGCCCGGCATGGACTTCCGCCGCACCTACCGCGCCGCCGCCGTCTCGTTCGCCGACCTGGCCGGGCGGCTGCCGGCCGATCTGAGCGGGCCCGCTTTGGGCGACTGGACTCTGCGCGAACTGCTCGGGCACACGGTGAGCTCGGCGCTGCGGCAGGTGCCCGAGGTGCTGGCCGTGCCGGCCGAGACGGCCGTGGTGGATTCGCCGGAGGGCTACTGGGCGCTGGCTCGATCCGCGCCCGCCGAGCTGATCGCCACCGCGAGCAAGGCCTCGGCGGCGGACGCGGCGCGGACCGGTGAGCAGCTCGGCGCGGACCCGGCCGGCGCGGTCGGCGAGCTGATCGGGCGAGCCACCGGCGCGCTCGCCGCGGCGGGTGGCGACGACCTGGTCGCCACCGCGATCGGCGGCATGCGGGTGCGCGACTGGATGCCCACCCGCACGCTCGAGCTGGTGGTGCACGGGCTGGACGTGGCCGCCGCGGCCGGGCTCGCCTGGGAGCCGCCGGCGCCCGCGATGGCGGAGACCGGCGCGCTGCTCAGCCGGGTCGCGGTGGCGGTCGGCGACGGCCCGGCCGTGCTGCGCGCGCTGACCGGCCGGGGCACCCTCCCGCCGGGCTTCACCGTGGTGGCCTGAATCTCGACTATCTCGACCCATTAAGTAGACTTCCGGGATGGATTTCACCCTGGCGCTCGCCGGTCTCGGTGTCGGCATCGTGGTGGGCCTCACCGGCATGGGCGGCGGCGCCCTGATGACGCCCATCCTGGTCCTGTTCTTCGGCATCCCGCCGGTCGCCGCGGTCTCCAGCGACCTGGCCGCCAGCGCGGTGATGAAGCCGTTCGGCGGCTGGGTGCACGCCCGCCGGGGCACGGTGAACTGGCGGCTCGTCGCCTGGCTCTGCGCGGGCAGCGTGCCGGCCGCCTTCCTCGGGGTGCTGTTGCTGCGGCTGCTCGGCGACGACGCGCAGGTGCAGCACGCGATCAAGATCGCGCTCGGCGTCGCGCTGCTGCTGGCGGCCGGCGGCCTGCTGCTCAAGGCCTGGGCCGCCCGGCGGCGGCGCGGCGACGGCCCGGCCACGCCGATCGTGGTGCGCCCGGTGCCCACCATGCTGCTCGGCGCCGCGGGCGGGCTGATCGTCGGGCTCACCTCGGTCGGCTCCGGTTCGCTGATCATCGTGGCGCTGCTGATGCTCTATCCCGCGCTGCGCGCGAACGACCTGGTCGGCACCGACCTGGTGCAGGCGGTGCCGCTGGTCGCCGCCGCTGCCCTGGGCCACGCGTTCTTCGGCGACCTCCAGCTCGACCTGGCCGCCGCGGTGCTGCTCGGCTCGATCCCGGGCGTGCTGCTCGGCGCCCGCATCTCCTCTCGCGCGCCGGCCGGCCTGGTCCGCGCGGCGCTGGTGATCGTGCTGCTGGCCAGCGCCCTGAAGCTGCTCGACGCGCCGAACCCGATGGTCGCCGCCATCGTCGGCGCGGCCATCGTGACGGCCGTCGTGATCGGGCTGATCCGCCGCGGCCGCCCGGCCGACGCCGAGCCGGCCGCCGAAAAACGGGAGCACGCGCCGACGCACTGACCGATAGGTTCGGCGGATGCGACGCACCTTCGCCGAGCGGATCCGGCTGCTGCGCCTGCTGCGGCACGCCGGGCCGGTCCTGGTCGCCGCGCTGCTCGCGCTGCAGGTGGCCCGGGCGCTGCTGCCGGCCGCGCAGGCGGTGGCCGCCGGGCTGTTGATCGCCGAACTGACCGGACCCGACCCGGCGGTGCTGCCGGCCGCCGCGCTGGTCGCGGGCATCTTCCTGGCCGACCAGATGGTATGGACGGCGCTGGTTCCGGTGCGCGAGCTGACCGCGAAGCGGATCGACGGCGCGCTGCGGGCCGGGCTGCGCCGGATCGCGGTCGCACTGCCCGGCCTGGCCGACCTCGCGAGTGAGTCCTTTCAGGACAACGCCGCCCGGGTGGTGGACGCGGGCATCGGGATCAGCCGCGAGCGATCGGCCGGCAACGCCGCCACCGGCCAGATCGAGCTGATGTTCCGGATGCTCGGCGCGCTGGCCGCGGCCGGGCTGCTGGCCACCTTCTCGGTGCCGCTGGCGGCCGGGCTGCTCGCGGTGTCGCTGGCCGGCCGGGCCGTGCTGCGCCGCGAGTGGCTGGCCATGATCGCGGTGCTGGACGCGGACACCGCCGGCCAGCGGCACGAGGTCTACCTGGTCGAGCAGGCGGTCTACGGCGCGGCCAAGGAGGTGCGGCTCTTCGGGCTGGCCGACTGGTTCGCCGGGCGGTTCCGGGCCGCGGCGACGCGCACCTATGCACCGGTCTATCGCCGGATGCTCGGCACCCTGCGCCGGCAGTGGTGGTATGCGCTGGCCGGGCTGCTGGCCGCGGTGGCCGCCCTGGGATGGCCCGCGACGGCTGTGCTCGCCGGCACGCTGGACCCGGGCCGGCTGGTCACCTGCCTGCTCGCCGGGCTGGGCGTGCTGACGATCAGCGCGATGGGCATGGAGGCCTTCGACATCGAGTACGGGCTGCGCGGCGTCGCGGCGTACGCGTCTCTGTCGTCTTTGTCGAAGACCGCCGCCTCGGGCGTCCTTCCCGCGACGGCCACCCCGGAGATCCGCTTCGAGGACGTGGTGTTCCGCTATCCCGGCGCCGAGCGGCCGGTGCTGGACGGCTTCACGCTCACTCTGCGGCCCGGCGAGACGGTGGCCGTCGTCGGCGAGAACGGCGCCGGCAAGACCACCTTCGTCAAGCTGCTCGGCGGCCTCTACCGGCCCGAGTCCGGCCGCATCACGGTGGACGGCGTCGATCTGTCCACACTCGACCTCGATGCCTGGCGGCAGCGGCTGACCGTGCTGTTCCAGGACTTCGTGCACTACCCGGCGAGCCTGCGGGACAACATCGCGATGAGCCCGGCCGGCGACGACGTGGTCCTCGACGCGCTGGACCGGGCCGGTGGCACCGCCCTGCTCGAGCGGCTGCCGGACGGGCTCGACTCGTCGCTCTGGTCGGAGGGCACCGGCGGCACCGACCTCTCCGGCGGGCAGTGGCAGCGGGTCGCCCTGGCCCGCGCGCTGCACGCGGTGGCCACCGGCCGCCGCGTATTGGTGCTCGACGAGCCCACCGCCAACCTGGACGTGCGGGCCGAGGCCGAGTTCCACGAGCGGGTGATGTCCCGCGTGCACGACGCCACCATCGTGCTGATCTCGCACCGGCTCTCCACGGTGCGCCCGGCCGGCCGGATCGTGCTGCTGCGCGACGGGCGGGTGGCCGAGGACGGCACGCACGACGAGCTGATGGCGGTGGGCGGCGACTACCACCGGTTCTTCACCGTGCAGGCGGCGGCCTTCGTGGCGGAGAGATGAACGACTGGCTGCGCCTCCTGCGCCGGGTCACCGCGCTGACGCTGCGCACCGATCGGCGGGCCGCGATCGTGCTGACCGCTCTGATCGCCGGCCAGGCCGCGGTGATCGCGGCGGTCGGGCTCAGCCAGCGCTGGCTGGTGGACGGCGCCTCGGCCGGCGACCGCGCGGTCACCCTGGGCGCCGTCGCGCTGGGCGCGGTCGCCTATGCGGTCTCGTCCACCGCGAGCCGGGTGGCCGGCACCCTGTCGCTCTATCTCTCCGGCCGGGTCCGGATCGCGTTCAACGCCCGCAGCCAGCACATCGTCTCCGCCATCCCGACCGTCGCGCACCTCGAGCACTGGCCGCACATCAACCGCTGGGACCGGCTGCTGCGCGGCGCCGACGCGCTGGTCGCCCTGCCGTGGACCGTGCTCAACGCGGCCGCCGCCACGGTCAGCCTGGCCGTCACGGTCGGCCTGCTGGCCTGGGTCAGCCCGCTGCTCAGCCTGCTCGCGCTGCTGGCCGTGCCGCTGTTCCTGGCCCAGCGGCGGGCCGACCGGCTGCTGCGCACGGCCCGCGACGAGGAGACCGAACTGCTGCGCCAGGAGCGGCGGCTGCACGACCTGTGCGTGGAGCCCGAGCCGGCCAAGGAGGTGCTGCTGTCCGGCGCCGGCCCCGCCCTCGGCGAGCGGGCCACGAGGCTCTGGGATCGGGCCATCGAGCTGGAGGCCCGCGCCCGGTGGCGGGGCGCGGCCGCACAGACCGCGGCCTGGGTGCTCTATGCGGGCGGATTCGGCGCCGCGCTGCTGGTGGTCGGCGGGCTGATCGGCCAGGGCCGCAGCACCACCGGCACCGCGGTGATGGTGGTCTCCCTCGCCGCGCAGTTGCAGGACCAGCTGCGCACCATGCTGACCAACCTGACCACGGTCGCGCAGGCCGGCGAGATGGTCGGGCACTACTGGTGGCTGGAGCGCTACCACGCGGATGCGACTCGGGCCGGCGGTCCGGCGCCCGCGCGGCTCACCGGCGACATCACCATGCGCGACGTGCGGTTCCGCTATCCCGGCGCCGAGCAGGACACGCTGCGGGGTGTGACGCTGCGTCTGCCGGCCGGCGGCACGGTCGCGGTGGTGGGCGCGAACGGCGCCGGCAAGACCACGCTGATCAAGCTCCTCACCGGGCTGCACGAGCCGACCGGCGGGGACATCACGGTGGACGGCGCGCCGCTCGCCGGGATCGCGCCGGACGCCTGGCGGGCCCGGCTGTCCGGGATCTATCAGGACTTCGCCCGGCTGCGGTTGCGCACCCGCGAGACGGTCGGCGTGGGCAGCGTGCGGCACGTGCGGGACCGGCCGGTGATCACCGCCGCGATCGACCGGGCCGGCGCCACGGAGACCGTGCGGCGGCTGCCCGGCGGGCTGGACGCGCAGCTCGGCGCGGCGTTCGGCGGGGTCGAGCCGTCGCTCGGGCAGTGGCAGCGGCTGGCTCTCGCGCGGTCGCTGATGCGCGAGGTGTCCGGCGACCGGCCGCCGCTGTGCGTGGTGCTGGACGAGCCGGCCGCGGCGCTCGACCCGCTCGCCGAACACGAGCTGTTCCTGCACTTCGTGGGCCAGGTGCGGGAGGCCGCGGCGCAGGGCGCGGTCACCGTGCTGGTCTCGCACCGCTTCACGACCGTACGGATGGCCGACCTGATCGTGGTGATCGAGGATGGACGGGTCACCGAGTCGGGCAGCCACGCCGAGCTGATGGCGGCCGGTGGTGGCTATGCCGAGTTGTATCGGTTGCAGGAGCGGGCGTACCGATAGGATCGTCGGACGTCGATGCTCCTGGGGGAACCTCTTGACTGTGCCACGCAAACTCCTCGCCGCCACGCTGGTGCTGGCCGGGCCGCTGGCCGCCGCGCCCGCCGCCCGGGCCGCGGCACCCGCCGACTGTTACGACCGCGCCGCGCCGACCACCTATGAGGAGACGCGCATCGAGACGCCCGCGCTTCCCGGCGGGCAGCGGGTGCCCTATGCGCTGGTCGAGGCGGGCGGCTTCACGTCCTTTGTAGAGAGACTGAGTGCGGAGCTGTGCCGGGCCCGCTCGGTCGCCGCCGCCGACCGGCTGCTGAAGCAGCGCGGCGAGCGACTCTGGCGAGACGCGGTGGATCGCGCGCAGGGCCGTCTGGTGCAGGGCACCATCGAGCGGTACGACGACCGTCCGCTCTACTGGGCCCGGCTGATGGGCACCCGTGACCTGCGGCAGTGGCGTCCCGCGTTCCCGGTGTCCGACCTGGCCCGCGCCGGCCTGTTGCGCACGTTCGAATACGCCTCGCGCGGCGTCACCACCACCGACTTCCCGAAGCGCGACGCGGTCACCCGGGTGCTGGTCAGCGGATTCGACCCCTACCAGCTGAACGGCGAGATCCGGCGCTCGAACCCGTCCGGCGCCTCGGCCCTGCAGCTCGACGGCGTGACGTACCGGGCCGGCGGCAAGCCGATCCGCATCGAGGCGGTGGCGCTGCCGGTGACCTGGTCCGGCTTCAACCTGGGCATCGTGGAGGACGCGTTCGGCCCGCACCTGACCGCCGGCGCTCCGGCCCGCGCTGACCTGATCATGACGATCAGCCAGGGCAACCGCGGCACGATGAACATCGAGCAGTGGGCCGGCGCCTGGCGCGGCGGCAACGCGGACAACAACAACGAGGGCACTCCCCAGCCGATCCCGCCGGCCGCCGGCTGGCCGCAGCCCAGCCCGCAGCCCGAGTTCATCGAGACCACGCTGCCGTTCCAGGCGATGATCGACGCCCGCACGACGCCCTGGCCGACCCGCCTCAACCAGCAGATCTGCGAGTGGGCCGCGGGCGACCGCCCGACCGGCCCGGTGACCTGCAAGACGACCGGCCCGACACCGGGCGGCCAGGCCCAGTCCGGCGGCGGTGGCAACTACCTGTCGAACGAGAGCATGTACCGCTCGAACCGCCTCCGCCAGGCACTGGGCGCGACCGACGTGCCCGGCGGCCACCTGCACATCTCGGCTCTGGTCTACCCCACCGACCCGCTGGTGGTCATCGACCAGGCGTTCGCCGCGGACCGGGCCCAGACCATCGAGCAGACCGCCGCCCTGGTGAAGGCGGCGGGCGCAGCGGTAAGCAGTTCGTAAGGGCAGATGCCCTTCTCCGGGCGGCGGTCCGGCGGTTCACTGTCTGTTGTGATCAGACGATTGATTCGCCGGCCCGCCACCTGGCTGGTCCTTGTCGCGCTGCTGGGCGCGGGTCTCTACTGGTTCCAGCCCTGGCGGCTGGTCACCAGCACCGAGGTCCGGGAGCAGCTCACCTCGGCCGCGCCGCCCTCCGCGGCCGGCGCCGCCGCGCCTCCGGCTTCGGCTGCGGCCGGCCCGGCGGTGGTCCGGCAGGGCGCATTCGTCACGCACGAGCACGAGACGTCCGGCGAGGTGCGCCTGGTCCGCAACCCGGACGGTACGCACCAGCTCGAACTGGCCGGCCTCGACACCTCGAACGGCCCCGACCTGCGCGTGTGGCTCACCGACCAGGAGGTGGTGTCGGGCGTAGCCGGCTGGAAGGTCTTCGACGACGGCGAATATGTCGAGCTCGGCCCGCTCAAGGGCAACCGCGGTGACCAGGTCTACCAGCTGCCGTCCGGCACCGACCCGGCCGCGTTCCAGAGCGTGTCCATCTGGTGCAAGCGCTTCGCCGTCTCCTTCGGAGCCGCCACCCTCCAGGCCACCTGACCCGCCCGGTCTTGCGGACCTCTTCGCGCCAGAGGCAGCGGAGCCTGCGCTCGCTGGAGGAGAAAGTCGGCGTGCCGCTGGTGCACCGCACCAGCCGCCGGGTCGAACTGACCGTCGCCGGGCGCCGCTTCCACGACCAGGTCTCCTCCGACGCGTTCGCGGCCACCCTCTCGGCCGCGGCCGATCCGCTTGATGGACCCCCACCGGTGGGCGATGGGGGTCCAGGCCGGACGTCTTAGCGGGGCACGACCCGTTCCACGGCCCACTGGCGCCAGGTGTCCAGGTGGTGTTCGACCATCGCGAGCTGGTCGGCCACCGGGCCGGGGCCGGTCGAGCCCGGCGTGGTGCGGGAGGCCAGGGCCGAGCGGACCGACAGGACCGCGCGGACCGAGGGGTCCAGGTGTTCGCTGATCGTCTTGAGGTCGTCGTCGGAGACGTCCTCCAGTTCGCACTCGCGGGCCGAGCACAACGCGACCAGCCGGCCGGTGATCTCGTGCGCGTCACGGAACGGCACGCCCTTGCGGACCAGCCAGTCGGCCACCTCGGTGGCGAGTGAATAGCCCACCGGCGCCGCGGCGGCCAGGCGGTCCACCCGTACCGTCATGGTGGAGATCATGCCGGCCAGAGCCGGCAGCAGCAGTTGCAGCGTGTCCACCGCGTCGAAGGCCGGCTCCTTGTCCTCCTGCATGTCGCGGTCGTAGGTGAGCGGCAGCCCCTTGAGCATGGTCAGCACGGCCACCAGCCCACCGATCAGTCGCCCGCTCTTGCCCCGGGCCAGTTCGGCGATGTCCGCGTTCTTCTTCTGCGGCATGATCGACGACCCGGTGGCGAAGGCGTCGTCGAGCTCCACCCAGCCAAATTCGGTGGACGTCCAGAGCACCACCTCCTCGCCGAGGCGGGAGAGGTGCACGCCGATCAGCGCGGTGATGAAGAGGAACTCGGCCACGAAGTCGCGGTCGGCCACGGCGTCCATCGAGTTGGCCGCCGGGGCCTTGAAGCCCAGCTCCTTGGCGACCGCGGCCGGGTCCAGTGGCAGCGACGAGCCGGCCAGCGCACCCGAGCCGAGCGGCGAGATCGCGGTGCGGGTGTCCCAGTCCGAGAGCCGGTCGAGATCGCGCAGCAGCGGATGGACGTGCGCCAGCAGCCAGTGCCCGAAGCTGACCGGCTGCGCGTGCTGCACATGGGTCAGGCCGGGCGCCGGAGTGTCCACATTGCGCGCCGCCTGCTCGGTCAGCGCGTCGGCCAGCTCGACCAGCGACACCGCGACACCGCGCGCGTGGTCGCGCAGATAGAGCCGCAGATCGGTGGCGACCTGGTCGTTGCGGGACCGGCCGGCGCGCAGCTTGCCGCCGAGCGAGCCGAGCCGCTCGAGCAGGCCGCGCTCGAGCGCGGTGTGCACGTCCTCGTCGTCGACCGTGGGCCGGAACTCGCCGGACGCGCAGGCCGCCTCGAGGTCGTCGAGGGCGGCCAGCATCTGGCCCAGCTCATCCGGGTCGAGCAGCCCGGCCGCGGACAGCACCCGGGCGTGCGCGCGGGAGGCGGCCAGGTCGTAGGGCGCGAGGCGCCAGTCGAACTGGACGCTGACCGAGAGCCGGGCGAGCGCCTCGGCGGGGCCGCCGGCGAACCGGCCGCCCCACAGAGAGGTCTTGTCCCCCATCAGGAAGGACCGTTGAGCCGGGCGTCCCGGGCCGAGGCCATCCGCGAGGGCAGCCCCCACAGCTGCACGAAGCCCTTTGCGAGGGACTGGTCGAACGTGTCCCCGGTGTCGTAGGTCGCCATCCCGAAATCGTAGAGGCTGGCCTCGGAGCGCCGGCCGGTGACCGTCGCCCGGCCGCCGTGCAGGGTCAGCCGCACCTCGCCGGACACGTATTTCTGGGTGTCCGCGATGAACGCGTCGAGGGCGTGCTTGAGCGGCGAGAACCAGAGGCCGTCGTAGACCAGCTCGCCCCACCGCTGGTCGACCGTGCGCTTGAACCGGGCCACGTCGCGCTCGACGGTGACGTTCTCCAGCTCCTGGTGCGCGGCGATCAGAGCGATCGCGCCGGGGGCCTCATAGACCTCGCGGCTCTTGATGCCGACCAGCCGGTCCTCGACCATGTCGAGCCGGCCGACGCCCTGCGCGCCGGCCCGCCGGTTGAGCTCGGTGACCGCCTGCAGCGGCGTGACGGTCTGGCCGTCGATCGCCACCGGGTTGCCCTGGTCGAAGGTGATGACCACCTCGTCCGCGTCCCGCTGCACCGCCGGGTCCTGCGTGTACGAGTACAGTTCCTCGATCGGGGGGTTCCAGATGTCCTCCAGGAAGCCGGTCTCCACCGCGCGTCCCCACAGGTTCTGGTCGATCGAATAGGGCGACTTGTGCGTCACGTCGATCGGCAGGCCCTTCTCCTCGGCCAGCGCGATCGCCTTGTCCCGCGTCCAGGCGAAGTCCCGGGCCGGCGCGATCACCTTGAGGCCCGGCGCGAGCGCGCCGATGCCGACCTCGAAGCGGACCTGGTCGTTGCCCTTGCCGGTGCAGCCGTGCGAGACCACCGTGCCGCCGTATTCCTTGGCCGCCTCCACCAGGTGCCGCACGATCAGCGGCCGGCTCAGCGCCGACACCAGCGGGTAGCGGTCCATGTAGAGGGCGTTGGCACGCAGCGCGGGCAGGCAGAAGTCCGCCGCGAACTCGTCGCGCGCGTCCACCACGACGCTCTCCGCGGCGCCGCAGTCCAGCGCACGCTGCCGGATCATCTCCATGTCCTCGCCGCCCTGGCCGACGTCGAGAGCGACGGCGATGACCTCGCCACCGATCTGTTCGGCGAGGTACGGGATGGCCACGGAGGTGTCGAGGCCTCCGGAGTAGGCAAGAACGACCCGCTCGGTCACGGGGTACTCCTCTCAAAGTGCTCGGTGGTGTGTCCTGCCCATTCGGCGAGCTTGTCGGCCAGAGCCTTGCCGCCGGTGACGTCGCGGGCCACGACGAGGATCGTGTCGTCGCCGGCGATGGTGCCGACGACATCGGTGAGCCCGGAGCGGTCCAGCGCGCTGGCGAGGAACTGCGCCGCCCCGGGCGGGGTTCGGAGAATCGTCAGGTTGCCGCTGGAGTCCACGCCGGTGAGCAGCTCGCGCAGCAACCGGATCAGCCGGGCCGGCGCCTGCTCGGCGTCGCGCAGCGGCCGCTTGCCGTCCTCCGGGATCAGGTAGGCGCCGCTCACCTTGACCGCGCCCAGCTCCTCCAGGTCGCGGGAGAGCGTGGCCTGGGTGACCTGGATGCCCTCGGCCGCGAGAAGCTCACCCAGCTCGGTCTGCGAACGCACCGCGCGGGCCCGGATCATGGTGACGATCCGCGCGTGCCGGCCGGCCCGGGTGAGTGGACCGGTCACGCTGCGCCGCCCACATCTGGTTCTCCGGTCTCGACCAGCCAGGCCAGCAGGGCCTTCTGCGCGTGCAGCCGATTTTCCGCCTGGTCGAAGATCGCGCTCTGCGGGCCGTCCATGACGTCGTCGGTGATCTCCTCGCCGCGATGCGCCGGCAGGCAGTGCAACACCATCGCGTCGGTCGCGGCCGCCGCGACCAGGGCCTTGTTCACCTGGTAGGCCCGGAAGGGACCCAGCCGATCCCGGCCGTCGCCCTCCTGCCCCATCGACGTCCAGGTGTCGGTCGCGATCACGTCGACGCCGTCGACCGCCTCGAACGGGTCGCGCACCACCTCGACCGAGCCGCCGGTCCACGCCGCGATGTCCGCCGCCCGGGACACCACCGCCGCGGACGGGTCGAACCCGGCCGGCCCGGCGACCCGCACGTGCATGCCGGCGGTCACTCCGGCCAGCAGATAGGAGTTCGCCATGTTGTTGGCGGCGTCCCCGACATAGGCCAGCTTGGCGCCGCGGGTGCCGCCCAGCCGCTCGCGCACGGTCTGCAGGTCGGCCAGCAGCTGGCACGGGTGGTAGCCGTCGGTCAGCGCGTTGACCACCGGCACCCGCACGTCGGACGCGAGCTCGACCAGCCGATCGTCGCCGTGCGTGCGCAGCACGATCGCCGAGACATAACGCGACAGCACCCGGCCGGCGTCGGCCAGCGACTCGCCGCGCCCGAAGTGGGTCGCCTGGGTGTCCACGATGATCGGGTTGCCGCCCAGCTCGGCGATGCCGGCCTCGAACGACAGCCGGGTGCGCAGGCTGGGCTTGTCGAACATGACCGCCACCGACTGCGGCCCGGCCAGCGGCCGGAAGGAGTATCGATCCACCTTCATCGTCGCGGCCAGCTCGAGCACGGCGGTCTGCTCGTCCGGGGACAGGTCGTCGTCCTTGAGGAAGTGCCGGGTCACGGGAGCGCCTTTCCGAGGGCGGCCAGGAATCCGTCGGCCTGCTCGGCGCTCAGGATCAGCGGCGGCGCGAGCCGGATCACGGTGGGCTGCACCGGATTGACCAGATAGCCCGCCTCCCGCAGTGCGGCCGCGACCTGAGGCGACGACGGCTGGTCAAGGACGATGCCGAGCAGCAGCCCGGCGCCGCGGACGGTCAGCCCGAGCGCCTCGGCGCCGCGCCGGATCTGCTCGCCGATCCGCTTCACGTGGTCGAGCAGGCCGTCGCCGGCGATGGTGCGGATCACGGCGAGCGCGGCCGCGCAGCTGACCGGGTTGCCGCCGAACGTGGTGCCGTGCAGGCCCGGGGTGAACAGCTCGGCGGCCCGGCCGAACGCCAGGCACGCGCCGATCGGCAACCCGCCGCCCAGCCCCTTGGCGAGCGTGATGATGTCCGGCTCGACGCCGTCGGCCTGGTGCGCGAACCAGTGCCCGGTGCGGCCGATGCCGGTCTGCACCTCGTCGAGCACGAGCAGCGCGCCGGCCGCGGTGCAGATCTCGCGGGCCGCGGCCAGGTAGCCCGGCGGCGGCACGACCACACCGTTTTCCCCCTGGATCGGCTCGAGGATGACCATGGCGGTGTCCGTGGTGACCGCCGAGCGCAGCGCCTCGCCGTCCCCGTAAGCAACGAAGGTGACGTCTCCCGGCAGCGGCCGGAACGGGTCCGCCTTGGCCGGCTGGCCGGTCAGCGCGAGGGCGCCCATCGTGCGGCCGTGGAAGCCGCCCACAGTGGACACCACGTGCGACCGGCCGGTCAGCCGGGAGAGCTTGAACGCGGCCTCGTTGGCCTCCGCGCCGGAGTTGCAGAACAGCGCCCGGCCCGGCCGCCCGGCGAGCGCCAGCAGCAGCTCGGCGAGCGCGACCGGCGGCTCGGCGACGAACAGGTTGGACACGTGCCCGAGGGTGGCGATCTGCTGCGAGACGGCCTGCACCACGGCCGGGTGGGCGTGGCCGAGCGCGTTCACCGCTATGCCGCCGAGCAGGTCGACATATTCCCGGCCGGCCTCGTCGGTGAGCACCGCGCCCGCGCCCTTGACCAGGGCCAGCGGCGGGGTGCCGTAGTTGTCCATCAGTGACTGCCGCCACCGCTCGACGAGCGTCATGACGGCACCACCATGGTCCCGAAACCCTCCGAGGTGAAGACTTCGAGCAGGGTCGAGTGGGCGACACGGCCGTCGATGACGTGGGCGGCCGACACGCCGCCCTGGACCGCCCGGAGGCAGGCCTCCATCTTCGGCGCCATGCCGGACTCCAGCGAGGGCATCAGCTTCTCCAGGTCGGCGGCGGTGATCTCGGAGGTGAGCGAGTCGGTGTCCGGCCAGTTCGTATAAAGACCGGGCACGTCGGTGAGGACGACGAGCTTGCGGGCCCGGAGGGCGACGGCGAGCGCGGCGGCGCCGGTGTCCGCGTTGACGTTGTGCACCACGCCCTCCGCGTCCGGCGCGACGCAGGCGACGACCGGGATGCGGCCGGCCGCGATCAGGTCGTCGACCGCCGAGGTGTCCACGGTCTCGACGTCGCCGACCTGGCCGATGTCCACCGGGAGTCCGTCGACCACGGCCTGGCGCCGGACCGCCGTGAACAGCCGGGCGTCCTCGCCGGAGAGCCCGACCGCGAACGGGCCGTGCTGGTTGATCAGGCCGACCAGCTCGCGTCCGACCTGACCGACGAGGACCATCCGGACGACGTCCATCGCCTCGGCCGAGGTCACCCGGAGGCCGCCGCGGAACTCGCTCTCGATGCCCAGCCGGCCCAGCATGGAGCTGATCTGCGGGCCGCCGCCGTGCACGATGACCGGCTTGATCCCGGCATAACGCAGGAAGACCATGTCCGCGGCGAACGCCTTTTGCAGCTCGGGGTCGATCATCGCGTTGCCGCCGTATTTGATCACCACGGTGGAACCGTGGAACTGCTCGAGCCACGGCAACGACTCGATCAGGACGGCGGCCTTTTCATGGGGCGTCATGACGAATAGGCCGAGTTCTCGTGCACATAGGCATGCGACAGGTCGGTGGTCCAGATGGTCGCGGACATCTCCGCCTCGCGCAGGTGGATCTGGATGTGCACGTCACGCCCGGACAGGTCCACCTTGGACCGATCCTCGGCGGCCGCGCCACCCTTGCAGATCCACACGCCGTTGATCGCCACGTCCAGCCGGTCCGGCTCGAACACCGCGGCGGTGGTGCCGACCGCGGCCAGGATGCGACCCCAGTTGGGGTCGTTGCCGAACAGCGCGGTCTTCACCAGGTTGTTGCGCGCCACCGTGCGGCCGACCTCGACCGCGTCCGTCTCGCTGGCCGCGCCGAGCACCTCGATCGCGATGTGCTTGGTGGCGCCCTCGGCGTCGGCGATCAGCTGCTGGGCCAGGTCGTGGCAGACCTCGGTCACCGCCGCGGTCAGCTCGGCCTGCGACGGCTGCACGTCGGAGGCGCCGCTGGCCAGCAGCAGCACGGTGTCGTTGGTGGACATGCAGCCGTCGGCGTCGATGCGGTCGAAGGTGACCCGCGTCGCCGCCCGCAGCGCCTCGTCCAGCGCGTCGTTGCCGGCCACCGCGTCGGTGGTGACCACGACCAGCATGGTGGCCAGGCCGGGGGCGAGCATGCCGGCGCCCTTGGCCATGCCGCCGACGGTCCAGCCGTCCTGCGTGCGGGACGCCGTTTTGGGCACCGTGTCGGTGGTCATGATGGCCGCCGCCGCGTCGTCGCCGCCCTGCGGGCCGAGCCCCTTGACCGCGGCGCCGACGCCGGGCAGCAGCTTGTCCATCGGCAGCAGCTCGCCGATCAGGCCGGTCGAGCAGACCGCCACGTCGCCCGGGCCGACCAGCATCGGCTTGCCCGCACCCTGCAGCGAGGCGTTGCGGAGCACGGCTGCGGTGTGCTCGGCGGTGGCGTGGGTGTCCCGGAAGCCCTGGGTGCCGGTGCACGCGTTGGCGCCGCCGGAGTTGAGGATGACGGCGCGGACCACGCCGCCCTTGAGAACCTGCTCGCTCCACAGCACCGGCGCGGCCTTCACGCGGTTGCCGGTGAACACGCCGGCGGCGGTCGAGTCGGGGCCGTCGTTGACCACGAGGGCCACATCGGGGTTGCCGGTGGTCTTCAGGCCGGCGGCGACGCCGCTGGCCCGGAAGCCCTTGGGGGTGGTGACGCTCATGGCGTTACTCCGAACGCGGACAGGCCCGCCGTCTCCGGCAGGCCGGACATCAGGTTGGCGCACTGCACGGCCTGACCCGCGGCGCCCTTGCCGAGGTTGTCGAGAGCGCTGACGACGATGACCCGGCCCGAGTCGACGTCGACGGTGGCCTGCAGGTGGCAGGCGTTGGAACCGGCGGTGGCGGCGGTGCGCGGCCACACGCCCTCGGGCAGGAGGTGCACGAACGGCTCGTCCGCATAGGCCGCCGCGAGCACGGCGCGGGGGTCGGCGTCGCCGGTCGGGACGGCCGTGACCGTGGCGAGGATGCCGCGCGGCATCGGCGCGAGCACCGGGGTCATCGACAACGAGGTGGCGCCGGTGGCCTGCTTGATCTCGGGCACGTGCTGGTGGGCGCCCACCTTGTAGGGCGAGAGGTCGCCCATCACCTCGCTGCCCAGCAGGCTGACCTTTGCCGACCGGCCGGCGCCGCTGGTGCCGGAGGCGGCGACCACGACCACGTCGGCCGAGCTCACCGCCCCGGCGGCGATCAGCGGGGCCAGCGCGAGGGTGATGGTGGCCGCATAACAACCCGTGGCTGCCACCCGGTCGCCGGCCCGGATCTCGGCCCGCGCGCCGGGCAGCTCGGGCAGCCCGTAGGTCCACGTGCCGGCGTGCGTGCCGCCGTAGTAACGCTCCCACGCGGCGGCGTCGCGCAGGCGGAAGTCGGCGCCCAGGTCGACCACCTTGACGCCGGCCGGCAACCGCGCCGCCAGGGCCGCGGACTGACCGTGCGGAAGAGCGAGAAAGACCAGGTCAGCGTCGCTCAAGAGGGCCGGATCGGTGGCACTCAGCGTGAGGTCGAGGCCGGTGAGCTGCGGGTGCACGGAAGCCAGCGGCGTGCCCGCCTGACTGTGCGCCGTGGCGGCCACGAGCTCGAACTCGGGGTGCCCGGCGATCAGACGCAGCAGCTCGCCACCCGCATAACCACTCGCACCCGCGACCGCGACCCTGATGCCCATACCGACCTCCGCATGACTATGCAGAGAACCCTAGCACCTGAGTCACCAGTCGTGCACTGTGCCGTCCGTCAATCGGTTGAACGGCAGGTAGGCGGTTTGATACGGGTATTTGCCGGCGGCGGCGGTGTCCAGGCGCACCCCGAGACCCGGGTTCTCGCCGGGGTGCAGCAGACCGTCCCGGAACGTGAAGGACTGCTGGAAGACCTCGTCGGTGAGTGATCCGTGCTTCATGTATTCCTGGATGCCGAAGTTGTGGATCGCCAGCCCGAGGTGCAGCGCCGCGGCCATGCCGACCGGAGAGATGTCGGTCGGGCCGTGGATGCCCGACTTGATCTGATACTGCGCGGCGTACTCCAGGATCTTCTTGAGGTGGCTGATCCCGCCGGTGTGGGTGACCGCCGAGCGCACGTAATCGATCAGCTGCTCGCGGATCAGCGTCTGGTAGTCGAAGACCGTGTTGAAGACCTCGCCGATCGCCAGCGGTGTGGTGGTGTGCTGCCGCACCAGGCGCAGCGCGTCCTGGTTCTCGGCCGGCGTGCAGTCCTCCAGCCAGAACAGGTCATAGGGCTCCAGCGCCTTGCCCAGCCGGGCCGCCTGCATCGGGGTCAGCCGGTGGTGCACGTCGTGCAGCAGCGGCAGGTCCGGCCCGAACTCGGCGCGCACCGCCTCGAAGACGCCGGGCAGGTGGTTCAGGTATGAGCGGGTGTCCCAGTCCTCCTCGGCGGGCAGAGCGACGCGCTGGGCCGGCTCGTAGTGCTCGTCCGCGGCGGCGGCCGCGATGCCGTAGATGCGGTTCAGCCCCGGCACCCCGGTCTGCACCCGGATCGCGCGGTAGCCCTCCCCCTGGAGCCGGCGGATCGAGTCGAACAGCTCCGGCAGGTCGCCGCCGCTGGCGTGGCCATAGGCCAGCAGACCGGTGCGCGAGGCGCCGCCGAGCAGCTGGTAGAGCGGCAGCCCCGCCTTCTGCGCCTTGAGGTCCCACAGCGCCACGTCGACCGCCGCGATGGCGGCCATCGTGACCGGGCCCCGGCGCCAGTACGCGCCCCGGTAGAGGAACTGCCAGGTGTCCTCGATCCGGTGCGCGTCCCGCCCGATCAGCAGCGGGGCGACGTGCTCGGCGAGATAGGCCACCACCGCCATCTCGCGGCCGTTGAGCGTGGCGTCGCCCAGCCCGACCAGGCCCTCGTCGGTGGTGACGCGGAGCGTGACGAAGTTCCGATCGGGGCTGGTCACCACGACCTCAGCGGATTCGATGATCATTTGCGGGCCTCTCCGGTGGGATCGGTCCACCGTAAACCGCCTGGGGATCGGCACTCATCGCGGTAGAAAGGGGGGTGGCCAACGAGGTGAGCGTTCCGCTGCTGCCGTGCGCGGACATCGACGAGATCGCCGATTTCTACGCGGCGCTGGGGTTCCGCCGCACCTATCGCCAGCAGCAGCCCAACCCCTATCTGGCGCTCCGCCGGGAGGACCTGCACCTGCACTTCTTCGGCATGCCCGACTTCGACCCGGAGAGCTCGTACGGCTCGTGCCTGGTGCTGGTGGACGACATCGGGTCGCTGCACCGGGCGTTCGCGGACGGCATGCGCGCGGCGTACGGGAAAGTCCTGGTCTCGGGTCTGCCCCGGATGACCCGGCCGCGGGTGCGGCGCAACAGCGACCGGCTGACCGGCTTCAGCGTGGTGGACCCGGGCGGCAACTGGATCCGGATCACCGCCAAGGGACCGAGCCGCGCGCCCGGCCCGGCGACCAGGCTGGCGACGGCCCTGGAAAACGCGGTGGTGCTGGCCGATTCGAAGGGCGACCACGCCCAGGCGGCGAAGATCCTGGACGGCGCGCTGGCCGAGGTGACCCCGGACGAGGACGCGGCGGTGATGGCGGAGGCGCTGGCCTACCGCGCGGAGCTGGCCCTGGTGCTGGACGACGTGGCGACCGCAGCCGAGGCCCTGGACCGGGCCCGCGAGCTGGACGACACCGGCGCCGAGCTCGCCGAGCTGGCCGAGGCCCTGGAACACCGCGCGGCCGCCCGCGCGGAGCCCGAGGCCTGACCTTGTGCCCGATCGCCTCATTCGGGTGATCGATGTCCAATGAGTCATGCCCAGCCCGCTCGCCCGATTCCGCGCCGCCCGGTCGGCGTGGTCCGATCCACCCTCACCGCTCGGCCGCCGGCCGACCGCGAAGGTGCGACCAGGCCGGACTCGGGCCGGCCGGACCGACCGGTGGCAACGCATCACCTCGGCCGGCAGCGCGATCTCGGTGCTGCTGGTCGCGGTCGGTCTCTATCTGACGAACAGCTTCAACCGCGACCAGTTGGACCAGCAGCGCGAGTCCACCAGCCGGCAGCAGAATCTCGCCCTGGAGGGGCAGCGGGCCGACCGCTTCGTCGCGGCCATCGACCAGCTCGGCCAGGAGGACAAGGACAAACTCGGGGTACGCCTGGGCGGGATCTATGCGCTGGAAGCGCTGATGCGGGACGCGCCGGAGGCAGAGGACTCCGTCATCGAGGTCCTGAGTGCGTTCGTCCGGACCCACGCGCCGCGGCCGACACCGGACGACGCGGGCCGCAGGGAGGTGCCGGCCTCAGCCGAGATCCCCCCGGCGCCGACTTCACTTCCGCCATGCTCACCGGGGCAGATCTGTCTTACGTGCGCAGCGGGTCCCTCGGGCTTGGCGAAGCCCTCTTCAACGGAGCCGACCTCACCTCGGCCGATCTGCGCGGAGCGAGCCTCCCGGGCGCCTCATTCCGGGCAGCCGGCCTTTCCGGTGCGAACCTGACGGGAGCTCGGCTCACCCGGGCCGATCTCGGCGGCGCGGATCTCACCAACGCCTTCCTGGCCGACGCGGAGTTGGGGAGCGCCAGTCTCGCCGGGACCAATCTGCGCAACGCCGACTTGACCAGGACAAACCTCATCGGAGTCGATCTCCGTACCGCCGAGGTCACCACCGATCAGCTCAAGTGCGCCAAGGTCAATGCCGGAACGAGGCTGCCCGCCGGCGTCGCGCCACCGGCCGCGGACGCCCTGAGCGCCCTGGCTTGCCGGCGAGTCAACCTGTCCAGGCAATGACGGTTGCGCCGAAAAGGCTCAGCTTGGCGGCCGCGTCACGGGCCAGCAGGAAGCCGATGATGGCCAGCACCCAGCCGAGCACGCCGTCCATGTGCCGGGCCACCCAGGCGCTCAGCACCTGCAGGAACGACTCCACCCGGCGGTGCAGCGCCAGCCGGAGGCCGAGCAGCAGCACCGCCGGCAGGACCATCACCAGCACGTAGGCCGCCAGCACCGGCAACCAGACCACCGCGCTGACGTCGGCCGCGGTCAGCACGCCGATCGCGGCCAGATAGGGCAGCATCGACATCACCTCGATGCCCGCGGCGACCAGGCCCAGGCCCGCGGTCAGGCGGTAGGAGCCCTTGGCCGCGGCCAGCCGCGCCTGCCATTTCTCGGCCGGCGACGGGCCGCCCCGGCGGGCGCGGCGCCGGGCCACCCGCTTGCCGTCGAACCAGAAGCTGGCCACGAACAGCAGCACGCCGAGCACCAGCTGGATCCACAGCACGACCCGGCCGCCGGGCAGCCGCAACGCGCCCGCGCCGGCGGTCAGCACGATGCCCACGATCAGATAGAACCCGGCGACGGTGGCCAGATAGACCAGGAACTGCCGCACCCGCACGACCGGATCGAGCAACATCCACAGCGGGATCACGAGCGTGCCGACGCTGGTGCTGTCGACCAGCGCCAGCCCGGCGAGAAAGAGCAGCGTCCCCCATTCCACCGCGCCCACCCTACTGCGTCCACATCGGACTCCGGCCTGGATGCCGGTGCGCGGCCATGGACTGGGCGCGCCGAGATCATCCGCCCGGTTGGCGAAGCATCGCCGGGACGGACCCACCGCGACGTTCCAGCATCGGAATGGCGCGATGCCCAGGTGAGGAGTAGAAACGGCGGCATGGCCGACGAGACGATCATCGCAGTCCGGGACGCCGCCGCCGAATACGCGCGGGCGGTCCGCGAGACGCAGCGCTACTTCGACCGGCTCGAGGACAACGACGACCCCGGTGTCCAGGCGGAGTACGCCTATCTGGTCGAGCAGGAGAAGGCGGCGCTCGCGGCGCGGCTGGACGCGGTGGTCGCGGCCGGCTTCGAGGTGCCCTCGCTCGACGAGAGTGACCCAGACCACTGACACGTGTAGGTTCCGGAACCGCACAAGGGTGACGGAACCGGTTCCAGGCTGTCACACTGCGGAACGGCCGCGTTTCCGACCGTCCCCGGAGGACCCCCTCGTGCCCGTTGACGACCCATATCGGGATCCCTCGCTGTCCGTCGACGAGCGCGTCGCGGATCTGCTGGCCCGGATGACGCTGCCCGAGAAGGTCGGGCAGATGCTGCAGCTCGACTCTCGTGGTGACCTCAAGGAGGTCGTCACCGGCAAGCTGGCCGGGTCGATCCTGCACACCTCGCCGCGGCGGCTGCTCGAGGCCATCGATCTGGCGGCCGGCACCCGGCTGGGCATCCCGCTGATCACCGCCGAGGACTGCATCCACGGGCACTCGTTCTGGCCCGGCGCGACGATCTTCCCGACCCAGCTCGCGATGGCCGCCACCTGGGACGCCGCGCTGATCGAGCGGATGGCCCGGACGACCGCGGTCGAGGTGTCCGCGACCGGTGTGCACTGGACCTTCTCCCCCGTCCTGTGCATCGCCCGCGACCTGCGCTGGGGCCGGGTCGACGAGACGTTCGGCGAGGACCCGTTCCTGATCGGCGAGCTGGGCGCGGCGATGGTCCGCGGTTACCAGGGCGGCGGCCTCACCGACCCGACCGCGATCCTGGCCACCGCCAAGCACTTCGCCGGCTACTCCGAGACCCAGGGCGGCCGGGACGCCAGCGAGGCCGACATCAGCCGGCGCAAGTTGCGCTCCTGGTTCCTGCCGCCGTTCGAGCGGGTGGCCCGCGAGGGGGTGGCGGTGTTCATGCTGGGCTACCAGTCGATGGACGGCGTGCCGATCACCGCCAACCGCTGGCTGCTCAACGACGTGCTCAAGCAGGAGTGGGGCTTCGCGGGCACGCTGGTCACCGACTGGGACAACGTCGGCCGGATGGTCTGGGAGCAGGGCGTCTGCGCGGACGTCGCGCAGGCCAGCGCGCTGGCGATCAAGGCCGGCAACGACCTGATGATGACCACCCCCGCGGTCTTCGAGGGGGCTCAGGAGGCGGTCGCGCGCGGCCTCCTGACGGAGGACGAGATCGATGAGGCGGTACGCCGCATCCTGCGGCTGAAGTTCCGCCTGGGCCTGTTCGAGAACCCGCGGGCACCGGACGCGACCCGCCAGGCGGCGGTGATCGGCAGCCCCGAGCACACCGAGCTCAACCTCGAGGTGTCCCGCCGCTCGCTGGTGCTGCTGCGCAACGACGGCCTGCTGCCGATCGCGCCGGACACCCGGATCTCCGTGCTCGGCCCGAACGCCGACGACCCGTCCGCCCAGCTCGGCGACTGGGCCGGCGACTCCGGTCAGGTCGACTGGATGCCGGACGGCCAGCCCCGCGAGATGATCGAGACGGTCCTCGACGGCTTCCGCGCGACCGGTGAAAAGGTGACATACTCCCGGGGCGCCGACATCGAGCACCTGGTGCCCGACCCGGACGGCGCGACCTACCCCGACGGCCAGCCCCGCCCGCCGATCTCCCAGGGCGCGCCGGTCGACCCGCAACAGCTGGCCGACGCGGTGGACGAGGCCCGCAACGCCGACGTCGCGGTGGTCGTGGTCGGCGACACCGTCGCGCTCACCGGCGAGAACCGCTCGACCGCCACGCTCGAACTGCAGGGCGGCCAGATCGCGCTGCTGGACGCGGTGGCCGCCACCGGCACCCCGATGGTGGTCGTGCTGATCGCCTCCAAGCCGCTGGTGCTGCCGCCCTCGGCGCTCAGTGCGGCCGCGGTGATCTTCGCGTTCAACCCCGGCATGCGGGGCGGCCGGGCGATCGCCGAGCTGGTGCTGGGCCTGATCGAGCCGTCCGGCCGGCTGCCGCTCTCGGTGCCCCGGCACGTCGGCCAGCAGCCGGTCTACTACAACCAGATCCGCGGCCAGCACGGCCGCCGCTACGCGGACCTCACCCAGGACCCGCAGTTCGTCTTCGGCGAGGGCCTCAGCTACACCACTGTGGACTACGCGGACCTGGCCGTCGCCGAGCCGGAGATCACCCGCGACGGCCTGCTGCGGGCCACCGTGCGGCTCACCAACACCGGCGCCCGGCCGGCGCTGGAGACCGTGCAGGCCTATGTGCACGACGTGGTCACCAGCGTCACCTGGGCCACCCAGGAGCTGAAGGCCTATCGGCAGGTGGTGGTCGAGGCAGGCGCCACGGTCACGGTCGAGCTGGACCTGCCGGCCGTGGACTGCACGCTGGTCACCGCGGACGGCGACCGGGTGGTCGAGCCGGGCGCCTTCGAGCTGCGCGTCGGCCCCAACTCGCGTGACCTGCTGAAAGCGCCGTTCACGATTAAGCCGTGAACGAACGCGACCGCGGGCCGGTGGCCTGACAGAATCGGCCGCGTGCAGAGCCTGCCCGAGGACTTCGACGAGAACGCGCTGGACGCCGCCCTCACCCGGGAGTGGGGCGTGGCGGTCGCGGAGCTGAAGTACGCCCCGGTCGGCTTCGGCAGCCATCACTGGCTGGCCACCGACCCGGCCGGCGGCCGCTGGTTCGTGACCGTGGACGACCTGCGGATCAAGCGGCTCGTCGAGACCGAGCCGCTGGACGCGGTCCACGCCCGGCTCGCCCGGGCGCTGAACACCGCGCGGGCCTTGCGTGACAGCGGCGACCGGTTCGTGGTGGCGCCGGTGCCGACGGCCGGTGGCAGCACCGTCGCCCGGGTCGGCGAGGCCTGGACGGCGGCGCTCTACCCGCATGTCGAGGGCCAGAGTTTCGGCTGGCAGGAATGGGCGGACGGGACGCATCGTCCGGCCGTACTCGACATGATCTTGCGGGTGCACGCCGCACCACCCACCGTGCGTGCCCTGGCCGGTGTGGACGACCTCGCGGTGCCGAACCGCGACGCGGTCGAGGCCGGCCTGGCCGGCGAGCCGGCCGCCGGCGACGGACCCTACGCCGCGCGCACCGCCGCCCTGCTCACCGAGAACGCGGGCCGGCTCACCGCCTGGTTCGCGGACTACGACCGGATGGCCGCGGCGGTCGGGCGCGACCGCGACGTGCTCACCCACGGCGAGCCGCACCCGGGCAACTCGATGCGCACGGCCGACGGCTGGCGGCTGATCGACTGGGACACCGCGCTGGTCGCGCCGCCGGAGCGCGACCTGTGGATGCTCGGCGAGGAGATGGCCCTGGCCTATGAGAACGCGACCGGCACCAGCATGCGGCCGGCCACCATCGAGACCTATCGGCAGTGGTGGGACCGGGCCGATCTCGCGGTCTCGGTGGCCCGTTTCCGCGGACCGCACACCGGTGACGAGGACGACGATTCGAGCTGGGCGATCCTCGAGCGGCTGGTCGGCGGAATCTCGTCGTAACGCACGCCGCCTACGCTCCGCCTCATGGTGGAGGCGGCGCAGCTGCGGGTCCGGACGCTCGGCGACTGCCGCATCGAGTCGCCGCTCGGTGCGCTCGTGGCCCGGCAGGGCACGACCGAGCACTACGTGGACGAGACCGACCGGGTGCTGCTCGACGACACCCTGGCCCTGCAGCACGCCCGGGCGGGCACCGAGCTGCCGTCCTTCGAACCGGGCGGCCCGCGCCGGCGGATCTATTTCGACCCCTCCAAGATCCGGGTCGGCATCGTCACCTGCGGCGGCCTCTGCCCCGGGCTGAACGACGTGATCCGCGGCCTGGTGCTGACCCTGACCAGACAATATGGCGTGACCCGGATCCTCGGCTTCCGCAACGGCTATCAGGGCCTGGTCCCCCGGCACGCGCGCAGCGTGGTCGAGCTGACCCCGGCCAGCGTGGAATACATCAACGAGCACGGCGGCACGATCCTCGGCACCTCGCGCGGCAACCAGGACCCCGAGGAGATCGTCGACACGCTCGATCAGCTCGGCGTCAACATCCTGTTCGTGATCGGCGGCGACGGCTCGATGCGCGGCGCGGCCCGGATCAGTCAGGCGATCGCCGCCCGGGAGCGCCGGATCGCCGTGGTCGGGGTGCCGAAGACGATCGACAACGACATCCCGTTCATCGGGCACAGCTTCGGCTTCCAGACCGCGTTCTCGAAGGCCACCGAGTCGATCCGGGCGGCGCACACCGAGGCCACCGCGCAGCCCGGCGGGATCGGCCTGGTGCAGCTGATGGGCCGGCACTGCGGGTTCATCGCCTGCTATGCCGCGCTGGCCAACAGCGACGCCGACTACGTGCTGATCCCCGAGGTGCCGTTCTCGCTGGACGGGTTCCTGCCGCACCTGCGCGACCGGGTGGTCACCCGCGGGCACGCGCTGGTGGTGGTCGCCGAGGGCGCCGGCCAGGAGCATGTGCGGATGGCCGGCACCGACGCCTCCGGCAACCGCCGGCTGGGCGACTTCGGGGTCTACCTCCGCGCCCGGATCCTGGACGACTTCGCCGGCGCCGGGCAGGAGGTCAACCTCAAATACATCGACCCCTCGTACGTGATCCGCAGCGTCCCCGCCAACCCGTACGACAGCGTCTACTGCCTGCGGCTGGCCCAGGCGGCCGTGCACGCGGCGATGGCCGGGCGCACCGAGCTGGTGGTGGGCAGCTGGCGCGGCCGCTTCGTGCACGTGCCGATCCCGCTGGCGGTGGCCTCCCGCAACCAGGTGGACCCCGAGGGCGACCTGTGGATGTCGGTCCTCGAGGCGACCGGCCAACCTACCGAGTTCGCCGTCCCACGCCGAGTGGCCGCAGCGTGAAGCCGAGCCGCCGGTAGGTCCGCACGGCCGCCTCGTTCCAGTAATCCGCGAACAGCGCCACCCGATCGTGCGCGCGCAGCAGGTCGTTGGTCACGAACGCGCAGAGCGCGGTGGCCAGGGCGCCGCCTCGTGCGGCCGGATGGGTGGCCACCCCGGCGACAAACCCGATCCCGGGTACGGACCACGCCTCGGCGGCCACCAGGCGGGTCACTGCGTCCGGTTCGCCGGCCAGCACCAGCCGGTCGCGCCGGGACAGATCGGGCGCGGCGACCGCGACCGCGTCCGCCGTTCGGAAGGTGCGCGCGCCGTTCTGGTGCGCCCAGACGATGAGGGGATCCTGGTCCAGCACGGGTCCTGTCTACCCAATTCGTGCCGCCCCCCGCTTTCCGGTCCGGCGTGGTCGTCGCCGGATGGCAGCCTCGGCGGCGTGTTCAAGCGATGGTTCCGGCGGCTGGTCGTATCGGGGGCGCTCGCGACCGCGGCCGCAGTGCTGACGATGGCCGCCGGGGCGTTCTGGGTGAAGGCGGCGTCCGCCGGGCACGTGCACGACCTGGCGGACGCGCCCGCCGCGCCGGTCGCGATCGTGCTCGGCGCCGAGGTGTACGCCGGGGACGTCCCGTCCCCCTTCCTCGCCGCCCGCCTCGAGATCGCCCGCCGCCTGTACGAGTCCGGGCAGGTCAAGGCCATCCTGGTGTCCGGCGACCACGCCGAGTGGACGTACAACGAGCCGGGCGGCATGTTTCAGTGGCTGGTCTCGCGGGGCGTCCCGGCCTCCCGGGTGGCGCTCGACCATGCCGGCTTCGACACCTATGACACCTGCGCGCGGGCGCGGGAGATCTTCGGCGTCCGCAAGGCCGTCATCGTCACGCAGAGCTATCACATCGAGCGGGCCGTCGCGCTCTGCCGTCACCTCGGGATCGACACGGACGGTGTCGGCGACGACACCGCGCGGGTCTACACCCAGCCCTGGCTCTCCAGCTCCGGACGCGAGCGGATGGCCGTCGTGAAGGCCGTGACGGACACCGTGTCCGGCCGCGACCCGATCTTCCTCGGCGACCGCGAGACGAGCGTCGACGACGCCCTGCGCTGAATGCACTCGGTATGCATCATCTGACATAGATGACCGTAGACAACTCGTCCCCGGTGGACCAAAGTGTCCGGTATGGCAGACCGGCGAGCCTTCCTCTCCGCCGGCGCCGCGGCAGCCGTCGCGGCGCCCCTGTTCAGCACGTCGGCCGGTGCCGCCCCGCTCGGCGGGGCCGCCGCGACCGCGTCCCCCCGCACCCGCCTGCGGCCGCAGGCGCCGGACCGTGAGCTCAAGACCGTGCTGCGCGAGATCGACCCGCGCCGGATCGAGCGCATCGTGCGCCGGCTGGCCGCGTTCGGCACCCGGCACACACTGTCCACGCAGGACGACCCGATGCGCGGCATCGGCGCGGCCCGCGACTGGATCCACGAGCAGATGCAGTCATATGCGGAGGCCTCCGGCGGCCGGATGACGGTCGAGCTGCAGTCGTTCGTGCAGCCGGTGTCACCGAGAGTGCCGGTGCCGACCACGATCACCAACGTGATCGCCACGCTGCGTGGCACCACCGATCCCGGCCGGGTCTATGTGGTGACCGGTCACTACGACTCCCGCGTGACCGACGTGATGAACGCGACAGCGGACGCCCCCGGTGCCGACGACGACGCCTCCGGCGTGGCCGCGGTGATGGAGATGGCGCGCATCATGGCCACCCGGCGCACCGAGGCGACGATCGTGTTCGCCGCGGTGGCCGGCGAGGAGCAGGGCCTCTACGGCTCCGACCACATGGCCCAGGCCTACCGCGACGCCGGCACCGACATCCAGGCGATGTTCAGCAACGACATCGTCGGCAGCGGCGACGCGCACGACGGCACCCCGCCGGCGAATCGGATGGTCCGGCTCTTCGTCGAGGGCGTGCCCACCTCGGAGACGCCCGCCCAGGCCGCCGTGCGCCAGTCGACCGGCGGGGAAAACGACGGGCCGTCCCGCCAGCTCGGCCGGTTCGCCCGCGACGTGGCGGAAAACCCGGAGACCGGCATGAAGATCCGGGTGGTCTGGCGCCGCGATCGTTACCTGCGCGGCAGCGACCACGTGTCGTTCCTGCGCCGCGGTTACCCGGCGGCCCGCTTCACCGAGCCGCGGGAGAACTTCCGGCTGCAGCACCAGGACGTGCGGGTCGAAGGCGGCGTGCAGTTCGGCGACCTGCCCGAGTTCTGCGACTTCTTCTACATCGCGCGGGTGGCCCGGGTGAATGCGGCGGTGCTGTGGTCGCTGGCCCAGGCGCCGTCCACCCCACGCGGCGTGGTCATCGACACCACCCAGCTCACCAACGCGACGACGCTGCGCTGGCAGGCCGGCGGCGAGGCCGACCTGGCGGGCTACGAGGTGGTGTGGCGCGAGACCACCGACCCGGAGTGGACGCACGGCGCGCTGGTCGGGCTGGTCACCTCCGCCACTGTCGACATCTCCAAGGACAACGTGCAGTTCGGCGTGCGCGCCGTGGACCGCAACGGGCATCGCAGCCCGGTCGCGGCCCCGACACCGTCGTCCTAGGGTTTGTTCAAAACAGACCCTAGGCGGGTTCGAAGGTCGGGTCCGGCGCCGGCTGCCGGATCAGGTCGAGCACCTGGCGGCCCATCGACTCCGGAGTGATCGACGGCCCGAGCTTGGCCAGGAACTCCGGCAGGTCGATGCCCTGCCGGGCCGCATAGGCCGCGGCGCCCGCCTCGCCCAGCGTCGTGGTCGGGCTGAGCCGGGGCAGGATCGCGGTGCAGAGCAGGCCGAGGCCGCGCCGGTCGGACTCGTCCTGCGCGTACCCGGAAATGAATTTGATCGTGGCCTTGGCGCCCGCGTAACCGCCGCCGACCGGGGATCCGCTGATCGCCGCGCCGCTGGACATGACGATGATCCGGGAGCCCGGCGCGAGGGGCAGCTTGAGAGCGGCGCGCACCCACTCGAAGACGTGCCGGGTGTCCACCTCCCAGTTGCGGCTGAAATCCGCCCAGCTCAGATCGTCGATCGGGCCCATCGCCGGGATGGCGCCGGCATTGAGCACCAGGACCTTCGGCAGGTGCTCGGCCAGGATGCGGGCCGCGACGGCCGGGTCGGTGGCATCGAGTCCTTGGGTACGCGAGACGCCCACCACGGACGCACCCGCATCGGAGAGCGCGTCCGCGATGGCACGCCCGAAGCCGCGGCTCGCCCCCGTGACGACCGCGGTGGTGCCGTTCAGTTCAGTCATGCGGGTAGGACTCCCGTGCCGCCCGGAACTCATCGGCGGAAGCGCTACCGTGATCGGATGGCTTACGGCTATTTGGGCACCATGCGCACGGTCCCCGGCAAGCGCGACAACGTGGTCGAGATCCTGACCTCGGGCGTCGACGGGCTGCGTGCCGCCGGCTGCTCGGTCTATTCGGTCAGCGTGCCGGCGGACGACCCCGACCTGATCCAGGTCTACGAGGTCTGGGACAGCAAGGAGAGCCACGACGCGTCCCTCCAGTTGGAGGCGACCCGGGCCGCGATCGCGACCGCGATGCCGATGCTGACCGGCGAGTTCACCAGCGCGGAGACGACCGTGCTGGGCGGGCTCCCGTGAGCCGGCCGCCGTTCCCGGACGGCCTCGCCGACGAGCTCGAGCTGTCCCTGCGCTGGCTCGGCTATCTGCGCGGCGCGGTGCTGTTCAAGGCCGCGGACCTCACCGACGACCAGGCCCGCTGGCGGCCGGACGGCAAGCTGCTCCCGCTGGTCGGCATCGTGAACCACCTGACCGGGGTGGAGGCGCGCTGGATCGACCGCGAGATGCTCGGCCGTGAGGTGGACAAGCCGGACGACGAATACGACCCACCGGACCTGTCGATCGCGGACGCGGTCCGGGCCTACCGGGAACGCGCCGAGGCGACCGACGCGACGGTCCGCAAGATCAACGACCTGTCCACCCCCACCGGGTACGGCCACGGCACCGACCTGCGCTTCGTCCTGTTGCACCTGATCAACGAGACGGCCCGGCACGCGGGTCACGCCGACGCGGTCCGGGAACTGCTCGACGGGCGGGTCGGCGAATGAGAGCCACCTATGCGCACGACGCGACCGTGACGATGGCCGCGGACCAGGACTCGGCGGGACCGGGCGGCGCGGTCACCGTGGCACTCTGCGGCCACTGGGAGCACGAGCCGCCGTGCCCGCTCGCCGCGCATCACACCAGCGCCACCCGGGACGGTGAGCGGGTGAGCGTGCGCATCCTGTTCGCCGCGGTTCCGTCCGACGAGCCGGAGGCCCGTTCCCGCATCGAGTCCGCCCTGGCCGCGGGCACGTTCACCGGCCCGCGCGGCCCGGCCAGGTGGACCCTGCAGTCCTCCGCCCGCAGCGAGGTCCGCCCGGACGAGCGCGCCCACGCCGACCGCCTGGCCGACTGAGGCCACGGAAACCGGGCACCGTCCCCGGGCGGCGGCTGGTTTGATGGTCCGCATGGATTTGTTGATCGCGGTCGCGTGCGGCCTGGCCGGAGTCGGGTTCGCGATGATTCTGTTCAGCGGGCGCAAGAAACCGGACCCCGGTCTCGCCCGGCTGGCGGTCGTCGAGCGCAAGCTCGACCTGATCATCAAGCATCTCGGCATCGTGGAGCCCGCGCTCGACGAGCCCGACGTCGTGCACTACCTGCAGATGGGCCAGAAGATCCAGGCGATCAAGGTCTATCGCGAGCGCACCGGGCTCGGGCTGGCCGAGGCCAAGGCCGCCGTGGACCGGATCGCCGCCGAGCGCGGGCTGGGATGACCGATCCGCGTCTGGCGCACGTCTGCTGGATCGGCGGAGCGCCCGGCGCCGGGAAGTCGACGATCGCCCGCCGGCTGGCCGAGCGGCACGGGCTGAGATATTTCAGCACCGACGACGCGATGCGCGACCACGCCGGGCGGACGACCGCGGCGGACAGCCCCCACCTGCACGCGTTCATGGCGATGGACATGGACGAGCGGTGGGTGACCCGGTCGCCGCGGACGATGCTGGAGACCTTCCACTGGTACCTCGGCGAGGGCTTCGACCTGATCGTCGAGGATCTGCTGGACATGCCCGGCGGTGTCGTCGTGGAGGGCTTCCGGCTGCTGCCGCACCTGGTCGCGCCGCTCAGCGACCGGGCGGTGTGGCTGCTGCCGGCGCCCGAGTTCCGCACCGCGGCCTATGCGAGCCGCGGCACCACCTGGCAGATCCCGGACCGCACCAGCGATCCCCCGCGGGCCCTGGCGAACATGCTCGAACGCGACCGCATGTTCACCGAGCACCTGACCGCCGAGACCGCCCGCCTGGGCGTGCCGGCCATCGAGATCGCTCCCGGCACTCCGGTCGACGCGCTGACCGATCGGGTCGCGGCCGTGCTGCGGCTCTGACTGGACGGGTCTCACTAGACTCCGCGGTCATGACCGGGGGCTGGCATTTCTGGTTCGGCACGTTCACCGGCGTGGTGTTCCTGACGGTGCTCGCGCTGCCGTTGGCGGCGCTGGCGGTGTGGGCTCTGGCCCGCCGTCGCGGCGGGTGGCGGCGGGCGATCGCCGAGGTCGGCATGGTCTATGGCACGGTGCCGTGGGTGTGGATGATCCTGCTGCCGGGCGACGAGGGCCGGGTGCAGCTGGTGCCGTTGCGGGATCTGCTGGAGATCCTCGCCGAGGGGCCGGTCAGCGCGACCGGCCAGATCGTCGGCAACCTGCTGGTGTTCGCGGCGCTGGGGTTCTTCGCCCCGATCCGATTCCCGGCGCTGGCTTCGGTCCCGCGGGTCCTCGCGCTCGGGGCGGTCTGCTCGATCGTGGTCGAGACCGCGCAGTTCGTGCTGCAGCTGGACCGGGTGTCCTCGGTGGACGATGTGCTGATCAACGCGGCCGGTGCGGGGCTGGCCGCGCTGGCGTCTCGTCGCTGGTGGCGTGGCCCGGCACCGGCGTCGCCGGATCCGGATCGTCCGCAACCCGCCGCGGCTCGGCCCTGACCTTGTGCGGGGTCCAGGCGAAGGCCAGCGCGCTGCCGACCAGCCCGAGCACGATGCCCAGCACGAACCCACCGAGGTTCGAGGTGAACCACGACGTCACCGTGAGACCGGCCGCCACCAGTGAATAGAAGACGCGCTGGTCCGGATGGAAGATCAGCAGCAGGCCGCAGAGCAGCAGGACCATCGGCACCAGGTATCCCGCCACGCCCTGCATGCCGACGTGCAGGATCACCGGCAGCGGCGCCCGCACCGTCACCAGGATCTCGGCGCCGGCCAGCGTGACCAGCAGGCCGCCCCAGAACGGGCGGCCACGCAGCCAGTGCGTGGTGGCCATGGTCAGCAGCCGTCGTCGGTGAAGGTCATCCGCAGGTGCGGCAGGGTGAACCGGGAGGCCGTCGTGGCGTAGTTGGTCTGCCGCAGGTTCTCGATGTCGATGGTGTCGGCCTGCTGGCTGAAGACACCTTCGCCGCCCTTGATCGTGCCGCCGTTGGTGCGGTCGCGCACCCTGTCGAGGGTGCTCGCGTCCTGGCCGATGTTGATGTTCCGGAAGTCGGTGTCGCCGCCGATCAGCTCCGAATCGACGACCAGGCTGTCCGCGCGCACCGGGGTGTTCGCGTCGCCCGCGGTGATCTTGAGGTGCATGCCGCCGAGCGCGACACTCTGGCACAACCGGGTCAGTTCGGCCTTGTCGATGGCCGAGACGATGACCACCACCTGACCGCCGGTGTCGCCCTCGTTCGGACTGTCCTCGATCATGTAATCGATCGTTGCGAATTGCTCGAATCCGTCGCCGTGCAAATGCGTCGCGGTGACCGTGAAAGGCATGCCGGAGATCGAGAAATTCGCGGCCATCACGCCTTGAGCGGTGAGCGCGACGAGCACTCCGGTGATCGCCGTGGTGATCGCCAACATGCCGCCGAACCGCTTCCAGCGCACGCCGGGCTCCATTGCAGACATCGCATTCCCCCTCATCAACCCGGCCGCGCCGGGCATCACGAGATCGGTTCACGTCTATGCCGAAGGGCCGAAGTTACCGCTCGGTACGGTCCGGGTCAAGCGGTCGGACAAGCCTGTGCAAGTCGCGCGATGTTACGTGCCGGAAATATTGACGCTCTGTCGGCGGCGGGTCTATAAACCGTCCGGAGTCCCCCAACGGCTCACCACTCCTGACTGAGGAGAAACAGTCATGCGCGCAATCCTCGCCGTCGTCGCAGGCCTGTCCGCCGCACTGATCGGAACCCCCGCCCCGGCCGAGATCAACGTCCTCACCACCGAAAGCGCCGGCGGCCCCAACGTCACGGTCGGCGACGTGCTGACCGCGTCGGTGGCGGCCGGCACCACCGCCGACTTCGCCACCGCGTCCGGCGGCACGACCGGCATCACGTGCGCCGAGTCGGCCTTCACCACCACGGTGGTGGACAACCCGGTCGCGCCCGGCGTGGCCACCGAGTCCACCACGGCGCACACGTTCGCCATCTGCACGTCGAACATCTTCGGGGTCACCCGGGTGAACAGCGTGACGGTGAACAACACCCCGTTCGACACCAAGGTGGACGGCACGACCGGCGCCGTCACGGTCGCCGGCACCGAGGCCGCGCCGATCAAGACCACGCTGAGCCTCGGCACGATCCTCGGCTCGGTCACCTGCGTCTACATCGCGGTCAACGGCTCGATCACCGGCACGGCGTCCAACGCGGACAACTCGATCACGTTCACCGACCAGCCGTTCACCAAGTCGTCCGGCCCGATCACCTGCCCGAGCAGCGGCTTCTTCACCGCGACCTACGCACCGGTGCTGGACACGTCGGTCGAGGGCAGCCCGATCGTCTACACCAACTGACACAGTGGTAGCTCAGCCGTGCATCCAAACCCCGGGTGCACGGCTGAGCTACCACTAAGAAGCTGAGGGGCCCTGGGGTTATCGGGCGAGCGCCGAGATGACCGACATCGCGGGCGCGACCGCCCACACTCCCACGCCGGCCAGCGTGCAGACGGCGGCGGCGATCAGGCGTGGGCGGGCCTTGGCACGAGGGGTGGTGCGGCTACGAACGGTTCAGAAGATCAGGAGTTCGGCCGTCACCCCGAAGAGTGACGGCCGATCAGCCTAGGCTCCGCGCAGCACCGCGCCCGTGCTCGACGCCGCCGACGCCACCGCCGCATCCCGCGCGGCGACCGCCTCCTCGACGGTCAGCGTGCGATCCGGCGCCCGGAACGTCAGCTTGTACGCCAGCGACCGCAGCCCCTCGCCCAGCGACGCCGACTCGTACACGTCGAAGAGCCGGACCGACTCGAGCAGCGAGCCCGCACCGGAGGTCAGCGCCGCCTCCACCGCGGCGGCCGGCACCGACGACGGCACCACCAGCGCCACGTCGATCAACGCCGGCGGGTACGTCGACAGCGCCACCGCCTCCACCACCGGCGGCAGCGGCACGGCGTCGAGGTCGAGCTCCATCGCCGCCACACCCTTGGGCAGCTCGAGCGCGGACAGCACGCCCGGGTGCAGCTCGCCCGCGTGCCCGACGACCTGGTCGTCCACCAGCACCGCCGCGCACCGGCCCGGATGCCAGGGCGCGCGCTCGGCCGCGCGCACCGTGATCCGCGAAGCGGCGATGCCCGCGGCGGACAGCGTGATCCGCGCGGATTCGACCGCGTCCGCCCAGGTGGCCGCGCGCCCGGCGCCCCACCAGCCGGCCGGGTCGAAATCGCCGGTCAGCACGGTGCCGACGTGCCACGGCTGGGCCGGCACGATGGCGTTCGCCGCGACCCACTCCGCGTCGTCCGGCCGCCGGTCCACGCTCAGCACCGGCGGCGCGGTGTCCACCGCACCGGGCTGGAAGACCGAGCCCAGCTCGAAGAGCGCCAGGTCCCGCAGGCCCCGGCCGAGGTTGCGCCGGAGCGTGGCGAGCAGCGGCGGCAGCAGCGACGTGCGCAGCTGCGGCTCCTCCTCGGACAGCGGGTTGGTCAGCCGCACCGCGCTGCGCCGCTCGTCGTCCGCGGCCAGCCCGAACGAGTCGTGCGCCGAGGGTGCGACGAACGGGTAGGACAGCACCTCGACGTAGCCGTTCTCGGCCAGCGCGCGGCCGACCGAACGACGACGCTGCTGGGTGCGGGTCAGCCCGCCGCCGCCGGGCGCCGGCGGCAGCACGCTCGGGATCTCGTTGTAGCCGCCCAGCCGCGCCACCTCCTCCACCAGATCGGCGGGGTCGATCAGGTCGGGCCGCCAGGACGGCGGGGTGACCTCCCAGGTGCCGGACACCGTGCAGCCGACGCGGACCAGGTGGGTCGCCACCTCGTCCGGTGTGTAGGCCAGGCCGATCCGCGCCGCGGGCAGCGCCGGGTCGAGCGCGATCGGCGCCGGCGGCACCACGTGATCGATGTCCAGCACGCGCTCGTCCGCCGTGCCACCGGCGTGCTCGACCAGAAGTTCCACCGCCCGCTGCAACGCGACCAGCGGCAGCTGCGGGTCGACGCCGCGCTCCCAGCGCTTGGCCGCCTCGCTGAACAGCTTGTGCCGCCGGGCGGTGCGGCCGACCATGACCGGGTCCCAGTGCGCGGCCTCGAGCAGCACGTCCACCGTGCCCGGCTGCCAGTCCGAGGTCTCGCCGCCCATCACCGCGGCCAGCGAGATCGGCCCGGAGTCGTCGCAGATCACCATGTCCTCGGCGTCGAGCACCCGCGCGACACCGTCCAGGGTGGTCAGCTTCTCCCCCGGCGTGGCCCGGCGCACGACCAGGCCACCACGCAGCCGGCTCAGGTCGAAGACGTGCATCGGCTGGCCGAGTTCGAGCATCAGGTAGTTGGTGATGTCCACCGGCAGCGAGATGGCCCGGACGCCGCCCGCGATCAGCCGCTGCTGCATCCACACCGGCGACTGCGCATTCGGGTCGATGCCCCGGACCACGCGCGCGGCGAACCGGTCGCAGCCCACGACGTCGTCGATGCGCAGCTCGACCGGAGGCTCGTCGGTGGCGCCGGGGGCAGCCACGAGCGCCGGGTCGGTGTACGCCGACCCGTAGGCATAGGACAGCTCTCGCGCCATGCCGCGCAGGCTCATCTCGTACCCGCGGTCGGGGGTGATCTCGACCTCGACCAGCACGTCGTCGAGCCCCACCACCGGGCGCGCGTCACCGCCCGGCGCGGCGACGCCGGCGGGCAGCACCAGGATGCCGGCGTGATCGTCGCCGATGCCCAGCTCGCGCACCGAGCAGATCATGCCGTTGGAGTTGCGCCCATAGGTCTTGCGCGCACCGATCTGGAAACCGCCGGGCAGCTCGCCACCCGGCAGGATCACCGCGACCAGGTCGCCGACCGCGAAGTTCTGGGCGCCACAGACGATCTCCTGCGGCTCGGGGTTGCCGACGTCGACCCGGCAGAACCGGATCGGCTTCTTGAACCCGGTCAGCTCCTCGATCTCGAGCACCCGCCCGACCACCAGATCACCCTTGACCGTGGCCGCCTGGTCGACGACCGACTCGACCTCCATGCCCAGGTTGGTGAGCGTCTCGTCCAGCTCTGCGGCGGTCAACGAGGCCGGCAGCTCCACATAATCACGAAGCCACGACAGTGACGTCTTCATCGCGTCAGACCTCCATGCCGAACGTACGGGTGAACCGGGTGTCGCCCTCGACCATGTCGCGCATGTCGCTGACCCCGTTGCGGAACATCAGCGTGCGCTCCACGCCCATCCCGAACGCGAAGCCCGAATATCGATCCGGGTCGATGCCACAGGCGATCAACACCCGCGGGTTGACCATGCCGCAGCCACCCCACTCGACCCAGCGCGGGCCGTCGCGGTGCTGCTCGAACCACACGTCGAACTCCCCGGACGGCTCGGTGAACGGGAAGTAGTGCGGCCGCCAGCGGGTCTTCGCCTCCGGCCCGAACATCGCCCGCGCGAAGTGGTCGAGCGTCCCGCGCAGGTGCGCCATCGTGATGCCCTCGTCCACGACCAGGCCCTCGATCTGGTGGAACACCGGGCTGTGCGTCGCGTCCAGCTCGTCCGAGCGGTAGGCCCGCCCCGGGCTGACCACATAGATCGGCGGCTGCCGGGTGAGCATGCTGCGCACCTGCCCCGGCGACGTGTGCGTGCGCATGACCAGGCCCGGCAGGTCGACGTAGAACGTGTCCATCGACCCGCGCACCGCGTTGTCCGGCCCGATGTTGAGCGCGTCGAAGTTCACCCATTCGAGCTCCAGCTCGGGACCCTCGACGATCTCGTAGCCCATCCCGACGAACAGGTCGGACATGTGCTCCATCAGCGTGGTCAGCGGGTGCCGGGCGCCTCGCGGCCGCCGGTCCCAGGGCAGCGTGACGTCGACGCGCTCCTCGACCAGCACCCGGGCGGCGCGTTCCAGCTCCAGCTCGGCGAGCCGCTGGTCGAAGGCGCCCTGGATGGACTGCCGGGCCTCGTTGACGCGCTTGCCGGCGTCGGACTTGGCGGCGGGCGGCAGCGAGCCGATCTCCCGCCGGGCCAGCGAGACGGGCGAACGGTCACCCAGATGCGCCGGCTTCAGCCCGCCGAGCGCATCGAGATCTTCGGCCGCGCCGAAGGCCTTTTCTGCGTCGGCGACGGCGGCCGCCAGCGCCTCGGGGGCGAGCAGGGCGGCCTGCTTCGGATCGTATGGATCGTTGCGGTAAGACATGACGCCGTCGAACTCCCTCAAACCGGATGAACCAAGTGGTGAGTGTACGGACGCACGGCAGGGCCGCAGCCCACCGGTCAGGGGATCGCGCGAGAGGTCAGACCCGGCGCCCGCAACCAGCGGGCCGGGTAAACATTCGACTCTCCATCGCCACGTCGCCAGCTTACCGCGCAGGGCAAGTTCAAATTCTGGATGTCCCAGGTCCGTCGGACTGACGGACCGTCGCTCACGCGGGCACCGGCCGCTTGACGCAGGGCACTTTCGTGGGCACTGGGTCTGGCTCTGCGGGGTGCGTGAATGGTCAGACCCCGCTCAGCCGGAGTGGCTTCGCGAGGTGCCCGGCGATCCGCTCGGCCTCTGCGGTGAGAGCGACCCGGGTTTGCTTGGCGAGGGGCTCGAACGGGATGACCGCGAGGTGCACCTCGCCCTTGTCGACCCGGTGGGTCCAGCGGCCGGCGATGCGCCCGTCGACCAGGACCGTGGGGGCGACGCGGCCGGCCGGGCGGAAGATCTCCGGCAGGTGCCGCAGGGCGATGAAGGGCTCGTCGCGGGCCATCGCGAGGACCCACGGGTCGAAGGCGGGCAGCAGCGTGCCGGACGGCGCGGCGGTCGCTGCGCGCATGTCCGCCAGATCGGCGTCGAGCACCCAGGCCGTGCGGCCGGCGAAGGTCACCGGCACGGCCTCGTCGCCGAGCGAGCGGAGCAGGCTCCGGCCCACCGAGACCCGGGGCGGGCCGACCCACCAGCGGGCGATGGACTCCTCGGTGGCCGGGGCGTAGGCCTCCAGGAAGCGCCGGGTCATCGCCCGCAGCGACTCCGCGGCGGTCGCGGATCGGTCGATCCCGCGGATCCAGCTGTCCGGCGCGGTGAACCGGGCGACGCCGCCGGCCGGCGCGGCGAAGCAGAGCAGGCCGCGAAAGGAAGCCGCCTTGAGGTCCGAGCCCCAGCTGGAACGCACCCAGCCGCCCAGCTCCGCCGACCCGGTGGACCGCTCGACCTCGGCCGCCAGCTCGTTCCGGTCGAGAACGCGACCCCGCAACGCCGGACCCACCGCCGCGCAGATCCGCTCGATCTCCGGGCTGCCGTGGTTGCCGAACTTGCGCATCGTGCCCAGCGCACCGAGCCACATGCCCAGCTCGGCGGCCGGCAGCAGGTGCAGCGTGCCGCGGGCGGCCCACATCTTCACCAGGCTGCGGTCACGCCACAACGCATCGGCGACCGCGGTGCGCGGCACCTGCTCGACCCGCGCCAGCACACTCAGCTCGGCCGACCCCATCACCTGGGCATGCAGCCCACACACCCGCCCGGCCACGTCGGCGGCGGCACCGGTCGCCGGCCGGTCGACCAGCCCGTGCCGCCGCAGCCGCCACGCCAGCGCCTGCTGCCCGCCGATCTCCGGCCCGCGTTCCGTCACCCAGCCGGTTTACCACGAGGCTCATCTCCGCATCGACGGCGCCATCCGCGGCGCGGCCAGCACGAGTGCGACCGCGAGCACCGCGATCACCGCCTGCCCGATGCGACCGGGCGTGATGCCGCCGGCCCGGTCCACGACATAGTTCGCATAGGCGTTGGCCAGAGCGTCGGTCACCAGGACCACGCAACCCAGCACCAGTCCGGCCCGGCGGCGCAATCCCAGCAGAATCGCCGCGACCGGATCCAGCACCGTCAGCGAGACGAAGTAGACGCCGAGCCAGCCCGGCATCGACGGATAGGGGTCGAGCCCCCCGCGAAGCAACTGGACCAGATGCACGGCCGTGCCGTATGCGAAGACCAGAACCGCTACCGCCACCATCACGCGCACGTGCCGGGGCACCCCGGCCCATCGCGAACTCCGCACCGCACCAGTGTGGATCACCACGTCGAGCGTCAGAGGGCGACGACGACGATCCCCGCCGCCGGGGGCGACGGCTCGTCCATGGCCATCAGCGCCGCTCCGGCCTCATCGAGACCGATGATCGAGCCGACCAGCAGGTCCGGGCGCAGCCGGCCGTCCGCGACCATCGCCAGCATCGCCGGATAATCGGCGGCCGCCATCCCATGCGACCCGAACACCTGCAATTCGCGCGCCACCACCAGATCCCACGGCAGCGCGGCCCGGGCGTCGTCGCCCAGCATCAGGCCGACCTGCACGTGCCGCCCACGCCGCCGCAGGCTCCGCACCGCCGCCTCCGCGGTCGCCGCCGACCCCACCGCATCGACTGCCACATCGACGCCGTCCCCGAACGCTTTGCTCTGCTTCCCCAGAGGAAGCACGCCAGCATCGGTCGCCCCCGCACGAAGCGCACCACCCTCCGCGGCCTCCGCAGGTATCCCACCGTCTCCCAACGCCTTGCTCTGCTCCCTCAGAGGAAGCGCGCCACCATCGGTCGCTCCCGTCCGAAGTGCACCACTCTCGGAGGCCTCCGCAGGAAACCCACCGTCCCCCAACGCTTTGCTCTGCTTCCCCAGAGGAAGCACGCCAGCATCGGTCGTCCCTGCAGGGAACGCGCTGTCCCCCAAGGCTTTGCTCTGCTCCCTCTCAGGGAGCGCGCCGCCGTCGGTGGCCCTCGGAGGGGGCGCACCACCACCGGCGGTTTCCGGAGGGAGTGGGTGCTTCCTCTCGGGAAGCAGAGCAAAGGGCGGCTCGACGGCCGTGGCGGCGCCCAGGGCGAGGGCCCGATCGCGGGCCGCGGGCGACGGGTCGACCGCGATCACATGGGCGCCCAGCGCCGCGCCGATCATGACCGCCGACAGGCCGACGCCGCCGCACCCGAAGACCGCCAGCGACTCCCCCTCCGCCAGCCGGGCGTGCGCGGTCAGGGCCCGGAAGGCGGTGGCGAAGCGGCAGCCCAGGGCCGCCGCCGGGACGAAGTCGAGAGTGTCCGGCAGGCGCACCAGGTTGGTGTCGGCGGCGCGCACCGCGACCAGGTCGGCGAACGAGCCGGGATGGGTGAAGCCGGGCTGGGTCTGGTCCGGGCAGACCTGGGCGTCGCCGGCGAGGCAGAACGAGCACCGTCCGCAGCCGTTCACGAACGGGCTGGTCACTCGGTCGCCGATCGCGAAGGAGCGGACCGCCGGGCCGACCGCGGCGACGACTCCGGCAAACTCGTGGCCGGGGATGTGCGGCAGCGGCACCGGGTCGTGGCCGCGCCAGGCGTGCCAGTCCGAGCGGCAGACGCCGGTGGCGCGCACGTCGATGATCGCGCCGTCCGGCGGGCAGGACGGCGCCGGGACGTCCATCAGGGTCGGCGGATCGCCGGGCTGCGCATAGAGGACCGCGCGCATCAGCGCTGGCCACGCGCCGAGGCATAGAGGCACACCGCGGCGGCGGCGGCCAGGTTGAGGCTCTCCGCGCCGCCGTAGATCGGCACCCGCACCCGGGCGTCGGCGGCCTCGAGCAACTCGTCGGAGAGGCCGTGCGCCTCCGAGCCGAACAACCACGCGGTCGGCACCGAGAGCGCGCCGTCGTCGCTGAGTTCGTCGAGGCTCACGTCGCCGTAGCCGGTCGCGGCGAGCACCCACACGCCGGCGTCACGCAGCGCCGACACGACGGCCAGCGGGTCGCGCTGCCGGGCGACGTCCACGGTGAACAGTGACCCGGCGGACGCCCGCACGCACTTGCCGTTGTACGGATCCACGGCCTCGCCGGCGAACACCACTCCCCCGGCGCCCGCGGCGTCGGCGGTGCGCAGGATCGTGCCCGCGTTGCCCGGGTCGCGGATGTCCGCGAGCACCGCCACCAGCCGGCGCTCCACCAGCATGGACAGCGGCACGTCGACCTGCGTGCACACTGCCACGAGACCCTGCGGGTGCACGGTCTCGGAGAGTGCCGACAGCGCTTCCTCGGTCACCGGCGACACCTCGGGCGCGGCCGTCGCCAGCTCGGGGTGACGGTCGAGTGCTGTGTCCGTACCGAAAAGCTCGAGAACGACCCCCGCGGAGAGTGCGGCCGCGACGGCCTGGGGGCCCTCGGCGAGGAATCGGCCGGTCTGGTCGCGGTCGCGCCGGCGCTGCAGGCGACGGGCCGCGACGATCCGCGGGGTCCGGGGCGTGAAAAGGCGCCCTCCGTCAACGAAGGGCGCCTCAGTCACGTGATCAGGCAGCCTGGGCGGCAGCGCCGCCGGTGCCCTCGGCCGCCACCGCGGCCCGCGCGATCTCCACGATCGCGGCGAAGGACGCCGCGTCGTTGACCGCCATGTCGGCGAGGATCTTGCGGTCCACTTCGACGCCGGCCAGGCGCAGGCCCTGGATCAGGCGGTTGTAGGTCATGCCGTTCGCGCGCGACGCGGCGTTGATCCGGGTGATCCACAGCTGGCGGAAATCGCCCTTGCGGTCCCGCCGGTCGCGGTATGCGTACTGCATCGAGTGCAGCATCTGCTCCTTGGCCTTGCGGTACAGCCGTGAGCGCTGCCCACGGTAACCACTGGCGCTCTCGAGCAACGTGCGACGCTTCTTCTGGGCGTTCACAGCCCGCTTGACGCGTGCCATCTATCGACTCCTCACAGGAAAACGGGTCTGGCGCGCGTCAGCGGCCGAGCATCTTCTTAACTCGCTTGGTGTCGGCCTTGGCCACCACAACGGTGCCAGTCATCCGACGTGTCACGTGGGACGACTTGCCCTCGAGCAGGTGGCGCTTTCCGGCCTTCTCGCGGACGATCTTGCCGCTGCCGGTGACCCGCACCCGCTTGCCCATGCCGGTGTGGCTCTTCATCTTCGGCACTTCGAACGCCTCTTTCCGTGCTCCCCGGGGGCCGGGGAGATCTCTACTCTGCGGTGGTGTCGGCCGTGGTCGCGGCCGGTGCGGCCTCGACCACATCGCCCTCGCGGGGCTCGCGGACGTTCGCGCGACTGTGCGCGGCGGCCGCCGAAGCGGTTGCCGCGGCCACCTTCGTGGCCCGGTGCGGTGCCAACACCATGATCATGTTGCGGCCGTCCTGCTTGGGACTGGCCTCGACGAAGCCCAGCTCAGAGATCTCCTCGCTGAGCCGGCGGAGAAGCCGGAAGCCCAGCTCGGGGCGGCTCTGCTCACGACCACGGAACATGATCGTGACCTTGACCTTGTCGCCCGCCTTGAGGAACCGGATGACGTGACCCTTTTTGGTCTCGTAATCGTGCGGGTCGATCTTCGGCCGCAGCTTCATTTCCTTGATGACGGTCTGTTGCTGGTTGCGCCGTGCTTCGCGCGCCTTGAGTGCCGACTCGTACTTGAACTTGCCGAAGTCCATGAGCTTGCACACCGGCGGACGAGCCATCGGTGCCACCTCGACCAGATCCAGATCGACGTCCGCGGCCAGCTGCAGGGCACGCTCGAGCGGGACGATGCCCACCTGCTCACCCTCAGGACCGACCAGTCGGACCTCTCTCGCCCGGATCTGCTCGTTCACGCGTGGTTCGACGCTGATGGGGCCTCCTCAGAACGGGAATCTTGTAACGCCGTCGCCACGATCTGTGTTGACGGCACTGCCAATGTCGGTCGGCCCCGCGTCACCCAAGACTGCGGGCGACGAGGAAAGCAGAAGGCCCCGGCATATGCCAGGGCCCGCTCGACCGGTCATCGGCGCCCCATAGGAGACGCACACCGCCACTGGAATATTCCAGAGCGGTTGACCGGACCCGAAGCTGTGAATCAGCACGGGTGGGAACCAGCGGGCTCCTCTTTCGCGTCTGCGCCCCCGATGATGCTGGAAGAGCGCGGACGTGGTCGACTGCTGGCTATCCTATCAGGCGTTCGCGGCCGCCGAATGAAGGGCCCGGAGTGCGCGAACGCCCTCCACCGCGTAGGCCTTGTCGGCCGCCTGCAACGCGTGGATCGGCACCGTCTCGTCGTCGTGCAGCTCGAGCGACGCCCACGGTGAGTTCCGGTCGAATCGCACCGCCCGCACCACCGACCACGGCAGTTCGTATCCGCCGATCACGTTGCGGATCTTGACGCTCTCCGGGCCGGCCGTCACCCGCGGCCGGGTGAAGGCCAGGATGCCGAGGCCGATCAGGATGCCCAGCCCGATCATGGCGGCCTGGTCGCCGCGCTGGAAGGTGCCGAAGCCGTCGCCGGTGCTGCCGTGCAGGCCGAAGCTGAGACCGGTGAACAGCACCACGACCGCGGCGGCGGCGAGGCCGGCGACCCAGCGGACCCGGCGCGGGCGGTAGGACACGGTGGCGCTCACAGCCGGCAATTCGAGATGTCGGTGACCAGGATGGCGCGGGCGCCCAGGTCGTACAGCTCGTCCATCACCCGGTGCACCGCCTCGCGCTGGACCATCGCCTGCACCGCGACCCAGCCCTCCCGGTGCAGCGGCGACACGGTCGGCGACTCGATCCCGGGAGTCAGCGCGGACGCCTTCTCCAGCAGGTCGGTGCGCACGTCGTAGGCCAGCATCACGAAGCTGCGGGCGACCAGCACGCCCTGCAACCGCCGGATCAGCTGGCCGGCGCGCTCGGCGACGTCCTCCCGCGGGCCGATCAGGATGGCCGACGAGCGCAGCAGCGGCTCGCCCAGCGTGGTCAGCCCGGCCTGGCGCAGCGTGGCGCCGGTCTCCACCACGTCGGCGATCAGGTCGGCGACGCCGAGCCGCACGGCGTTCTCCACCGCGCCGTCGAGCCGCACCACCTCGGCGGTGATGCCCTGCTCGGCGAGATAACGCTCGACCACCCCCGGGTACGCGGTGGCGATCCGCCGCCCGGCGATGGCGTCCGCCGAGTCGATCGACCCGGACGGCGCCGCCCAGCGGAAGGTCGCCCCGCCGAACCGCAGGTCGAGCAGCTCGGTGGCCGGCACGCCGGAGTCCACCAGCAGGTCGCGGCCGGTGATGCCGAGATCGAGATCACCGGTGCCGACATAGGTCGCGATGTCGCGGGGCCGCAGATAGAAGAACTCGACGTCGTTCGCCTCGTCGCGGCAGATCAGGTCTTTCGGGTCGGTGCGCTGGCGGTAACCGGCGTCGCGCAGCATCTGCGACGCCGGTGCGGACAGGGTGCCCTTGTTCGGGATGGCGATGCGCAGCATCAGTGACTCCTGGTCTCTTTGTGTGCGGACAAAAAGGTCAGGTCACAGATGTCGGTAGACGTCCTTCAGCTCGAGCCCGGTGGCGATCATCAGCACCTGGGCCTGGTAGAGCAGCTGGGAGATCTCCTCGGCGGCGCGCTCCGGGCCCTCGTGCTCGGCGGCCATCCAGGACTCCGCCGCCTCCTCGACCACCTTCTTGCCGATGAAGTGCACGCCACGGTCCAGCGCGGCGACCGTGGACGAGCCCGGGTCACGCGCCGCGGCCTTGGCCTGCAGCTCGGCGAACAGCTCTTCGAACGTCTTCACGGGAGCCGATTGTTCCAGCTCATCACATGATGGCGACGGACGGCCCCACCCCTTGTGACGTGCCCTAGGCTGCCCGTCATGGTCAGGAGAAACACCTTCGCCGCGCTGGGGTGCGCGGCCGTCATGCTCGCCGCGCTCAGCGCCTGCGCCCCGGTCGACGAGGGCAGCCCCGGCGCCGGCCCCTCTCCCTCCGCCTCGGCCGACCCCTGCCCGGCCGGCGTGCTCCCCACCAAGGTCGCCGGGAAGCTCACGATCGGCACCGACAACCCGGCGTACGAGCCGTGGTTCAGTGACAACAAGCCGAACAACGGCAAGGGCTTCGAGTCCGCGGTGGCCTACAACGTGGCCGAGCGGCTGGGCTACCCGGCCGCCAACGTGGTCTGGACCCAGGTGCCGTTCAACAACGCCATCGCGCCCGGCCCGAAGGCGTACGACTTCGACATCAACCAGTTCTCCATCACGCCGGAGCGCAAGCAGGCGGTGGACTTCTCGTCGGCGTACTACCTGGTGCGGCAGACGGTGATCACCACCAAGGGCAGCAAGATCGACGGCAGCACCACGATCGCCTCGCTCAAGGAGGCCAAGCTCGGCGCCCAGGTGGGCACGACGAGCCTGCAGGCGATCAACGAGCTGATCAAGCCGAGCACCCAGGCGCAGGTGTTCAACAGCAACGACGACGCCAAGAAGGCGCTGCAGAACGGCCTGGTCGACGGGCTCGTGGTGGACCTGCCGACGGCGTTCTACATGACCGGCGCCGAGCTGGACAACGGCGTGATCGTCGGCCAGCTGCCGCAGGTCGGCGTGCCCGAGCAGTTCGGGCTGGTGCTGGACAAGGACTCCGCGCTGACCGACTGCGTCAAGGACGCGGTCGACGAACTGCGCCAGGACGGCACCCTCGCGGTGCTGGAGAAGACCTGGCTGGCGGGCACGGCCGGGGCGCCCGAACTGCAGTGACGATCAGCGACCTGCAGCGGGAGCGGATCGCGTACCGGCGTAAGCGCGCGATCCGCTCGGTGGTGCTGGCGGCGGTGTCCACCGCGGTTCTCGGGACGCTGCTCGTGGTCGGCGTCACCGGCTCGCCCGGGTGGGACCGGGTGCGGGAGTCGTTCTTCGACCGGCAGCAGGCGGTCGACGCGCTGCCCGCGGTGCTCGACGGGCTCTGGCTGAACGTCCGGCTGCTGCTGGTCTGCGCGGTGCTGGCGCTCGGGCTGGGCCTGTTCATCGCGGTGCTGCGCACGCTGCGGGGTCCGTACTTCTTTCCGGTGCGGGCGATGGCGACGCTCTACACCTATGCGTTCCGCGGTGTGCCGCTGATCATCGTGATCTACCTGTTCGCGTTCGGCATCCCGGGGCTCCGGCTGCAGGGCACGCCGGGCGTCCTGGTGCTGGGCGGGGCGGCGCTGGTGGTGACCTATGGCGCGTACCTGGCCGAGGTGTTCCGGGCCGGCATCGAGTCGGTGCACCCCAGCCAGCTGGCGGCGGCCCGGTCGCTCGGTTTGACCTATCGGCAGACGATGCGCCACGTGGTGCTGCCGCAGGCGGTGCGCCGGGTGGCGCCGCCGCTGCTCAACGACACCGTGGCGCTGCAGAAGGACGTCGGCCTGGTGTCACTGGCCGGGCCGATCGACGCGGTCCGGGCGGCTCAGATCTCCACCGCCGAGACGTTCAACTACACGCCGTACATCGTGGCCGCCGTGCTCTTCGTGCTGCTCGCGCTGCCGCTGATCGCGGTCACCGACTGGGTCACGATGCGCGCCGCCCGGCGGCAGAACGCGGGCGCCTGATGGTGCTGGGTGTGGAGAATGTCCGGAAGGTCTTCGGCCCGGCGACCGTGCTGGACGGTGTCGATCTTGCCGTCGACGAGCACGAGGTCGTGGCGCTGATCGGCGCGTCCGGCTCGGGCAAGTCCACACTGCTGCGTTGCGTCAACCTCCTCACCGAGGTGGACGACGGCGTGATCCGGCTGGACGGCGAGGACATCACCGATCCGCGGGTCAACGCCGATCTGGTCCGCCGCAAGATCGGCATGGTCTTCCAGTCTTACAACCTTTTCCCGCACATGACAGTGCTCCAGAACATCACCCTCGCGCCGACCCGGGTGCATCGCCGGGAGATCAAAAGCGCGAAAGATCAGGCGATGGACTGGCTCACCCGAGTCGGCCTCGCGGACAAATCGGACAGCTATCCCGATCGGCTCTCCGGCGGCCAGCAGCAGCGCGTCGCGATCGTCCGGGCGCTGGTCAACGGCCCCCGGCTGCTGCTGCTCGACGAGGTCACCTCGGCGCTCGACCCGGAACTGGTCGGCGAGGTGCTCAGCATGATCCGCGACCTCAAGGCGGAGGGCATGACGATGGTGCTGGCCACCCACGAGATGGGCTTCGCCAAACAGGTGGCCGATCGGGTGGCGTTCCTGGACGGCGGCCGGGTGATCGAGTCCGGGCCGCCGGCGCAGGTGCTGGGCGACCCGGTCGAGGCGCGGACCAGGCAGTTCCTGGCCCGGATCATCGAGGCCGGCCGACTCTAGGGCGGAAAGGCCAACCGGGTCAGGCCGAGCAGCGTCTCCAGGTTCGGCGTCGCGACACCGACCAGCCCGGCGATCTCCGCGACCGCGGTGACCAGCGCGTCCAGCTCGATCGTGCGACCGGCCTCGGCGTCCTGCAGCATCGAGGTCTTGAACGCCCCCAGCGCACGGGTGATCGCCATCCGGTCGTCGATGGTCTGGGTGATCGGGCAGCCGATCCGCGCGCCGATCTCCGCCGCCTCGGTCATTACCCGCCGCACGAACGCGTTCACCAGCGGGTCGTCGAGAATCCGGTCCGCGGTGACGCCGGCCAGCGCGGAGATCGGGTTCATCGTCATGTTGCCCCAGAGCTTGTACCAGACGTCCCGCTGGATCGACGCCGACTCAGTCACCGTGAAGCCGCCGCCGCGCAGCAGTTCCGCGACCGCCGTCAGCCGCGCCGAGGTCGCGCCGGAGGGTTCGCCGAGGATCAGCTCGTTGCCGCCGGTGTGCAGCGCGTGGCCCGGCCGCAGGGTGCGCGCGGCGAGGTGCACGACACAGCCGATGACCTGCGCCGACGGCAGCGCCTCGGAGACCACGCCGCCGGGGTCCACCGCGTTCAGCCGGATGCCGGCCAGCCCGCCGCCGAAGTCGTGGAAGAACCACCACGGCACGCCGTTCAGCGCCGGCACCAGCACGGTCTCCGGCGTGAGCAGCGGCGCCAGGCGCGGCGCGAGCGCGGGCAGGTGGTGCGCCTTCACCGCCAGGATCACCACCCGCTGCGGCCCCAGATCCGCGGCGTGGTCACTGGCCGAGGCCACCGGAGCGACCTGCGGTTCGCCGTCGCCCGCACTCACCACCCACCCACGGGTACGCAGGGCAGCCAGCGTCTCGTCGCGGGCGAGCACGGACACGGACAACCCGGCCAGCGCCAGGCGCGCGCCGATCACGCCACCGACCGCGCCCGCCCCCACCACACAGACGTCCGGCACCCTCTTAAGCGGGCAGGTTGCGAATGGCCAGGGCCGCGTCCAGCACCGCGACGGTCGCCTGCCAGCCCTTGTCCTCGATCGAGTCCTCCAGGCCGGCCCGGTCGTTCGCCTGGCCCAGCGACTGCACGGTCAGCACGCCGTGCGCGACCGGGGTCTGTTCATCGAGCGCCACCCGGGTCAGCCCGGCGGTGACCGCGTCGCAGACATATTCGAAGTGCGCCGTCTCACCGCGGATCACCACGCCCAGCGCGACCACCGCGTCGCACCGCTTGGCCAGGGCCTGCGCCACCACGGGCAGCTCGACCGATCCGGCCACCCGGGTCACGATGACGTCGTCCACGCCGCACGCCTTGGCGGCCTCCTGCGCCCGCTCGACCATGTGGTCGACGAGGCTGCTGTGCCAGCGCGAGCCGACGATGCCGAGCCGCAGCCCGGCCGCGTCGACGGTCTCCATGTGCGGGTCACCGAAGCCGGCCATTAACGCCCCCTAGTCAGAGTCATAATCCTGCGCCCGGCGCACTCTCGGCGTCGGGGATTCCACACATTTCCGCGGCCGCGATCACCGCGTCGAGCCGGTCCCGGGTGTCTTCCAGGCCGGCGATCTGCTGGTTGATGCGGTCGCGCTCCTCGGCCAGCCGGGCCATCGTCTCCGGCGTGCTCACACCGGTCAGCAGGCACGGCATGAACGACAGGATGGTCTTGCTGGCCAGCCCGGCCGCATAGAGCTGCTGGATCAGCCTGACCCGGTCGACCGCCGCCTCCGGATAACGCCGCTGGCCGCTCTCCGACCGCTCGGAGCCGAGCAGTTGCTGCTCCTCGTAGTAGCGCAGGGCCCGGACGCTCACGCCGGCCCTGTCGGCCAGCTCACCTATCCGCATGCGAATCTTCCCTTGCCTCTGACGTCAACGTCAGGTTTAGCGTAGCCGCACGACGACAACCGCACTCATCACCGGCGCCAACCGTGGCCTGGGCCGCGAGTTCGCCCGCCTCTTCGACAACCGAGCCGAGGTGGTCGCCGACGAGTGGAGCGCCCACGTCGAGGCGTCCCTGGCCGGCGACCCGCGCGACTTCTATCAACTGCATCAGCCCAGCGCTTCGAACAGGTGACCCATCCGGTCCCGCTTGGTCCGCAGGTATCGCACGTTCTCCGGGTGCAGGCGGACCGGCAAGGCCTCGCGGCCGGTCACGGTCAGGCCGTAGCCTTCCAGCCCGGCCCGCTTGTCCGGGTTGTTGGTCAGCAGACGCATCGAACGGATGCCCAGGTCATAGAGGACCTGGGCGCCGGTGCCGTAGTCCCGGGCGTCGGCCGGCAGGCCCAGCTCGAGGTTGGCGTCGACGGTGTCCAGCCCGCGGTCCTGCAGCTGGTAGGCCTGCAGCTTGTGCAGCAGCCCGATCCCCCGGCCCTCGTGACCGCGCATGTAGAGCACCACCCCGCGGCCGGCCGCCGCCACCCGCTCGAGGGCGGCGTCCAGCTGCGGGCCGCAGTCGCAGCGCACCGAGCCGAAGACGTCCCCGGTCAGGCACTCCGAGTGCACCCGGACCAGCACGTCCTCGCCGTCGCCGAGCTCACCGAAGACCAGTGCGATGTGCTCGCCGCCGTCCACCAGCGCGCGGTAGCCGACCGCGGTGAACTCGCCGTGCTCGGTCGGCAGCCGGGTCTCGACCACCCGCTCGACCTGCTGCTCGTGATGCCGCCGGTAGGTGATCAACTCGGCGATGCTGATCAGCGCGACGTCGTGCTCGGCGGCGAACGCCTCCAAATCGGGCAGCCGCATCATGGTGCCGTCGTCGTTGACCATCTCGCAGAGCACCCCGGCCGGCCGCAGCCCGGCGAGCTCGGCCAGGTCGATCGCCGCCTCGGTGTGCCCGGGTCGGCGCAGCACCCCGCCGGCCTTGGCGCGCAGCGGCACCACGTGGCCGGGCCGGGACAGGTCGGACGGCTTGGTGGCCGGGTCGGACAGCAGCCGGATGGTGTGCGCCCGGTCGGCCGCCGAGATGCCGGTGCCGATGTTCTCCCGCGCGTCCACCGTCACCGTGTACGCGGTCCCCCGCCGGTCCTGGTTGGTGTGGTACTGCGGCGGCAGGTCGAGCCGGTCCGCCTCGGCCTCGGTGATCGGGGCGCAGATGTAGCCCGAGGTGTAGCGGCGCATGAACGCGACCAGCTCCGGCGTGGCCTTCTCGGCCGCGAAGATCAGGTCGCCCTCGTTCTCGCGGTCCTCGTCGTCCACCACGATCACCGCTCGGCCGGCGGCGATGTCCTTGATCGCGCGTTCGATGTCATCCAGCATTCTCGCCTCCTGAGTTGGCCCAGCCCAGCATCTTCTCCACGTACTTGGCGATCACGTCGACCTCGAGGTTGACCGGGTCGCCGACGGCCTTAGCGCCCAGCACAGTCAGCTTCAGAGTGGTGGGGATCAGCCCCACCGAGAACGAGTCGTCGTCGACCGCCATCACGGTCAGCGAGACGCCGTCCACCGTGATCGAGCCCTTCTCCACCACGTATCGGGCGAGGCCGGACGGCAGCGAGAAGCGCAACACCTCCCAGTCGTCCGCGGGCTCGCGGGCGATGATCTTCGCGACCCCGTCGACGTGGCCCTGCACCAGGTGACCGCCCAGCCGCGAGCCGACCGTGGCGGCGCGTTCCAGGTTGACCGGGCTGCCGGTGGTGAGGACGCCGAGCGAGGAGCGCCGCAGCGTCTCGCCCATCACGTCGGCGGTGAACACGCCGTCCACGTTGTCGATCACGGTCAGGCAGACGCCGTTGACCGAGATCGAGTCGCCGTGCCGCGCGTCCGTCGTGACCAGCGGCCCTCGGACGGCCAGGACGGCCGAGTCGCCGCCCGCGTCGGCGAGATAGGTGACCTCGCCCAGTTCCTCGACGATGCCGGTGAACATCAGGACTCCTTCTGCCGGAGGGTGGCGGTGAAGCGCAGATCGTGCCCGATCCGCGTGACGTCGGTCAGGTCGAGGTCGATCGCCTCGCCGATGGTGGTGACACCGGCCGCGGCCAGCGCGTTGCGACCGTCCCCGAGCAGCTTGGGCGCGACATAACCGACCACCCGGTCGACCAGGCCGGCCGCCAGGAACGCCCCGGCCAGCGTCGGGCCGCCCTCGAGCAGCGCGGTGCGGACACCGCGGTCGAAGAGCGTGGTCATCAGCGCGCTGAGGTCGGTGCGGCCGTCCGGGCCACGGCCGACCTCGGCCGCCGTCGCGATCCAGGTGGGCGCCTCGGCGCCGCGCACGCGGGCCTGCTCCGGGGTGCGCCCGGACGAGTCCACGATCACCCGCAGCGGTTGATTCCCCTCGGCCCGGTTATCTCCAGCCCGGCTTTCGTCGGCCCGGCTTTCGTCGGCCCGGCTTTCGTCGGCCCGGCTTTCGTCGGCCCGGCTTTCGTCGGCCCGGCTTTCGTCGGCCCGGCTTTCCTTGGCGTGGCGCACGGTCAGCTCCGGGTCGTCGGCGAGCACCGTGCCCACCCCGGCGATGATCGCGTCCATCGAGCCGCGCAGCACGTGCACGTCGGCCCGCGCCTCCGGCGACGTGATCCACTTGCTGGTGCCGTCGGCCGCCGCCGAGCGCCCGTCCAGGGTCGCGGCGAACTTCCAGGTCAGATAGGGCCGGCCCCGGCGCACCGCGGTCAGCCAGGCGGTGTTGCCCTGCTCGGCGGCCTCGCGCTCGACCCCGGAGACCACCTCGAGGCCCGCCGCGCGCATGGTCGCCGTGCCCCCGCGGGCCAGCCGGGTCGGGTCGTCGACCGCGATCACCACCCGGCGCACCCCGGCCTGGATCAGCGCCTGGGCGCAGGGGCCGGTGCGGCCGGTGTGGTTGCAGGGCTCCAGGCTGACCAGGCAGGTGGCGCCGCGGGCCCGGTCGCCGGCCTCGCGCAGCGCGACGATCTCGGCGTGCGGCCCGCCGGCCCGGTGGTGGTAGCCCTCGCCGACGATCTCGCCGGTCGGGCTGAGCAGGACGCAGCCCACCAGGGGATTGGGACTGGCGGTGGAGGCTCCGCGGGCGGCCAGCGCGATCGCGCGGCGCATCGCCTCGTCCTCGGAAACCATCGGCTTCCCCTCTTCCAACGCGGCACGGTCACGCGCTGAGGAAGAGGGATCAAGACACGAAAGCAGACAAATGGGGTACGGCGTCGCCGAACCCCTGCCCGACCCTGCCATTCATGGCGTGCCGAGCCTGCTCCCGCGCGCTGTCTCCCATCCGGACTGTCGACCGCCATTTAGCGATCACCGTCGGCCCTGGAGTCTCACCAGGTCCACCGTCCGTCATCGTGCTCGACGTCCGGGTCGCGGGCTTACCTTCGCTCTCGCGGAGGATCACCGCCGGTTCGGAATTTCACCGAGTCCCGCCAGCGCGTGGTGGGTCACTCAGAAGTTAAGCACTAAAACCCGCGGTTGCCACCCACCAGGTCAGCCAGGTCACATCTCGTCGTCGTCGAGATCACTCTTGCGCCGGTCGATCGCCACATATGACCCCGGCTGGCTCTTGGCGACCTTTTTCATCTCGCTGGCCACCGCCACCACCACCCGCGGGTCGTTGAAGCGGCGGCCGCCGGTGCGCGACTCGGCGACCCCGATGGAGAGCGTCACCAGGGCGGCGCGCTGCTTGTTGCCACGGCGGTCGGGGACCTCGATGTAACCGCGGCCGGCGTCCTCCGGGTCGTACAGCTGGTCGGCGGAGTTTTCGAAGTCCTCGACCGCGCGCTTGGTCAGCGGCAGCACCTGGTCGGGGGTGCAGACGAAGACGAAGTCGTCGCCGCCGATGTGGCCGAGGAACACCGGCGGGCGACCCGACGTGGCCACCGCGCGGTGCAGGCTGCGGGCCAGCGCGGTGATGAACTCGTCGCCGCGGTCGAACCCGTAGACGTCGTTGACGCTCTTGAAACGGTCGATGTCGATGTAGCCCACCGAGTAGTCGCCGCCGGCCCGCATCCGGTCCACGATCTCGCGCCGCACCCGGGCGTTGCCGGGCAGCCCGGTCAGCGGCGAGACCTCGCGGAACTCCTTGTTGCGGCGCAGCGTGGAGGAGACCCGGGCGATCAGCTCGGCGGTGTCGAACGGCTTGACCAGGTAGTCGTCGACGCCCGCGGTGAGGCCCACGACCTTGTCCACGGTCAGCGCCTTGGCGGTCAGCATGATCACCGGGAGCGCGCTGGTCAGCGGTTCGGCGCGCAGCCGGCGGGTGAGCTCGACGCCGTCCATGGTCGGCATCATCCAGTCGATCACGGCCAGGTCGGGCCGGGTCTTCTCCATCATGTCCAGGGCTTCCTGGCCGTCCCGCGCCCGGACCACGTCGAAGCCGTGCACCTTGAGGTTGAACGCGACGAAGCCCGCGATGTCGTCGTCGTCGTCGACCACCATGATGATGTCCGGCCGCTCGGCCGGCTCGCGGACGATGTCGTCGTCCTGCCGCACCACGCCGGTGCTCATGCCCGCGCCCCGACCCGCTCGGCCTGCGCGCGCAACTTGCGGATCGCCTCGGCCGGGTCCGCCGCGCCGTAGACCGCGGTGCCCGCCACGAACGCGTCGGCTCCCGCCTCGGCCGCCTGCTCGATCGTGTCGGCCGCGATGCCGCCGTCCACCTCGAGCCGCACCTGCAGGTCTTTCGCGGTGATCCGGCGGCGCACATCGCGCACCTTCTGCAGCATCTCGGGCAGGAACTTCTGGCCGCCGAAACCGGCCTTGATCGTCATGATCAGGAGCGTGTCCACATAGGGAAGCAGCTCCAGATAGGGCTCCACCGGGGTGTCCCGGTCGATCGCCAGGCCGGCCTTGGATCCGGCCGCGCGCAGCGTCTTGGCCAGCGCCGCCGGGTTGTCGCAGGCCTCCGCGTGGAACGTGACGTTGTGCGCGCCCGCCTCCGCGTAACCCGGCGCCCAGCGCTCCGGATCGGTGATCATCAGATGCACGTCGAACGGGATGTCGGTCGCCTTGCGCAGGCTCTGCACCACCGGCAGGCCGATCGTCAGATTAGGGACGAAATGGTTGTCCATCACGTCCACGTGCACCCAGTCGGCCGCGCCCTCGATGGCGCGGACCTGGTCGGCCAGGTGGGCGAAGTCCGCGGCCAGGATGCTCGGCGCGATAATCGTCCCGGTGATCGGCGTCGGTTCCACGGTCGAAGTGTAGAACCTGCGACGCCCACCCGGGCTGCCGTCCGGTGCGTCGGACCGCGATACTGATACCCGCAAATTCCCCTCGAGGCTGGGAGGTCCGCGGTGCGCCGATTGACGCTGGCGGTCCTCCTCGCGCTGGTCGGAGCGGTCGCGGGCTGCGGCAGCCTGCCCTATGGGATCGACGGCGATCTGACCGACGAGTGGCAGCTCCCACCGGCCGCGGCGTCGTTCCGGCCGGCCGCGAGCGGATGCTTCGACAAGCTCGAGCCGGCCGCGTCGCTGACCGGCTATGCGCCCTTCGACTGCGCCGAGCGGCACGTCGCCGAGGCGTTCTTCGTCGGCGACCTGCCCGCCACCACCACCGACACGACGGCCGCGCGAAAGGCGGCGGCCGCCGAGTGCTCGAAGCGGGCCGACTCGTTCACCGGCGCCGAGTGGCGCAGCGGACGGATGCGGCTGCAGCCGGTGCTGCCCGGCGCGCAGGGCTGGGCGGCCGGCGCCCGCTGGTTCCGCTGCGACCTGGCCGAGGTCGACCCCGGCACCGACCGGGTGCTGAGCCGCGACGGCAGCCTGAGCGGGGCGCTGACCGGCGCCGCGCCGCTGCGGCTGCGCTGCTTCAACCCCGAGGTCGAGAGCGGTTCGGTGCGCAACATGGTCGCGGTCGCCTGCGACAAGGACCACCGCGCCGAGTTCACCGGCCTGTGGCGGGCGCCCGAGGTCGCCCTCGACAAGCTCGAGGGCGACCCCCGGATGGCGGCCGGCTGCCGCTCGACCATCGCCGACTACACCGGCGTGCCGGACGACGAAAACCTGCAGTACCGGGCCGGCTGGCTCGCCTTCGCGCCGAGCCGTGGTGAGTGGGAGGCCGGCATCCGGTCGGTGCAGTGCTTCTTGTGGCTGGCGGAGGAGCCGATGCGCGGCTCCTACCGCAACGTCGGCGAGGGCAAGCTGCCCATCCACTACGCCTGACGGTCAGCGCCAGCGCACCGGCACCTCGTGCCCGGCCGCGCCGTCGGTCACCGTGCCGGCCATCCGGCCGCGCCGGTCCATCCCGGCGATCGAGATCGACCCGTCGGGGTCGGAGGATGCCGAGATCGACACCTGCCCGGCCGCCCAGCGGAAAGCGCGCACCTCGCGGTCCTCGTCGGAGGTGGCCCGGCCGACGACGCCACCGACCTGCCCGCGCTCGTTGACGACCTTCGCCTCCCCGCCGTATCCGGGCGGGCCGACATCGATCGCGCGGCCGCCACGCCACAGCGTCGGGCGGTTCGCCACGGATCCGACGATGTCCCCCGCGTCATTGAGGTCGGTGGCCGTGCCGCTCTCCCCGGGCCGGCCGGCCATCAGGTCGGTCAACCGGCCGTTGCGCCAGACGAACGGATGCAGCACCGGCGGATCACCGACCACACCCTCCCCCACCACGTCGCCGCGCTCGTTGATCGCGTGCGGGGTGAAGTCGACGCCGCCACCGAAGATGGTTCGGACGCCGCGGCTCCAGACCACGCCTCGGCTGCGGGAGTAGTCCCGGTCGATCAGCATGCCGAGCACCTCGCCGCGCTCGTTGATATCGATCGCGAAGCCGGTCGTGCCGGTCGGCCCGGCCAGCTCGGTGAAGCGGCCGTCCTGCCACCGGAACACCGTGTCCGGCCCGCCGTCACTGCCCCGGAGGCTGCCGATGATCTGGCCCCGGTCGTTGAGGCCGATCAGGGTCACGTCCCGCGTGGGGTGCGTGAGCTGGCCGTCCACGAGCAGGTCGTCGTGGTTGTTGATGGCGACCGGGTTGCCGGGGCCGAGGTCGAGCGCGGGCCGGCCGGGCCGCCAGAGCATGAGGTGCCGCTCGCCGGCGGTGCTCGCGGATCCGACCACCACCCCGCGATCGTTGATGTCCTGCGCCCGGCCGTTGCCACCCAGAGTGGGCAGCGGCACGGTGTCGAGTTGTCCCACGGCGGCCCGGGCCGGCGCGGGCGCGCCCACCACGAGCAGGGCGGTTGTCAGGGTGGCGACGATCCATCTGAGCCTTGATCCGGACATGGCAAACTCCCCTGCGGACCTCGTCGTCCGCATGCAGGGGACTGTCCTCGCTCCACCGGCGCGGCGGAAGGAAGTGGATCGCGCCCGAATCAGCGCGGCGCGTGCCGCTCGGCAGCCTGGTCGTGGAAGGACTGCGCGTCGTTCAGCCGCGGGAAGTCGGTCTCCGGCGCCGGCACGCCGAGGAACTCGCAGAGCGGGCCCCAGCCCTGCTTCACCTCGAACTCGAGCAGGCGCTCGGCCGGCACCGCGCGACGCACCGCCTCGTTGTGCTCCTCGAACACGCCGATCGCGAAGTCACGGTCGGCGAACCGGCCCTTGAAGGTGCCGTCCCACACGGTCGCGCGCACCATCGCGACGAACGGCCTCAGGTGCGGCGGTCCGTCCGGGTCGGACATCGCCGCGGTGGCGGCCTGGAAGATGGTGGAGTGGGCGCTCTCGTACCACTTCTGCGGGTCGCGGACGCTCAGCACCACCTTGGCGTCCGGGTGCTGCTCCACCAACTGCTGCCAGAAGAAGGTGCCCGGCCAGTCCACCGTGGACCGGTAGCCGTCGAGGGCCGCGTCGAGACAGCCCGCCTCGCCCTCGGCCGCGCGCGTGAACAGCTCCGCTCGCTCCGGGTCCTGGATCATGGGAACCATGTGCGCACAGGGGCCGAAGCCCAGCTGCTCCAGGGCCGCCTTGAGGCTGAGGGTGCCCGTCCGTCCGAAACCTGCGCCAATGACATCCATGAATGTCACCGTACCCAGAGTTCATGGATCGAAAAGGTGAACTTTCACGTGGTGCGGCGCAGCACCGCCAGGAACATCGCGTCGGTGCCGTGCCGGTGCGGCCACAGTTGCACGGTCGGGCCGTTGCCGAGATGCGGCATCCCCGGCGGCAGCAGGGGCCGGGCGTCCACGAAGTCCACCTCGACGCCGCTGCGACGGGATGCCTCGGTCACGGTCACCTGAGTCTCGACCATGTGCGGCGAGCATGTGACATAGGCCACGACGCCGCCGACGCGTACCGCGCGCAGCGCCGCCACCAGAAGCTCGCGCTGCAACTTGGTCAGTGGCGGCAGGTCGGCCGGCGTGCGCCGCCAGCGCGACTCCGGGCGGCGGCGCAGCGAGCCCAGCCCGGTGCAGGGCGCGTCCACGAGCACCCGGTCGAAGCCCTCCTCCGGCAGGTCGGGGTCGCGGCCCACCTCACGCCCGTCGGTCGGCAGCACGGTCACCGGCATGCCCTCGGTGGCGTGCTCGACGAGCCGGGCGCGGTGCTCGGCGACCTCGACCGCGGTCACCTCGGCGCCGCGGCCGGAGGCGATCGCACCGATCAGTCCGGTCTTGCCGCCCGGCCCGGCGCACAGGTCGAGCCAGCGGGTGTCCCGGCCCTCCACCGGCGCGGCCAGCAGCGCCGCCGCGACCAGCTGCGAGCCCTCGTCCTGCACATGGGCGCGGCCGTCGTGGATGGCGGCCAGCTCGCCGGGCGAACCGCCGGACAGATAGACCGCATAGGGCGAGAACGCGCCCGGCGTGCCACCGACCTCGTCGGCCAGCTCCACCGCGTCGGCCCGGCCCGGCCGCGCGCACAGGTGCACCGAGGCCGGCAGGTTGTCCTCGATCAGCAGCCGGGCGGTGTCCTCGAGGTCGCCGCCGAGCGCCTCACTGAACGCCCGGATGATCCACTGCGGATGGTTGTGCAGCACCGACAGGTTGCCGATCGGATCTTCCTCGTAGGCCGGCGCCAGCTTCGTCTGCCAGGCGTCCAGGTCGCCGTTCTCGGAGATCTCGCGCATCACCGCGTTTGCGAAGCCGGACGCCCCCGGCGCCACCGAGCGCACCAGGTCGACGGTCTGGTTCACCGCGGCGTGCGCCGGCACCCTGGTGTAGAGCAGCTGGTAGGCGCCCAGCCGCAGCGCGTCGCGGGCCGGTGGGTCGATCCGGGACACCTCGCGACCGGCGGCCGACCCGATGATCAGGTCGAGGGTTCCGAGCGCCCGCAACGTGCCGTAGGTCAGTTCGGTCGCGAACGCCGCATCCCGCCCATGCAGCCGCATCTCTCGCAGGATCTCCGACAGGACCAGATTCGCGTACGCGTCATCGCGATGCACCGCCGCGATCGCCTCGTATGCCGCCTGCCGCGCCGGATCCGACGGCGGGCGACCGGCGCGCGGACCACGCCCCGAACGGGCATCGCGCCCGTCTCCCCGGCCCTGACCCGGGCCGGCGGGCCGGCGCGGACGTCCCGATCCGTGCGGGCGGTCCGCTTTGTGATCCGTCACTCGAACGACTCCCCGGGCTCGATGCGGAGCCCGCGGGCCCAATCCGCGGCTGACATGGGTTTCTTACCGGCGGCCCGCACCTCGCCCAGCGCCACCGGCGTGGTGGCCGTGCCGGCCAGCACCTGTGTGCGCTCGACCAGCAGCTCACCGGGCCGCAGCCGGCCGGCGTTGGCCACCGCGCGCACCGGGCCCAGCTTGAGCCGGTCGCCACGCAGGGTGGTCCACGCGCCCGGTGCCGGCGTGCAGGCCCGGATACGCCGGTCCACCCCGAACGCCGGATCGCTCCAGCGCACCCGGGCGTCGTCCACGGTCAGCTTCGGCGCCAGGCTGATGCCGTCGGCCGGCTGCGGGTGCGCCCGCGCGGTGCCCTGCTCGATCGCGTCGAGCACCGCCACCAGCAGGCCGGCGCCCTCGGTGGCGAGCCGTTCCAGCAGGTCGCCGGAGGTGTCGGCGGGCCGGATGTGCTCGGTCAGGGTGCCGTAGACCGGCCCGGTGTCGAGCCCCGCCTCGAGCTCGAAGACGCTCGCGCCGGTGACCTCGTCGCCGTGCAGGACGGCGTGCTGCACCGGGGCCGCGCCGCGCCAGGCGGGCAGCAGCGAGAAGTGCAGGTTCACCCAGCCGTGTTTCGGGATCTCCAGGGCGCTGGGCGGCACCAGGGCGCCGTAGGCCACCACCGGCACGCAGTCCGGGGCGAGGGCGCGCAGCCGCTCCTGAAACTCGGGCTCGCGGAGGCGCTGCGGGGTGAGCACCTCGATGCCGCGCTCGTCGGCCCAGGCGCCGGCCGGCGAGCGGACCAGGCGGCGACCGCGGCCGGCCGGGGCGTCCGGGCGGGTCACCACGGCGAGCAGTTCGTGGCCGGACGCGGCGAGCGCGTCCAGGGCGGGCAGGGTGACGGCGGGGGTGCCGGCGAAGACGAGACGCATGCTCAGCGCCCCAGCCCGAAGATGCCCCGGCCGTGCGGGCTCTCCTTGAGGATCGGCGGGCGGGCCGCGTCGTACCAGTCTGCTTCTCTGATCTGCTTCATCGCGTCCTTGCGGGCGGCGGCGTCGAGGCGGTCCAGGAACAGCACCCCGTCGAGGTGGTCGGTCTCGTGCTGCACGCAGCGGGCCATCAGGCCGGTGCCGATCACCTGGATCGGGTCGCCGTGCTCGTTGAAGCCGGCGGCGACCACGTTCTGCCGGCGCTTGGTGTCGACGTAGATCCCCGGGATGGAGAGGCAGCCCTCCGGGCCGTCCTGCTCCTCGTCGTCCGGGAAGCTCAGGACGGGATTGACGATGTGCCCCACGACGTCGTCGATGTCGAAGGCGAACACCCGCAGACCCACCCCGAGCTGCGGCGCGGCCAGCCCGGCGCCGCCCTCGTCCTGCATCGTCTCGACCAGGTCCTTGACCAGAGAGCGCAGTTCCTTGTCAAAATCAACGACCGCATCGGCCGCGGTGCGCAACACCGGGTCGCCGAAGAGACGGATGGGCTGGACGGTCACGCGGTCATGCTCCTGCCTGGGGCTTCAGTTCTCCGGGCCACCCAACGACCCGGCGATCACGTTCGGCGCCCAGTCTACGGACCTCCCCAGAGCCACCCCGGACCGGCAGCGCCGCGACCCGGCGACGCCTGTCCCCCGGGACCTAGCCTTCTGGGGTGAGGTGGACCGGGATGGCCGCCCATCCGCGCAGGGTGAGCCTGGCTCGCCGCTCGGGGCGGCCGGCCAGGCGCATCTCCGGGAAGCGGCGCAGCAGCGCGGGCAGCGCGATCTGCGCTTCCAGGCGGGCCAGGGGCGCGCCCAGGCAGTAGTGCACGCCCGCGCCGAACGACAGTGGCGAGTTGTCCGCGCGGTCCGGGTCGAACACGCCGGGCTGCGGAAACCGTGCGGGATCCCGGTTGGCCGCGCCCAGCAGCAGGATCATCTCGGAGCCGGCCGGCACCGGCACGCCGCCGACGGCGGTGTCCACCGACGCGAACCGCTCGGTCAGCTGCACCGGCGACTCCATCCGGAGGATCTCCTCGACGCAGGCGGCCGCCCGCTCCGGTTCGGCGGCCAGTCGTTTGGCCTGCTCCGGGTGGTCGAGCAACAGCACCAGGCCGTTGCCGAGCAGGTTGGTGGTGGTCTCGAAGCCGGCCACCAGCAGCAGTGCGAGGTTGCCCATCAGCTCGTCGCCGGTGAGCCGGTCGCCGCCCGCGTCGTGCGCCGCGGCCAGGGCGGTCACCAGGTCGTCGCGCGGCTCGGCCCGCCGGAGCGAGATCAGCGCGTCGAAGTACGCCTCGAGCTCCCGCGCCGCCGCGTGTGCCACCCGGGCCTGCTCCTCGTCGAAGCGCACCTCGAGCACCGCGGTCAGCGCCTCGGCCAGCCGCCGGAACTGCCCCCGGTCCTCGGCCGGCACCCCCAGCAGCGCACAGATCACCGCGATCGGCAACGGGTAGGCCAGCTCACCGATCACGTCGACCAGCCCACCGCCGGCCCGGCCAGGCCCGTCTCCGGCCGGCCCACCGGCGGGTCCTCCGCCGTCCGCCGGCCCGGACCAGGCATCCGCGCCTCCGGAACGCCGGTCATCCGGCCCGAGCCCGCCGCCCTCACTCTCGGGACGCCGACCATCCGGCCCGCGCCCGGCACCCCGACCCTCGGGACGTCCGCCATTCGGCCCGCGCCCGGCACCGCCGTCCTCGGGACGCCCGCCGTCTATCGACCCAAGCCGGGCATCCGCGCCCCCGGGCCCGCCGTGGTTGAGCCGGGCCGCGGTGGTGAACTCGTCGAGGACCTCGTCGACCTGGTCTGTGATCACCTCGCGCAGGGCGCTCACCCGGCGGGCGGTGAAGACGCCCGAGGCGAGGCGGCGCATGCGGGTGTGGTTGGGCGGGTTCTGGCGCAGCATCGAGTCGGCGAAGAGCGACACGGCCCGGTTGCTCCGCCATCCCTCGAACTGCGCGTCCAGCAGCCCCGAGTCGAACGCGACGAACTTCGGGTCGCGCAGGATCGCGTCGGCGGCCGCGTATCCGGTCACCAGGAACCGTTTGCCGACCCGCAGCACCGGACCCTGCGCACGCAACACGTCGTAGGCCGCGTAGGGGTCGTTCTCCGGCCGTGGCGAGAGCAGGGACGAGACAGCGGTCGCGACATCCATCGATCCATTGTGCTGGTTGATCATGCGCAGTCCTAAAACAGTGTGGCGGGGTCGACCTGGATGCGGACGGCCTGGGCGGCTTTGCGGGCGCTGCGCATCGCGGACGCCTCGTGCAACGCGTGCGCCAGTTCGGCCGCGCGCCCGCGCGCGACCCGCAACAGCATGCGTTCCTGGTCGTCCGGCGCCGGCACCGGTCCGAGCAGTTCGGTGCCCTCGGGCAGCCGCGCCGCAGCGAGCAGCTCGGCCACCGCAGCGGCCGACCCGGTGACGTCGGCCATCCGGGCGGCCGGCGGGAACCGCAGCTCACGCCGCTCGCCCAGCTCCCGCGCCGCGAACCAGCCCGCATCCCAGCGCAGCAACGCCTGCACCGACACCAGCGAACCGTCCGCCACCACGATCACCGATCCGTCCGGCCGCGCCAGCGCCGCGGCGTTGTACCACCGCCGCATCGCCTCCTCGCCGGCCCGCAGATCGGACCGGGTCAGCAGCGCCCAGGTGTCGAGCAGCAGCACCGCGCCATAGCCACCCTCGGCCACCGGCTCGGCGCCCGGCGTCGACACCACGACCGTCGCCTCGTCCGGCACCAGACCGAGCACCTCGTCGCGGCCGGAGGTTCGCACGGTCGCACCCGGGAACGCCCGCCCCAGCTCCTCGGCGGTGCGCCGCGCCCCGGTCACCGAGGCCCGCAACCGCCGCCCGCCACACGCCGGGCAGGCATATCCCGCCGACGCCCTCCCGCACCACCGGCAGGCCGGCACGTCCCGGGCGCCGGCCAGCTCCAACGGCCCGGAGCAGTGCGGGCACCGGGCCGGCGTGCGGCAGTCGGCGCAAGCGGTGGACGGCACATAACCCCGGCGCGGCACCTGCACCAGCACCGGCGCCCCGGCCTGCAGCGCTGATCGGGCCGCCTGCCACGCGAGGCTGGGCAGCCGCGCGGTGGCCGCACCCGGGTCGCGGGCCAGCTGCGGGTCGTCCCCGGTCGGCTGGATCCGCGGCATCCGCCGCCGCACCACGTCACGGTCGGCGACGATCTCCCGCGCCCACCCGGTCTCGAGCAGGAGCTGAGCCTCACCCGTGCGGGCGAACCCGCCCAGCAGCGCCGCGCACCCGGCGAGCTGAGCCCGGGTGAGCAGCACCTCGCGGGCATGCGGATAGGGCGCCCGCTGCTCGGCATAAAGATCGTCCCCGTCGTCCCAGATCACCACGAGCCCGAGCTCGGGCACCGGCGCGAACATCGCCGCCCGCGTCCCCACGACCACGGACACCTGATGCCGGCTGGCGGCGAGAAAGCGCCGGTAGCGTTCGGACGGCCCGGCCGCGGCGTTCAGCGCGACATGCCGCCCCGGCCCAAGGGTGACTTCGAGCGCCCGATCCACCCGTTCGAGGTCCCGCGCGTCCGCGACCAGCACGACGGCACCGCGCCCGGCCCGCACGACAGCCGCACAGGCCTCCGCGATCCGAGCCGGCCAGTTCTCTCCCGGCAACGCCGACCACACCCCGCGAGCCGCCCGCCCATCGGCAAGCGCCCGCAAGAACGACCCCCCGGCCGCATAGGCGCCCCACCCCTCGGGGTTGGTAGCGGCCTCCTCCACCCCGATCAGAGCAGGCGACTCCCCAGCTCGACCGTCGCCGGACGGTCCCGCGCTGACCCCGGCGCCCGGCACACCCCGCGCAGAACCAGCCTGAGCGGGCCGAGACCCACCCGATCCAGGTCCAACCTGCGCGGCACCAGACCCACCGTGCACAGGCCCACCCTGAGCGAGATCAGGCCCACCTTGCACGGGCTCGACCTGGACGGTCCCACCCTGGACGGAACCACCCGGCACAGACCCACCCGGCACAGACCCACCCGGCACAGACCCACCCGGCACGGAACCACCCGGCACAGACCCACCCGGCACAGACCCACCCGGGGCGGCATCAGGCTTCGCCAGTGCGGAACCAACCTGGGCGGGATCAGTGTCACCCTGCGCGGAACCGGAACCGTCCCGCACTTGATCAAGCCCGGCCCTGCCTGCCCCAGCCCCGCCCGCCCGGGCATTGCCGACTTCGGCTCGGGGTGCATCGACCATGCCTGCCTCGACCATGCCTGCCTCGACCATGCCTGCCTCGGCCCCGCCTGGTCCGGTCACGACCACCCGGGTCACGACCGTCGGCCGTAAGCCGACGGCCTCAGCCGGCACCGAACGAATCCCACGGCCATCGCCTCTGAGCTGCGCAGAACCGGACTCGCCAGAGACGGCAGCGGCCGGCCGCGGGCCGGGCTCGCCCATCACGGCCCCGCTCCGCGCCAAGTCCGACTCGGCGCCGCCACCCTCATCCGGCGGTAGGCCGGGCTCGCCCATCACGGCCCCGCTCCGCGCCAAGTCCGGCTCGGCGCCGCCACCCTCATCCGGCGGTGGGCCGGGCTCGCCCACCACGGCCCCGCTCCGCGCCAAGTCCGACTCGGCGCCGCCACCCTCATCCGGCGGTGGGCCGGGCTCGCCGGCCGGCTCCGAAACGGTCCCAGCCTCCGGCCCGCGCTGCGACTCGACGCGGGCGTGGCGAGGCGGGACAGCCAGGCGCAGGACGTCGCAGAGATTGCCCGCATAGCGATCGGCAATCGCCCGGGCCAGCCGCGCCACCTCCGGATCGAGCACCCGCTCGGCCGACACCACCTTGTCGAGGAACGCCAGCTTTCCCTCGTGCGGTGACGACTCGGCCCGCTCCAGCAGGAACCCGCCCACCAACTGCCCGGCGAAGCGCACCTTGACCCGCACCCCGGGCTGCGCCGCCACGTCGTCGGCCTCGGCCACCAGATAATCGAACGGACGATCCAGATGAGCCAGCGGCACATCCACGCAGACCCGCGCCACCGGCAGCCGTGCCGCCGCCGCCCGCTGAGCCCGCCCGTCCTTGGTCACGCGCTTATTCTTCGCGCCGGCTACGACAGTTTCCGGCCCGGCCACGATCGGCCCCGATGTGACGCCGCTGACAAAACCGGACCGGGCAGAACCAGAACCGGCCGAACCAGAACCGGCCGAACCAGAACCGGCCGAACCAGAACCGGCCGAACCAGAACCGGCCGAACCAGAACCGGCCGAACCACGACCGGCCGAACCACGACCGGCCGCATCGGGGACAGCGAAAAGGGGCGCCTCCACGGAAGCGCCCCTCTCGTCGGCTGAACTAGGCAGCGGCGTTCTTCAGGTCCTGCGCGCGGTCCGTGCTCTCCCAGAGCAGGTCCGGCAGCTCGCGGCCGAAGTGCCCGTAGGCCGCCGTCTGCTGGTAGATCGGGCGCATCAGGTCGAGGTCGCGGATGATCGCCGCGGGACGCAGGTCGAAGACGTCGTTGATCGCCTTCTCGATGCGCTCGACCGGCACGTTCTCGGTGCCGAAGGTCTCCACGAACAGGCTGACCGGGTGGGCCTTGCCGATCGCGTACGCGACCTGGGTCTCGCACCGCTCGGCGAGCCCGGCCGCGACCACGTTCTTGGCCACCCACCGCATCGCATAGGCGGCCGACCGGTCCACCTTGGACGGGTCCTTGCCGGAGAACGCGCCGCCACCGTGCCGGGCGTATCCGCCATAGGTGTCAACAATGATCTTGCGGCCGGTGAGGCCGGCGTCGCCCATCGGGCCGCCGATCTCGAAGCGTCCGGTCGGGTTGACGAGCAGGCGGTAGCCGTCGGTGTCGAGGCCGAGGCCCTCCAGCTCGGGGGCGATCACGTGCTCGCGGACGTCGGGCGTGAGCAGCGACTCGAGCGAGATGTCCGCGGCGTGCTGCGAGGACACGACGACCGTGTTGAGCCGCACGGGACGCAGTCCGTCGTACTCGATGGTGACCTGGGTCTTGCCGTCCGGCCGCAGGTACGGGATGGTGCCGTCCTTGCGGGTCGTGGAGAGCCGCCGGGCCAGGCGGTGCGCGAGCGCGATCGGCAGCGGCATCAGCTCGGGGGTCTCCGAGCAGGCGAAGCCGAACATCATGCCCTGGTCACCGGCGCCCTGGGCGTCGAGCACGTGCTCCGAGTTGCCCTCGCGCAGCTCGACGGCGCTGTCCACGCCCTGCGCGATGTCCGGCGACTGCGCGCCGATCGAGACGCTGACGCCGCAGCTCGCGCCGTCGAAGCCCTTCTTGGACGAGTCGTAGCCGATGCCAAGAATGGTTTCGCGCACGATGCTGGGAATGTCCGCATACGCCTGCGTGGTCACCTCGCCGGCGACGTGCACCTGGCCGGTGGTGATCAGCGTTTCGACCGCGACGCGGCTGCGCGGGTCCTGCGCCAGCAGTGCGTCGAGAATGCCGTCGCTGATCTGGTCAGCGATCTTGTCCGGGTGGCCTTCCGTGACCGACTCGGAGGTGAACAGGCGGCGTGCCACGGTGCTCCTCAGATTCGTCGACTAACTTGTTCCGCGGAAGTGTAGTCACCGCCGCGCGTCGGGTGTCATGCCGTCCCGCCGTCGACCAGCCGTTTCACGACCTCGTCCCAGACCGCGTCGGCGACCTCGTCCTTCGGCAGCTCACCGAGCTGCGTGCTCGCGCCGTCCGCGCCCAGGATGGTGACGGTGTTCGCGTCCGAGCCGAAGACCCGGTCGACACCCACTTCGTTAACGACGATCAGGTCCGCACGTTTCCGGGTCAGCTTGCCCTTCGCGTTGTGGATCGCGTCATGCGTCTCCGCGGCGAACGCCACCAGCACCTGACCTGCGCGCTTGCCCGCACCCAGCTCGGCGGCGATGTCCGGGTTGACGACCAGTTCCAGGGTCGGCACGGTCCCGTCGTCCGTTTTTTTGATCTTCTGTACGGCTGCCGTGGCGGGCCGGAAATCAGCGGGCGCCGCCGCCATCACCACCACGTCAGCACCCGCGGCGGCCTCCAGCGTGGCCTTGCGCAGCTCCTCCGTGGTGCCCACGCGAACAAGATCAACGCCCGCCGGATCGGGCAGTGTGACGTTCGCCGCGATCAGTGTGACGCGCGCCCCTCTGGCCACGGCGGTGCGCGCCAGCGCGTACCCCTGCTTGCCGGAAGATCGGTTTCCCAGAAAGCGCACCGGGTCGAGGGGCTCGCGCGTGCCGCCCGCGGTGACCACCACGTGCCGTCCGGCCAGGTCGGGCCCGCGCCCGGCGAGGGCGCGACGGGCGATCTCGAAGATCTCGGCCGGATCGGGCAGCCGGCCCTTGCCGGTGTCCGCGCCGGTCAGCCGGCCGACCGCGGGCTCGATCACCAGGTGGCCGCGGGCGCGCAGGGTGGCCACGTTGGTGCGGGTGGCGTCGTTCTCCCACATCTCGGTGTGCATGGCGGGCGCCCAGACGATCGGGCAGGTGGCCGTGAGCAGGGTGTTCGTCAGCAGGTCGTCGGCGATGCCGTGGGCCGCCTTGGCGATCAGGTCGGCGGTGGCGGGCGCGACCACGACCAGGTCGGCGTGCCGGCCGAGCCGCACGTGCGGCACCTCGTGGGCGTCGTCCCAGACCTCGGTGGTGACCGGCCGGCCGGAGAGCGCGGCCCAGGTGGGCGCGCCGATGAAGTGCAGGGCCGCCGCGGTGGGCACGACGCGCACGCCGTGGCCCGACTCGGTGAACAGCCGCAGCAGCTCACAGGCTTTGTACGCGGCGATGCCACCGGAAACGCCCAGTATCACCTCGGTCACAACTAACGCCCCCATAACAAACGGCCCCGCGTCCACAATGCGGGACGCGGGACCAGATTACTTGCGAAGATCAGGGGTTGTCGGTCGCCTCGGCGGTCAGCAGCCCGGCGTTGATCTCGCGCATCGCGATCGACAGCGGCTTTTCCTGCGGGGTGGTCTCGACCAGGGGCCCGACATACTCCAGCAGGCCCTCACCGAGCTGGCTGTAGTAAGCGTTGACCTGACGGGCGCGCTTGGCCGCGAAGATCACCAGCGAGTACTTCGACGAGGTCTTGTCGAGGAGCTCGTCGATCGGCGGGTTGGTGATTCCTTCGGGGTTTGCGATGGTTCCCACGAGTCAAAGATCCTTAATGTTCCGGCGCCTGTGCTGGGGTCAGGTAAGACGAACCGAGTAAGCCTACCAGCTCGTCTGCGGCGCGTTCGACGAAGTCGTTGACAACTGTCCGATCGAATTCCTTTTCCGCCGCCAATTCCTCGTCGGCGTGCGCGAGGCGGCGGCGGATGGTCTCCTCGTCGTCGGTGCCCCGGCCGACCAGGCGGCGCTTGAGTTCCTCGACGCTGGGCGGGGCCAGGAAGACGAGCTGCGCATCGGCCATGGTGGCGCGCACCTGACGGGCGCCCTGCAAATCGATCTTCAAAAGAACGGGCCGGCCCTGTGCGAGCCAGCCCTCAACCTGCGCGCGGGGCGTGCCGTACAGATTCCCCGCGAATTCCGCCCACTCGAGCAGTTGTCCCCCGTCGATCAAACGCTGGAACTCGGCCCGGCTGACGAAGTGGTAATGCTCTCCGTCGGTTTCGTAGTCACGTTTCTTTCGCGTCGTGACCGACACCGACAGCTTGATCCATGGCGAGCGCGCCCGGATCAGCTCGATCACGCTGTCCTTGCCGACCCCGGAGGGGCCGGACAGGACGGTGAGGCGTGCTGCCGGGCGCGCGTCGTCATCCATGCTCACGGCTCATTCCTACACGAGCCGACGAGTCAGTTCGCAGCGAACTCCCCCAGGAGGGCCTTACGCTGCTGCTCGCCCAGACCGCGCAGACGACGGCTGTCCGCGATCTTGAGCTTCTCCATGATCTGCGTGGCTCGGATCTTGCCGATGCCCGGCAGCGCCTGCAGCACGGCCGAGACCTTCAGCTTGCCGACGACGTCATCGCCTTCGGCCCGGTCCAGAACGGCGGCGAGGGTGGTCTTGCCAGACTTGAGCTGATCCTTCAGCTCGGCCCGGGCCTTGCGAATCTCCGCAGCCTTCTCCAGCGCTGCGGCACGCTGCTCGGGGGTCAGTGACGGGAGCGGCACCAGTTCTCCTCAGTGTCCCTATCGCGCTGGCAGTCAATACCGGCGCATCTGTGAAACGTGGTGTGCCAGGGAACCAAAGGGGCATGTGGTTCCTGGCGAGTCGGAAAACTAGCGGTCAATGGCCGTTTCGGCAACGTGGGGGTACCCCTCGATCACCTTGGCCCCGGCCTGGTAAGCAGGCCGTTTCACCCGAGCGCGGCGCGACAGGCATCGGCCGCACGCTGCGCGGCGGCCCGCAACGCGGTGATGTCCGGGCCTGCGGAGAGGACCTCGCGTGAGTACGAGGGCAGCACGTTTTGCAGACTTTCGCCGAAGATCGTCCGGAGCTGATCAGGGGTCCCACCCTGCGCCCCGAGGCCCGGCGCGAGCAGCGGACCGTTCAGCTTGGACATGTCGTGACCGGTGTCGCCAATGGTCGCGCCGACCACCAGGCCGAAGCTCCCTAGAGGATCCGCACCCGCGTTGAGCTGGGAAATCTCGTCGATCACGGTCTGCGCGACGGTGCGGCCGTCCGCTGTGACGGCATGCTGGACGACCGGTCCCTCCGGGTTGGACGTCAGCGCCAGGACGAAGACGCCGGCGCCGTGCGCGGCCGCGGCGTCGAACGCGGGGCGCAACGAGCCGACTCCGAGATAGGGACTGAGAGTAATCGCGTCGACACTCATCGGGCTCGATGGATCGAGGTAAGCGCTTGCGTACGCGGCCATCGTCGAACCGATGTCGCCGCGCTTCACGTCGAGGAGGTTGATCACTCCGGCTTCTCGTGACTGTCGGATAATTGACTCAAGAACGCCGATGCCACGTGACCCAAATCTCTCGAAAAACGCGGACTGCGGCTTGAACACGGCGACCTGATCAGACAGTGCTTCGACCACCGTGAAAGCAAAGCGCTCCAGGCCGGCGACGGTGTCCGGCAGGCCCCAGGAAGCCAGCAGGGAACTGTGCGGATCGATGCCGACACAGAGCGGCCCGCGCTCCGCGACGACCCCCCGCAGACGCGCGCCGAAGGTCTCCGTTGCCATCGTTTCTCCCTCTTGCTGTCAGGTCGCGGACACTGCCGCGGCGATGCCCCTGGTAATGCGGGCGACGTCGGCGTCGTCCGTGACGAAGGGCGGCATGGTGTAGATCAGGTCGCGGAACGGACGCAGCCACACGCCCGCGTCCACCGCCGCGGCGGTCGCCCCGGGCACGTCGACGTCGTGATCGAGCTGGACCACGCCGATCGCGCCGAGGACCCGGACGTCAGCGACCCCGGCCGCGCCTCTGAGAGGCTCCAGGCCGCGTCGGAGTGCCGTTTCGATGCGCTGTGTCGCGGATGCCCATTCGCCACCGATAAGCAGGCTTAGAGACGCGTTGGCGACCGCGCAGGCGAGCGGGTTGCCCATGAATGTCGGGCCGTGCGCCAGCCCGCCGCCCGGCCCGGCGGAGATCGCGTGGGCCACCGCCGGGGTGCAGAGCGTCGCGGCAAGCGACAGATAGCCGCCGGTGAGGGCCTTCCCGAGACACAAGATGTCCGGTGCCACCCCCGCCAGGTCAGAGGCAAACATCGATCCGGTACGCCCGAAGCCCGTCGCGATCTCGTCGAAAATCAGCAGAATGTCCCGCTCACGGGTGACGTCCCGCAGCACCCGCAGGTATGCCGGATGATGAAACCGCATCCCGCCGGCCCCCTGAACGACCGGTTCGACAATCACCGCGGCCAGCTCATCGGCATGCCGCTCGATGGTTTCGACCAGCTCCGCGGCATATGCCTCGTCAAAGTCGGCCGGCGGCGCCCCGGCGAAGACCTGCACGGGAAGCACCCCCGTCCACAGCGAATGCATGCCGCCGACCGGGTCGCAGACGCTCATCGGATGGAAGGTATCGCCGTGATAGCCGCCGCGCCAGGTGGCGAGCCGCCGCCGCCCGGGCCGCGCCTGCAGCGCCATCTTGATGGCGACCTCGACCCCGACCGACCCGGAGTCACAGAGAAAGACGTGCTCGAGCCCGTCCGGCGTGATGTCGACCAGCCGAGCGGCAAGCTCCACGGCCGGCGCGTGGGTGAGCCCTCCGAACATCACATGACTCATCCGAGACGCCTGATCGGCGAGGGCGGCATCGAGCACCGGATGCCGGTAGCCGTGGATGGCCGCCCACCAGGACGACATCCCGTCGACCAGCTCCCGGCCATCGGCCAGCCGAAGGCGCACCCCTTCGGCGCTCTCCACGACATAGGGCTCGGTGCGCCCCGGCATCGGCCCGTAGGGATGCCAGACATGAGCCCGATCAAGATCCAACAGCCGCCCGACATCGTGGATCGGGCCGGCCCCGAGGGCCGTCCCGCGAGCTTGCCCGGCGGCCGGGTCCGAGCCCGGCACACGAATCAAGGCCGGACCAGATGGTGCAGCCGGGCCGGAGGCCCCTGTCGGTCCGAAGGACGCGGTCGGACCAGAGGTCGAAGTCCGGCCAGAGTCCGAAGTCGGGCCAGGAGGCGACGCCGGACCTGAGGCTGAGGTCGGGCCAGGAACCGAAGCCGCGCCAGGAACCGAAGCCGCGCCAGGAGCCGACGCCGGGCCAGGCGGCGACGCCGGACCTGGGGCTGAGGTCGGGCCTGAGGCCGGGGTGGATGCTGTGCCGTTGGTGGCGGTTGGGGATGACGGGATTGCTTCGCTGCCCGGCACCGGGCCGGGGGCCGGGGTCGGGCGGGTGGTCATCGGCGTTCCTGCGCCGGGGCCGGGCTGTGTGCGCGGGCGATCTCTCGCACCAGGGCCGGTCCCCGGTAGACGAAGCCGGTGTAGAGCTGGACCAGGGACGCTCCCGCGTCGAACAGGCGGGCCGCGTCGTCCGCGTCCAGGATGCCGCCTACGCCGATGATCGGTAGCGCTCCCCCGGTCTCCTCGTGCACGAAGTGCACCACCTTGCGCGCCCGGTCGGTGAGCGGGCGCCCGGACAGGCCGCCGGCCTCGGATGCTCGCGGCTGGTCGGCCGCGGCCAGGCCATCGCGCGCCAGCGTGGTGTTCGTCGCGATCACGCCGGCCGCGCCGTAGGTGACGCAGACCTCGAGCAGCTCCGCGATGGCCGGTTCGGTCAGGTCGGGAGCGATCTTGACCAGTACCGGTGTCTTGCCGACCAGCGCACCCAGCAGCGAGCCGAGCGCGGTCTTGTCCTGCAGGGTGCGCAGGCCCGGCGTGTTCGGCGAGGAGACGTTGACGGCGATGTAGTCGGCATGGCCCTGCAGGAGGTTGTAGGAGGTCAGATAGTCCTCGACCGCCTCTTCCAGCGGGGTGATCTTGGACTTGCCCAGCGATACCCCGAGCGGATAGCCGAGGTCGCCGGCCGCCTCGAGCCGTGCGGCCAGCGCCGCCGCGCCCTCGTTGTTGAAGCCCATCCGGTTGATGATCGCTTCGCTCTCCCGCAGCCGGAACAGCCGCGGCCGATCGTTCCCCGGCTGCGCGTGCGCGGTCACCGTGCCGACCTCGGCGAAGCCGAACCCGAGCGACGGCCACGCCCGCAACGCCACACCGTTCTTGTCCATCCCGGCGGCCAGGCCGACCGGGTTGGGAAAGCGCACCCCGAAGACCTCGACCGGCTTGCTCACCGCATATCGCCGGCGCATCAACGCCAGCGGCTGCGACCCGAGCGCGGCCAACCGCCGCAACGTGAACTCATGCGCCGCCTCGGCATCGCCCCCGCCGACCCGGAACAGCACCGGCCGCAGAGCCCGCTCGAACGCACTCACGACAAAACCCCGACTACCCAGTCGCGAGAGAACTCGCGAGCCGGGAAAGCAGCACGAACCCCCGACCCGGCCGGGAACCCGGCGCCGGGCCGTGGGGCGGATTTGGGGGCGGGTTTGGTCACTCGGCGCTCCGCAGGACTGCGTGCAACTCCTGCAAGGGGCGGACCGTCAGGTCTCCGCGCATCAAGGCCTCGATGCCCATCACCGCGGCCGCCGCGCCGGGCACCGTCGTGATGCTCGGGATGTCCGCGGTCACCGCGGCCGAGCGCAACTCGTAGCCATCAGAGCGGGCGCTCGCGCCCGAGCCCTGCGGCGTGTTGATGATCAGCGCGATCTCGCCCGCGTGGATCAGGGCGATCGCGTTCTGACCGGGGCTCTCGAAGTGCTTCGGCACGATCTCGCACTCGATGCCGTGCCGGCGCAGGACCCCGCCTGTCCCGGCCGTTGTCACGATCGTGAAGCCCAGGTCGGCCAGCCGCTTGATCGGGAAGATCATGGAGCGCTTGTCGCGGTTGGCCACCGACACGAAGATCTTGCCGCTGGTCGGCAGCGAGCCGTAGGCCGCGGCTTGTGACTTGGCGAAGGCCTGGCCGAAGCCGGCGTCGATGCCCATCACCTCGCCGGTCGACTTCATCTCCGGGCCGAGCAGGCTGTCCACGCCCTGGCCGGCCGGCGTGCGGAACCGCTTGAACGGCAGCACCGCCTCCTTGATCGCGATCGGCGCCGCCTCGGGGGTGGAGCCGCCGTCCCGCGACGCGAACAGCAGGCCCTCGGCGCGCAGCTCCTTGATCGTCGCGCCGAGCATGATCCGGGCGGCCGCCTTCGCCAGCGGCACGGCGGTCGCCTTCGAAACGAACGGGACCGTGCGCGAGGCGCGCGGATTCGCCTCCAGCACGTAGAGGTCGTCGTCCTTGAGGGCGTACTGCACGTTGAGCAGGCCGCGCACGCCGACCCCGCGGGCGATCGCCTCGGTGTATCGGCGCACCTCGGCCAGGTGCGAGCCGGCCAGCGTCACCGGCGGCAGCGAGCAGGACGAGTCGCCGGAGTGGATGCCGGCCTCCTCGATGTGCTCCATCACGCCGCCGAGATAGACCTCGCCGGTGGCGTCGCAGAGCGCGTCGACGTCGATCTCGATCGCGTCGTCCAGGAACCGGTCGACCAGCACCGGATGGTTCGGCGAGATCTCGGTGGCCCGGTCGATGTACGCGTTCAACGTCGGCTCGTCATAGACGATCTCCATGCCCCGCCCGCCGAGCACATAAGACGGCCGGACCAGCACCGGGTAACCGATCTCGTCCGCGATCGCCTTGGCCTCCTCGAAGGACGTGGCGGTGCCGTGGTCGGGCGAGCGCAGCCCGGCCTTGGCCAGCACGGCGCCGAACATGCCGCGGTCCTCGGCCAGGTCGATGGACTCCGGGGAGGTGCCGACGATCGGGATGCCGGCCGCCTTGAGCCGCCGCGCGAGCCCGAGCGGGGTCTGCCCGCCGAGCTGCACGATCACGCCGATCACGCCGGGCCCGCCGGCCGCCTTGCCGGAGGTGTCCTCGGCGTGGAAGACCTCGAGCACGTCCTCGAAGGTCAGCGGCTCGAAGTAGAGCCGGTCGGCGGTGTCGTAGTCGGTGGACACCGTCTCCGGGTTGCAGTTGACCATGACGGTTTCGAAATCGGCCGCACGCAGCGCCATCACCGCGTGCACGCACGAGTAGTCGAACTCGATGCCCTGCCCGATCCGGTTCGGCCCGGACCCGAGGATCATCACCTTGGGCCGGTCCGACGGCGCGACCTCGGTCTCCTCGTCGTACGTCGAGTAGTGGTAGGGCGTGTTCGCCTCGAACTCGGCCGCGCACGTGTCGACGGTCTTGTAGACCGGCCGCACCCCGAGCCGATGCCGCAGCGACCGCACCCCGTCCTCGCCCGCGAACTCCGGCCGCAGCGCCGCGAGCTGCCGGTCGGAGAGCCCGGCTCGCTTGGCCCGACGCAACAGCGCCTCATCGAGCACCGGAGCGTCCAAAATGTCCGTCCGGAGCGACACCAGCGCCGCGATCTCGTCCAGGAACCACGGGTCGATGCCCCCGGAGGCGGAATGAACCTGTTCGACGGAGGCGCCCAGCCGCAACGCGGCCTCGACGGTGTAGAGACGCCCGTCGTGCGGAATGCGCAAAGCGGCCAAGGCGTCGTCGACAGAATCAAAGGTGGGCGACGTCCAGAACCCCGACGCCGACGTCTCCATCGACCGCATCGCCTTGTTCAGCGCCTCGGCGAAGTTGCGTCCGAGAGACATCGCCTCCCCTACCGACTTCATCGTCGTGGTGAGCTCGGCATCCGCACCGGGGAACTTCTCGAACGCGAACCGCGGGATCTTCACCACCACGTAGTCGAGCGCCGGCTCGAACGCGGCCGGCGTCTTCAGGGTGATGTCGTTGGGGATCTCGTCCAGCGTGTAGCCGATGGCCAGCTTCGCGGCGATCTTCGCGATCGGGAAGCCGGTCGCCTTGGAGGCCAGCGCCGACGACCGCGAGACCCGCGGGTTCATCTCGATGACGACCAGCCGCCCGTCGGCGGGGTTGATCGCGAACTGGATGTTGCAGCCGCCGGTGTCCACGCCGACCTCGCGCAGCACCGCGATGCCCAGGTCGCGCAGGTCCTGATATTCGCGGTCGGTGAGCGTCATGGCCGGCGCGACGGTGACGCTGTCGCCGGTGTGCACGCCCATCGGGTCGATGTTCTCGATCGAGCAGACCACCACGACGTTGTCGTGCTGGTCGCGCATCAGCTCGAGCTCGTACTCCTTCCAGCCGAGCACGCTCTCCTCGATCAGCACCTCGTGCACCGGTGAGGCCGCCAGGCCGGCGCCGGCGATCCGCGAGAGATCGGCGGAGTTGTGCGCCATTCCCGAGCCGAGGCCGCCCATGGTGAACGAGGGCCGGATGACGACGGGGAGGCCGAGGTCCTCGACGGTGGAAAGGACCTCTTCCATGGTGTGGCAGACCCGGGAGCGGGGCGTCTGGCCACCGGCGCGCGCGACGATCTCCTTGAACAGCTGGCGGTCCTCGCCGCGCCGGATCGCGTCGATGTTCGCGCCGATCAGCTCGACGCCGTATTTCTCCAGCACGCCGTTCTCATGCAGGGCGACCGCCGTGTTCAGCGCTGTCTGCCCGCCCAGCGTGGGCAGGATCGCGTCCGGCCGCTCACGGGCGATGACCAGCTCGACGAACTCCGGCGTGATCGGCTCGACATAGGTCGCGTCGGCGAACTCCGGGTCCGTCATGATCGTCGCGGGGTTGGAGTTGACCAGCGAGACCCGCAGGCCCTCGGCGCGCAGCACCCGGCAGGCCTGGGTGCCGGAGTAGTCGAACTCGCAGGCCTGCCCGATCACGATCGGCCCCGAGCCGATCACCATCACGTGCTGAAGATCAGTCCGCTTCGGCATCAGGCCTGCTTCCCTTCGCTGTGCTGCCCCTCGGCGGCCTGGCGGCCGTCGACGAGCTCCACGAAGCGATCGAACAGGTAGTCCGCGTCATGCGGGCCGGCCGCCGCTTCGGGGTGGTACTGGACAGTGAATGCGGGCACGTCGCGCGCCCGCAGCCCCTCGACCACGTCGTCGTTGAGGCACACATGGCTGACCTCGACGCCGCCGAAGTCGGTGTCGATCACCGTGTTGAGCGGCGCGTCCACGGCGAACCCGTGGTTGTGGCTGGTCACCTCGACCTTGCCGGTGGTCTTGTCGAGCACCGGCTGGTTGATGCCGCGGTGGCCGTAGCCCAGCTTGTAGGTTCCGAAGCCGAGCGCCCGGCCGAGGATCTGGCTGCCGAAGCAGATGCCGAACAGCGGCACCCGGCGGTTCATCACCGCGCGCGCCAGCGCGACCGGATGGTCGGCGGTGGCCGGGTCACCCGGGCCGGGCGAGAAGAACACCGCGTCCGGGCTCACCGCCAGCAGGTCCTCGATCGAGGAGGCGGCCGGGAAGATGTGCGTGGTGACGCCGCGCGCGGCGAGCCGCCGGGCGACGTTGCGCTTGATCCCGAGGTCGAGGGCCGCCACCGTGTAGCGGTGCTCGCCGATCGCGTCCACCGAGTAGACCGCGGGGGTGCTGACCTCGGCGGACAGGTCGGCGCCGACCATCTGGGGCTGAGCCTGGACGCGCTCGAGCAGCGAACGCGGATCGAGGTCGACCGAGGAGACGCCGACCCGCATCGCGCCGCGCGAGCGCAGGTGCCGGGTCAGCGCCCGGGTGTCGATGCCGCTGATGCCCACCACGCCCTCGGCGATCAGCCGGTCGTCCAGCGAGCCGGTCGCCCGCCAGCTGGAGGGCCGGCGGGCCGGGTCGCGCACCACGTAACCGGCCACCCAGATCTTCGAGGACTCGTCGTCCTCGAGGTTGACTCCGGTGTTGCCGATCTGCGGCGCGGTCTGCACCACGACCTGCCGGTGGTAGGACGGGTCGGTCAGCGTCTCCTGATAACCGGTCATGCTGGTGTTGAACACGGCCTCGCCGAACGTCTCGCCCACCGCGCCATAGGCGGTGCCGGTGAACGTGCGCCCGTCCTCGAGCACCAGAATCGCCGCGGTCACTTGGTGGCCTTTCCGTCGAGGACCGTCGGCTCGCCCCGCAGGAAGGTCGCGACGATGCGGCCCGGCAGGGTGGTGCCCGCATACGGGGTGTTGCGGCTGCGAGAGGTCAGCGCACCCGGGTCGACGACGCGGCGGGCAGCCGGGTCGACCAGGGTGAACGATGCCGGTCCGCCGACCCGCAGCGAGCCGTGCGCGGAGAGACCGGCGATGCGGGCGGGCGCGGTCGACATGCGGTCGGCGATCAGCTCCCACTGCTCACCGAGGACCGAGAGCACCACCGGCAGCGCGGTCTCGAGACCGACCATGCCAGGTCGTGCGTAGGCCCACTCGCACTCCTTGTCCTCCACCGCGTGCGGGGCGTGGTCGGTGGCGACGACGTCGATCACGCCCTCGACCAGGGCGGCCCGCAGAGCGGCGACGTCGGCGGCGGTGCGCAGCGGCGGGTTGACCTTGAAGACCGGGTCGTAACTGGCGGCCAGCTCGTCGGTGAGGAGCAGGTGGTGCGGCGTGACCTCGGCGGTCACCCGTACCCCCCTCGCCTTTGCCTGGCGCAGGACCTCGACGGACCCGGCGGTGGAGACGTGGCAGACGTGCAACCGGCTGCCCACGTGCTCCGCCAGGAGCACGTCGCGGGCGATGATCGCCTCCTCGGCGACCGCGGGCCAGCCGGTCAGGCCGAGCCGCGTGGACACCTCGCCCTCGTGCATCTGGGCGCCCTCGGTGAGCCGCGGCTCCTCGGCGTGCTGGGCGATGATGCCGTCGAACGCCTTCACGTATTCCAGCGCGCGGCGCATCAGCCGCGGGTCGGCGACGCAGCTGCCGTCGTCGGAGAAGATCCGCACGTTCGCCGCGGAGGTGGCCATCGCGCCGAGCTCGGCGAGCTGCTTGCCGGCCAGCCCGACGGTGACCGCGCCGATCGGCTGCACGTCGACCAGGCCGGCCTCGCGACCGAGCCGCCAGACCTGCTCGACCACGCCGGCGGTGTCGGCGACCGGCGACGTGTTGGCCATCGCGCAGACCGCCGTGTAACCGCCCATCGCCGCGGCACGCGAGCCGGTCTCCACGGTCTCGGCGTCCTCGCGGCCGGGTTCGCGCAGGTGGGTGTGCAGATCGACCAGGCCGGGCAGCACTACCAGACCGGCCGCGTCGATGACCTCGGCGCCCGATGCGGGAGCGTCGACGAGAATCCCGTCCTTGACGAAAAGATCCGTCGGCGCGGCGCCCAGCACGGACGCCCCCTTGATCACGTAGGACGAGGTCACGCTTTTCCTCCCAGCAGCAGGTACAGAACAGCCATCCGAGCACTGACGCCGTTGGCGACCTGCTCGACGATCGTGGAACGGGACGAGTCGGCCACCTCCGGCGCGATCTCCATGCCCCGGTTCATCGGACCGGGGTGCATGACGATCGCGTGCTCGGGCAGCTTTCGCATGCGCGGCATGTCGAGTCCGTAGCGGCGGCTGTATTCCCGGGCCGAGGGGAAGTAGGAATCCTGCATCCGCTCGGTCTGGACCCGCAGCATCATCACGACATCCGAGTCGGGCAGGACGCTATCGAGGTCGTACGACACTTTCGTCCTCGGCGAGAGCGCCGCGGCCACGTCGTTCGGGATCAGCGTCGGCGGCCCGACCACCGTGACCTCGGCGCCGAGTGTGGTGAGCAGCAGCACATTGGACCGTGCCACCCGGCTGTGCAGGACGTCCCCGACGATCGCCACCTTCAGCCCGTCGATCTTCCCCAGCCGGGACCGCATCGTGTACGCGTCCAGCAGCGCCTGCGTCGGGTGCTCGTGGGTGCCGTCGCCGGCGTTGATCACCGAGCCGTCCACCCAGCTCGACAGCCGGTGCGGCGCGCCGGATGCCGGGTGCCGGATGACCACCGCGTCGGCGCCCATCGCCTGCAGGGTCAGCGCGGTGTCCTTGAGGCTCTCGCCCTTGGAGACACTGGATCCCTTGGCGGAGAAGTTGATCACGTCGGCGGACAGCCGCTTGGCCGCCGCCTCGAACGAGATGCGGGTGCGCGTGGAGTCCTCGTAGAAGAGGTTGACCACGGTGCGGCCGCGCAGTGTCGGCAGCTTCTTGACCTCGCGGCCGGCCAGCGCGGCCATCTCGCCGGCGGTGTCCAGGATCAATGTGGCGGTGTCGGCGTCAAGGTCCGACGCGGAGCGCAGATGCCTGATCATCGGGGACCTCCGGTGAGCTTGACCTCGTCCACGCCGTCGTCCGTCTCGGCGAGCGAGACCCGGACGCTTTCCTCCAGCGCGGTCGGGATGTTCTTGCCGACATAGTCGGCGCGGATCGGCAGCTCGCGGTGGCCACGGTCGACCAGCACGGCGAGCTGCACGGAGCTGGGCCGGCCGACGTCCGAGATGGCGTCGAGCGCGGCCCGGACGGTGCGTCCGGAGAAGAGGACGTCGTCGACCAGGATCACCCGGCGGCCGTCGATGCCGTCGCCCGGGAGCTCGGTCTTGCCGAGCGCGCGGGTGGCGTGCAGCCGCAGATCGTCGCGGTAGAGCGTGATGTCGAGGGCGCCGACCGGGATGTCGATGCCCTCGAACGCGTGGATGCGCTGCGCCAGCCGATGGGCGAGCGGGACACCGCGGGTGGGGATGCCGAGAAGGACGGTGCCGGCGCCGCCGGACGTCTTCTCCAGAATCTGATGGGCCATGCGATCGACGACTCGCTGCAAGTCGGACGCGGACAAAATGGTCTTGGCCGTCTGGGCATGCACGGATGCCACAGGACCTCCTTCCCTGCCTCACTGGACAGGTCGTTAAAGGACGTCGGATGCCTGCTCACCCCGATGATCGCCGGCTTGCAGGCTGACGCTACGTTACCAGTGCAGCGAGCGCCGATCAGCGTGACGTGGCTGACGTGGAAAGTGGGCAACTTTCACGGGAGTCACACGACACATCGGCGACCAACACTTGACCAGAGGTCGCAACGGCCGTACCGTCACGCTGCGTAGCGATCGCGGAGGAAGAACCCTCCGGGCCAGCACAGTACTGGGAGTGTCCGAATGCCGTCTGAGTACGCCAAGTCGTTGGGCGCCCGCCTGCGCTCGATCCGCCAGCAGCAGGGCCTGTCCCTGCAGGGTGTGGAAGAGAAGTCGAACGGTCGCTGGAAGGCCGTCGTGGTGGGTTCGTACGAGCGCGGCGACCGTGCGGTCACCGTCTCGCGTCTCGCCGAGCTGGCCGATTTCTATCGGGTGCCCGTCTCCGAGCTGCTGCCCGACGGCAGTGGCGTCCGGCTCGAGGCCACCAACAAGATCGTGCTCGACCTCGAGAAGCTGTACGACACCACCGGCGAGGATCTGGCCTACGTGGCGCGTTATGCCCGGGCCATCCAGCAGCAGCGTGGTGACTACAACGGCCGGGTCCTGTCGATCCGCGCCGACGATCTGCGTGCACTCGCGATCGTGTACGACATCTCGCCGTCCGGCTTGATCGAGCGCTTGACCGAACAGGGTGTGCTGGTCGCCGACCCGCGCGCGTTCTTCGCGTCCTGACGCTGACGCACCGCAACGACAAAGGGAGCCCGCGAGGGCTCCCTTTTTTCGTGTCTGGGATTGATCAGCGCGACGCGAACTCCGCGATCCGGCCGAGGATGCCGTTGAGAAACCGCGGACTGTCATCGGTCGACATCTGCTTGGCCAGCTCGACGGCCTCGGTGATCGCCACCGGGTCGTCGATCTCCGAGACATAGAGCAGCTCGTAGACCGCGATCCGGGCGAGGTTGCGATCCACCACCGGCATCCGGTCGATGGTCCAGCCCTCGGCGTAACTCGCGATCAACTCGTCGATCCGGTCAAGATTTTTTGCGACGCCCTCGATCAACCCGATCGCGTAGTCCAGGTGATCGGGATGCGGCTTCTCGATCCGGCCCAGATATGCCTCGAGCACCTGGCTCGGCGGCAGATCACGCAGGTCGGCTTCGTAAAGAACATCGAGCGCACGCTTGCGCGCCTTGCGGCGCGCCGGCATCTGCGTCTTGGGGCCTTCAGCCATCAGGTCAGCTGCGGCCGAGGTAGCGGCCGTCGCGGGTGTCGACCTTGATCTTCTCGCCCATGGTGATGAACAGCGGCACGTTGACCGTCGCGCCGGTCTCCACCGTGGCCGGCTTGGTGCCGCCGGTGGACCGGTCGCCCTGCATGCCCGGCTCGGTGTAGGTGACCTCGAGGAACACGCTGGTGGGCAGCTCGATGTAGAGCGGCACGCCCTCGTGCTGCGCGACCGTCGCCTCGGCCTCGGGCAGCAGGTAGTTGGCCGCCTCGCCGACCGTGCCGCCGGGCACCGGGATCTGCTCGAAGGTGTCCAGGTCCATGAAGACGTAGTCTTCGCCGTCCAGGTAGAGGTATTGCATCGTGCGCTTGTCCACGGTCGCGGTCTCGACCTTGGTGCCGGCGTTGAAGGTCTTGTCCACGACCTTGCCGGAGAGCACGTTCTTGAGCGTGGTGCGCACGAACGCGCCGCCCTTGCCCGGCTTGACGTGCTGGAACTCCACGACGGACCAGAGCTCGCCGTCGAGGTTGAGCACCAGGCCGTTCTTCAGGTCGTTGGTGGAAGCCATGTCCTGCCTGTTCTTGGTGTTCGCGGTGACCGATCGAGTCTACCGGCGCGGGCTCTCGGCCTGCTAATCGGGGTTTTTCGCGGTTGCGGCCACGTGCCGCAACGCCAGACGGTAGCCGTCCACGCCAAGGCCCGCGATCACGCCGCTGGCCACGGCCGAGATGACCGAGTGGTGCCGGAACTGCTCTCGTGCGTGGATGTTGCTGATGTGCACCTCGACGAGCCGGTTGCGCAACATGGCACACGCGTCCCGGATCGCGTAGTTGTAATGCGACCACGCGCCGGGGTTGAGCACCACCGGCGCCTGCTCGTCGGCGGCGTCGTACAGCCAGCCCAGCATCTCGTGCTCGGCGTCGGTCTGCCGGACCACCACGTCGAGGTCGAGCTCGGTGCCCTCGCTCTCGCAGAGTTTCACCAGATCCTGGTACGAGGTGACCCCGTACACGTCCACCTGACGGGTGCCCAGGCGGCCCAGGTTCGCACCGTTCAGCACGTAGACCCTGGTCATCGCGCCACCTCCGAGTATGCCCGCGCCAACAGCTCCTCTTCCGGACCGGCCAGGATGCCGGGTTGCGCGAGGCCGTCCAGCACCACGAACCGCAGCCGGTCGGCGCGCGCCTTCTTGTCCACCCGCATGGTCTCGACCAGCTCGGGCAGCGCGTCCGGGTGGTAGCCGGTGGGCAGGCCGACCAGGTCGAGCACGGTGCGGTGCCGCGCGGCGGTGTCGTCGTCCAGCCGGCCGGCGAGACGGGCCAGCTCAGCGGCGAAGATCATGCCGACCGCGACGGCGTGACCGTGCTTCCACCCGTACCCCTCGCGTTTTTCGATGGCGTGACCCAGCGTGTGGCCGTAGTTGAGGATCTCGCGCAACCCCGATTCGCGCAGGTCCTGGCCGACGACGTCGGCCTTGACCTGGATCGCGCGGTCGACCAGCTCGCGCAGCGCCGGAGAGCGCGGATCGGCCGCGGCGGCCGGATCCGCCTCGATCAGATCGAGGATCACCGGGTCGGCGATGAAGCCGCATTTGACCACCTCGGCCAGGCCGGCGACCAGATCGTCCGGCGGCAGGGTGTCCAACATGTCCAGATCGCAGAGGACGCCGGCCGGCGGATGAAACGCGCCCACCAGGTTTTTCCCGGCCGCGATGTTGACGCCGGTCTTGCCGCCCACCGAGGCGTCGACCATGCCGAGCAGCGAGGTGGAGACCGGCGCCCAGCGCACGCCGCGCAACCAGGCCGCGGCCACGTAACCCGCCAGATCGGTCACCGCTCCCCCGCCGACGCCGACCACCGCGTCGGTGCGGGTGAAGCTCGCCGCGCCCAGCTCGTCCCAGCAGCGCGCGGCCACCTCGACGGTCTTGCCGGCCTCGGCGTCCGGCACCTCGAGCAGCAGCGGCTGCGGCAGTTCGCGGGCGATCGCGGTGGCCTTCTCGCGCAGCGGCGCGGCGAATAGCACGGCGGTGCGGGCCGCACCGGCGATCAGGTCGGGCAGGTGTTTGGCGAGGTCACGACCCACGAGCACGTCGTAGGGCCGGTCGCCGAGCACCGGGATGCGGGTGGTGGTCACACGAGCACGCTAGTCGGCCGGTCATGGGGTTATATTTTTCTAACCCCAGACGGGTTATAAACATCGCATGCCGAAAATCAACGTGTACCTTCCCGACGATCTGGCCGACGCCGTGCGCGACGCCGGCATCCCGGTCTCCGCGATCTGCCAGCGCGCGCTCGAGCAGGCCGTCCGCCGAGTCACGGCGATCCGGCAGACCGTGCTCAGCGCGCTCTCCGACGAGGAGCTCGGCGTCCAGCTGACCTCCTTCACCGCCCGCGCGGTCGCCGTGCTGCGGCTGGCCCGCGACGGCGCCGGCGATCAGGTCGGCACCGCGCACCTGCTGGGCGGCATCGTCGACGAGGGCGGGAACCTCGCCCTGCAGGTGCTGCGGTCGATGGAGATCGACCCGGCCCGGCTGCGCATCGACGACGCGCCGGCCGAGCCGGGCGGCGCCGGCTTCAGCCTGCCCGCCGCGAACGCGCTGGAGCTGGCGGTCGGCGAGTCCACCGCGTTCGGCCACAACTACGTCGGCTGCGAGCACCTGCTGATCGGCCTGGCCGCCGAGCCGGACGGCGCCGCGGGGCGGGCGCTGCGCGAGGCGGGCGCCGACGCCAAGGCGCTGCGCCGGGCGGTGTCGGCGGCGCTCGCCGGATATACCCACCTGCGCGCGCAGGCGCCGACCGCGACCAGTCAGATCGACCTGATGGCGTCGGTCGTGCGCCGCGAGCTGGCGCCGGTGATCAGCCGCATCGAGGCACTGGAATCGCGCTCGGCCTGACGATGCGGCTGACCCGGGAGGACGTGCTCGTCATTCTGATCCTGTTTCTGGCACTGGCCTGCTGATCCAGCTGGACAGGTCGGCGGCCAGCGCGGCCACCTCGGCGCGCAGCTCGTCGGGCTTGATCACCGTGAACGGGTGGTTGAGTCCGGCGAGCATCGCGGCCATCCCGCGCAGGTTCTCGGTGCGGCAGGTCATCAACACGCCGTCCGGCGTCTCGGTCAGCCCGGCGACGCTCTCCGGCACGAACCGGCGCAGCGCCGCCAGCGGGGCCTCGACCAGCGCCTCCACCTCCCAGCGGTAGTCCCGCTGGGCCCACTGCCGGTTGAAGTGGGCGACCGCGTCGAAGCCGGGCGGCGGCTCGAACCGCGCGCCGGCGGCGTGCAACCGCAGAATCCGGTCGACCCGGAACGACCGGATCTCCCCGCTGCGATGATCATGGGCGACGAGGTACCACCGTCCGGAGTGGAACACCAGGCCGTAGGGATCGACGTCGCGGTCGCCGTGGTAGGAGATGCGCTGGCTCTCGCGTTCGCGAACCGCCGCGCCGAGCGTCAGAAGAGTCTCGGCGGCGGCGTCGTCTTTGTATCGGGAACCGCGCATCGTGAAACCGAGGCTCTCGCGCAGCGCGGACAGCCGCTCGGCCAGAGCCCGTGGCAGCACCCGGGCGATCTTCGCCTCCGCCGACGCGGCCGCCGGGGTGGCCGCGGCGAGCCCGATCCGGTCGCCCGCCAGCAGGCCGAGCAGGATCGCCACCGCCTCGTCGTCGGTCAGCATCAGCGGTGGCAGCTTGAAGCCGGGGGCGAGCTGGTAGCCGCCGTATCGGCCGCGCTCGGACGCCACCGGAATGCCCAGGTCGGCGAGCGTGCCCGCATAACGCCGCACGGTGCGCTCGTCGACCGCGAGCCGCTCGGCCAGCTCGCCGACGGTCATCCGCCGGTGGGCCTGGAGCAGTTCGAGCATCGCGAGCACGCGGGAAGCGGGGTGGGCCATGGGAGAAATCTTCTCAGCTATACCGGGCGGAATCTGCCCGGTATCACTTCTACGGTTGATCCATGAGCACATACATCCTGGTTCCTGGCATGTGGATCGGCGCGTGGGCGTGGCACGACGTAACGGCGGCATTGCGCGACGCGGGCCACGAGGTCTTTCCGCTGACCCTCACCGGCCTGGCCGACCGCTCGCACCTGCTCGGCCCGGACGTCGACCTCGACACGCACATCGAGGACATCGTGCGGCTGGCCGAGACCGAGGACCTGCGCGACATCGTGCTGGTCGGGCACAGCTACGGCGGCCTGCCGGTCAGCGCGGCCGCGCGCCGGCTCGGCGACCGGATCAAGACGGTGGTGTACGTGGACGCCGGCGCCCTGCCCGAGGGATCGAGCCAGTGGGACTCGACCGGCGAGGAAGAACGCGCGCGGATCGAGGACGACGCGGCCGGGTTCGCCCCGCGCGAGTGGGACCCGGCGGCCGACCCGCAGATGCTCGCCGGCCTCGACGAGCGGGCGCTGGAGTTGCTGCGCGCCCGATCGACCCCGCACCCGATGGCCTCGGTGAAGCAGCCGGTCGGGGCGCACGCGACCTCGGCCGACCTGCCGACCGTGCTGATCGCGTGCGCGCTGCCGGTCGAGATGATCGAGCAGATGATGGCGGCCGGGCACCCGTGGTTCGTGGAGATGACCGAGGCCCGGATCGTCCCGCTGCCCACCGGGCACTGGCCGATGCTGAGCGAGCCGAAGGGGCTGGCGGCGGCGCTCGAAGCTAGTTCTTGAGCAGCTCCGTGACCTCGGCGGCGATGTCCTCGGGCGGACGCGCGTCGGTGACGATGGTGTGCGTGGCGACCGAGGCGTAGAGCGGGCGGCGCTGATCGAGCAAGTATTTCAGCGTCGCCCGCGGGTTGATCGCCAGCAGCGGCCGGCCCGCGCCCAGACCGACCCGCTTGACCGCGTCGGTCAGCTCGACCGACAGATAGACCACGCGGTGCTCGCGCAGCCGCTCGCGGGTGGTCTCGTTGAGGATCGCTCCCCCGCCGAGCGCCAGCACGCCGTCGAACGAGTCCAGCGCCGCGGCGATCGTCTCGACCTCGAGGCGGCGGAACTCGTCCTCGCCGTCGTCGAAGAAGATCTCCGGGACCGGTTTGCCGGCGACCCCCTCGATCAGCGTGTCGGCGTCCGCGAACTCGACGCCGAGCCGGCTCGCGACGGCCTGCCCGATGGTGCTCTTCCCGGCGCCCGGCGCGCCCACCATGATCGCGACCGGCGCCATCAGCGGATCAGCAGACTGTCGAGGTATCCCGCCAGGTTGCGGCGCATCTCGTCGGCCGAGTCGCCACCGAACTTCTCGGTCGCGGCCTCGGCGAGCACCAGCGCCACCATCGCCTCGGCCACCACCGCGCCGGCCGGCACCGCGCACACGTCCGAGCGCTGGTTGATCGCCGTCGCCGCCTCGCCGGTCACGACGTCGACGGTCTGCAGGGCGCGGTTCAGTGAGGAGATCGGCTTGAGCGCCGCGCGTACCCGGAGATTTTCGCCGTTGGTGATGCCGCCCTCGAGGCCGCCGGCGCGATCGGTGACCCGCCGCACGCCGTCGGGGGTCGGGATGATCTCGTCGTGCGCGACCGAACCGCGCGACCGGGCCTGCGTGAAGCCGTCGCCGATCTCCACGCCCTTGACCGACTGGATGGACATCAGCGCGGTGGCCAGGCGGGCGTCCAGCTTGCGGTCCCATTGCACATGAGACCCCAGACCCGGGGGTACGCCGTAAGCCAAGACCTCCACGATGCCGCCGAGGGTGTCCGCGTCCTTCTTCGCCGCATCGACCTCGGCCACCATGCGTGCGCTGGCCTCCGGGTCGAGGCAGCGCAGTGGATCGGCGTCGATCTTGTCGGCGTCCTCGGGGGTGGGGATCAGCCCCGCCTTGGCGGTCACCGAACCCAGCTCGATCACGTGCGACACGATGTCGATGCCGAGCGTCTGCTTGACGATCGCCTTGGCCACCACGCCCACCGCGACCCGGGCCGCGGTCTCCCGGGCGCTGGCGCGCTCCAGGATCGGGCGGGCGTCCTGGTGGCCGTATTTCTGCATGCCGGCCAGGTCGGCGTGGCCGGGCCGGGGCCGGGTCAGCGGCGCGTTGCGGGCCTGCGCGGCCAGCTCGTCGGGGTCGACCGGGTCGGCCGCCATCACCGTCTGCCACTTGGGCCACTCGGAGTTGCCGATCCGGATCGCCACCGGGCTGCCCTGGGTGACGCCGTGCCGGATGCCGCCGATCAGCTCGAGCACGTCCTGCTCGAACTGCATGCGGGCGCCGCGGCCGTAACCGAGGCGCCGGCGCGCCAGATCACGACCGATGTCCTCGCTCGTCACCCGCACCCCGGCGGGCACCCCCTCGAGCAGGGCGACGAGGGCCGGGCCATGGGATTCACCTGCGGTAAGCCAGCGCAACACGGCTCATAGTCTGGCACGCCGTTCATCCGCCGCGGGCCGCAGGGCGCGCCGGTCCGCGATGGTGTCGACCAGGGCGACGACGCCGATGCCCAGCACCGCCCACAGGGCGAGCGTGACGAGGCCGGCCACGAAGCCGTCGTCGTCGAAGTAGGAGACGCCCTGCAGCGCCCGGATCCCGGCGCCGACCGGCAGCACGTGCGCGAGCGGCCGCAGCCAGTCGGGCAGATAGGCGATCGGGAGTGTGCCGCCGCCGGTGGCGTTGCCCAGGATGAGCAGCACCAGCGAGGCGACCAGCGTGCCGGCCGGGCCCGCGACGCGCATCAGCAGCAGCGTGGCGGCGCCCACCGCCAGGGCCAGCAGGATGGTGATCGCCCCGGTGGCGACCAGGCTGCCGGGCAGGGCGTTGAAGCCGGTGCGGCCCGCGATCAGCGTCGTGGCGAGGCCGCCCGCGACGGCGAACCCGGCCAGGCTGAGCAGCCGCAGGCGCAACTGCAGGCGCGGCGCCATCTGATAGGAGACGAGGCCGAACAGGTAGCCGGCCAGGACCAGGCCGAAGCCCGCGTAGAAGATCGAGAGGCTGCGGGTGTCCCCCGGCGAGGTCGGTCGCACGTCCTCGCTGTGCAGGGTCGTCCCGAGCGATCCGAAGATGCCCTGGAGGGTGCTGGTCACGGCCGGGCCGTTCGCGCCGGCGTAGAGCAGTTCCGCGGATCGGCCGTCGGCGCCGACGACATAGGCGCCGAACACGGATCGGTCCTCGATGGCCGCGCGGGCGGCGCCGGCCGACGGGTACGGCGTGAGCTCGATGGCACCGGGCGGCAACTGCTGCCGCACGACTTCTACCTGGGTGGCGGTGCCGACGACGCCGATCGGCAGGTCGTGCGGGGCCGGGGTGTGGAATGCGGCGAGGAAGATCGAGACGAAGATCGTGCCGATCACCAGACCGACCGCGGCCGGAATGACGGCGGTCTTCGGCCCGGTGGGTTGCGGTGCGACGGCGTCCTCGACGTGGTGGTGGGCGGTGGCTTGACTTGTCATGACCCCAGACTCGGATCTTCCGCCCGGATCACGAACCCACATCGCGCTTGTCGCAAGAATCCGGCAGCATCGAGCCCATGCAGATGGATTCCGTCGACCTCGGCCTGGTGCATGCGTTACGGGTCGACGGCCGGGCCTCGTTCGCCCGGATCGGTGCGGTGCTCGGCGTCTCCGACAAGACCGTCGCGCGCCGTTTCGCCAGGCTGCGCACGGCCGGGGTGGTGGACGTCGTGGGGGTGGTCGACGCGGGCAGCCTCGGCGGGGCCGAGTGGGTCATCAGGATGCAGTGCAAGCCGGGCTCGGCGGTGGCGGTCGCCGAGGCGCTGGCCCGCCGCGACGACACCCGCTGGGTCACGCTGCTGTCCGGCGGCACCGAGATCAGCGCGAGCCTGCAGCCCTGGTCCGCCAAGGAACGCGACGAATTGATCCTGCAACGGCTGCAGCGCACCGCGCCGGTGGTGTCGGTGACCGCGCACAGCGTGCTGCACGAGTTCACCCGTGCCGTGGACGACGCCGGTCCGCTCACCGCGGCTCAGATCGCGGCGCTTCGCCCGCCGCAAGACCACGATCCCGGTGTACGCCTCGCGGACGGCGACCGCCCCCTGCTCGACGTCCTCGCCGTGGACGGCCGGGCGCCCTATCCCGCCCTGGCCGCCGCGACCGGGTGGTCGGAGTCGACCGTGGCGCGCCGCATCCAGGCGTTGCGCGGCGCCGGCCTGCTCCGCTTCGACGCGGACGTGGACTCCGCCGCGCTCGGCTTCCACGCCAACGCCCGGCTCTGGGCCAGCGTGCCGCCCGCGCATCTCGCCGAGACCGGCGCCGCGGTGGCCGCTCATCCCGAGGTGGCGTTCTGCGCCGCGACCACCGGGCCCACGAACCTGCTCGTCTCGGTCGCCTGCCGGGACAACCAGGACCTGTTCCGCTATCTCACCGAGCGCCTGGGCGCGTTGCCGGCGGTCCGGGAGGTGCAGACCGCGCCGGTGATCCGCATCATCAAACGGTCCGGCCGGCTTCCGCTGGCGGGCGTCCGCAACACAGGATGACCGGGATGGCGGCAGGGCGCGAGACCCCGGCGGCGCACGGGCCGCTGCTGGTGGTGATCCTCGGACTGACCACCGCGGTCGGGCCGCTGTCGCTGGACATGTATCTGCCGGCGCTACCGGACATGGCCGCGGATCTTCAGGTGCCGCCGGCCCAGGTGCAGCTGTCGCTGACCACGTGCCTGGTCGGCCTGGCCCTGGGTCAGTTGATCTGTGGGCCGCTCAGTGACCGGTGGGGGCGTCGGCGGCCGGCGATCGCGGGCATCGGCGCGTACGCCGTCATCTCGTTTCTGATCGCCCTGGCGCCCTCGGCGCCGATCCTGATCGGCCTGCGCCTGCTGCAGGGCCTGGCCGGTGGGATGGGCGTGGTGGTGGCCCGGGCCGTGGTGCGCGACCTGTATTCGGGGGTGGCCGCGGCCAAGTTCTTCTCCCGGCTGACGCTGATCTTCGGGGTCGCGCCGATCGCCGCGCCGAGCCTGGGCAGCGCGGTGCTGTCGCTGACCTCGTGGCACGGCATCTTCGTCGCGCTCGGCCTGATCGCGGCCCTGCTCACCGCGCTGATCGCGGGGAAGCTGCCGGAGACGCTGCCGCCCGAGCGGCGCAGCCCGGGCGACCTGGGCGACCTGGCGCGCACGGCCCGGACGCTGCTGGCCGACCGCCGCTACGTCGGCTACACGCTGGCCGGGTCGCTGTCCTTCGCGGCGCTGTTCGGTTACATCTCGGGTTCGCCGTTCGTGCTGCAGAACGGCTACGGCGTGTCGCCGACCGTCTACAGTGTGCTGTTCGGCGTGAACGCCTGCGGGCTGATCGCGCTGAGCCAGGCGAACGGCGCGCTGGTCGACCGCGTGCCGCCCCGCTCGCTGCTGATCGCCGCACTGGCCGCGCAGACGGTGGCCGGCGCCGCGGTGCTGGTCTCCGCCGCGGCCGCGCTGCTGATCGGCATGCTGGCGGCGTTCTTCGTGCTGGTCTCGGCGATCGGCATGGTGACGCCGAACGGGGTCGCGCTGGCGCTGGACCCGCACCCCGACCGGGCCGGCACCGCGGCGGCCCTGATGGGTGGCATCCAGTCGGTGGTCGCCGCGCTGGCCGCGCCGATGGTCGGGCTGATCGGCTCGCCGGGGCGCGGGGTGCCGATGGGCGTCGTGATCGTGGTGAGCGCGGCGGGCGCCCTGCTCGCCGTCCTGCTGCTGACCTTCAGGAGCGCAGCGCCGCCGCCGCGGCCAGCGCCTCACCCATAGCCCGCTCGGGCGCCGGAACCACGCCGGTGAACTGCTCGAACTGGCCCAGCGCCTGCGCCAGCAGCAGATCCAGGCCGGAGGCGACCCGCACCCCGTGCGCCTGCGCGACCGCGGCCAGCGGCGTCGGCCAGGGATCGTAGATCGCGTCGAAGAGCACCGTGCCCGGCTGCCAGCGGACCGCCATCGCGAGTTCGTCGGCCGCGCCCTTGGGCACCGTGGAGATCACCGCGTCCGCCTCGAACGCGGCGGCCGCCGCCGACCAGGGCGCCGGGTCGAGCTTGACGCCCAGCGACGACGCGACCGGGGCCAGATCGTCGGCCGCGGCCGGACGGCGGGTCACCAGCGTCACCCGCGGCGCGCCCAGCGCGGCCGCGGCGGCCAGGGCGGCGCGCGCCGTGCCACCGCCGCCGAGCACGGTCACCGACGGGGACTCCGCCACCCCGGCATCGCGCAGCACGCGCACCATGCCAGGGATGTCGGTGTTGTCGGCGTGCCACGAGCCGTCCTCGCGGCGCACCAGCGTGTTCGCCGCGCCGACCGCCACCGCGGCCGGCGTCGCGGTCGCGGCCAGGGTCAGCGCGACCTCCTTCAACGGCATGGTCAGCGACAGCCCGGCCCACTCCGGACCGAGCCCCGCCACCAGATCCGCCAGCTCGGCCGCCGCGCACTCGATCGACGTGTACGTCCAGGTCAGCAGCCCGGCGGCGGCGAAGCCCGCGGAGTGGATGACCGGCGACAACGAGTGCGCGATCGGCTTTCCGCAGACCGCGGCCCGGCGGGCATCGGTCACAGGACGCCGTTCTTGCGAGCGGTCGCCTCGTTCTTCCGGTGCTGCTCGAGCGTCGCGGCGAAGGCCGAGTGGCCCTGCTTGTCGATGGCCACGAAGAACAGCCACGGGCCGGCCGGCGGGTTGAGCGCGCCGTTCAGCGCCGGCTGACCCGGGTTGTTGATCGGGGTCGGCGTCAGGCCCGCCTTGCCGTGCGTCCGGTAGGGGTTCTTCGGGTCGTTCAGCTCGGCCGCGGTCATGTCCTTGGACGCCTTCTTCGGCTTCCCCTGCAGCTGGTAGAAGTAGTTGATGCCGACGTCGAACTGCAGGCAGTTGCACGGGAAGTTGCCGCTGTAGAGGCGGTTGTAGGCCACCCGGGCGACCTTGCCCATGTCGTCGTTGTTGCCCGCCTCGGCCTGGGCCAGCGACGCCACGGTCAGCGCCTCATAGGGGCTGATCTTGCGATTTTGCTGGGCCTTGTCCACGAAGTCGAGCTTCGTCGTCACGGTCAGGAAGTGCTCGACCATGGTGCTGAGCATCTGCTCGGCGGTGGCGTTGGGCTCGAACTCGTAGGTGTCCGGGAACAAGAAGCCCTCGAGGGACTTCTGCACCTTCTGCTTGTCGGTGCGGTTGAACCAGAAGGCGGGCACGCCCAGCGCCTCCGGGTCCTTGGCCGCCGTCTTGAACTCGGCCACCGGGATGCCGGACGCCTTCGAGAGGATGTCGTAGACCGCCATCGTCGTCGTGCCCTCGGGGATCGTGACGCCGTTGCTGATCCGCGATTTCGGATCCAGCAGCAGGGTCACGGCCGCCTCGGCGGACATCTGCTTGCGCAGGTTGAACGTGCCGGACTGGATGTTCTTGCCGCGCGGATTCTTCTCGGCCGCCTCGGTGAAGGCCTTTGTGCTCTTCACCACATCCGCATCGAAGAGCGTGTTGCCCATCTCCGTGAGGGTGGAATTGTCCTTGATCTGGACCTGCACCACCTCACCGCCGTTGCCGTCGTAATCGGCCGCGGTGAAGAAAGTCTTGATCCTGCTGTAGCCCAGATAGACCCCGCCGCCGAGCACCGCCAGCAGGATGAAGGCCATCAGGAACGCCACCGTCGAACGCCCGCCGGACTTCCCGCCCTTGCCCCGGGAGCCCCGCCGGTGCCGTGGCCTGCCCTTCTCGGCGTGCTCATCGAACGCCAGGTCAAGCTCGTCGATCATCTCGTCTGCCTCCGCTGCGCATCCAGCCAGCTCTGCAGGATCTCCACCGCGGCAGCCTGATCGACCACCGCCCGTTGTCGCTTGCCACGGACCCCGCGCTCGGCCAGCCTACGGGTCGCAACCACGGTCGACATCCTCTCGTCCGCCAGAACGACGGGCACGGGAGTGACCGCGCTCGCCAGTCGCACAGCGTACGCACGAATGTCGATGGCAGCACTCCCCTCGGCGCCATTGAGACGCACCGGAAGCCCCACCACGATCTGCACCGCCTCGTGTTCCCCCACGAGACGCCTGAGCTCAGCTATGTCTGCGGGTACGGAATCGGCGGCCGCGCCCATGTCACGGGACAGCGTGACCAGGGGGGTGGCCAAGATCCCGTCGGGATCGCAGATCGCGACCCCGACACGGACCTTACCGACATCGACGCCCAACCGCCTACCCCGCGGTAGTGCGGTCATGGCTACCCCCTGTAATCAGACGGCCGATCCGACCGCCTTCTCCACCGCCGCCAGCAGCGCCGGCACCTGGTCGGCCGGCACGCCGCCGCCCTGCGCGAGATCGGCGTTGCCGCCGCCCCGGCCGGACAGCGCGCCCTTGACCAGATCGCTCGCGCTGAGCCCACGGCCCTTCGCGGCCGCGTTGACCGCGACGATCAGCGACGCCTTGCCGTTCGACCGGGCCGCCACGGCGACCACCGCGGGACGGTTCTGCTCGATCTTGCCGCGAATCTCCTGCGCCAGGGTACGCACGTCGTTGCCCGCCGCGCCCTCCGGAGCCTCGGTTCCGACATAGGCCACGCCACCGAGATCACGGGCGTTGCCGGCCAGCGCACCCGCACCGCCGAGCACCATCTGCGCCCGCAGTTTCTCGAGTTCCTTCTCCGCGTCGCGCAGCGCCGTCACGGTCTGCTCGACCCGGTCCGCGACCTGGTCGCCGGGCACCCGGAAGAGCTCCGCCAGCCGGGACACCAGCAGGTGCTCCTTGGCCAGGAAGCCGAACGCGTCGATGCCGACCAGCGCCTCCACGCGGCGCACGCCGGAGCCGATCGACTGCTCGTTGAGGATCTTCACCAGGCCGAGCTGGCCGGACCGCGCCACGTGCGTGCCGCCACAGAGCTCACGCGCGTAGTCACCGACCTCGACCACGCGGACCTCGTCGCCGTACTTCTCCCCGAACAGGGCCATCGCGCCGAGCCGGCGCGCCTCCTCCTGCGAGGTGATGAACGCGTGGACCTCGAGGTCGCGCAGCAGCACCTCGTTGACCTGCTGCTCGACGTCGTGCAGCACCGACGGCGATACCGCGCCCGGGGTGTTGAAGTCGAACCGCAGCCGGCCGGGCGCGTTGAGCGAGCCGGCCTGGGTCGCCGACTCGCCGAGGAACGCCCGCATGGTCTGGTGGATCAGGTGCGTCGCGGTGTGCGAGCGGGAGATCGCCTTGCGCCGGGTCACGTCGATCTCCGCGAAGCCCGCCTCGCCCTGGCGCACCTCGCCGCGGACCACCCGCGCCTTGTGCACGATCAGGCCGGGCACCGGCTGCTGCACGTCGACCACCTCGAGCCGGCCGCCGCCCACGTTGATCAGGCCGCTGTCCGCCTGCTGGCCGCCGCCCTCCGCATAGAACGGAGTGGAGTCCAGGATCAGCTCGACGAAGTCGCCCTCGCCCGCCACCTGCACCGCGCCGCCGTCCGCGCCGAGCACCGCGCGCACCCGCGACTCGCGGCTGACCTCCTGGTAGCCGGTGAACTCGACCGGACCGCCCTGCTCCAGCACCGTGCGGTATGCCGACAGGTCGACGTGGCCGGTCTTACGCGCGGCCGCATCGGCCTTCGCCCGGGACCGCTGGTCGGCCATCAGCCGCCGGAAGCCCTCCTGGTCGACCTCCAGGCCCTGCTCCTGCGCGATCTCCAGGGTCAGGTCGATCGGGAAGCCGTACGTGTCGTGCAGCTGGAACGCCTTGTCACCGGAGAGCTGCGACTCCTTGTTCTGCCGAGCCGACGTGATCGCGGTGTCCAGGATGGTGGTGCCCGCCCGCAGCGTGGCCGAGAACGCGTCCTCCTCCGCGTACGCGTACGTCGAGATGCGGCCGAACTCCTCGGCGAGCTCCGGATAGGACGGCGACATGCAGTCGCGCGCGATCGGCAGCAGCTCGGGGAACGTCGCGCCCTGCCAGCCGAGCAGGCGCATCGCCCGGATCGCCCGGCGCATGATGCGGCGCAGCACGTAACCCCGGCCCTCGTTCGACGGCGTGATGCCGTCGCCGATCAGCATCAGCGCGGTGCGCACGTGGTCCGCGATCACCCGCAGCCGCACGTCGTCCGGGTGCGACTCGGACGCCGCGTGGCCGGAGTGCGCGCCGTACTGCGTGCCGGTCAGCTCCGCCGCCCGGGACAGGATCGGGCGCACCTCGTCGATCTCGTACAGGTTGTCGACGCCCTGCAGGATCGACGCGATCCGCTCCAGGCCCATGCCGGTGTCGATGTTCTTGTTCGGCAGGTCACCGACGATCCGGAAGTCCTCCTTCGACTTCACGTCGGTGATCTCGTGCTGCATGAAGACGAGGTTCCAATATTCCAGGAACCGGTCCTCGTCGACCTCGGGACCGCCGTCCGGACCATAGGCCGGGCCGCGATCGTAGTAGAGCTCCGAGCAGGGGCCGGCCGGACCGGGGATGCCCATCGACCAGAAGTTGTCCTTCTTGCCGCGGCGCACGATGCGGTCCGGTGACATGCCCGGCTGCTGCTTCCAGATCTCGATCGCCTCGTCGTCGTCGAGATAGACGGTCGCCCAGATCTTCTCCGGGTCGAGGCCGAAGCCACCCTGCTCGATCGGCTTGGTGGACAGCTCCCAGGCCAGCGGGATCGCGCCCGCCTTGAAGTAGTCGCCGAACGAGAAGTTGCCGTTCATCTGGAAGAACGTGCCGTGCCGCGAGGTCTTGCCGACCTCGTCGATGTCCGGCGTGCGGATGCATTTCTGCACGCTCGCCGCGCGGTCCCAGGCCGGCTTGCGCTGACCCAGGAAGTAGGGCACGAACTGCACCATGCCGGCGTTGATGAACAGCAGGTTGGGGTCGTCGATGGCGGGCAGCGGGGCACTCGGCACGACCGTGTGCCCGTTGGCCTCGAAATGCGCCAGAAAGCGCCGCTTGATCTCCGCGGTCCTCATCGTTGACCCTCCTGGGAATGCTTCCCCACCGTGCCGGTCTGCTCGTCGTCGCGCAGGTCGGCGAACTCGTCCTGATAGAGCTCGCCCGCGGCGAAGGCCTCGTGGATCTCGCCCTCCCGCTCGGCCATTCCCTCGCGGACGTCATCCACGAAGCTACGCAGCGACTCGACGAGCCCGCCAGCGGATTCCGACAGCGACGTGGCGATGCCGGAGGGGGTGAACTCGTTCGCCTTGCGGGTGAGCTTGCGGACCACCAGGGCGCCGACGGCCAGGCCGGCCCCCAGCCAGAGCAGGCGCTTCATGTGACGTGGTTCCCTTCGTGAAAGGTCAGCGGGCGGCGCGGGCGGCCTTGCGGCGCTGCTTGAGGGTGGCGCGGACCTCGCGCTCGTCCTCGGCGGACCGGCGGGCGTTCGCGGCCTTGCGCAGGCCGTAGCCGAACGACGCCACCTTGATCAGCGGGTTGGCCGCGGCGGCCGAGACGATCGTGGCCAGGTTGGCGACGCTGGCGGTGACGTTCTGCGCGTGGCTGGTCATGGTGTCGACCTTGGCGAGCTGCACGTTCACCCCGTCGAGCGAGACCTGCACCTGGCCCAGCGCCGTGTTCACGCCCTCGACGGTCTGGTTCACGTTCCCCAGCAGCGGCCCGGTGCGGTCGTTCAGCTCGTTGATCGCCCGGGTCGCGGCATCGACCGTGCGGCCGAGCTTGAGGATCGGCACGGCCAGCACCAGGACGAGCATCAGGAAGGCGCCCGCCGCGATCAGACCAGCGATTTCTCCGGCGTCCATGAAGTGGCTCCTCTACTAACCCGATCTACTGCGGCAGGACAACGTGCAGACCCTACCGTCCGTGACCGGGCGCCGCTTCACGACGTCGTGGGTGTCGGCTGCTCCAGAAGTGGATCATTGGTCAGCTCCGGGTCCGGGGTCTCCCCGATCAGGTCCGGATCCGGTTGTTGCTGCGGTTGCCCGCGCGGGTCGTTGATGGCCGGCTGCACCTTGATGCTGACCGTCGAACCGACACAGTCCGCGGGTGGGCTGGTCGGCACCACGCCGTCCGGGCCGACCGACGGCAACGATGCCGGGTCCTGCGCGGCCAGCGCGTCCACCGCGCACTCCGGCAGGCGCACCCAGAGGTCCAGAGTGAACTCGTCGCGCCGCCAGCAGCTGTATTCGCCGTCGGTGACCGGCTGCTCCGGGCACTGCGCGACCTTCCACGGCTGCCAGCCGGCGGCGGTCAGCGCGGCCGCATAGACCTTGGCGGTCTCGTTGAACGGCCGGTCGGACTGCGCGGTGCGCTCCCGGAACCGGCAGTCGAAGAAGCACCACCGGCTGCCGTTGCTGCGGTCGTCGATGTCGCTCGCCGCCCAGCCCGGCACGTTCAGCGCGTCCAGAGACGAGACCACCGGGTCGCGCATGGCGGCCCGCACGCCGAAGATCGCGGGCAGCAGCACCAGGGCCACCACACTGACCGCCACCAGCGCGATCACGCGGAGACGTCGTTCGGCGCGCAGCTTCGCGCGCAACCCGTCGGCGAGGGCATCCCGCGCCGGTTCGGCCTCTTCCTCCGGTACGCCCACAGCCGGCGGCCGCACGCTCCCGGTGACCCGGCCGCCCGCCTCGCCGTCGGCGCCCGCATTCGGGTTCGGGACCGTGGCCCGGCCCGGCAGCGCCTGGCTCACGTCGCCGGGCACCGCCACACCGGCTCGACCGGCCGGCCGGTCGGCGAGGTCCCCGGAGGAGTGTCCGGGCAGGGCCTGGCTGACATCGCCGGGCACGGCGACGGCGGCGCGGGCGGCGCGCACCGGGCCGGTGTCGTGGCCGGGCAGCGGCTGGCTGATCTCCGCCGGCGTGGCACGACCCGGCTGGACCTCGGCGAACTCGCCGCTGTGCCGACCGGCCCGGCGGGCGCCGGGGCGCGGAGCCTCGTCCGGCGTCATGGCCGGCAGCGGCTGGCTGACCTCGGGCGGCGCGGCCAGGCCGGAGGCGCTCATCTCGCCGGTGCCGAAACGGGCCCGCCCGGACAGCGGCTGACTCACGTCCCCGGGCGGCGACGGCGCGGCCCGGCCGGGCACGGCGGCCCGACCCGGAAGCGGCTGGCTGACCTCAGGCGGCGCGGCACGCCCGTGCAACGGCTGGCTCACGTCCGGCGGCGCGGCACGCCCGTGCAACGGCTGGCTGACCTCGCCGGGTGGCGGCGCGGCGGCCCGGCCGGGCACGGCGGCCCGACCCGGAAGCGGCTGGCTGACCTCAGGCGGCGCGGCACGGCCGTGCAACGGCTGGCTCACGTCCGGCGGCGCGGCACGGCCGTGCAACGGCTGGCTCACGTCCGGCGGCGCGGCACGGCCGTGCAACGGCTGGCTCACGTCCGGCGGCTGCGCCATTCCGGCGCGACCGGGCAGCGGCGGGGCGGCGTCCGGCGGTGCGGGACGGCGATGCAACGGCTGGCTGACGTCGGGCGGCATCGCCCTGCCATGCAGCGGCTGGCTCACCTCGGGTGGCGCCACCCGGCCGTGCAACGGCTGACTGACCTCCCCGCCCGGCTGCGGACGCCCGTGCAACGGCTGACCGATGTCCCCCGTCGGATGCCGGACGTCCCCAGTGGGCTGCGGACGGCCATGCAGCGGCTGGCTCACGTCCCCGGGCTGTGGACGGGCGTGCAGCGGCTGGCTGATGTCGCCGGTGGGCTGGGCGCGGCCGGACGCGGCTCGGCGGCCGGTCCTGGTTTGCTGGTCCGGTTCGCGAGCCGGGCGCGGCACGCGACCGGTGCCGCGCTCCCCGGGACGCTTGATGACCCCGGAAGGGCTGTCCGCCATGGCACCGGCACGACCCGGAAGGGCCGGTGCCCGGGCGCCTTCGCGACCCGGCACCACCGGTGGCACCACGCTGGCGGTGGCGCGGGCGGCCGGCTGGCCGTTCGGGCGTGCGCCGGGCCGGCGGGCGGCGGCCGGACCGGCGGCTGCGGCGCCCGGCGCGGGACGGGCCTGTCCGGTGCCCGCGCGGCCGGTGGGTGCGCCACTGTTCGGGCCTGGGCCACCGCCGTATTGCCCGCCGGGTGGCGGCGCCGAGCGCTGGCCCTGCGGGATCGGACCGGTGCGACGGCCGGGCTCGGGTACGCCGTGCCGCCCGGTGCCCTCTTCCGCGGGCATCGGATAGCCGGGACCGGGCTCGCCTCGTCCGCGGCCACGCTCCCGCGGTCCGGGTTCGCCATGCGATCCGACCTGCGAATATTCGCCGCTGGCATGCCGGCCACCACCATGCTGCGGGCCGGCCGGCGGCGGTCCGCCGTGCTGCGGCCCGGTGGGCGCGAGCCCACCGGAGTGCGACCCGGCGGGCGGAAGCCCACCACGTTGAGACCGGGTGGGCGGCGTTCCGCCGTGCTGCGGCCCGGTCGGTGGAGGCCCGGAGGGCGGCGGTGCGCCGTGCTGCGGACCGGCGGGCGGCGCCACCCGGCCGATCGGGCCGGACGGCTGGTCGTCGTCGGCCGCGTGCCCGCCGCCGAACTGTCCCGGCTGTGCGCGTCCGGCCGGAGGCAGCCCGCTCACCCGGCCGGTGCCACGCGGCGGCGCGCCACGCGGCGGCGGGGCGGACAGGGGTGGCGGGGTGGGCAATGCTGGGGATGGCGGAACGGCCGGAGCATTGCCACTCTGCGGCACGGCCGACACCGGCCGAGCACTCGGCGGCCCACCGAACCCGCGAGCCGGGCTCTGCGGCACGGCCGAAACCGGCCGCACGCTCGGCGGCCCACCGAACCCGCGGGCCGGGCTCTGCGGCGCCGGACCGGGCGGAATCGGGCTGCGCGGCGCCGGACCGGGCTGGGTCAGGCTCTGCCAATCCGAACCGCGACGCTCCGGCCGCTGCTGCGGCCCAGCCGGCGGCGCCGGACTGTGCTGCGCCGGACCGCGCGGTGTCGGATCGTCCTGCGCCGGACCGTATTGCGCCGGACCGTATTGCGCCGGACTGTTCTGCGCAGGACTGTGCTGCGCCGGACCGGGCGGAACCACCGGGGCCGAACTGTGCTGCGCCGGAGTGTGTTGCGCCGGATTGTGTGGCGCCGGGCCGGGTGGAGCCGCCGGGGCCGGGCTGCGTGGCGTGGGACCGGGCTGACCGTGCTGTCCGGCGTCGAGCTGTCGGCGGCCACGACCCGGGCCGGCCTCATCGGGCACCTCGGACGTGTGCCGCCCGGGCCCGCTCTGGGTCTGCCACGAGCCGCTCGAGGTCTGCCACGAGTCGTCGAACCGGGCGCGCGCCGGGCTGACCGGCGCGGACGGCGATGCGCTCACCGGCCGCGACGAGGGCGGCGGAACCATGGTGGGCGGTTCGGCGACGGGCGGCGGCGCGGCCGGCGAGACGGGGGACGCCGCGGGCGACACCGGCGCGAAGCCGGGCGGGCCGGGATCGTCCTCGGGGCCGGGCGCGACCTTGCCGGATCGGCTGGCGCGCCCCTCGCCCGGCCGGCCGGGTCCGATCGCGCCGCGCTCCTGCTTGGCGGTGCGCAGATCGTCGAGCCAGCCGGTCTCCTCCTGCGGCACCTCTTCCGGCGCGACGGGCTCCACCGGCCGGCCCCGCCCGAACCGGCGGCCACGGCGGCCGGTCTGGTCGTTGCGCAGGTCAGCGTCGTCGTCGGGCCGTTCGGCACCGCGCGGGCTCACGGCTGTTCCTTTCCGGCGGCGGTGCCGCTGTCGTCTCGGCCATCGTCGATATCCTCACCAGCCGACGAGCCTACGGTCGAAACGCCATCCGCGCCTTCAGCCGAAAAGCCCACAGAGCCCCCAGCGCGATCCTGCGCCGGGGCCGTCCCGGGCCTGCCGCCGGCCGCCGGCGGACCGCCGGCCGGGCCGGGCAGACCCCGGACGATGCGCCGCAGCCTCGGCAGACGGTCGGCGACGGCACGCTCGGCGCCGTGCTCGGACGGCCGATAGTAATCGGTGCCGACCAGATCATCAGGGACATATTGCTGCTTAACCACACCACGCGGATCATCGTGGGGATATCGGTAGCCCTTGCCGTGACCAAGGCCACGCGACCCGGGGTAATGCGCGTCACGCAAACCCGTCGGAACCGCGCCGCCGTGGCCGGTGCGCACGTCTTCCATGGCCGCGCCGAGCGCCGTGGTGACGCTGTTCGACTTGGGCGCGGTGGCCAGATGCACGACCGCCTGGGCCAGGTTGAGCTGGGCCTCGGGCAGTCCGACGCTCTGCACCGCCTGGGCCGCCGCGGTCGCCACCAGCAGCGCCTGGGGATCGGCCATGCCGACGTCCTCGCTGGCGAAGATCACGATGCGCCGGGCGATGAACCGCGGGTCCTCCCCGGCCACCAGCATCCGGGCCAGCCAGTGCAGCGCCGCGTCCGGGTCGGAGCCGCGCATGCTCTTGATGAACGCGCTGATCACGTCGTAATGCGCGTCGCCGTCGCGGTCGTAGCGGACGGCCGCCACGTCGACCGCCTTCTCCGAGGTCGCCAGGTCGATCTCGGTGACGCCCTGGGCCTCCGCGGACGCGGCCGCGGCCTCCAGGGCGGTCAGCGCCTTGCGGACGTCGCCGCCGGCCAGGCGTACCAGATGCTCCTCGGCCTCGGCGGTGAGCGTGACCGCGCCGCCCAGGCCGCGCTCGTCGGAGACCGCGCGGCGCACCAGCGAGCGGACCGCGTCCTCGTCGAGCGCGTGCAGCGTGAGCAGCACGCAGCGGGACAGCAGTGGGGAGATGACCGAGAAGTAGGGGTTCTCGGTGGTGGCGGCCAGCAGCGTGACCGTGCGGTCCTCGACCGCGGCCAGCAACGAGTCCTGCTGGGTCTTGCTGAAGCGGTGCACCTCGTCGATGAAGAGCACGGTCGGCGGGCCACCGGATCGGCGTTCGCGACGTGCGGTGTCGATGACCGCGCGCACGTCCTTGACGCCCGCGGAGAGCGCGGACATCGCGACGAACTTACGGTCCGTAGCCGAGGCCACCAGATGAGCGATGGTCGTCTTGCCGGTGCCGGGCGGGCCCCAGAGGATCACCGACATCGGGGAGGCGCCGGTCACCAACTGGCGCAGCGGCGCGCCGGGCGCCAGCAGATGCTGCTGCCCGACCAGCTCATCCAGCTTGACCGGGCGCATCCGCACGGGCAGCGGCGCATCCGCCGGCGGAGGCGAGAATCCTGTGGGACCACCGCTCGCCGGGGCTTGTAGCGAGAACAGCCCGTCGGTTTCCATCGGGTACAGACAGTACCGGCCCGCCCTCGGGTGCCCGAAATGTGCACCGAGAGCGGGCCGATGCCCCGTCCGGGTCAGCCGCGGCCGGGGCGACGGCCGTAGAAGCGGCGGCCGCTGCTTCCCGAGCCGGTCCCGCGCGGGCCGCTGCCGATGCCCGCCAGATAGAGCGAGAGCAGCAGGAAGCCCAGCGCCGCGAAGGTGGGGAAGTTGAACAGGTCGGTGTTGCCGACGTCGAGCAGGTCGAGCAGAAGGTAGATGCCGAAAACGACGGCTGCGGCAATGGCAAGCATGATGTCCTCCGGGGGTGAGAGCGCTTCGTGCCTGCTGATACCCCGGTCACGCGGTTTCTGAAACTCCGCTGTGGACCACTATCGGCGTCGATCGCCGGCCGACCAGATAGAGCGGCGCCGCCACCGCGAGCACGACCGCGCCGGTGAGCATCGCCGCGGTGGTGCCGGCGCTCCCGGCGATCACGGTGAGCACCACCAGCCCTAGCGCGTTGCCGGGCTGGGACACCATCGAGTTGAGCGACAGCACGCTGGCCCGCCACGGCCCGTCGACCTGCCGGTGCAGCATCCCGACGTGCACCGGGTTGGCCGCGCCGTGCACCGTGTAACACAGCAGGTAGGCCGCGATGATGCCGATCGGACCGGCCAGCAGAGCCATCCCGACCACCGTGGCGCCCTGGGCGATCCGCAGCGCGAAGCCGGTCCACGGCGCGCCGATGCGCCGGGCCAGCAGCGGGATCAGCGCCGCGCCGGCCGCCGACGCCGCCCAGCCGCCCGCGCCGACCGGGCCCATCAGGGCGGCCGCCCGGTCCGCGTCGCCGAGCACGTCGTCGAGCCGCACCGGCATCAGCGTCTCGAAGGTGGTCATCCCGAAACCCCAGAACAGCTCGACCGAGATCAGCGCGGCGATCACCCGGTTGCGCCGGGCCAGCCGGAGGGCCCCGCCGATCGCGGTGATGATGCCGCGCGCCGGAAGCTCGGCGCGCACCGGCCGGGTCTCGTCCATCAGCAACAGCACCGCGATCAGGCTGGCCACGACCATCAGCAGGGAGAACAGCACCGGCAGCGTGAGCGCCGACAACGGACCCCACGGGCCGAGGGCGACCAGGCCGCCGCCGATCAGCGACCCGCCGCCGACGCTCAGGCCGAGCACCACGCCGCTGCGGGCCAGCCCGGTCTCGATGTCGGCGTCCGGGTCGGCGGCCAGCGCGTGGTCCACGTACCACGCCTCGAGCGGGCCGCTGTCCAGCGCGCGGTGGATGCCCTGCAGCAGATAGACCAGCACGAACACGGCCACCGACGAGGCCACCGCGAGCAGGCCGATCGACGCCAGGTTGATCAGCCCGGCGAGCAGCAGCACCGGGCGGCGGCCGATGGTGTCGGACAGGCCGCCGGTGGGCAGCTCGAGGATCAGCACGGTGATGCCCTGCACCGCGGCGGCCGCGCCGACCTGCGCGATGGTGAGGCCGCGTTCGAGCGGGAGCAGCACCAGCACCGGGATCACCAGGCCGACCGGGAACCAGCGCAGGCCGAGCAGCACGAGGAAGCGGCGGCGTGCCTGTGCGGCGGTCATGACAGCGGGATCGGGTAGACGTACAGCAGCACCTGCCGGGCGGCCGGCGCGGGCTCGCGGCCGACCCAGCGGTCGATCACCGCGTCGAGCTCACCGACCAGTTCGGCGAGCTGACCGGCATCGAGCCGCAGGATGTAGTCGTTGAACTGCGCGGCGGCCCGCCACTCGGCCGGCTCGGTGGCGACGCCGTTGTTCCAGTCCTCGATCCGCTCCGCGACCTGTCGGGCATATGCGCTGGTCAGCCAGTCGGCGGCGGCTTGGGCATCGGGATCGCCGGCGAACGCGTCGCGCTCCCAGCTGGTCACGTCGTGCGCGGCACGCCACCAGCGCTCGCGGCCGCGGCCGGCGCCCTCGTCCTCGGCGACCAACCCGACGTCGGCGAGTTGGCGCAGGTGGTAGCTGGTCGCGCCGGTGTTGGTGGCGAACCGCTCGGCCAGTTTGGTGGCCGTGGCCGGCCCGTTCAGCCGCAGCTCGCCGATCAGCCGCGAACGCAGCGGGTGGGCCAGCGTGCGGATCTGCCGGGAGTCGAGATGCACGTGCTTGAGGTCGTCGCTCACGCCTTCCACAATAGTTGTGCAAAGGAATCATGCAAGTGCGATGTGCGAGGCTGGGCGCCGTGGTGATCGAGGTGCGGCAGGCGTCCGTCCGGGACGCCGAGGAACTGATGGCGCTGCGCGGCGTGATGCTCGGCGCGCTCGACGGTGGGACGCCGGCGGGCGGTGAGTGGGTGTCGGCGGGCGCCCGGATCCTGCGCTCGCGGCTGGGCGACACGATGGCGGCGTTCGTGGTCGACCGCGCCGACCGGCCCGGACTCGCGGCCTGCGCGGTGGGCCAGGTGGATCAGCGGCTTCCGGGACCGCGCGATCCGGCTGGACTCCGGGGGTACGTGTACAACGTCGCGACGCTGCCCGCGTACCGGCGGAAGGGTTTGTCGCGGGCCTGCATGGAAGCCTTGCTGGAGTGGTTCGCCGAGCGTGATGTGCGGGCCGTTGATCTGCGGGCCTCGCCGGACGGCGAGCCGCTCTACCGGTCGCTGGGTTTCGAGCCGACCGCGCACCCGGCGATGCGTCGCTTGACCTGAAGTTCGCTTCAGGTTGCAGGCTGCCCGGATGGGCATTCTGGACGAGGCGCTGGAACGGTTGCGGGACACCGGGCCGGAGCGCGACGGCTGGCTGAGCAACCACGCGCCGATGGCCGCCGAGGCGCTGACCCGGCACGGCCACGAGGCGGACGTGCATCGGTGGATCGACGGCTACCGCGACCGGCTGGAGGACGCGCCACGCGGCATCGCGCGGATCTCGCCGCAGGAGTGGCGGGATCCGCTCGGCGATCCGGTGCGAACCGGCGACTGGATCGGGTTCTTCGACCGCGAGCTGCGCGAGGCGCCCTGGCGTGACGTGCTGGCGGTGTGGTGGCCGCGGCTGCTGCCGGGGATCGCGGCCGGGGCGACGCACGGGGTGATCCGGGTCGGGCACGCGGTGCGGGCGCTGCTTTCCGCTGAGACCGCGCCGCGGGTCGCCGAACTCGGTCAGGGGCTCGCCTATTGGGCCGCCCGCTGGCAGCCGCTCGCGCCGCCGGGGCAGGGTCCCTATCGGACCGGCGATCCGCGGGCCGCGCTGGACGCGGTGCCGCGGGTGCCGGATCAGCGGTTCGGCATCCGGCATCGGCTCGCGCAGCTCACCGAGCTGCCACCCCCGCCGGGCCCGTCACTCGCGCTGGGTGATCTGGTCTCGGCCGCGGTCCGCAGACATCACACCCATGGGTACGGGAACCCGGTCATGCTCGTGCACGCGGCGACCGCGCCGGCCGCCGTGCTGCGGACGCTGCCCGCCCTGCCGTCCACATTGCACGAGGTGAGTGTCACCGCGGCGTGGGCGGCCACCGCGGCGGTGACCGCGGCCTACTCCCCCGCCACGCTCCGGCCCGCGGGGGCGGCCGGCGCGGTCGATGCGGCGGCGACGATGGATCGGGCGGCGCGGTCGGGTGACGCGCACGCGATCAAGTTCGCGGACGCGGCGGTGGAGGCGTTCGAGCGCGATGGCGACCCGGCGCTGCTGGCCGCGGCGGACAACGCGACCAGCATGATCGACTAGCGGCGGTCCCCGGCGGCGCTTACGTTCAATCGAATGACCTCGATGCGCTGGGAGTCCGGATGACAACGAAGTCCACCGCCACCTTGCCGTGCGGCGCGCCCCGCGCCGCTTCGCGCACCCGCCGGGCCCGTGTCGGCGCTGTTCGCGCCGCTGCGGCGCTGGTCGCCGCGCTTCTGGGAGTGACGCTGGCCGCGCCGCCCGCCTCGGCCGCCTCCTCCTCCTTTACGACGGCGTTGGCGCCGGCCCCGGCCGGCTTGCCGACCGCGCCGGCCGATCTTGTTCCTTCCGAGCCCAGCCCCGAGCAGGTGGGAGCGGCGCTTTCCTCGATCGCGCGGAACAGCCATGGGCGGGTGCGGCTCGGCGTGATCGGGCGGACCAACGACGGGCGGCCGGTGCGGCTCGCCTCGGTCGGGCACGGGCCGGTGCGTCTGCTCTATGTGACCCAGCAGCACGGTGACGAGCCGCTCGGCACGCCGGCCGCCATCCGGGCACTGTGGACGCTCGGGGTGCCGCGCACACCGTGGCACAGCTGGCTGCTGAGCCGCGTCACGCTCGACGTGGTGGTGCAGGCCAACCCCGACGGCGCGGTGCTCGACCAGCGCTGGAACAATGATCCGACCGCGAGCGGGCCCTACACGAACCCGGGCGTCGGCTATGACATCAACCGCTTCCACAACCCGCTGACCCCGATCGAGGACAACCCGGTGCCGGAGTCCCGGGCGATCCAGCGGCAGTGGCACGCCACCGAGCCGGACATCGTGGTCGACTACCACATGCAGGGGCGTTATCTGCAGCCCGACGGCCGGGAGACCACCGCGTCGATGCTCTGGCCGACGTCGCCGCTGGCGAGCGCCGAGGCGGTGACCGCGGGACGGCGGCTGGCGGTGCTCAACTACGACGCGATGACACACCTGGCCGGGGCGAACGTCACCCGCTATCCGGGCGAGCTCTACGAGGGCATCGCGCGCAACGCCTATGGGATCCTGGGCAGCGCCTCGCTCCTGGTGGAGCTCTCCAACCTGCCGCCGGAGGACGTCGAGTCGCAGATCCGGACGGCGTTCGTGTCGATGCTCGCCACCGCCCAGGCGGCCGCCGACGGCACCCTCCGGCGGGTCGACCCGGCGCGGGCCGACAGCATTCCGGCGCGGGGGCCGGCCCTGCCCCGGCCGGCCGCCGCCGGGATCGCGTCCTAGCCCCTAGGCAGCCTGCTCGCGCTCCCAGGAAGGCAGGTGGCCGCCGGCATAGCGGCTGCCGAACGAGCCGTGCGGCAGGGCGGCGCGGATCTCGGCCAGGTCCGCGTCGCTCAGCTCGACCTCGGTGGCGGCCGCGTTCTCGGCCAGCCGATCCGGGCTGCGGGTGCCGAAGATCGGGACGACGTCGTCGCCCTGCGCCAGCAGCCAGGCGAGGGCGAGCTGGGTGACGGCGATGCCCTTACGCGCGGCGAGGCCGGCCAACCGGTCCACCGCGGCGGCGTTACGCGGGTAGTTGTCGCCCTGCCAGCGCGGGTCGAAGCGGCGCATGTCGTCCGCCGGATACTGGTCGGCCGGACGCACCGCGCCGGTCAGAAAGCCGCGGCCCAGCGGCGAATACGCGACGAACCCGATGCCCAGCTCGCGGGCGACCGGCAGGACGGCCGCCTCGACCGCCCGCTCGAACACCGAGTACTCGCTCTGCAGCACGGTCACCGGATGCACGGCGTGCGCGCGGCGCAGCACGTCCGGCCCGGCCTCGCTGAGCCCGAAGTGCAGCACCTTGCCCTCGCGGACCAGCTCGGCGACCGTGCCGGCGACGTCCTCGATCGGCACGGCCGGGTCGACGCGGTGCTGGTAGAGCACGTCGATGCGGTCGGTGCCCAGGTGCCGCAGGCTGTTCTCGACCACCTCGCGGATGTGCACGGGCCGGCTGTCCAGGGCTTCGCCGAGGCTCTGGTCGGCGGTCAGGTCGTAGCCGAACTTGGTGGCCAGCAGCACCTCGTCCCGGAACGGCCGCACCGCCGTGCCGAGCAGCCGCTCGTTGGCGCCGGTGCCGAGGCCGTAGAGCTCGGCGGTGTCGAACATGGTGATGCCCAGCTCGTGGGCGCGGCGGATGGTCGCGGCGCTCGCGCTGTCGTCGGTCGGGCCATAGGCCATCGTCATGCCCATCGTGCCCAGGCCGAGCGCCGAGGTCTCGAGCTTCGCGGCGCCCAGGAGACGTGTTCGCATGCTTCCTCTTCCAGTGGTGAGTTGAGTGACTCGCCTCAGAAAGCTAGCCTTCGGCGGGGTGGTGAGTCAAGCGACTCACCTCACATGTGCCAGACTGGTCGGCATGGCGGTGATCGGATATCACGAGCGCCTCCAGCGCGAGAAGCGCGAGGCGATCCTCGGCGCGGCCACAGACCTGTTCCTCGAGATGGGCTACGAGCGCACGTCACTGGCCCGCATAGCGAAGACGGCCGGGGTCTCCACCGCCACGCTGTTCAAGCAGTTCCCGACGAAGGCCGCGCTGTTCGACGCGATGGTCAGCGAATACTGGACTCTCGAGCAGGGCTGGGACCTGTCCCCCGAGCCCGGCGACGTCGAGGCGGGCCTGCTGTCGCTCGGCCACACCTACGTCGGCGTGCTCACCCGCCCGCGCATGGTGGCCCTCTTCCGCATCGTGATCGGCGAGCTGCCGCGCTTCCCGGAGCTCGGCCAGACCCTGTTCCGGCTGGGCAAGCTCCCGTTCTTCGACAGCGTCCGCACCTACCTGGAGGCAGAGCGGGAAGCCGGCACGGTCCGCTTCGCCGACGCGCTGCTCCCGGCCAACCAGTTCCTCGGCATGATCGGGGATTTCGCCTTCTGGCCGCGCATGCTCCTGATCGACTACGCCCCCACCGAGGCCGAAACCGAAAAGGCCATCCGCGAGGCGGTCAACTCGTTCCTGGCCCGCTACGGCGCCTGAAGTCCGACCGGCTCACTCTCGGCGACGGTCGAGGTCGGCCCTTCTGGCTGAGGACCGTCCTGGGACGAGATGGCGGTGGAGACCAGGTTCTTCGAGACCGGCTCGACGGCCGGCTCGTCGACCGTCCGTAGCCGCGGCGGCGCGGCGATCCACGGCTTGAGGTTCTGCAGGACCTGCTCGTAGAACACGTCCACGGCATCCAGGAACGAGTCGATGAACGACCCGCGGCCGGTCCCGCGCTTCGTCCCCGCGGCCGACAGCTGCGCGACCCGGAACGCCTTCAGTTCCTTGGTGGCGTCGCCGACGATCGACATCGGGCCGACCGCACCCGGGATCTTGAGGCCGGCGGTCATGGTCGCGGTGGTGGTCAGCTCGGTGATCAGACTTTGGGCCCGGCCAGCGGGCTCGGCGAACTCCCGGCGGCTGAGCGCGGGCACCACCTCGGTGCCCAGTTGCCGACCGAGCTTCAGGCTGGCGTATCGGACGAGCGCGTCGAACCGGCCGACGACCGCGGCGGCGTTCGCATCGCCGGGACGAAGGGTGCCGGCGCCGATCGATTCGCGCACCGGAACCCACGCCGGACCCATGTCGCCGAACAGCGCGTCGAAGCCCTGTTCCTCGGCCACGTCAAGATATCGCTCGAGCTGTTCGGCATGCAGCTCATTGCTGCCGGTCTTGACCTCGACGAGCGCAGTCCACTGTCGTTGCCCGCGCACGACCCGCACCCGCCCGTCCGGGAAGCACTGCTTGTCTTCCAGCTTGAACGGAACCTCGATGTAGGTCTGGATCTGCCCGGCCGGCGCACCGACGGGTTGCACCAGCGCCCGTCCGAACTCACGGACCGAGCTCATCACGGCGAGCAGGGCAGAGGTAGCGCGGCGCTCCTGCTCATCGGCACCGCTGATGCCCGCTTGGTCGGGGTGGGTCACGACGGCGGTGGTTTCGGCGCTGGTCAGGACTGGCAGTGTTTCGAAGAGGGTGAGTGGGCACGGAGAATGAAGGGTGGGCGCATCGGTTTGGACGCGTCAGCGGCCTGATGGGCACGCCCGGCCTCGGTGGGAACTGCGGTCAGCACCACCCACCCAGGTGCGACATCGAAGTTTTCTCAGTCCGCCAGGCGGAACATCAGCACGGTCTCCCATTTGTGCATGTCCGGTTCCTCGGCGGGGTTGGTCATCATCAGCTCGAGGCGGCTGCCCCACACCTCGCCCTCGGGAGTCTGGGACATGTCCCAGGTCAGGGCCTCGCGCTGGGCCCAGTCGAGGAGCTTGGCGGTGACGCCCATCAGCTCGTCGGGGTGGCCGATGTGGCTGATCGTGGCATAACGACCGGCCGGCAGCGTGTCGATGAAGCTCGGCTCGTCCGCCTCGATCGGCGCGGCGATCGGGATGCCCGCCTCGACCATCAGCTCCGCGGCCATGTCGATCACCCGGTAGCGGAAGAACGGCGGACCGGCGACCGCCACGCCGCGCTCGGCCAGCGCGCCGAACATCTCCGGCAGGTGGTCTGCCAGCCGGGCGAACTCGGTCATCGTGATCGACTCGCGGCGCCCCAGATAGGGCTGCTCGTCGCGGTGCACAATCGTCGGGTTCACCGCGACATTTTCACATATGAATGGGGCGTGGCGGGGTGTGCAGCATGGCGGCCGCGCGCGTGCTGTCGAGGACGACATTCTGCGGGCGCGGGCCGAGGCCGCTCTCCGCGACCGTGCGCACCGGGATCTTCGACGGGTCCAGGCCGTAGCGGGTGGCGATCAGCGTGCCGACCTCGGCGCGGCTCAGCCGTTGCGGGCCGGCCACGTTGATCGGGCCGGACCAGTCCGACGCGGCCAGTTCGAGCACCGCCGCGGCCAGGTCGGTGACCAGGATCGGGCAGCGGAACTCGTCGCTGAACAGGAATCCCTCGCGCGCGCCGGTGGCCAGTTCGAGGCAGAGGCGCACCTGGCTGCTGTGCTCGTCGCCGAGGATCAGTGACGTCCGGACCAGCGCCGCGGCCGGGTCGGCGGTCCGCACCGCGAGTTCGGCGGCGGCCTTCGCGGCGCCGTAGGGATAGATCGGCGTGGGCGGGTCGGCGTCGCCGTAGGGTTCCGGCCGGCCGCGGTGCAACGCGTCGGAGGAGATGTGCACCAGGCGCGTGCCCGCGGCCGCGAGCGCGACGTTGGCCGCGCCCTCGGCGGTCACCGCCCAGCTCTCCGTGCGGTACGCCGAGTTGATCACCACATCCGGCCGGGCCGCCGCCACGAAGGCGCGCGTCGCGGCCGGATCGGTGATGTCCAGGTCCGCCGACGACGTGCCGGTGACCTCGTGCCCGGCGGCAGCGGCCTGCCGGGCGACCTCGCCTCCGAGGTTGCCCGACGCGCCGATGACCAGGATGCGTGTCAGTTGCTCGGCTCCACCGGCGCCGCGACGCCGTCGGTGCCCGGGGTGCCGGCGGCCGGCTTGGGCTTGGCGTCGATGCCGGCCTCGAGCCGCTGCTGCGCGGTGATCGGGGTCGGCGCGGTGGTCAGCGGGTCGTAGCCGCCGCGGGTCTTCGGGAACGCGATGACCTCGCGGATCGAGTCGTTGCCGCTGAGCAGCATGCAGGTGCGGTCCCAGCCGAGCGCGATGCCGGCGTGCGGCGGCGGACCGTATTTGAACGCCTCGAGCAGGAAGCCGAACTTGTCCTGCGCCTCCTCCGGCGTGATGCCGAGCAGGTCGAACACTCGGCTCTGCACGTCACCGCGGTGGATACGGACGCTGCCGCCGCCGATCTCGTTGCCGTTGACCACGATGTCGTATGCATAGGCCAGCGCCCGGTCCGGCGCCTCCTCGAAGCGGTCCATCCACTCGGCGTTCGGCGACGTGAACGGGTGGTGCACCGCGGTCCAGCCGCCGTCTTCGGTCTTCTCGAACATCGGCGCGTCCACCACCCAGCAGAACGCCCAGGTGGACTCGTCGATCAGCCCCGAGCGCCTGGCGATCTCGATGCGCGCGGCGCCGAGGAGCTCCTGGGCCTCGCGGCGTTCCGTGGCGGCGGCGAAGAAAATCGCGTCACCGGGCTTGGCGCCGACCGCGTCGGCCAGTCCACCGAGGTGTTCCGCGCTCAGGTTCTTGGCGACCGGGCCGCGGGGTTCCCCGGTCGACTCGTCGAGCACCACGTAGGCCAGGCCGCGGGCGCCACGCGCCTTGGCCCAGTCCTGCCAGCCGTCCAGCTCCTTGCGCGTCTGGGAGGCGCCGCCGGGCATCACCACGGCACCGACATAGCCGCCGGCGTCGATGGCGCCCTTGAAGACCCGGAATTCCGTCCCGGACAGATAGGAGGTCAGCTCGGTGAGCTCCACGCCGTATCGAAGGTCGGGCTTGTCCGATCCGTACCGGTCCATCGCGTCGGTCCAGGTGATCCGCGGGATCGGCGTCTGCACGGTGTAACCCGCCAGCTCGCCCCACAGCTTGACGACGATCTCCTCGCCGAGCTCGATGATGTCGTCCTGCGTGACGAACGACATCTCGATGTCCAGCTGGGTGAACTCGGGCTGCCGGTCGGCCCGGAAGTCCTCGTCGCGGTAGCAGCGGGCGATCTGGTAATAACGCTCCATGCCGGCCACCATCAGCAGCTGCTTGAACAGCTGCGGGGACTGCGGCAGCGCATACCAAGTGCCCGGCTGCAGGCGCACCGGCACCAGGAAGTCGCGGGCGCCCTCCGGCGTGGACCGGGTCAGCGTCGGCGTCTCGATCTCGTTGAAGTCGCGGGCGTGCAGCACCTCGCGGGCGATCTGGTTGGCCCGCGAGCGCAGCTTGAGCGCGTTCGCCGGGCCGCTGCGCCGCAGGTCGAGGTAGCGGTATCTGAGCCGCAGGTCGTCCGAGGCGGTGACCGCGTCGTCGATCGGCAGCGGCAGCGGCGCGGCCTCGGAGAGCACGGTCAGCTCGGCCGCCGTCACCTCGATCGCGCCGGTCGGCAGCTCCGGGTTCTCGTTGCCGGCCGGGCGCGCGGTGACCTCGCCGGTGACCAGCACACAGAACTCGTTGCGCAGCGCGTGCGCATCTTCCTCGCGCAACACCACCTGCACCACGCCCGAGGCGTCGCGCAGGTCCACGAAGATGACCCCACCGTGGTCGCGCCGGCGGGCCACCCAGCCGGCCAGCGTCACCGTCGTGCCGGCGTCACCGGCACGCAGAATGCCGGCGTCATGGGTACGGATCACGGGAACGTCTCCTCATCAGGTGTCACGGGGCGCACCCGACATTCTGTCAGGGCACCGTCCACGAGGTCGCACGGAGGCCCGCCGTCCCCGTCCGCGTCCGGCGGCGATCAGCCCCTCGGATGACCGATCGAGATCTTCAGGTCGCACCTTGGTGGGTGGTTGCGCGCCGCAGCTCCCGCCGACACCGGGCGGGCACACCAAGGCCGCTGCGCGTCCAGAACGGCGAGCCCACCCTGCCAGGTCCGTGCCCACTCACCCTCCGACAAACCACCCATCAACCAGAACCGGCACCACAGCCGACCCGGTCTCCGAGGCGACCGCCACGTCGCCACCAAACCCCATACCGATCAACTCCCGCCCGGAAACACAGTCCCGCAGCGCGGCCACAAGATCGCCGGCCACGGCCAGGTAGGCCGCAACAGCCACCCCGACCTCGGGCGACGTCCAACCCACACCCTCACCGCCAGCCGATCCACCGCGGCCATCGAGCGCATGGAGCGTGTCGCCCTCCGCAGCACAAGAGACGCAGCCGTCCGCACCGCAAGCGCCAGCGGCACGAGCGGCATCGCCGTGGGCAGCGTGAACTCCATCGCCGCCGGCTACGTGAACGCCATCGCCGCGAGCAACGCCATCGCCATCGCCATCGCCATCGCCATCGCCGCCAGCAGCGTGAACACCGTCGCCGCCAGTAGCGCCACCGCCACGGGCAGCGTCAACGCCACCGCCGCGAGTGCCGCCACCGCCACGGGCAGCGTCACGGGCAGCGTGAACGCCATCGCAACGGGCAGCGTCAACGGCGTCGCCACTGGCTGGGTGAACGGCGTCGCCGTGGGGTGCTCGAGTGATGTGGCCGTCTGCTGCGTGGGCGGCGCAGCCGTCGGTGGCTCGAGCGGCGAGGGCGTGCAGGAAGGCGCCTGCGCCCCAGAGGTCCTCGGCCGCTGGGCGCAGCGAGCCGTCGGGCCAGCGTTCGCCCGCCGCGATCACCGCGACCGAACCGCTGGCGTGTCGGTGCACCCAGGCCGCGGCGGCGGCCGCGTTGCGGAGGCAGACGCCGATCACGGTGGCTCCCGAGCCCGCCACCGTCGCGGCGATGGTCGCGCCGTTCGGCGACGGCAGGATCAGGCGCCGCACACCGGTCGCGTTCAGCACCGTCGCCGGGGACAGGCTGACCTGGCCCGGACCCGCCTGCGAACGGCCGACCGCCAGGGTCGCGTCGTGCTCGCGGGCGACCCGGGCGGCGGATTCGTCCCGCCACCGATAGGGCATGACCGCGATCCCACGCTCGGCGGCCACGGTCAGCGTCGTCGTGGAGGAGAGCACGTCCACGATCACCACGAAGTCGGCGCCCGCGGCTTGCGCGCCGGCCGGACCCCAGTCGAAGTGGACCCGATCAATCACCAGTGCGGGACCGGGGTGTCCCTGGGCAGCGCGTTCAGGATCTGCACCAGGCGCTTCTCCTCCCAGGCGAAGTGCGACTCCAACAGCGCGGCCAGGCCGTCCAGCTCGGCGCGGGCGCCGTCGGCGTCCAGGTCGGCGGCGAGCTCACCGGCCCGGCCGAGCATGCCGGCGATCATCTGATGATCGCGTTTCAGGCCGTCCAGCAGATCTTGGAGCTCGGGATGGCGGCCGGCCAGCAGCGGGAAGACGGTGTTGTCCTCTTGGGTGTGGTGGCGGGTCACGGCCGCGCAGAAGGCCAGGCAGTGGGTGGCCAGGTCGGCGGGCATCCGGCCGCCGTCGCGGAGATCGTCGAGCGCGTCCAGCAGGTGCGCGTGGGTTTCGATGAGCTGGTGGCCGAGGGCGGTGAGTCGTGCGTGGTCGTCGGTCATTTGCCACGACTCCACCAAACGCGCGCCGCCAGGTCAACCGGCCTTGCTGTGCGACGCTGTCCGGATGCAGACGGCGGAGTGGGAGCAGCGGATGGCGGAGGCGTGGGCCTCCCTCGACGAGCGGGACGAGGCGGCGTTCCTCACCCTGATCGAAAAACTGGTCGAGGAACTGCCGCCGGGCGCGCCGGACGGCCTCTTCGAACGGGCCGCCGCCCTCGACTCGACCGGCCACTCGGACCTGGCCGTCCCGCTCTACCGCACCGCCCTCGACGCCGGCCTGACCGGCGAACGCCGCCGCCGCGCGGTGATCCAGATGGCCAGCTCGCTGCGCAACCTGGACCGCTCGCAGGAGAGCGTGGCAATGCTGACCGCCGAACTGACGGCACCGCCGGACCACCTGGACGACGCGGTGAAGACGGTCCTCGCCCTGGCCCTGACCGACGTGGGCCGCGAACGCGAAGCAGTGTCGATCGCGGTCGGCGCCCTGGCCGCGCATCTCCCCCGCTACCAGCGCTCGATGGCCAACTACGCCCGGGCCCTGCTCGAACCCGACCCGGCCGCAAACCCCGAAACCGACGTCCACGACTGACCCGGCACGACCCCCGAGGCGGCACCCGCCGCCGGCCGCTGCGGGGCTAACACCGCGAGCCGCCGCCTGGCCAAACACCACGAAGCGGCACACGCCGCCAGCCGCTGCAGGGCCAACACCGCGAGCCGGTGCATGGCCAACACCGCGAGCCGGTGCATGGCCAACACCGCGAGGCCAACACCGCCAAGCGGCACCCGCCACCAGCCGCTGCAGGGCCAACACCGCGAGCCGCTGCGTGGCCAACACCGCCAAGCGGCACCCGCCGCCAGCCGCTGCGTGGCCAACAGCGCGAGCCGGTGCACAGACCTGCCGCGAGCCGGTGCGGAGCTTGCCAACGGGCGGCGGTGGGCGGGGGGTCATGGTGGGCTGGTCATTTGGGCCACTTCCCGCTCTCGGGCGGCTCGGGAGCGGGGGCGGCCCAGGGCGTCGGGGCGGGCGTCCCACGGGCGTGGGCCGGACGGTGGGCGGTAGTTGACGTGCAGGGCGTCCAGGCGGGGCAGGTGGCTGGTCAGACGGTCGGCGAAGCCGTCGGCTCGGTGCCAGACGACCTCGGCGAAAGCGCACAACCGTGGGTATGCCATGTAGTCGACCCGGCGCGCGGACTCCATGTGCTCGGTCCAGATGTTCGCCTGCGCGCCGATGATGTGGGCCTCCTCCGCCGGGGTCAGGCCGGGCGGCACCGGGTCGAAGGCGTGCACGTCGTCGATGGTCAGCAGGGTGCCGACCGGGGTCGGCTCGCCGGGATCCTCGGACTGGCGGTAGTCGAGGTAGACCGACGTGTCGGGGCAGGACACCACGTCGTGGCCGAGCCGCGCCGCCCGTGCGGCCTGGGCCGGGCCGCGCCAGGCGGCGACCAGCGCGTCGGCGGGCACGCCGCCGTCGAGGATCTCGTCCCAGCCATAGGCCCGGCGGCCCCGTGATCGCAGGTGCTCGGCGGCCTGAGTGATCCACCAGCCGTACACCGCCCGCTCGTCGGCCAGGCCGTGGTCGCGCCGGAACGCCCGCACGGCCGGCGACTCCGCCCACTCCCCGGGCGGGCACTCGTCGCCGCCGATGCCGATCACGTCGCTCGGGAAGATCGCGCAGATCTCATCGAGCACGTCCCGGCAGAAGCGCAGCGCGGTGTCCGACACGTTCAGCAGGTGCGGTGAGATGCCCCAGGCGGTGCGCACCCGCGGGGTCACGCCGTTGCCGAGTTCGGGGTAGGCCGCGATGGCCGCCTGCATGTGGCCGGGCAGGTCGATCTCGGGCACCACGGTGACCTGCCGCTCGGCCGCGAACGCCACGATCTCGCGCAGGTCGGCCGCGGAATAGAAGCCGCCGTGCGGGCGGTCGTCGTAACGCCCGTGCGACGACGAGCCGAGCATGCTGCGCGGGCGCCACGAACCCACCGAGGTGAGCCGCGGCCAGCCCGGCACCTCGACCCGCCAGCCCTGGTCGTCGGTCAGGTGCAGCTGCAGCACGTTGAGCTTGTGGAACGCCATCAGCTCGACGAATCGCAGCACGTCGGCCACCGGCATGAAGTGCCGTGCCACGTCGAGCAGCACGCCCCGCCAGCGGAACCGCGGCTCGTCCCGGATCACCACCCGCGGCACGGCCACCGGCCCGGCGCCGGCCGGGGCCCGCCGCAGCGTCTCGGGCGCCATCAGTTGGCGCAGCGTCTGCCGGCCGTAGAACACGCCGGCCGGTGAGCCGCCGGTGATCGTGACGCCGGCGTCCACGACGAGGTGGTAACCCTCGGGCGGCAATGCGGGGTCGAGGGAGGTGGCGATGTCGCCCGGCGCCAGGTCGAGGTGGCCGGGCGACCGGGTGACGGAACGCGGAAGCGGGATCATCAGAAGTAGGTGTGCAGCACGTCGACGACCCGGCGCTCGTCGTCGACCAGCGGGATGTGCCGCCACTTGTCGAAGGCCGTGCACGGATGGGACAGGCCGAACCGGATCAGGTCGCCGGGTTTCACCGACGCGCCCGGCGCCACCGACAGATAGGTGTGGTGGTCGTTCAGTTTCGTGACGGTCAGGCCGGAGGACGGCTCGAGCACGATCGGCAGCCCCTCGTCGATCGGCGCGTCGCGCTTGCCCAGGCCGGCCAGCGCGAGCCCGGGCTCGGGCGTCGAGATGACCTGGGCCCACATCTCCATCGCGGCGTGCAGCGGGCCCTCGGCGGGCACCCGGTTGAACGGCGTCATCTCGCGGTAGAACCCGTCGTCGTGGGTCACCGACGCGCCGCTGCGCAGGATGAGCTGCCCCAGCCCGGCGCCGGCCAGCCGGGCGGTCACCCGATCGAACCAGGCGCTGCCGCCGGCCGAGACGATCGGCGTGGCGGGCAGCAGATCGGCGAGCCGGCGGACACCGGCCGCCAGCTGGTCGAGGAACGCATCCACCGCCTCGACGTCGCCGAGCTGTCCCTCGTACCCCGTCACCCCGGCCAGCGTCAGGCCCTCGGCCGCGACCACCGCGCGGGCCACCGCCTCCATCTCGTCGAGCGTGCGCACCCCGGTGCGCCCGCCGGCGTGGCCGAGCTCGACCAGCACCCGCAGCGGCCCGCCGGTGGCCGCGGCCGCCTCGACCCCGGCGATCGAATCGACCTGGAACCAGACCTCCCAGCCGGCCGCGGTCTCCGCGGCCAGCCAGCGCAGCGCCGCGGGATCGAGCACCTCGTTGGCGATGAACACTCGCGGCACGCCGAGATTGCGCATCACCAGGGCCTGGTTGGGGGTCGCGACGGTCATGCCCCAGGCGCCCGCGTCGAACTGTGCCCGCAGCAGCTGCGGCGCCATCGTCGTCTTGGCGTGCGGCGCGAAGTCCATGCCGTGCCGGGCGCAATATGCCGCCATGGTGGCGATGTTCGCCCGCACCGCCGACTCGCGGATCACCAGCAGCGGCCAGGTGAAGCCGCCGTCGAAGATGCTCGTGCCGGTCGTGGGAGGGCCGGCCGGCGCCCAGAAGCCTTTCGCACGCCAGTCGATCGGCTCGTCGGGGATGGTGAGCAACGCTGCCTCCTTGACCGGTGATCGTCGATCGGGGAACGCTGTGGAAGCTACCAACGCCGACCGACATTTTCCGGAGTGCCTGTGCCCGAGTCCGCAGATCTGCTGCTCACCGGTGGTGACGTGCTCGACCCGGGCGGCGGTCACCGGGGCCGGCTGGACGTGGCGATCCGGGCCGGGCGGATCGCCGCGGTCGGTCCGGCGCTGCCTCGCGACGGGGTCGCCGAGATCGTGGACGTGACCGGCCGGCTCGTCACTCCGGGGCTGGTCGACCTGCACACGCACGTCTATCCCGGCGCGGGCTACTGGGGCATCGATCCCGACCCGGTCGCCTGGTGCAGCGGGGCCACCACCTGGGTGGACGCGGGTTCCGCGGGGGCGTATTCGATCGGCGGGCTGCGGGACTATGCGGCGACTCGCCGGGTCCGGGTGCACGCGCTGCTCAACATCGCGGGGCAGGGGCTGGCCGCGCGTACCGGAGAAGGGCTTGATCTGGGCAGTTGTGATCCCGGGCAGGCCGCGACGGCGATCCGGGGACATGCGGGGTTCGTGCGCGGGGTGAAGGTGCGGATCGACCGGGACACCGTGGGCGCGAACGGTGTGGAGCCGCTGCGGCGTGGGCTGGCCGCGGCCGAGGAGTGCGGCGTGCCGGTGATGGTCCACATCGGAACGACGCCGCCGCCGCTGGCCGAGGTGCTGGCGCTGCTGCGGCCGGGCGACATTCTGACGCATTGCGCGAGCGGCATCGCGAATCCGACCGGTCCGGAGGCGCGCGACGCACACGAGCGCGGGGTGTTGTTCGACATCGGGCACGGGTCGGGGGCGTTCGCGTTCGACGTGGCCGAGGCGCAGCTCGCGGGCGGAATGCCGCCGCATTCGATCTCCACCGACCTGCACGCGCGATCGGTCCTCGGACCGGTGTTCGACCTGCCGGTCACGATGGCCAAGCTGCTGGCCGCCGGGATGCCGCTGGCCGAGGTGGTCGCGGCGGCCACGGTGCGGCCGGCGCGCTCGCTCGGCCTGGACGCCGGCACTCTGACGCCCGGCGCGCCCGCGGATGTGGCGGTGTTCACGCTCGTGTCCGGGGATGATCAGCTGGTGGATGCGCATCGGCAGACCCGCCGGGCAGAGGTTCGCCTGGTCAACGATGCGACCTATGTCGGTGGCGAGCTTCTGCCCGCGTCGTTTCCGACCGCGCCACCGCCCTGGGTCCCGCTCACCGCGGGGCAGCGCGCCGCCCTCGCCGAGCGCGAGAATGCGGTCCGCAGGTTGCTCACCACTCCACTCGTCGGCGTCGACGATCTCGCCGAGCAGTTCCCCCGCAAGTCCTGATCAGGAGGTCCCGCCATGCCCAAGCGCGCCGTGCACACCGACCAGGCCGCCCCTCCCGGAGGTCCGTACTCGCAGGCCATCGTGGCCGGCGACACCGTCTATCTGGCCGGGGCGGTCCCGGCGCTGCCGGACGGCACCCGGGTGACCGGCTCGTTCGCCGAGCAGGCGCACGCGGCGTTCCGCAACCTGGCGGCCGTCGCCGAGGCGGCCGGCGGCAGCCTCGACCAGGCCGTCCGGGTCGGCGTCTACCTCACCGACTTCGGCGACTTCGCGGAGATGAACGAGATCTACGGGCAATACCTGAAGGGTGATCACCCGCCGGTGCGGACCACGATCCCGGTCGCGCTGCAGGGCATGGCGATCGAGGTGGACGCCGTTCTCTACCTGGGCTGATTGCCGCCGGGAGGGACCCGGCACGTGCTTACATTCCGGGTAACACGTCGGAAACGTCAGGCTGCGAGCATGCGCTGGGCGAGCTAAAGGGGAGGTCCGTTGTTCCTCAGCCAGCACGAGCAGGAACGTCTGCTCATCCACGTCGCGGCCGATGTCGCGCAACGCCGGCGGGAACGGGGCTTGCGCCTCAACTACCCCGAGGCGACCGCGATCATCACCGCCTTCCTGCTCGAGGCCGCGCGTGACGGTCGCACCGTCGCCGAGCTGATGGACGCCGGCCGGCGCGTGCTGACCCGCGACGACGTGCTCGAGGGTGTGCCCGAGATGCTGGCCGAGGTGCAGGTCGAGGCCACCTTCCCGGACGGCACCAAGCTGGTCACCGTGCACGGGCCGATCTCATGATCCCGGGCGAGATCATCCCCGGTGCGGGCGTCGTGGAGATCAACGTCGGCAGACCGATCCAGACCCAGACCGTACGCAACACCGGCGACCGCCCCGTGCAGGTCGGTTCGCACTACCACTTCGCCGAGGCGAACGCCGCGCTCGACTTCGACCGTGACGCCGCGTGGGGTCATCGGCTCGCGATCCCGGCCGGCACGTCGGTGCGCTTCGAGCCGGGCATGCCCCGTGACGTCTCGCTGGTGCCGCTGGGCGGCCGGCGCATCGTGCCCGGCCTGCGTGGCCTGGCCGGCGGCCCGCTCGACCCGGCGCCGGCGCCCGCCGAGCCCGACCCGACCGACATCGAGCCGGCCGGCTCGCTCGACGAGGACACCGGTGCGCTGCCGGAGAACGGGAGCCCGCGGTGACCACGCTGGACCGTGGCCGCTATGCCGCGCTCTTCGGCCCGACCACCGGCGATCGCATCCGGCTGGCCGACACCAACCTGCTGATCGAGGTCGAGGAGGACCGCAGCGGCGGCCCGCAGGCCGGTGACGAGGTGGTGTTCGGCGGCGGCAAGGTGATCCGCGAGTCGATGGGCCAGTCCCGGGCCACCCGCGCCGAGGGCACCCCGGACACGATCATCACCGGCGCGGTCGTGCTCGACCACTGGGGCATCATCAAGGCGGACGTGGGCATCCGCGACGGCCGGATCGTCGCGCTCGGCAAGGCCGGCAACCCGGACACGATGGACGGTGTGCACCCCGACCTGGTGATCGGCGGCGGCACCGAGGTGATCGCCGGCAACGGCAAGATCCTCACGGCCGGCGCGATCGACAGCCACGTGCACCTGATCAGCCCGACCATCCTGGACACCGCGCTGGCGAGCGGTATCACGTCGATCATCGGCGGCGGCACCGGCCCGGCCGAGGGCACCAAGGCCACCACGGTCACCCCGAACGCCTGGCATCTCGCCCGCATGCTCGAGGCGATCGACACGTTCCCGATCAACGTGCTGCTGCTCGGCAAGGGCAACACCATGTCCGAGGAGTCGATGTGGGAGCAGCTGCGCGGCGGTGCGGGCGGATTCAAGCTGCATGAGGACTGGGGCACGACGCCGGCGGTGATCGACGCCGCGCTGCGGGTGGCGGATGCGTCCGGGGTGCAGGTGGCGATCCACACGGACACGCTGAACGAGGCCGGGTTCGTGGAGGAGACGCTGCGGGCCATTGCCGGGCGGTCGATTCACGCGTACCACACCGAGGGCGCCGGGGGCGGGCACGCGCCGGACATCATCACGGTCGCCGGGCAGCCACACCTGCTGCCGTCGTCGACGAACCCGACCCGGCCATACACGCGGAACACGCTCAGCGAGCACCTCGACATGCTGATGGTCTGCCACCACCTCAACTCCTCGGTGCCGGAGGACCTGGCGTTCGCGGAGAGCCGCATCCGGCCGTCCACGATGGCCGCCGAGGACGTGCTGCACGACCTCGGCGCCATCTCGATGATCGGGTCCGACTCGCAGGCGATGGGCCGGGTCGGCGAGGTGATCCTGCGCACCTGGCAGACCGCGCACGTGATGAAGGCGCGGCGCGGGGCGCTGCCCGGTGACGGCGGCGCGGACAACGAGCGGGCCAAGCGATACGTCGCGAAATACACGATCTGCCCGGCGGTCGCGCACGGCATGGCCGAGCAGGTGGGTTCGGTCGAGCCCGGCAAGCTGGCCGACCTGGTGCTGTGGGACCCGGCGTTCTTCGGTGTCCGGCCGTCCCTGGTGATCAAGGGCGGCATGATCGCCTGGGCGCAGATGGGCGACGCGAACGCCTCGATCCCGACGCCGCAGCCGATGCTGCCGCGGCCGATGTTCGGGGCATACGGCGTGGTGCCCGCGCAGACGTCGGTGGCGTTCGTCGCGCCGGCCGCGATCGACGCCATGGTCGGCGACCGGATCGGCTGCAAGCGGGCCTTCGTGCCGGTGTCGAACACCCGCTCGGTGGGCAAGGCGGACATGCCGATGAACGACGCCCTGCCACGCATCGAGGTCGAGCCGGACACGTTCACCGTGCGCATCGACGGCGAGGTGGTGGAACCGGATCCGGTCACCGAGCTGCCGATGGCCCAGCGCTACTTCCTGTTCTGATGTCGCTGGCCACGTTGCTCGTCCTCGCCGACGGACGGCTGCCCGCCGGTGGGCACGCTCATTCGGGCGGCTTCGAGGCGGCGGTGTCCGGCGGGCGGGTGCGGGATCTGTCCGGCGTGGAGGGATTCCTGCGGGGCCGGCTCGCCACGGCCGGCGTGGTGGCAGCCGCTTTCGCGGCCGCCGCCTGCGCGCGCTTCTCCCTCGGCGCGGGGCCTCCACTCAGCACCGGGTTCTCCCCCGGCGCGAGGGTTTCGCCTGGCGCGAGCGTCGCTCAACCTGGCCCGAGGGTTTCACCGGGCGCGAGCATCGCTCAACCCGGCGCGGGCATTTCGCCTGGCGCAGGCATCGCTCAACCCGGCGCGACCCCACCGCCGAGCGCGAGCATCGCTCAACCCGGCGCGACCCCACCGCCGAGCGCGAGCATCACTCAACCCGGCGCGGGCATTTCGCCTGACGCGAGCATCACTCAACCCGGCTCGAGCGTTTCGGCTGACGCGAGCATCGCTCAACCCGGCGCGAGTCTTTCGCCGAGCGCGATCAGCGCCGAGCTCGATGCGGGGATGGACGCCCGGACTCCGTCGCCTGCTTTGCGGCGGGCTTCGCGAGCCCAGGGGCGGGCGCTGCTGCGGGCCGCGCGGGCGATGTGGGTCGTGCCGGCGATCGGGCGGGAACCGCATCATCCGGTCGCGCTGGGTGTGGTGGCAGCGGTCGCCGGGCTGGATCCGCTCGCGGCCGCCACGGCTGCGGCACACGGCACGGTGACCGGGTCGGCGAGTGCCGCGGTGCGACTGCTCGGGCTCGATCCCTATGCCGCGCACGCGCTCATCGCCGCGCTGGCCCCGGAATGCGATCGGATCGCGGCGGAGGCGGCCGCACACGCCGGGGATCCGGTCGACGACCTGCCGGCGAACGGCGCTCCTCTGCTCGACATCGGCGCCGAGCACCACGCAAGTTGGGAGGTTCGGCTGTTCGCTTCCTGAACGGCCGGCCCCGCGGAGAAAGGTAACGAAATGCATCCTCACGAGCACGGGCCCGACGAAGTTCCGCACACCCATCCCGAGCCGGGCGTCGACCCGCACGACCCGCTGCACACCGGTCCGCGGGCCGTGCGCATCGGCATCGGCGGGCCGGTCGGCTCCGGCAAGACCGCGCTGGTCGCGGCGCTGTGCCGGGCCCTCGGCGAGGAGTTGCGGCTGGCCGTCGTGACCAATGACATCTACACCACCGAGGACGCCGACTTCCTGCTGCGCAACGGGGTGCTGCCGGCCGAGCGGATCCGCGCGGTGGAGACCGGATGCTGCCCGCACACCGCGATCCGCGACGACATCTCCGCGAACCTGGACGCCGTCGAGGACCTCGAGGAGAAGCTCGGCCCGCTCGACCTGGTGCTGGTGGAGAGCGGCGGTGACAATCTCACGGCGACGTTCAGCAAGGGCCTGATCGACCAGCAGATCTTCGTGGTCGACGTGGCCGGCGGCGACAAGGTGCCCCGCAAGGGCGGCCCCGGCGTCACCGCCGCCGACCTCCTGGTGATCAACAAGACCGACCTGGCCCCGCAGGTCGGCGCCGACCTCGGCGTGATGGACCGCGACGCCAGGGCCCGGCGCGGCGATCTGCCCACGGTCTTCCTGTCCCTGGTGCAGGACCGCGCGGCCACCCCGGTGGCGGAGTGGATCCGCACGCTGGTGGCGGCACGCGCCGGCGCACCGGCCGGATCGGGCTGATGCGGGCCGAGGCCCGGATAGTCGCCGAGGCGGATGCCTCCGGCCGCACCCGCCTGGCCGTCCTCCGCGGCGAATCCCCGCTGCTGGTCCGCCGCACCGGCCCCACGCCGTCCGGCTCTGCGAACCGCGCCGAAGAGTCGGACCATCGCCGCGCGGCGGGGGTGACCGTCCATCTGATCGGCGGGGCGGCGGGGCCGCTGCGCGGGGATGAGCTGGAACTCACCATCGAGGTCGGTGCGGGCGCCCGGTTGGACGTCCGCAGCGTCGCCGCGACGTTGTTGCTGCCCGGCCGGCCGGCGCCGCCGTCGCGGCTGACCATCCACGCCGCGGTCGGGCCGGGTGCGGTGTTGCGCTGGCTGCCCGAGCCGGCCATCGCCGCCGCCGGCTGCGACCACCACGCCATCACGCGGGTCGAGGTCGCGGAGGGCGGCACGCTGGTCTGGCGCGACGACCTGGTCTGCGGCCGGCACGACGAGGACTCCGGCTCGGTGCGAGCCGACACCACCATCCGGTACGCCGGCCGCACCCTCTACCGCCACGAACTGGCCATCGGCGCCCCGGGCTGGTCAGGCGCCGCCGTGCTGGGCAGCGCCCGGGCCATCGGCTCGGCAGTGCTGGCCGGACCCGATCTCCCGGATCCGCACCTGCCCGGCCCGGACGCGGCCGTGATGCCCCTGGCCGGTCCGGGTTTGCTGGCGTCCGCGGTGGGCGCCGACATCCGCCAGGTGCAGCGCGTCCTGGACCCGATCTGCGAGTCCTTCGGCCTCCCCTCCCCGCCGGCCCGGCCCGAGGCGCTCGCGGCAACCGCCTGAGCGAATGCCGAAGGGCAACCGCCTGAGCGAATGCCGAAGGGCAACCGCCTGAGCGAATGCCGAAGGGCGGCTCCCGGAGGAGCCGCCCTTCGCTGCGGGCGTTCTTGCTAGGCCGCCACCGCTATCGGGACTCCGTGCTCGTCGGTCAGGGCCAGGCGGGTGCGCAGGTTGCCCTGGTCGGCGACTCGCTGGAAATACTCGGTGCGGCGGCGCTGCAGGCAGCCCTTGCGGGAGCGGGCGCCGCCCGCCGCGACCGCCAGCAATTCCGGGGCGAGCGAACTGTTCAAGCCCTCGCGCAGCAGCCGCAACGCCTCCGTGCGGAGCTGGGAGATGCGGGACTCGGTCACGCCCAGCCGGGCCGCCACGTCGCTGAGGGGCTGTTCCTGCAGGAACGACTCGGTCACCACCAGGCGCAGGCGCTCGGGGAGAGCCTGGATCGCCTGGTGCAGATAGCCGAGCCGCTCGCGCTTGAGCAACAGGTCCTCCGGGCCTTCGCTCTGCTCGGGCACCATCTCCTCGGCCGCCCCGGTCGGGAAGCCCTGGAGGCTGAGCAGCGCGGCCTTCTGCACGTCGTCCTCGACGGCGGCCAGTTCCTGCACGCCTATCCCCAGCATTTCGGCCACCTCGGCGTCCGACGGGGTGCGCCCCAGCGCCGCGGTCAGCTCCGCCCGGGCGGCCGTCGTCTTACGGGCCCGGGCCCGCACCGAACGGCTGGCCCAGTCCTGCCCCCGCAACTCGTCCAGCAACGCGCCACGGATGCGCACCGCGGCGAAGCGGTGGAACGGGATGCCCCGGGACACGTCGAAGGACCGGGCGGCTCCCAGCAGCGCGGCGAAGCCCGCGGACGACAGATCGTCGGCGTGCACATGGCCGGGTACGCGGTTCAGCAACTCCCGGACCAGGTGGCCAACCATCGGCATGTGCTCACGGACGAGGTCCTCGATGTCACGCGCGGAGGGTGCGTCGTGAGTGATGGAGCCGACGGCGGCGGGGAGTGCGGTCGTATCGATCACGTGGTCCTCCTCGCTCGTGTGAACCGGTCTGAACCGGCTGACGAGGAGAACATTTGCGGCCTTAAGGTGCAGGCGCGGCCGAACTCGGTTGCTTTTGTGGTGTTTTTTGTGAAAAGTCCTCAGTAAGCGCGCGGAGTGCTCATGGACCGTCTCTGGGCCACCACCCGCAGCTCGCTGCGCACCCAGCACATGCGGCGCACGGCCACCTCCGGGTGGTCGCCGAACTCCTCGGCGACGACCGCGGCACATCCGTCACTGCCGTGCCGCAGGATCATGGCGGTGACCGCGCCTTCGAGCCGTTCGCGGCTCGGGCTGTCGGACGGCTGCAGGTCGGAGACGAACAAGGCCTCCGCCGCCAGGTCCTCAACGGTGCTGATCATGGTGAGCTCCCCGTGTTGCGACGTTCTGCTCTGTGATCCAGCTGACAGCGCCATCATGCGCTCGGAGTTGTCAGCCGGCCCGCAGGCACGCCGTAAGTGGGTGCACAACCGATGTCATCCATGCCTACAGCCGGAAATTGATCGCAACCGGAGGAACGTGCCTGCAAGTGTCGACTTCACCCTAACGCGCAACGGCCGCCTGTTCGGGAGTTCCGATCAGGCGGCCGAAAGCAGGGCCGGTCAGCCGCCGGGCGGCGGCGGAATGAGTTCCGTCCCGGTGTCGGTGTCGTCGACGTCGCTGCCGGTGTCGGTGTCGTCGACCGGCGGCGTCGTGCCACCCTCCGGTTCGATCGTCGGCTCCGTGGTCGTGGTCGTCGGCTCCGTCGTGGTGTTCGTCGGCGTCTGTTCACCCGGCCCAGGGCCCGGAGGCTCACACCGCGGGTCGGTGGGGTCCGGGCAGACGGGCGGAGGGTCGATGGTCTCGACGTCGGTGGGCAGCGTGGTGATCCCGCCGCCGGGCTTGGTCGAGACGCCGGGAGTCGGCTTGATAGTCACGATGCCGTTCGGCCCCACCGAGATCCCGGGCACCGGAATCTGCGAGGCCGGCGGCCCGAGCCGCACATCACCGTTCGACAACCGCTGCACCGGCCGCGACGGCTCACCCGGCTTGGGCGACACGTACGCGTCACAGGTCTGCCCGCCGAGCTGGAACACCATCGGCGCTTCGTTGTTCTCGGTGTATCGACCGGAGATCTCCATGGTCACGGCCTTCTGCGGGCTGAGCGTCGAGGCGCCCTTCACCGTGACCGTGCGGCCCTGCTGGTCCAGGCTGACCCGGCCGTTGCCGTTGAGCACCTGGTCGCCCTGCATGATGAACCAGAGGTTCCAGTTCTTGATCGCCTGGTTGTCCCGGTTCGCGACGGTCACCGACGCCTTGAAGCGCTTGTTCGCGTCCACGGACCAGACGGCGTAGCTGACGACGCACTTGCCCGACGCGGCCAGCACGGTGGGCTGCGGCTGCCCCTTAGCCGGGGTGGTGCCCCCCGGCCCTCCTGCCGCGAGAGTCCACGCGTACGTCGCCGCGCCGAGCAGCGCGACCGTGCCCGCCACGATCAACACGCGGCGGCCTTGGGTGCGGCCCGACCGTGGTGGCCGGGACGGATTCGGGCCGGTGCCGGCGGACCGGCCCTTCCCGGGCGGGGGCGGCGTGCCGCCACCAGCCAGGCCCTGGTCCGGTGCGCCGGGGCCGCCGACGGCCGGCCGCAGCGAGCCGTGCTGCTGCGACGGGCCGTTCGGGGCGCCGGCCACCGGAGTGGATCGGGGCGTCGCCCCGAAGCGGTTGTTGCGGCCCGGAGCCGAGCCCGGTCCGCGATTCGGCGCGTGCGGCACGGCGGGTGACTCGACGACCGAGTTCTGCGGCTCCCCGTGCACGGCGGCCTCGACCTCGGCGACCGGGACGGGCACCGCGTTGCCGGGGGCCGGCGAGACCGGCGCGCTCTCCTCGGCGGCGGCCATCGCGGCGGCCGCGGCGGAGAGACCGGCCGGACCCTCGGCGGAGGCGCGCACCGCGGCGACGCCGCGGCCGGCCTGGGCCGGCCCGTCCGCCACCTGGGCGTGGCCGGGGCGGACCCGGCCGATGCCCGCGGTGTACGGGTGCGGGTTCGGCAGGATCGTGGTGTCCTCGGCGTTGTCCGACGCCCAGTCCGCGACGTAGCCCCGCGCCACCGGAGCGCCCGCGGAGGCGGCGGCCAGCACGTCGGCCAGCTCCGCACTGGACGGCCGGTCGTCGGGCCGCTTCTCCAGGCACCGCTCGACCAGCTCCGCGACGTTCGCGGGCAGTCCTTCGACCGGCGGCAGCGGGTC
>NZ_JBVJIP010000019.1:93848-192335 GCF_055586225.1 Actinoplanes sp. NPDC051388 | reverse complement strand
TGTTCAGGGGGGGTCGGGGGTGGCGGGCTCAGAGGCCCTCCGCGGGGCGTGGTTGACCGCCGGGTCGTCCCTTCCCGTGGGGGGGGGGGCCCGCGGGGCCCCCGCCGGCGCCCCCCGCCTCGATTACTTGACGCTCGCGAGGATGGAGTTGACCTGGGTCTCCGCGTCGGCCAGCAGCTGGTCGATGTTCGCGTTCTTGTCGGTCAGCACCTTCTGCATCGCCACGTCCAGCACCGCGTAGATCTGCTGCGCGTTCGGCGGCTCGAGCTTCACCGGGACCTTGCCCATGCTCGCCACGAACGGCGCGTAGTTCTGCTGCGGCACGTTCGCGTACTGCTTGTCGGACGCGGCCTGCTTCTCCGCCGCGGCGCCGGTGTAGATGGCCGGCTCCGGGAGGCCGACCGGCTGGTCGGTCTCGCTGGCCCACTTGTTCTCCTCGGCGACCTTGTCCGGCGAGGTGAACCAGAACGTCAGCCACTTGAGGCCGGCCTGGATCTTCTCCGGGCTGAGGCCGGCCTTGAACATGTAGCCCTCGCCGCCGCCCAGGGTGCCCTGGCCGTCCGGGATCGGGCCCAGGCCGTAGGTCTCGTACTTGCCCTTGTACTGGTTCACGATGGTCGGCACGTTGTCCGCGGTGGCGACGTACATGCCGAGCTTGCCGGAGCCCATCTGGTTGAGCAGGTCGGCCCACTCCAGCAGCTGCTTCTGGCCCATCGAGTCGTCCGTCCAGCGCATGTCCTTGAGCTGCTGCAGGACCTGCTTGCCCTTCTCGTTGTTGAACGCGGCCTTCCAGGTGCCGCCCTCGTTGGTGGCGATGTCGCCGCCGATCGAGTAGAGCTCGGCGGTGTAGTGCCAGCCACCGGTGTTGCTCTTGCTGTAGTCGCCGTAGCCGACCGTGCCGTTGCCCAGCGCCGAGATCTTCTGCGCCGCGGTGCGGACGTCCGCCCAGGTGGCCGGCGGGCTGTTCGGGTCCAGCCCGGCCTTGGTGAACAGGTCGCGGTTGTAGAGCAGACCCATCGAGTAGTTCTTGTACGGCAACCCGTACGTGCCGCCCTTGTCGTCCTGGAAGACCTTGAGCACCTCGGGCTTGATCTCCCCGGTGACCGGATAGTCCTTCAGGTATTTGCTGATGTCGGAGACCTGGCGCTTGGCGATCAGGCTGGCCGGGTCGGTGAAGTACACGTAGAAGACATCCTCGAGCTGGCCGCCGGCGAGCTTTGCCGGGAACGTCTGCGGGTCCATCTTGCCCTCGCGGACGTCCAGCTTGATGTTCTTGTTGGCCGCCTCGAACGCGGCGACGTTGGCCATGAACCGGTCGTGGTTGGCCTTCTCGGTGGCCGGCGGAAGCCCGTTGATGACGAGGGTGACCGGCCCGTCGGCAGCCTTGGGGGCGTCGCCGCTGTCGCTGCCGCACGCGGCCGCGGACAGACCGAGCCCGGCGACCAGCAACGCCCCGAGGGCGGTGCGCAGCCTGGTTGTGAACATGGGGGACACCTTCCTGCTCGCTTTATTTCGATGGCTCGTGAGCTTCATGTTTCGTGGCGATGACGGTACTAAGTCAAACGGGTAGCCGCAAGAAGTGAACGTAAGACAGAAAAAACTTGACTTTAGTGGCGTGAGGCACAAAGAAGCGGGCGGACCCCATGGGTCCGCCCGCTGACGTTCGTAAATGTCCTGCTCAGCCCGCCTTTGCCGGCCCGGTGGAGCCGCGCACCACCAGTTCCGGCTCGAAGAGCAACTCGTCCGGCCGCACGCCGGAACCCTCGATCTGGTTGACCAGCAGATCCACCGCCGCCTGGCCCATCATCTCGATCGGCTGGCGCACCGTGGTCAGCGGCGGGTCGGTGCAGGTCATCAGCACCGAGTCGTCGAAGCCCACCACGGACACGTCGCCCGGCACGTCCAGGCCGAGCCGGCGGGCCGCCCGGATCGAGCCCAGCGCCAGCACGTCGGAGGCGCAGATCATGCCGGTCACGCCACGCTGGATCAGCCGGCCGGCCGCCAGCCGCGCGCTCTCCATCGAGAAGTTGGTGCGCTCGACCCACTCGTCCGGGGTCTCCCAGCCGGCCAGCTTGGCCACCGCGGCCAGCTTGCGGCGCGACGGCATGTGGTCCTCCGGGCCCATCACCATGCCGATCCGCTCGTGCCCCAGCGAACGGAGATGCCCGTAGGCCTGCTCGACGGCCACCGCGTCGTCCGTGGAGATGTGCGGGAAGCCCAGACCATCGACGCCGGCGTTGACCATCACCACCGGCATCCGGCGGTCCAGCAGCTGGCGGTAGTGGTCGTGCTCGGCGCCGGCCAGCGCGTATGACCCACCGGCGAAGACCACACCGGACACCTGGTGGTCCAGCAGCATCTCGATGTAGTCGCTCTCCGGGACGCCGCCGATCGTGCGGGCGCACAGCGCCGGAGTGAAGCCGCGCTGGGCCAGGCTCGCGGTGACCACCTCCGCCAGCGCCGGGAAGATCGGGTTCTGCAGCTCAGGCAGCACCAGGCCGACCAGCCGGCCGCGCTCGCCGCGCAGTTTCGTCGGCCGCTCGTAACCCAGCACATCGAGGGCGGTCAGCACAGAGGCGCGGGTGGACTCGGAGACGCCGCTGCGCCCGTTCAGCACCCGGCTGACCGTCGCCTCGCTGACGCCCGCCTTCTTGGCCACCTCGGCCAGTCGTTTGGTCACGACGGAATCCTACGTCAGAATCTTGCAAGAAACGAACGTCGGTTTGCTGCCCCAGGCGTCCGCTTTCAACGGCTTACCGCAAGCAGGTGCCGCGTTGGGCACGCGGGGCGGCGCGCGGGAGGATCGTCGGGTGAGTGGGTACGGGGACGCGGCTCGGCTGCGGCTGACGATGCTCGGCGCCTTCCAGGTGTGCCGGGGCGAGACCGTCGTGCCCGTGCCCGGCGCGCGGCTGCGTGGCCTGGTGGTTCGGCTGGCGCTGGCCGGTGGCCGCGCGGTCGGACCTGGTCCGCTGGTCGAGGCGCTCTGGCCCGACGAGGTGCCGGGCGACCCGGCGAACGCCCTGCAGTCACTGGTGTCCCGGCTGCGCCGGGTCCTGGGCTCGGCCGCGGCGGTGTCCCAGTCCGACGGCGGCTACCGGCTGGAGATCCGCCCCGAGGACGTCGACGCGCTGCGCTTCGAGCGGCTGGCCGCCGAGGGCCGCGACCGGTTGCGCGCGGGCGACGCCCGATCCGCGCGGGCCATGCTGGCCGAGGCCGTCGCGCTCTGGCCCGAGCCGGCCTCCGACGAGCCGGCCGCGATCGTCGCGGTGGCGCCGGCGGTCGCCACCCAGCTGGCCCGATCGGCGGTCGAGGCGGGCGCCGACCTGGCCGAGGCCGACCTGGCGCTGGGCGATCCGCGGGCCGCGGGCGCGCGGCTGACCACCCTGCTGGCCGGGCACCCGGAGAACGAGCGGGTGGCCGCGCTGCTGATGGACGCACTCGCCGCCCAGGGCCGCCAGGCCGAGGCCCTCGACCTCTTCGAGCGGGTCCGCGACACGCTCGCCGACCGGCTCGGCGCCGACCCGGGCGCCGCCCTGCGCGAGCGCCACCTGCGCCTGCTGCGCTCGCCGGCCACGGTCGCCCCGACCGGCGACGAACCGCCGCCGAGCAACCTGCCCGCACCGCTCACCAGCTTCCTCGGCCGGGATGACGCCCTGGCCCGGCTGGACGGCCTGCTCGCCGCGGGGCGGCTGGTCAGCGTGGTCGGGCCGGGCGGCGCGGGCAAGACCCGGCTCGCCGTGGAGGCGGCCCGGCGGCACCGGCACGAATACCGCGACGGCACCTGGCTGGTCGACCTGGCCGCGGTGACCGAGCCGGCCAAGGCCGGCGCGGCGGTGCTGGCCGCGATCGGGTTGCGCGGCGCCGCGCTGTTCGAGGGCTCCGGCCGGAGCCGGGACGAGAACGGCGAGCTCGACGTGCTGATCGAGCAGCTCAACGGCCGGCAGTGCCTGCTCGTGGTGGACAACTGCGAGCACCTGATCGACGAGATCGCGCATCTGATCGCGGCGCTGCTGCCGCGCTGCGCCGGGCTGCGGGTGCTGGCCACCAGCCGCGAGCCGCTCGCGGTGGACGGTGAGGCGCTGGTGCCGCTCGGCCCGCTCGCGCTGCCCGAGCCGGAAGCCACTGTGGAGCGGGCACGCCGGAGTCCGGCGGTGCGGCTGTTCACCGACCGGGCCGCGGCGGTGCGTCCCGGGTTCGATGTGGACGACGAGACGCTCGGCGACGTGGTGCGGGTGGTGCGCGGGCTGGACGGCATGCCGCTGGCCCTGGAACTGGCCGCGGCAAGGCTGCGCACACTGTCGCTGACCCAGCTCGCCGGCGGGCTGTCCGACCGGTTCCGGCTGCTCGGCACCGGCCGGCGCACGGCCTCCGCCCGGCACCGCACGCTGCGCGCGGTGATCGCGTGGAGCTGGGATCTGCTGGGCCCGCACGAGCGCACCGTGGCGGACCGCATCGCGGTGCTGCCCGGCGGCGTGACGGCGGCCTCGGCGACCGCGGTCTGCGCCGGCACCGACGTGCCGCCGGCCGAGATCCCGGAACTGCTGGCCGGCCTCGTCGACCGCTCGCTGCTGCAGCTCGCGCCCGAGCCGGGCCGCTACCGGATGCTCGAGACCCTGCGCGAATACGGCGCCCGGCGGCTGTCCGACGAGGGCACGCTGAGCGCGGTGCGAGGTCTCGCGGCCGCCCACCTGAGCCACCTCGTGGCCCGCTACGACCCGCAGCTGCGCGGCGCCGGCCAGCTCGCCGCGCTCCGCGAGATGCGGGCCGAATACGACAACGCGCTCGCCGCCCTGCGGCACCTCTGCGCGACCGGCGACGGCACCGGCGCGCTCCGGCTGGCGCTGAACCTGTCCTGGTACTGGCAGATGTTCGGCCGCTACCAGGACGCCACCTACTGGCTGGGCGAGGCGCTGGCGCTGCCGGGTGGCAGACGCACCGTGGACCGGGACTGTGCCGAGGCGGTGCTGGTGCTGAACCGGATGAGCGGCGAGCACAGCCTGGTTCCCGAGGCGGTCAAGGCCCGCGAGGCCGAGCTGCGCAGGCTCGCCGACCGCCTGATCGCCTATCCGCCGCTGCCCGGGCTGGCCGGGGCGCTGACCGCGATGACGATGTTCTTCCTGCAGGAGCGAGAGCAGGCGCTGGCCATCCTCCAGCGCCTGATCGACGGGTCGGACGTGTGGCTGGCCGGCCTGGCCCACATCTTCCGGGCCCAGGCCGCCGAGAACGAGGGCGACCTCGACCGGCTGCGCGTCGACGTGGTCGCCGCGCTGGACTGCTTCGGCGCGGTCGGCGACCGCTGGGGCCTGGCCATCGCACTGCCGATACGCGCGATGCTGAGGCAATACGACGGCGATCTGGACGGCGCCCGGGCCGACCTGAGCGAGGCGGGGATGCTGGCCCGTGAGTTCGGGTCACTGAGCCTGAACGACGAGATCTTCATCGACCTGCGCTGGATCGACCTGCACATGCGTCGCGGCGACCCCGGGCGGGCCTTCGCCGCGGTCGAGACGGCCCGGGAGAAGGCGCTGCGGTCCCGGTCGCCCGAGATGATCGTCCTGATCGACGCGCTGGAGGCCGGCCTGCACGCGCGGACCGGCGACCTGGACCGGGCCGCCGAACTGGTCGGCCGGGCCGAGGCCGCGATGAACGGCGAGGTCCGCTTCGCCGGCGATCACGGGCGGGCGATCACCGGCTGCGTGCGCGCCTGGCTGTGCGTGGTCCGCGGCGACGGGCCCGGTGCGGAGGTGGCTCTGACCACGGCGTACGCGGCCGGGATCGAGACCCGCGACATGCCGATCCTGGCGATGGTGACGGTGACCGCGGCGGGCCTGGCCGACCTCTACGGGCAGCACCGGGATGTGGCCCGGCTGCTCGGCGCGGCGGCCCGGCTGCGGGGTGCGCACGACCGGACCGACGCGCAGATCCGGGACCTGAGCCGCAGCGCCCGGGAGGCGCTGGGCGAGGACGTCTTCGCGGACGCGTACCGCAAGGGTTGGGAGTTGGACGGGAAGACGGCCTCGGCCCAGGTGGATCCGGCGCGGTTGCGCCGGGCGGCGCTGCCCGCGCCGGACCCTCAGGCCCGGCGCGCGTAGGCCCGCAGCGCGAGCGGCACGAAGACCAGCAGCAAGCCCGCCATCCAGGCCAGCGTCACCACCAGGTGATTGGCCACCGGACCGCCGACCAGCAGCCCGCGGATCGTGCCGACCAGCGGCGTGATCGGGTTGACGTGCACGAAGGCCTGCAGCCAGCCGGGCAGGGTGTCGGTCGCGACGAACACGTTGCTGCCGAACGAGAGCGGGAAGACCAGCAGGAACATCACGCCCTGCACCGCGCCCGAGGTGCGCACCAGCATGCCGACCCAGACCGAGATCCAGCAGAAGCACAGGCCGAAGCCGATCGACAGGGCGACCGCGGCGAGCGCCGGCACGAAACCGGTCTCCACCCGGAACCCCATCACGAAACCGAAGCCGAGCATCACCGCGCACACCGTCAGATAGCGCACGATGTCCGCGGCGACCGCGCCGACCAGCGGCGCCGACCGTGCCACCGGCAGGGACCGGAAGCGGTCGAAGACGCCCTTCTCGATGTCCGCGTTCAGGTTCTGGCCGAGCGCGATGCCGCCCATCGCCAGCGACTGCGCGAGCATGCCGGGCAACAGGAACTGCAGGTAGGCCTGCCGGTCGCCGCCGGAGAGCGCGCCGCCGAACAGGTAGGTGAACAGCAGCAGGAAGATCACCGGCTGCAGCGTCACGTCGATCAGCGCCTCCGGCGTGCGGACGGTCTTGATCAGGCTGCGCCGGGCGAGCGCGACGCTGTGCCGCACCAGCGCCGCGACCGCACCGCCGCGCGGCCGGTCCAGGGTCCGGTCGAGGGTGAGCGTGGTCATACGAGTTCGTCCTCTCGCGACAGGGCGGGCTTGGTCACACGGCCGGTGAGCGCGTGGAACACCTCGTCCAGGCTGGGCAGGTGCAGGGCCAGGTCGGTGACCTCGATGCCGGCCCGGCGCAACGCGGGCACCGCGTGATCGAGGGCGGTGTCGTCGCTGACCGGCACCGACACCGCTCCCGGTCGGGCGCCCGCCGCGGTGTCCGCCGACGCCGAGGTGCCGGGCGCGGCGACCGCGTCGAGCACCCGCAGCGCGTCCGGCACCCGGGCCGGGTCGGCCGGTCGCACCCGCAGGGTCAGCCCGCCGGACCGGCGTTTGAGCCCGTCCGGCGAGTCGTGCGCGATCACCCGGCCCTCGTTGATCACCACGATCTCGTCGGCCAGCGCGTCGGCCTCCTCGAGATATTGCGTGGTGAGCAGCACGCTGGCGCCCTGCGTGACCTGGGTGCGCACGACGCCCCACATGTCCTCGCGCTTGGCCGGGTCGAGACCGGTGGTGGGCTCGTCCAGGAAGATCACCTCGGGGTGGCCGACCAGGCTCGCGGCCAGGTCGAGCCGGCGGCGCATGCCACCCGAATAGGTCTTCGCCCGGCGTCCGGCCGCCTCCGCGAGGTCGAACCACTCGAGCAGCTCGGCGGCCCTGCGCCGGGCGTCCTTCGTCGTCAGGTCGAGCAGCTGGCCGATCAGCACCAGGTTCTGGGTGCCGGTCAGGTCCTCGTCCACGCTGGCATATTGGCCGGTCAGGCCGATGCGGCGGCGCACCCGCTGGGGCTGCTTGAGCACGTCGATGCCGGCCACCTCGGCGTATCCCTCGTCGGGGCGCAGGAGGGTGGCGAGCACGCGTACCGCGGTGGTCTTGCCCGCGCCGTTGGGCCCGAGCACGCCGAGCACCGTGCCGCGGCGCATCGCCAGGTCCACGCCGTCCAGCGCCTGAGTCTTGCCGAATCGTTTGCGGAGCCCTTCGGCCCGCACCACGAGATCATCCATGAGAGGCAGAGTGGCCCGGCCCGCTGACACGGCGCGCACACGGCGCTGATACGCCGCTGTCAGCGTCGCCTGCCCCAGGGCTTGTAGGTGGACAGCACGGTCGCGAAGATCAACAGGCTGGACGAGACGGACGGGGCGACGACCATGTTGACCCGGTCCCGGCTCGGCAGGTCGCTCCCGAGCTCGCCGGCCTGCTGCAGGCCCGGATAGAGCAGGAACACCACGAGGCCCAGCATCACCGTGGTGAGCAGCAGCTTGATCGCCACCCACCAGTGCTTGAGCAGGCCCCACGGGGTGAGCATCGCGTTCACCACGCCGACCAGCCAGACCAGGGCGCTGAGCGGGGTGAAGAGGACCCGCCCGATGAAGCTCTGTGCCGGGTAGACGACCTCGGGGTCGGCGCCGGCGAGCCCGGCGATGCCGAAGGTCAGCAGCACCAGGTCGACGCCGAGCCAGCCGACCGCGGTGATCACGTGCACGGTGAGGATCAGCTTGCGCAGGCGCGGGGTGAGCTTCATGCCCCCGACCCTGCCGCTTCACGGCGGCCGGGACATGCCGCACGAAACGCAATCCCGCCTACGCCCCGTGACGTACGTCCTGTCCTTGCTCTGCACACCTATACGCAACACCCCGCTGGGCGGGATCTACGCTGCGTGCCATGGCTCGACGATGCCCCTGCGACAGCGGCAACATCTATGCGGACTGCTGCGAGCCGGCCCATCGGGGTTCGGCGCCGGCCACGGCCGAGGCGCTGATGCGCTCGCGCTACAGCGCCTATGCGCTGGACGACACGGCCTATGTGCTGCGGTCCTGGCACCCGGACACCCGCCCGCCGTCACTCGCCGGGGACTCCGGCCTGCGCTGGACCGGGCTCTCCGTGCTGAAGACCGAGGCCGGCGGCCTGTTCGACCGCGACGGCTTCGTCGAGTTCACGGCCCACTATCGGGACGACGGCCGGCCGGGCGAGATGCACGAGCGCAGCCGATTTCTCCGCGTCGACGGCGCCTGGCTCTACTGGGGTCCTTCGGTGTGAAGGGTGAGAGCCGACCAGAGTGAAGGGTGCGCGCATCGTCCTGGACGCGCCAGCGGCCATGATGCGCACGCCCGGCCCGGCGGGAGCTGCGACGCGCGCCCACCCACCCGGCTGCGACCTCATGCCCTTGATTTTCCGGAGGGGTCGCGATGGTGTGGTCTTGTTACCGGAGGATCATCGGCAGGGAGGTGAGGTCAATGGCGACCCGGCATCAGCGCCCGCTCGACGACGGCATCGTGCGGGACTTCAAGGTCAATCTCTCGTACGGGAAGTATCTGCACCTGGACGAGGTCCTCAGCGCTCAGCACCCGGTCAGCGTGCCGGCGCACCACGACGAGCTGCTGTTCATCCTGCAGCACCAGACCTCCGAGCTGTGGCTCAAGCTGGTGCTGCACGAGCTGCGTGAGGTGCTGCGGCGGCTGGCGGCGGACGAGTTGCGGCCGGCGCTCAAGGGGCTGGCGCGGGTCAAGCACATCCAGCGGTGCCTGACCGAACAGTGGTCGGTGCTGGCCACGCTCACGCCGAGCGAATACGCCGAGTTCCGCAGCTTCCTCGGCACCTCGTCGGGATTCCAGTCCTACCAATATCGCGCGGTGGAGTTCACGCTCGGCAACAAGGACGCCCGGATGCTGTCGCTCTTCGACGACGACCCGGCGGCCAAGGCGATGCTCACCGACGCGCTCGAGGCGCCCAGCGTCTATGACGAGTTCCTGCGATACCTGCACCGGCACGGGCATGACGTGCCGGTGGAGATCCTGCAGCGGGACGTGACATTGCCCTACCGGTTCAACGCCGACCTGGTGCCGGTGTTCGTGGGCATCTACTCGGCGGCCGATGAGCACTGGGAATCGTATGAGGCGTGCGAGGAACTGGTCGACCTGGAGGAGAACTTCCAGCTCTGGCGATTCCGGCACCTCAAGACGGTGGAGCGGACGATCGGCGTCAAGCGCGGCACCGGCGGGTCCAGTGGAGTGGACTTCCTGCGCAAGGCCCTGGATCTGACGTTCTTCCCGGAGCTTTACGCGGTGCGCACCGAGATTGGGGTTCTTCCGTAGTGGACTTTCGAGCTCTCGACGCGGCCGACCCGCTCGCGTCCTTCCGCGCGCAGTTCCTGCCCGCGCCCGGCGTGCTGGCCTATCTGGACGGCAACTCGCTCGGCAAGCCGCCGATCGCCGCCGCCGAGCGGATGGACGAGTTCATCCGCGGGCAGTGGGCGGGCCGGCTGATCCAGGGCTGGACCGACGAATGGCTCGAGTGGCCGCTGCGCCTGGGGGACCGGCTCGGCGAGATCGCCCTGGGTGCGGCGCCCGGGCAGGTGGTGGTCGCGGACTCCACCACGGTGCTGCTCTACAAGCTGGCCCGGGCCGCCGTCGGCGCCCGTCCCGGCCGCCACGAGATCGTGCTGGACTCGGACAACTTCCCCACCGACCGGTACGTGCTGGAAGGCATCGCCGCCGAGCGTGGCCTGCGGCTGCGCTGGATCACGACCGATCCGGAGGCCGGCGTGCAGCCGTCCCAGGTCGCCGCGGTGGTCGGTCCGGACACCGCGCTGGTGCTGTTCAGCCACGTCGCCTATCGGTCCGGGTGGCTGGCGGACGCGGCCGAGATCACCCGGATCGCGCACGACGCCGGGGCGCTGGCGATGTGGGACCTGAGCCATTCCGCCGGCTCGGTGCCGGTGCGGCTGGACGAGTGGGGGGTGGATCTGGCGGTCGGGTGCACGTACAAATACCTGAACGGCGGCCCCGGGGCGCCCGCGTTCGCCTACCTGCGCAGTGGCTTGCAGGACGAGGTGCGGCAGCCGATCTGGGGCTGGATGGGGCATCGGGCGTCGTTCGAGATGGGTCCCGGCCACGACTTCGCGCCCGGCGTGCGGGCGCTGCTGAGCGGCACGCCGCCGATCCTGGCGATGGTGCCGCTGAGCGCGTCGCTGGACATGCTGGAGTCGGCCGGGATCGAGGCTGTGCGCGCGAAGTCGTTGCGGCTGACCGACTATGTGCTTGCCCTGGCTGATTCGCTGTTGGAGCCGCTGGGCGTGCAGGTGGCCGGGCCGCGGGAGCCGGCGCTGCGCGGCGGGCACGTGACGTTGCGGCGTCCCGGCTTCGACGCGCTGCTCGAGCCGTTGTGGGCGGCCGGGGTGATCCCGGACTACCGGCGCCCCGACGGGCTGCGGATCGGCCCGGCGCCGCTGAGCACCAGTTTCGCCGAAGTGCACGAGGGGATGAGCGTGCTGCGTGATCTGATCGTGAAGTCTTCGTGACGCTGCTCGTCGCCGATTCGATCTGGTGGGACGGGGGGTTCGTCGCCGGGTCCGCCGTGCGGGGCGGCCGGCTCGTTCCGTCGCCTGCGCCGGGGGCGCGGCGGGTCCGGTTTCCGGGCACGCTGCTGCCTGGGCTGACTGACGCGCACGTGCACGCTCAGCTGGTCGACCTGGCCACGGTCCGGGCCGGTGGCATCGCCGGCGTCTGGGATCTCGGCGGAAACCCGTCGTTTCTGCGGCGGCTTGGCGGTTCAATCCCGCGGCCGGCGGTCGGGTTGAGTCCGCGGCCGGCGGTCGGGTTGAGTCCGCGGCCGGCGGTTGGGTCGGATCCGCGGCCGGTGGTTGGGTCGCTTCCGCGGCTGGCTTTCGCGGGTCAGTTCCTGACCGCGCCGGGTGGATATCCGAGCGACCGTGAGTGGGCGCCGGCCGGGTGTTGCCGGTTTGTGAGCACAGCCGCGGACGCGGACGTCGCCGTCGCGGAGCAGGCGTCTTACGGCGCCGCTCTGATCAAGGTGACGTTGCACGCCGGTGGCCCGCTGCTGCCCGAGGCGACGGTGGCGGCGATCGTGTCGGCGGCGCACGAGCGGGGTCTGCCGGTGGTGGCGCACGCGGAAGGCCCCGGCACGGTCGCGGCGGCGGTGTCGGCCGGGGTCGACATGCTGGCGCACACCCCGTGGACGGAAGCCCAGGACGACGGCCTGCTCCGTGCCGCGGCCGCCGCGGGCATGCGCTGGATCAGCACCCTCGACATCCACGGCTACGGAAGATCAACCCCCGCTGCGGTCACCGCAGTCGACAACCTGAGGCGCTTCCTGGGGTACGGAGGCAGCGTCGTCTACGGCACAGATCTGGGCAACGGCCCACTGATCCCAGGAATCAACCCCCGCGAGATAACCGCGTTGCTGAGCGCGGGCCTGTCCCCAACCGAAATCCTGACCGCGATGACGTGGGACTCGAAAGACCTGCCACCGGCATGGATCCCGGGCGGGCTGGACCTGGAGCCGGCGCATTTCGCCGACGTCCTGGCGACCGCCCGGGTGGTCGGCCCCGAGGTCCGCCCCGCCTTCCCCGGCCCGTAACACTCCCCAGCTCTGCCTTTGCCCGCCGGTTTCCGCGGTGCGGCCCGGCTCAGGCATGCTCGGAGTCGCGCACCTCCTTCCGGCCTTGGCGAGACTGCCGCGCGCCACCTATGCCCTGATGTGTTGCCTCCGCCCCATCGTGCGGCGGGGGTTTGCCGGTCGGGACAGCCCGGCGGGTGCGCGCGGAGGTCTCTCCGCGCTCGGCTTGGGCGGGTGTCACGAGGGCCTCAGGGGTGCGCGTATCTGGAAAGGGTTTGGGATTTGGGGGTTTGTTTTGGCGTTGGAGGGGGTGGATTCGGGGGTCTTCGCGTAGACAGGGGGAATGGGGTTGATCGTGGTTTCTGGAGCTACCGGGCGGCTTGGTGGGCGGGTTGCTCGGCGGCTTGCGGCTGGTGGAGTGGCTCAGCGGTTGCTGGTGCGCGATGCCGGGCGGGCGCCTCGGCTGGATGGGGCTGAGGTCGCGGTCGCGGAATATGGCGATCGGGAGGCGGTGCGGCGGGGGCTCGAGGGCGCGGAGACGGTGCTGATGGTTTCCGGGGCGGAGAGTGTGGATCGGGTGGATCGGCATCGGGCGTTCGTGGATGCGGCGGCCGCGGCCGGGGTCGGGCAGTTGGTTTACACGTCGTTCGTGGGGGCGGCGCCGGATTCGGTGTTCACGCTGGCTCGGGATCATTGGGCCACCGAGGAGCACATCAAGGGCAGTGGGGTGCCGTACACGTTCCTGCGGGACAACCTGTATGCCGATTTTCTGCCGCTGATGGTCGGCGAGGACGGGGTCATCCGCGGGCCCGGTGGCGATGGGCGGGCGGCGGTCGTGGCGCAGGACGACATCGCGGACGTCGCCGAGGCGGTGCTGCGGGCGCCGGGTGCGCATGTGGGGAAAACCTACGACCTGACCGGGCCCGAAGCGTTGTCGTTCGCGGAGATGGCGGAGATCGTCACCCGGGAGACCGGGCGGGCGGTGCGCTATCACGAGGAGACGGTTGACGAGGCTTATGCGTCGCGGGCCGGGTTCGGGGCGCCGGACTGGCAGGTCACGGCTTGGGTGAGCACCTATACGTCGGTTGCGGCGGGGGAGCTGGCCGCGGTGTCGCCTGCCGTCGAGGAGCTGAGTGGGCACCCGGCGACCTCGTTGGCGCGGTTGCTCGCCTCGTCACGGTGATTCATGAGCCCAGGTTGACCGTCTCTCCGGTCGTCGCGCTGATCCGGGCCGCGTCCAGGATGTCCAGGCCGCGCACCGAATCCCAGGGGTCGACCGGCGCCGGACCCTCGCCGAGGACCGCCGCCGCGAACAGCTTGTAGTACTCGTCCCAGCGTCCGCGCTCGGATCGCACCGGCGCGCCGGTCGCGCCGCGGTAGAGCCGGCCCCACGCGTGCTCCTGCTCGACGCCCCAGCGCTCGCCCAGTGCCGCCGGGGTCCGGCCGGCCTTGAGCGCCGCCTCCTGGCCGTCGATGCCGTCCACCATGTAGGTGCCGGTGGTGCCGCTGACCCGGAACCGCGGGCCCGGCGCGGCCTGCCGCCAACTGCCGGACAGGTGTGACTCGGCGCCGTTCTCGTGGTGCAGCGCCACGAACACGTCGTCGTCGAGGTCGCCGTCGCCGCGCACCTCGGCATAGACCCGGGCCACCGGGCCGTTCAGCACCAGAGCCTGATCGACCAGGTGCGAGCCGAAGTCCAGCAGCGTTCCACCGCCGGCGGCGGGCGGCATGCGACCCGGCTCCCAGCGTTCGAACCGCGACTCGAAACGCCGCACCTCACCAAGCGCACCCTCGGCGACCAGCCGGCGGACGGTGCGGAAGTCGGAGTCCCAGCGCCGGTTCTGATAGACCGACAGCAACACCCCCGCCTCCGCGGCGGCGGTCGTCACCTCGCGGGCGGCCTCGGCGTCCAACGCGAACGGCTTGTCCACCACCGTGGCCAGGCCCAGTCCGATCGCCTCACGGGCCAGCTCGGCGTGGGTGGCGGCCGGCGTGGAGATGGTCACCGCCTGAACGCCGTCGGCGGCCGCGGCGGCGATCGAGTCATAGGCGGTGAGCCCGGCGGGCAGCTCGGCCCGGCGCTCCGGCGACCGGGTCACCACCCCGGCGAACTCGATGCCCGGCACGGAGACGATCAGCGGGGCGTGGAATATCCGCCCGCCGGGGCCGTATCCCACCAAGCCATACCGCACGCTTTCAGCCATGTTTCCGATCTTAGGCGGCTGGGGTGGGGAGATGTATTCCGTCGGGCTTGTGCTCGGCATGCACGCACGCAGGCCGATCCTGTCCGCCTCGGCGGTGGCGGCAGCCCGGCTCTGAGCGCGCCGTTGTCGGATGGCTGACCAGTCCCTGCTCAAGGGGTATCTCGACCGCACAATTGCGCAATGGACCATGCCACGGGGACAAGCACGCCGTTCGCAGATCTCGACCGAATGCCACCGCCGATGCTGGCGATGCTGATCGAGGCGCTCGCTGAGATGTCCCGGCATCCGGAGATCAAACGGGTCCGCCAGGCGGGATTCGACGCGCTGCACCCCGCGGCCGGCGCGCGCCTGCTGGACGCCGGATGCGGCGGCGGCGAGGTGGCCCGGCGCCTGGCCGCGCTGGCCGGCCCGACCGGCGGGGTGACCGCGCTGGACTACTCGGCGGTCACCATCGAGGCCGCCCTCCGGCGGCACGATGGCAGCAACGTCGACTACATCCAAGGCGACGTCTCCGACATCGACCTGGGCGACGACACCGTCGACGGCGTCTGGTGCGAACGCGTCCTGCAACACGTCGCCGACGCCGACCGCGCCATCGGCGAACTCATCCGTGTCACCCGCCCCGGTGGCCGCATCTGCCTCATCGACACCGACTGGCACTCGCTCGCCTTCGACGGCATGCCGCCCGGCCTGACCGGCTCCGTGCGGTCGCACATGCTGGCGCAGTTCACCGCCAGCCAGGTCGACATGGGCCGCACCCTGCGCGGCCGGCTGGTGCGAGCCGGCCTCACCGAGGTCGAGGCGACCCCGCTCACCCTCTTCTTCGACACGCCCGCCTCGGCCGCCGTAGTCCTTCCGATGGTCAACCCGATGGTTCCGGCGGAAACCGGCATGTGGCCGGGCGGAGACGTGCGCGACGCCTGGCTGACGGAGGTCGACCACGCAGGCGGCCGCGGCGACTTCCTCGCGGTCCTCACGATCTGGGTCGTGGCCGGCACGGTGCAGTAGCTGTCTGGCGGTTAGCGATCTGGACCGACCCGCGGCGGACCCCGCCGGCCTGCGGCGGAACATCCTCGGGCCTGACGGCAGGACAGGCGACCTCGGGCCTGGCGGCAGGACAGGCGACCTCGGGCCTGGCGGCAGGACAGGCGACCTCGGGCCTGGCGGCAGGACAGGCGACGCCTGGTGGGTCGGCATCAGGACACCCGGCGCCAGTATTGGCGCTTGTGGTCGTCGCGGACCACGTAGCCGAGGCGGGCGAGCTCGTCGCGCAGTTCGGTGACGTCGCGGCTGTCTCCGCCGTCGAGCGCCTTCTGCCGGGCGGCGAAGACCGCGCTCGCCGTGGCGGAGATCTCGGGCAGGTCTGGCAGCCATCGCCGATAGGCGTCCGCATAGGGATCCTTGTCGGCCCAGGCGATGCCGTGTGTCCGCAGCGCGGGCATGATCCGTTTCGGGGACAGATGGAAGGGCTCGCGAGCCAGCTCCTGCCCCATGCGGCCCAGCAGCACCAGCTGGTCGCGGTCGCGGAACACCACCGCCACATCGCCGCGCGGCACCACTCGTCGCACCCCGGGTCTGGTCATCTCCACCTCCGTCCTGCTCACCCGCACCGTCAATGACTCCGCCTGCACGAAGCCCGCCAGCACCAGCCCGGCGATCGCGCCGAGAACCAGCGCGCCGATCGTCGCGTGCGGCTCCGGCAACCCCTGCACCAGCTTGAAGACCCCGCGCATCGGCGCCCAGGGGAACCGCACCGCGAAATCGGCGAGCCGATCGAGACCTAGCAGCAGCGCCGCGCCGGCCGCCGGCAACACGGTCCACACCGCGATGCGGGCCCAGAGCGGGGTCGTCACAGTCGTCGTCTCGTCGAGCACGGGATCAGTCTTCGCGGCGTCGCACGGCCGTTGCTACGGTCTGGCGGCTATGTCGGATAGACCAAAGTCGACGACGACGTCGACCGTCGGCGACTGTCCAGCCGCATCCCCCGCCGGTACGTTTTCGGCATGTGGCGCAGACGGACAGCGAAGCAGTGGCTGCTCGAGGTAACCCTCGGGCTGGTCGCTCTCATGCTCGGCGTCTTCTTCGCGTTCGAGTCGGTCGGGCAGGATCCGCCGCACCGGGTCGAGTTCGTCACCGGGGCGATTTCGGTCGTCGCGCTGATCCTCTTGCGCCGTGAGCATCCGGTCGCGCTCACCCTCGGTCTGATGCCGTTGGCCATCATGTTCGCGATGCCGATGGGCGCTCTTCCGATCGCATTGTTCGCTGTCGGGTTGCACCGGCGGGCGCGCACCGCGATCGTCCTGTTCGTCCTCTATGCCGCTGCGGTGACCACGGTCTATCGGCTGGCCATCGCCGACGACCGCTCCTATCGCGAGGCCGTCGTCTTCCTCGTGCTCCTGCACATCAGCGTGCTGGCGGTGGCGATGCTGATCCGCTCGCACCGGCTGCTCGTGCGTTCCTGGGCCGAGCGCGCCCGACAGGCCGAGGAGGGCCAGCGGATGCGCATCGAGCAGGCCCGGCTGGCCGAGCGTGAGCGCATCGCACGAGAGATGCACGACGTGCTGGCACACCGCATCTCGCTGCTGGCGCTGCATGCCGGCGCGATGGAGGTGCGACGGGACGCGCCGGAGGACGAGCGGGCGGCGGCCGGGGTGATCCGGCAGTGCGCCTATGACGCGCTGGAGGATCTGCGTCTGGTGATCGGGATGTTGCGCGACCATCCGGCTGAGGACCGCCCGCTGCCGACGCTGGGTGACGTGCCGACGCTGGTGGACGAGTGCCGGCAGGCGGGTGTCTCGATCGACCTTGATCTGGACGACGAGGCCGAGGTGCCCGAGGCCGTGGGGCGAAACGCCTACCGGATCGTGCAGGAGGCACTCACCAATGCGCGCAAGCACGCCCCGGGAGCGCCGGTCCGGGTGTCCGTGAGCAACCTTGACACCTGGGGTTTGGTGGTCAAAGTCGACAACGCCCTGCTCGGGCGCTCGCACCCAGCCGGCCCAGCCGGCTCGGCCGCCGCAGGTGAGGCATGGGCGTCCGGCCACGGGTCGGCCGCGGAAGAGCCGGCGAGGACGGCAGGCCCGGCCGGATCCGCGGTGCTGGCACCAACCAGGGAATCGGCTGGGTCGGCTGGGTTCCGCGCATCGGTGGATGAACCGGCTGCGGCTGAGGTTGGGGAGGCAGCGGGAGCGAGGGAGGCGGCCATGCCGGACCTGCCGACGAGGGCTGCCGAATCGGTCGTGGCGGCTGGCGGCGTGCCCGGCGCCGGTGCCGGATTGATCGGCCTGCGGGAGCGGGTTCAGCTGGCCGGCGGGAGTCTCGAGCACGGCCCGACGGCGGACGGTGAGTTTCGCCTGACGGCTCGGCTGCCGTGGGCGACATGATGCCGGGACGCATCGAGGCAGGCACCCCACCGGTGGACGAGCCGGAAGCGGGAGATTCACCCGCCGCCGAGCGGCGAGAGGGGGAGCAGCCCGCGAAGGACTCGGTGGCGACGACGGTGGGTGAGACGGCCGTGGGGCCGGCGGGGGATGGGGCGACGGTGGGTAAGACGGCCGTAGGGCTGGCGCGGGATGGGGCGACTGTGGGCGGGACGGCCGTGGGGCCGGCGGGAGATGGGGCGTCGGTGGTGCCGGAGGTCGTGCGCGTGCTGTTGGTTGATGACGATGCGCTGGTGCGGGCCGGATTGACCATGATGTTGGGGGCGTTCGACGGGATCGAGGTGGCCGGCGCGGTCTCCGACGGCACCGAGGTCGCCTCGGCCGTCAACACCCACAAGCCCGACGTCGTCCTGATGGACATCCGGATGCCGGGGATGGACGGCCTGACCGCCACCGAGTCGTTGCGGCAGCGGCGGGATGCGCCTCAGGTGATCGTGCTGACCACCTTCGACGCGGACGAGCATGTGTTGCGGGCGCTGCGGGCCGGGGCCAGTGGGTTTCTGCTCAAGCACACGCCGCCGCAGGAGATCGCCGATGCTGTGCGGCGGGTGGCGGCTGGGGAGCCGATGCTGTCGCCTGAGGTTCTGCGCCGGATGATGACTCTGGTGGCGCGGGCCGATACCGATCCGGGGCGGGTTCGGGCGCAAGCCGCGTTGGCTCGGCTCAGCACCGGGGAGCGGGCGGTGGCGCTTCTCGTGGCGCGGGGGCGCACCAATCAGGAGATCGGCACCACGCTGCGGATGAGCACGGCCACCGTCAAGGCGTATGTATCGCGGATCCTGACCAAGCTGGAACTGACCAACCGGGTGCAGGTGGCTCTGCTGGTCCACGATGCCCACCGATGAAGTGCTCGACGCGGTTCTTGCCGGCGACCTTGGCGGCGTACATGGCGGTGTCGGCGCGGCGCATCAGGTCGGCGGCCGCGACCGACGGGGTGGTGGTCGCGAGGCCTACGCTGGCGCTCACCCGGACTGTTGCTGCGCTCAGGTGCACCGGGCCGTCGATGCGGGCGCTCAGTTCGGCGGCGCGGCGGTCCGCATCATCCGGGCCGCTGAGGCCCGTGAGCAGGAGGGCGAACTCGTCGCCGCCGAGGCGGGCCGCCAGACCGGTGTCGCCCGCGGCCGCTCGGAGTCGCGCGGCGACCTCGACCAGCAGTTCGTCCCCGGCGGCGTGGCCGAAGGTGTCGTTGACCTGCTTGAAGTCGTTGAGGTCGACGTTGCAGAGGGCGACCGTCCCGGCCGGCGCCTCGGCCAGCGCCGCGTCCAGGCGCTGCCGGAAGAGCTCGCGGTTGGCGAGCTGAGTGAGGTCGTCGTGATGGGCGCGGTGCTGCAGTTCGGCGAGCACGCTGCGGCTGGTCTCGCCCAGCACGATCTGGTGCATCAGGTTGCGGAAGGCGACCAGCACGTCGTCCCGCACCGGGCGGATACCGCCGAGCAGCAGATAGCGGTCGGCGGTCGCCTCCACGCGCCAGTGCCGCATCCGAGGCGCCAGCTCCGCGAAGTAGCTGACCGGGTCCTCCACGGCGGCCGGCGGCACGATCTCGCCGCGGATCGGCTTCTCCATGCCGAGGTTGCGCAGCACGCGCAGGCCGTCCGGCTCGGAGCGGATGATCATCATCGCGGTGCCGGGGGTCTGTTCGAGCATCCGCGCCGAGAGTTCGGCGCCGATGCCGTGGACCTCTGCCACATCGGTGGCGGCCAGGATCCGCGAGCCGGCGGTGGAGAGCAGCGCGTCCCGGTTCGAGACCAGCTCCTGATTGACGAGGATCCGGCGGATGTTGCGCATCACCAGGCCCACCGGCAGCACGAACGGCACCATGCCGAGCACCTGCTTGGAGTGCCACGCCGGGCCGGAACCGCCGAGCGCTTCGGCGAGCGCGACGCTGCCGGGGATGATCGCCAGGCCCAGGACCGTCCGGATCGCCCAGCCCCGCGCCGACCCGTGCAATGCCAGTGTTGCGTAGACCGCGATGGTGATCGTCAGGATGCGCAGCGGATCGTCCAGGCCCGCGCCGACCGCCACGAGCAGGGCCGGCACGAGCACCGACTCCAAGGCGACCGGGCGATCGAGCCGGATGGTCAGGACGAGCACCACCAGCAGCAGGCACAGCGCCAGCATCGAGGCGCCCGTTCGGTTCGGGTCACCGTGTGTGGTCAGCAGCGGCCAGGCGTGAGCGGTCACCACGCCGATGGAGACGAGGCCGGCCATCAGCCTGGTCCGGTCCAGTGGCGTGCGCATGGACTTCCAGTCGGCACCGGGAGCCCCGAGTTGAGGCACCGGGCCGGCTCAGTGCTGAACCGGGACCATCGCGCCGATCAGGCTGTCCAGGTCGATGCAGGCGAAACCGACCCGCACGTCACTGGCGCCGTACGGGAGCCAGAAGCGGCCGTCGTGCACCACACCACCGCACGAGTAGACGACGTTCGGCACGTAGCCCTCGCGCTCGATCTCGTCCGGGTCCAGCAGCCCGTGCGGCAGGTCGGCGATCACCCGCTCCGGCTCGCTCAGGTCGAGCAGCATGGCGCCGATGGCGTACCGCCGCATCGGGCCCACGCCGTGCGTGAGCACCAGCCAGCCCGCCTCGGTCTCCACCGGGGAGCCGCAGTTGCCCACCTGAATCAGATCCCAGCCGCGATGCGGTGTGAGCAGCGGCACCGCGGGCTGCCAGCGATTCTGCTGGTCCAGCGCGGTCAGCCCGAGGGTCTCGCCGTCGTTGCGGCAGAGCGCCAGCCGGCGGCCGCCGACCGGGCGCGGGAAGAGCGCCATGCCCTTGTTGCGGGCCGCCGGACCGTGCAGCGCGGTCACCTCGAAGTGCCGCATGTCCCTGGTGGTGAGCATCCGCCCGCCGATGTGCCGCCCGTCATAGGCGGTGTACGTGGCGTGGTAGATCACCCGGCCGTCGGGCTCGATCTCCTGGACGAAGCGGGCGTCCTCCATGCCGTTGCTCTCCGCGGGCGTGGCCGGCCAGAGCACCCGCTGGCCCAGCGGCACCGTGCACGGGAAGTTCACCGCATAGTCCGTGTTCACGATGCGCCGGATCACCTCGAGCGTCTCCACCGCCGTCGGCCGGGCGGAGAGCTCGGCCGGCATGTGACCCATGACGTCCTCGAACTCCTCGTCGTCGAAGCGCTCCGGCAGCGCCGACAGCACGTGCGCGGAGGCCTCGTTGTCGATCTCCTCGTCGGCCAGGCCGGCGGCGAGCTGCTCGAGCAGGTGCTTCGCCCCGGTGCGCTGGCCGATCATCAGCGGCCCGTTCCGGTCCTCCAGGCGGATCAGCGGGCCGGGGCCGAGGACCGCGGCGACGAAGCCGATCGAGGAGATGTGGCCCTCGCCGATCTGCCGCAGGCTGATCGCCACGCGCAGTTCGCCGGGCCCGAGCTCGGTCTGGTCGGGGTGCGGCACCATCGACGGGTTGCACAGTGCCGCCGCCTCGACCGCGAACTCGTGGCTGAAATAGGCGCCGATCAGCGTGCGTGCGCTCGGCGACAGCTCGATCTCGGCCGGCACGCGGTGGCTGACCAGCTCGTAGTGGTGCTGGAAGACGCCGAGCAGGTCGTGGTGCCGGCCGGCGAAACGCGCCAGCAGGTCGTCGAGCAGCCGGGTGGTCTCGTCCTCGTCGAGCTGCAGGATGCGCTCGATCAGGCCGGAAGCCCTGTTCTGCACGAGCTGGGCGTCCTCGCCGGGGACAAACAGCTTGATCACCACACGCCGGTCGTCCGGCGCCATGGTGAGGTCCATCCGGATGGCCAGCTCAGCGGAATTCATGGTTGCGGTCATGCTAAGCCGCCTGACGGTCGAGTCGCGCTTCGCCGGGCCGTCAGCGCACGAGCGTGCTGCAGCGTGGAGACCAGCGCGAGAGTGGATTCGGCACCTTGATTGAGATTAGGACCATCCGCCTTCAATCCGTCATAACCACCACCGGTTTGGGCGTCGTACATGACCACGCCGGTGTCGTTGTCGCCGAGAAACCATGCGATCGACTGAAACAGCGGCCGGTCCCAGCGGTCGTCGCCGGTGACCGTCGCCGCGGTGGCGCAGGCGTCGGCGGTGGCGGCCGCCTCGATCGGCTGCTGGTCGTGCCGGTGCTTCGGCACGCCGGGGCGCCAGCCGCCGACCGGCACCGTGGACAGGTGCCCGTCGTGCTCCTGCATGCGGCACAGCCAGTCGAGCATGCGCAGGCCGTCGGCCAGCAGCGCCTCGTCGCCGAGCAGGTCACCGGCGGCGATCACCACCTCGGCCAGCGCCGGGTTGGAATAGGTGAGCTCGCGCTCCGGCCATTCCCACTCGGGGTCGGCGGCGGGCGTGCCGATCGCGGTGGCGGCGTCGGCCAGCAGCGAGGCGGCGTCGGTGTCCCGCGGATCCACGCGCAGGATCTCGGCGGCGCCCAGCCCGGCGAAGGCCATCGCGCGCGGCCAGGGCGAGCGCGCCCGCACCCCGATCCGGAAGGCCTCGATCGCCTCTCGGCGGATCCACGGGACGGTGCTGCGGGCGGCGGCCGTGCCCAGGCCCCACACGGCGCGTCCCCACCAGTCGCCGGTGGTGGGCTCGTCCAGCCAGCGGCGGTCATAGCTCAGCCGGTTGCGGAAGCCGCCGTCCGGGCCGGCCGCGTGCGTGAGGAAGGCCAGGTAGTGCTCGGCGAGCGCGACCACCTGGGCGGTCGGCTGCCGCTCCCGGCTGGCGACGAGCAGGCCGCGGGACACGTCGTCCACGCAGTAACCGTGCTCGCGCCGCGGGATGGCGTTGCGGGCGTGTTCGAGCAGGCCCACATCGTCGGAGAGGCGGGCCACGTGTGACCAGGTGGGAGCGGGTGCGTCGGCGAGACGTGGCGGTGGCGGCACGAGCCGCAGGGTCTGCGCGCTCACGCGGGGACGCCCGCCGCGGCGGGCGTGCGCGCGGCCAGCAGTTTGCCGGCCAGCGCCTGATAGCGGGCGGCCACCGCGGGCCAGCGCAGCGTCGGCCCACCGGCGAGCCCGGCGAGCCTGGTCGTCTCGGGGTCGGCGAGCAGCCGCCGGACCGCGGCCGCCATCGCCGCCGGGTCCTGATGCGGCACCAGCAGCCCGGGGCCGTCGGCGAGCAGTTCGACCGCGTGCGGGAAATCGGTCGCGACCACCGGCACCCCGGCGCCGACCGCCTCGATCAGCACGCCCGAGGTGACCTGCTCGGTGGAGTCGTAGGGCAGCACCACCACGTCCGCCGACCGGATCAGCCGGCTCAACGCGGCCTGGTCGAGATAGACGTCCTCCCAGCGCACCGCGCCCGCGACGCCGAGATCGGCGGAGAGCTTCTTGAGGCCGTCCCGGTAGACGTCGCCGTGCTGTTCCAGGACCTTGGGGTGGGTGCGACCGGCGACCGTGTAGACCGGCGCCGGGTCGAGGTCGGTCAGTTCGGCGAGCGCCCGCAGCGCCCACTCGATGCCCTTGCCCGGCCCCAGCAGACCCCAGGTGAGCAGGTGCGGCACGTCGTGGCGGTCGCGCGGCGCGCTGCTGTGGCTGGTCGCGCCGTGCGGGATCACCGAGATCTTGTCCGGGTCGACCCGGTAGCCCTCGGCGAGCCGGCGGCGAGCGGTGTCGGTCATCGTCACCACCGCGTCGGCCGCCGCCACGATCCGTTCCAGCACCGAGCGCTGCAGCGGGTCCGGATTGGCCAGCACGGTGTGCAGCACCACGATCTTCGGCTTCTTCAGCGCCCGCAGCAGGGGCAGCACCTCGTCACCGGTGGCGCCCGGGTAGATGCCGTATTCGTGCTGCACGATCGCCACGTCGAAACGGTTCAGCGCGTTGGACGCCGCGACCCAGCCGCCGGGCCGATCGGTGTCCCAGGTGTGCACCACCCGCGGCGCCGCCCGGTCGATCGGCTTGCCGCCCTGGTTGCTGCCGGCCAGCAGGCGGACCACGCCGTTGCTCTTCGCGCCGCCGGTATTGAGATGCGTGGCGAGCGCCGCATTGAACGTCGCCAAACCACATTGGGTCGGCGGATAGGTGCTGAGAAAGCCGTAGGTGGCGGGCATGACAGGCCTTTCTGACTCGGCGGCTGCCTCCCCGCAGCACGATCTCTCGGCGACGCGGATCCGGCGAGGCGCGAGGAAACCTAAGGTGGGTAATTGGTCCAATTTGCGCATTTCGAGCGTACCAAAATGGTTTGTTAGCGGATTACTTTCTGATAAACCCGCAGGTATTCGTCGACCATGCGATCGGCGCCGAAACGCTCCCGTGCCCGCACGCGGCAGCCGCCCCGATCGATCGCCTCGATCTCACGCACCGCATCCACCGCTTCGTCCACGCCCGCCACCAGGCGTCCCGTGACACCCTCGTCGACGACCTCGGGCATCGACCCCTTCCGGTACGCGATCACCGGCGTCCCGCAGGCCATCGATTCCACCACCGAGAGCCCGAACGGCTCGGCGAACGCGATCGGATGCAGCAACGCCGCGCTGCCTCCGAGGATCCGCCCGCGGTCCGACGGTCCCACCGAGCCCAGGTAGACCACCTGCTCGCCGTCGATGTGCGGCTCGACCAGGTCGTGGAAGTAACGCTGGTCGTGCACGATGCCGCACAGCGTGAGTCGCCGGCCGGACCGTTTCGCGATCTCGATCGCGGTGTGCGTGCCCTTGTCCGGGTGGATCCGCCCGAACGCGACCAGCCCGTCGCCGCCGTCCGGGTCGAAGGGTAGCGCCTCGAGGTCGACACCGTGGTAGACGGTGCCCACGTAGTCGAGGTCGGGGGAGCGGTCGCTGTCCGAGATGGAGACGTAGGAGGAGTCCGCTTTGCGGTACGCGGGCAGGATGCGACTGCCCGAGAAGCCGTGGATCGTGGTCACCAGTGGCGCGGCGCAGTGCTGGGAGAACGCCAGCGGCAGCCAGTCCAGATGGTTGTGCACGAGGTCGAACTCGCCGGAGCGCCGCAACGCGTGCGCCACGTGCATGGCCTCCCACACCCGGCCGTCGATCTCCGGCGTCTCCTCGTAGCCGCTCGGGCAGACGCCGTCCAGAGTCGCCTTGGTCTGCGAGTCGAGCGTGGCGAAGAGCGTCACGTCCACCCCGCGCGCGGCGAGCCCCTCGGCCAGCAGGCTGGTGATCAGTTCCCAGGGGCCGTAGTGCAGCGGCGGTGTTCGCCACGCGATCGGTCCCAGCAGGGCAATCTTCATCTCGCCTCCCAAACGGCTCAGCCATGGTCCGGACAAGAGCGGCGGCAGGGCTGAGGACGGCCTAAATCACCCAGCCAGTATGTGACCGCACGATCTTGTTGCGAGCAGGTTTCGCGGGTTTGGTGCGGTTCCCACGTGTTATGGAGGAGACATGACGGATGAGTGGTGGAAGAGCGCGGTCGTGTACCAGATCTATCCCCGGAGCTTCGCGGACTCCGACGGCGACGGCATGGGCGACCTGCGCGGCGTCATCGGCCGGCTCGATTACCTGGCGGCCCTGGGTGTCGACGTGCTCTGGCTCTCCCCGATCTATCCGTCCCCGCAGGACGACAACGGCTATGACATCAGCGACTACAGCGACATCGACCCGGTCTTCGGCTCGCTGGAGGTGTTCGACGAGCTGCTGGCCGGCGCGCACGAGCGTGGCATGAAATTGATCATGGACCTTGTCGTGAACCATAGCTCGGACGAGCACCCCTGGTTCGTGGAGAGCCGGTCGGGGCCGGCCTCGCCCAAGCGGGACTGGTATTGGTGGCGGCCGGCCCGGGAGGGGATGGAGCCCGGCGCGCCCGGCGCGGAGCCGACCAACTGGGGCTCGTTCTTCGGCGGCCCGGCCTGGGAGTTCGACCCGGTCAGCGGCGAGTACTACATGCACATCTTCTCCCGCAAGCAGCCCGACCTGAACTGGGAGAACCCGGAGGTCCGCGCGGCGATCCACGCGATGATGCGGTGGTGGCTCGACCGGGGCGTCGACGGCTTCCGGATGGACGTCATCAACTTCATCTCCAAGGACACCGCGCTGCCCGACGGCGAGCTTCCGATGGGCTCGGCGTACGCGGACGGTGGCGCCGCCTTCCTGAACGGCCCGCGCATCCACGAGTTCCTGCACGAGATGCACGAGCGGGTCTTCGCCGGGCGGGACGCCCTGCTGACCGTCGGCGAGATGCCCGGCGTCACCGTGGACCAGGCGAAGCTCTACACCGACCCGGCCCGCGGCGAGGTCGACATGGTGTTCCAGTTCGACCACGTGTCGGTGGACAAGGGCCCGGACCAGTGGGCGCTGCAGCCGCTCAAGCTCACCGACCTCAAGGCGATCTTCGGGCGCTGGCAGGCCGGCCTCGCCGAGGTGGGCTGGAACAGTCTCTACTGGAACAACCACGATCAGCCCCGGGTGGTCTCCCGGTTCGGCGACGACGGCGAGTTCCGGGTGGCGTCGGCCAAGATGCTCGGCGCCGTGCTGCACCTGCACCGCGGCACGCCCTACGTCTATCAGGGCGAAGAGATCGGCATGACGAACTACCCGTTCAACGGCATCGAGGACCACCGCGACATCGAGGCGCTCGGGCAATATGCGCAGGCGGTGAGCCAGGAGGGCCGGTCGCCGGAGGACGTGCTGCGGGTGCTCCGGGCGCGGGGGCGGGACAACGCGCGCACGCCGATGCAGTGGGACGCCTCGCCGCAGGCCGGCTTCACCACCGGCGACGGCGTGCCGTGGCTGGCGGTGAACCCGAACTACAAGGAGATCAACGCGGCGGCCGCGGTCGACGATCCGGATTCGGTCTTCCACTGGTACCGCCGCCTGATCGAGCTGCGGCACACCGAGCCGGCCGTGGTGGAGGGCGACTTCCGCATGCTGATGCCGAACGACGAGCGGCTGTACGCGTTCACCCGCCGGCTGGACGCCACCGAGCTGCTGGTGATCGGCAACTTCGGCCCGGCGCCCGCCCGGGCCGAACTGCCCGACCCGGGCGCCTGGGAGGGGGCCGAGCTGCTGCTCAACAACGACGAGCAGCCGCCGACGGACTGGACCATCGGCGGCTGGCAGGTCGTGGTCTACCGGAGGACCATCACGGCGTGATGATGTCCCAGGAATACCCCAGCAGGGCGAACGCCGCGGCGAGCGGAACGAGCGATACGCCGCGGGTGCCGATCGGCAGTGCGGCGAGCACCAGCAGGATGACCGCGATCAGATAGAACACTGCCTGGATGGACATTGGGACTCCTCGATCTTTGGGTTGGCGGCGCAGCCTTACCCCGGGATCGAGGTGTGCCAAACCCGGTTGGGCGGGTAGTCCCCCTTCATGACGACTCACGCCGCGCATCCGCCCCGCACCAAGTCGGCCACCTGGGTCGGCCTCGCCGGCTTCGGCCTGGCCGTGGCGGTGGCCGCCCTGATCGGCGGGCTCGGCGTGGCCGGCACCGCCGCCGAATATCAAAGTCTCGAGCATCCCTCCTGGGCTCCGCCGTCCTGGCTCTTCGGTCCGGTGTGGACGGCGCTCTATGTCATGATCGCGGTGGCCGGCTGGCTGGTCTGGCGCCGCACCGGATGGACCAGAGCCCTTTCGGTGTACGCCGCGCAGCTCGCCCTCAACGCGATCTGGACCCCGATCTTCTTCGGCTTCGGCCGATACGGCCTGGCTCTCGCCGACATCGCGGTGCTGTGGCTCCTGATCGGCGCGACCATCTGGCTTTTCCGCCCGATCTCCCGCCCGGCGGCGCTGCTGCTGGTGCCCTACTGGGCCTGGGTGACCTTCGCCACCGCTCTCAACTTCGCGATCTGGCAGGCGAACTGAGCACCATCGGACACCTGGGACGGGTCAGTCCGCGTCGTGCAGGTCGTAGCCGCGCTTGGTCAGCTGCTTCTCCACCGTGTGGCACACCTGCTCGAGCACGGCCACCCGCGCATACCTCTTGTTGTCCCCGGCCACCACGTGCCACCTGGCCTGCGGCCGATCGGTGCGCTCCAGCACGTCCTCGACGGCCTTCTCGTAGTCGTCGCGGCGGTCGCGGTTGCGCCAGTCCTCGTCCGTCAGCTTCCACGAGCGCAGCGGATCCCCGGCGCGGTCCTCGAACCGCCGCAGCTGCTCCTCCGCCGACACGTGCATCCAGAACTTGATCAGGATCATGCCCTCGGCGGTCAGCGTGCGCTCGAACTCGGTGATCTCGTCGTACGCCCGCGTCCACTGTGCCGTGGTGGCGAACTCCTCGACGCGTTCCACCAGCACCCGGCCGTACCAGGACCGGTCGAGCACCGTCATGCCGCCCCAGCCGGGCAGCACCTTCCAGAACCGCTGCAGGAAGTGGTGCCGCTTCTCGTCATAGGTCGGCGCGGCGAACTGGGACACCCGCACGTGCCGCGGGTCGAGCGGCGCCACCAGGCGTTTGATCGCGCCGCCCTTGCCGGAGGCGTCCCATCCCTCGAAGACCACGCACAGCGGCGGCCCGATCTTGTGCTCGCCGAGCTGACCGCCGAGCAGCAGCCGCAGTCGCAGCAGGCGTTGCTGGGCCGCCTCGAGCCGGGCTTCGCCCTTCTCCTTCGAGAGCTTCACCAGCGGTTCGACCTTCGAGAGGCGCGTCATGAGGCCATCTTCACCGATCGGAGCGCAACTAGCACCAGGACACCGGCCAGAACGTAGCCGAAGCCCTGTGCCGCGATCACCGGCACGATCCCGATCCGCTCGCCGAGCGTTCCCGCCACCGCCGTGCCGGCCAGCATCGCCACCCCTTCCAGCGCGGTCAGGAAGCCGAAGACCCGGCCGCGGAACTCGTCCGCGGTCTCGGTCTGGAACACCGTCATCAGGCCGGCGATGGTCAGCGCGCCGGGCAGCCCGATCACGATCATCAGCAGCGGCGCCGGCCACCAGGTGCGCAACACCAGCGGATAGAGGAACAGCACCAGGTCGAGGACGCCGAACGCGACCGCCCCCCAGCCGAGCAGCAGCCGGGCCGGGAACCGGTGCCCGACCAGCGTGGTCACCAGCCCGCCGACCAGCCCGCCGACCGCCTGCGCGGACATGATCGTGCCGTAGGCTCGCGCGTCCCCGCCCAGCACGTCGCGCACGAACGGCGCCATCAGCGTTCCCATGATCGCCTCACCGACGCCGGTGATCAGCACGAACGCCATGATCACGCGCAGCGGCAGGCGACCGACCGAGATCCGCGCCCCGGCCACCCACTCGCGCAGGATGTGGGGTCGCGCCGAACGGACCGCACGGGAAACCCGGGGGATCAGCGCGAGCAGCCCGGCCGCCGCCACGAACGTCACGATGTCCACCACGGCCAGCAGCGCGATCCCGCCGAACCCGGCCACCACCCCGCCGAGCGCCGCGCCGATCAGCCGGGACACGTCGCGCACCTGGGCGTTCAGCGAGTTCGCGGTGATCAGCCGGTCGGCCGGCACCAGGCTCGGCAGCAGCGCCTGCTCGGCGGACTGGAAGAACGGCGCCAGGCAACTCGACGCCGCCAGCACCACCAGCACGATCCACACCTGCCCGGCGTCGCGCACCGCGAGCAGCGGCACCAGGACCACCGCGTGCAGCAGGTTGGTGCCGATCATCAGCGTGCGGCGGTCCCAGCGATCGGCATAGACCCCGGCGATCGAGCTCAAGGCGATCTGCGGGATCAGCGAGGCGAGGAAGGCGCCGGCCGAGGCGAGGGTCGATCCGGTCAGAACATAGATCTGGTACGCGAGCCCGGTGCGCAGAATCCAGTCGCCGGTGGACGAGATCAGCGACGCGACGAGCAGGCTCCGCAGATCGCGGCTGCGAAGAAGATCACGCATGGCGGAGCCGCGCCCGGTCGATGGGAGAGCAATGAGGCGACATCGCGCTCAGCCGCCCGACTCGGTGGCCCGCACCGGCGCCGCGATCAGCGTGATGTCCACCGGCAGCGTGCCGGCCGGCCGCTTCGCGGTGTCACCCAGCGGCCGCCGCGTGATCAGCGGCGTGATCAGGTCGTCCCAGGCCTGCGAGAACGCCGCCATCTCGTCCTCGGTGAGATAGACGAGGTTCTGCGAAATGCCGGTGTTCTCCGCCCACACCGCCCCGGCCTCGGGCCGTCGCTCCTGCCAATCGGCGAACTGGGCGGTGGTGCGCTCCAGCATGTGCCGTTCGAGCATCTCCACCGACTCCCACGCGTCCGGGGAGTCGGGCTTGAAGTCCTGCGAGGTGGCGGTCACCCGCCACGGCCGCTCCCGCTGGTCGCCGGCGGTGGCCGGCTCGACGAAGCCGTATTTGGCGAGCTGCCGCAGGTGGTGCGAGGCGAGCGCCTGGCTGATCCCGAGCTGGCGGGCGGCGTCGGCCGCGGTGATCGCCCCCTCGCGGCCGACCAGGGCGTGCAGTTTGAGGCGCAGCGGGTGGGCCAGCGCGCGCAGCGCGAGCGGATCGGAGATCGACCGGCGGCCGGATTCCAAAGACATGCTTGGCATCGTGGCGCAAGGAAAGCCCGGATGTCAAGCAGTTGCTTGGCATCCGGGCTTCGGGGAAGGCTAGGACTTGAGGCAGATGTCGAACGGGTGGCCGCCCGGGTCGAGCAGGATGCGCCAGCGGTCCGGGGTGGGCTGCTCGGCCGCCTTGGTCGCGCCCACGGCCAGCGCCTGCTCCTCGGCCTTGTCCAGGTCCTCGACGTAGAAGTCGAGGTGGTAGCGCTTCGGCGTGCCCTCGTCGGGCCAGCCCGGGCCGGAGTAGCCGGGCACCTTGCCGAAGCCGATGCTGACCGACCCGTCGCCGATCATCGCGTACTCCTCTTGGCTGTGCTGCACCTCCCAGCCGAGCACAGCGGCATAGAACGCGGCCAGCGCGGCCGGGTCGTCGGCGTCGAGGTTGAACATCGCCAGTGATGCGAAGCCGGGCATGTCGGTGCCTTTCTCCGGAGGACGGATCTCGAACACGACCGATCTTGCCGGGCAAGACTGACAGGGCGTGTCAGGAATCCCCGGAAGATTGCGCGGCCAGCCAGCCGGCCACCTGGGCCCGCGAGCTGAAGCCGAGCTTGCTGAGGATGTTTTCCACGTGCCCCTCGGCGGTGCGCTGCGCCACCACCAGCCGGGCGGCGATCTCGCGGTTGCTCAGGCCCTCGCCGATCAGCGCCGCCACCTCGCGCTCGCGCTTGGTCAGCCCGGAGTCGTCGGTCGACGCGCGCTGGGCCGGTGCGACCGTGCGCTCCATGGCCATCGCCACCGCGTCCGCCGTGCTGAGCTCGGAGCCCCGCTTCAGGGCCGCCTCGAACGCGCGGTCGCCCATCCGCGCCCGCACCGAGGCCGTCGTCTCCTCATGGAAGTCCTGCAGGCTGCGAAAGGGCGACAGGGAGGCGTGCATCGCCTGCCACACCCGGCGGGACGCGCCGAGCAGCCGGGCCGCGCGCTGGTCGCGCCGCTCACTGCCGGCCACCCAGGCCAGCGCCTCGAGCGACAGGCCCAGCCCGAACTGCTCGTCCTCGACCAGCGTGTGCACGTCGAGGCTCTCCTTGGCGGCCGCGGTGGCGCCGGCGTTGTCGTCGTCACGCCAGCGCAGCACGCTCAGCGCCCACAACGCGAACGACCGCCACCACACCTCGCCGTGCGCGATGCCGATGTCCCGGCAGGCGATCAGGTCCGGGTATCCGTCGGAAGGGTTCTCGGAGAGGCCCCGGGTCAGGCCCAGGCAGGCCAGGGTCCACATCTCGCCACTGCGGGCGCCGAACTCGCGGAACCCGGTGAGCGCCTCCTCGAACAACTCGAGCGCGCGCACGTGGTCGGTGCGGAACATCGCGATGTTGCCCTCGATCAGCGGGATGTATGCCAGCTCGACCGACCGGGGCAGCTCCGCGGCCAGCGTGCGCGCGTCCGCCATCAGCGCGTCGGCCCGGAAGAAGTCATTTTGCACGGTGGCGATGAACGCCGTCACCCGCAGCGCCTTCACCCTGGTCCAGTGGTGCGGCGTCGGCATCGCGAGCGCGCGGTCGAGCCAGTGCCGGCCCTCGGAGAGGAAGCCGCGCACGAACCAGTGATTTTCCAGGTCGGCCGCGAAGCGCAGCGCCACCTTGGCCGGCCCCTCGGTCACCGCGCACTCCAGCGCCACCCGCAGGTTGGCCTGCTCGTGCCGCAGCCGCAGCATCACCGCGGCCTGGTCGGGGCTCACCCAGTGCCGGTCGCCATAGGTCGCCAGCGCCGCATAGAACCGGCAGTGCCGTTCGGCGATCGTCGCCTGCTCGCCGGACTCGGCCAGGCGCATCCAGCCGTATTCGCGCACCACCTCGAGCATCCGGTAGCGCGCCCGGGGACCGTCGCCGATCCGGGTCAGCACGGATTTGTCCACGAGCGACGCGATCAGGTCGAGGATGGACCCGGCCGGCAGGGTGTCGTCGGCGCAGACCTGCTCCGCCGCGTCCAGCTCCAACCCTCCGGAGAAGACCGAGACCCGGGCCCACAACGTGCGCTCGGCCGGCGAGCACAGCTCCCAGCTCCAGTCGATCAGCGCGCGCAACGTCTGCTGCCGCGCGGGCGCGTTCCTGGTGCCGCTGGTCAGCAACTGGTAGCGGTCGGTCAGCCGCTCGAGAATCTGATCGAGGGAGAGCACCCGCAGCCGGGCCACGGCCAGCTCGATCGCCAGCGGCACCCCCTCGAGCGCCTGGCAGAGCCGGGCGACGGTGGCTGAGTTGTCCTCGGTGACCTCGAAGCCGGGCAGCACCGCGGCGGCCCGCTCGGCGAGCAGGCTGGCCGACTCGCTGCGGGCCAGCTCGGTGGGGGTGGCGGGCACATCCGGGTCGGGCACGGAGAGCGGCTGCACGGTGAGCGTGGCCTCGCCGGCGGTGCGCAGCGCCTGCCGGCTGGTCGCCAGGATGCGCACGTCGGGGCAGCTGCGCAGGATCAGCGCGGCCAGGTCGGCGCAGGCGCCGATCAGCTGCTCGCAGTTGTCCAGGATCAGCAGCGCCTGCTGGTCGGCCAGAAATCCGGCCAGGCCGGGCGCGTCCGGGCTGACCGACTCCTCGCGGATGCCGAGCGCCTCGGCCACGGTGACCGCGACCAGGTCGGGGTCGCGCAGCTCGGCGAGCTCGACGAACCAGACGCCATCCGGGAACGCGCGCCGCATCTCGCCGCCGACCCGCTGCGCCAGCCGGGTCTTGCCGACCCCGCCGCCGCCGGTCAGGGTGACCAGGCGGCTGCTGGAGAGCATGCGCCGGACCTGGGTCACCTCGCTGCGCCGGCCGACGAAACTGGTCACCTCGGCCGGCAGGTTGCCGAGGGAACCGCGCGCGGTCGTGGCGGTGCTCATAGGAGCACGTTAGTGGTTGACCGCCCGTGCCGGGATGGCCGGAATCACGACAATCAGGCGAGCACGGCGCTCCGCGTCGATGCGAGAGGCGCGCAGGGGGTGCGAATCAGCGGCGGGTGCGGCGCCACGGCGCTGCCGTCGGGCAGCAGTTCGCCGGTGTCGTCGAACGTCACCACGCCGTTGCAGAGGAGACTCCACCCCTGCTCGGGATGCGTCGCGACAACCTTCGCCGCGTCGTGGTCGGTGTCGGCCGCCCCCGGGCAGAGCGGCACGTGCTGGCACATGATTACTCCTTTCCGACATCCAGAATGGCCCGGACATCTACCAGTGGACACGGTCGAACTACCTGAGCGCTACCCGGTTTTCCTTAACTCTCTGTCCGCCGTTCGACAACTACGTTCCGTGATATCCGCCCGGAAGAACACGATGCGCCCCGGTTCGTGACGGTGGTGGAAGCGCTCCCGGCATTGCGGTCGTCACTCAGCGTCCATGCAGGAGGGCTTTCCCGGAGTCGGTCGTGGACGGACGTGCACCAGCCGCGCAAAAGACACGCTTTCCAGTACGGCCATACGGGTGCTCAGCGTGAGCAGGCGATGCCAACGTCGCAGTGGGGTCCGAAACCCGGATCGGCCGCGAGAATGCTCCGCGACTGCACAAAAGTCCTGCTCACGATCCTGTGAACGGGCTGGTCGACGACTCGATGCGAGGGCGGAAGATTACAACGCGTGCTGGCGGGCAGAACACGGGTAGTGATCCGGGTAGTTATCCCGTGTCCGGGTACCGCCAGTCCGAGCACCATGGGAAGCCACGACACAGGACCGGAGAGGGGGATACGCGATGGGCCGCCACGCCGCCGACCGGCCGGCGCCCGACTCCACCGCCACACCGGCTCGCCAGCCGGTGCCCGACCCCGGTGTGCCCGGCCGCAAGCCGGCGCACGCCGACCTGTTCGCGCCGAACCCGGGCCGCGGCGCCCGCCGCTTCGAGGAGGCGCGGAACGCCGCCGCGTTCGACCTGATGATCCGGCCGCATCGCGACGGCCTGCGCGATTACGTGCTGCGACTCACCGGCGGCGACGAGTCGATCACCGACACCGTCGTCAAGGAGACGCTCTACCGCGCCGGCCAGGACCCGGCACGTTATCCCCAGCGGACCTCGGCGGTGCGGCCCTGGCTGGTGCTGATCGCCCGGACCGTGCTCAGCGACGGCGAGCGGCTGGCCCCCGCCGGCCACGACGACCGCCCGTCGCCGTGGTCGCCGGTAGAGCGCTCCGCGACCCCGCCCGGGGCGCCGCCGACGACCGTGATCGGGGCGATGGAGGAGCTCGCGGCCACCCACCGCGACATCCTCGTCGAACTGTTCTATCGCGGCGTGTCGCTGGAGGAGGCGGCACAGGCCCGCGGTGTCCCGGTGGAGACCGTGAAGGCGGGCCTCTACTTCGCCATGCGCTCCCTGCGCACGGTGCTCGACCAGCAGGTCGCGGACCGTCACAACTGAAGACCTCGAGCCTTCCTCGCCCCCCGGGGTGGCTCGTTCCCGGGGACGGGCTCTGCCCCCTGAAGCCCGTGCCCCGACGGTGGCAGGCCGGCGTCGTACCCTCCGACGACGCCGGCCCGCCCCCCATCGACCCGAGGTCAGCGCAGCACCACCAGGCCGTCGCTGACGATGCCCGGCGCGGCGCCGGCGCTGACGATCCGCACCGTGTGCCGGCCGCTCACGCCCCAGTTCCGCGACCAGACCGCGAGCCGGTCGGCGGTCGTGGCCGAGCGCAGGCTAAGCGCGCCGGTCCGCACCCCGTCCACATAGATCGCGATCGCCCCCGAGCCCGGCGTCCGGCTCATCGCGAGCGACGCCGAGCGCCCGTCGAAGGTCCACGCGATGCTCGATCCGCGGGCCCCGCTCTGCAACGCGCTCCCGCTGAGATACGCCGGGTTGCGCAGGCGGGTCCACGGCCCGCGGCGCGTGCCCGCGGCGTCCGAGACGATCACCGGGGTACGCCGCACGGTGCCCACCGCCGTGTTGCCGGCCCGGTCGATCGCCTTGACCGCCCAGGTCCGTGGCACGTTGGGCGGCGCGACGGTGTTGTAGTACTGCCGGGACACCCCGAGCACCACCGGCCGTGGGCTGCTCAGCCCCAGGGCGCGCAGCCCGCTCGAGTCACCCAGACCCCAGCCGAGCCGCACCGGCACGCTCCCGTTGAGCGACCCGGTCCGCAGCACCAGCGCCGGGTTCCGCACGAACTCCGGCGGCGTGACGTCGGCGATCACGGTGCGCACCACCCGGCTGGTCCGCCCGTTGAGGTGCACCGCCAGGACGGTCAGGGTGTGCCGCCCGGGCGCCAGCCGGACGGTCGCGATGCGGGTGCCGGCGCGGCCGGTCGTGTAGAGCCTGCCGTCCACGTACACGTCGAACTTGTGGAGCAGGGTCGAGGGCGTGTTCAGGGCCCAGGTCGGCCGGATCAGCCCGCGGGTGTAGTAGGCCGGGCCGTAGGCGGTCGCGCCGGCCACCCTGGCCAGGCGCAGGTTGCTGGGCCCGGTGCCGGCGATCCGCCGGATCGAGGAGAGCTGGCCGTAGAGGGCGTCGCCCGGGCACTCGGTGCGCCCGGTGTCCCGATGCCCGGAGACCCGGTTCAGCGCCACCCGGGTGCCGCGCGGGTAGCGGTCGCTGCCGCCGGACAGCATCGACGCCCGGCCGTAGGGCGAGTTCCGGTACATCCCGATCTTGTACGCCGCCACCTGCGCGATCACGGTGCGCGCCGGGGCCGGCGCGGTCACCTGGTCATAGTTGCCGATCACCGCGATCGCGCTGCTGTACGCGTTGAAACCCAGCGTGTGCGCGCCCAGCACGGCCCGGGTGACGCCGCCCCGCCGCCCTTCGAAGAGTGTGCCGCAGCGGTCGACCAGGAAGTTGTAGCCGATGTCGTTCCAGCCGTTGCTGCGCACGTGGTAGGCCTGGATGCCGCGGACGATCCGGGCCGAGTCCGCGCAGCTGTAGCTGTTCGTGGTGGCGGTGTGGTGCACGAACATCACCTGGACGCTGGGCGTGTATTCCGGGGCGTCCTCGACGATCTTCTCGTTCGCGCCCCAGGCGGACCTGGTCACGTAGCGCGGCACCGGCCGGGCCACCACCGCGGGCGCGGCGGCGACGCGCGCCGGCTGGGCCGCTCGCGGCTGGGCCGCTCGTGCCTGGGCCGCCTTCTCGTCCGGGTTGATCAGATCCAGCCGCAGGCCGGCCGGGAGAGGGCCCGCCGTGCGCGCCTGGACCGCGTCCGAGGTGCCGAACCACAGCGGGTCGGTGCGGCCCCGGCCGACGTCCCCGGCCGGGGAGCGGCCGTCACTCTCGAGCTCCTGCCAGGCCGACCAGGCGCCGGTCGACACCGACCGGGCCCGCAACCGCACGCTCGCGCCCAGCGTGGCCTGGGGATCCGCCCAGGTCACCCCGGCCATCGCGAACGGCTCGGTGGCCCGCGCGAGCGAAACGGACGCCGACCGCCCGGTGGGCGTGGTGAGTTCGATGGCCTGCAGCGCCGGGCCGGGCCGCACCACGTCCGGGACCGGCTCCGGGATGCCCGGCGCCGCCGGAGCGGCCCAGGTCACCGCCGGTGCCGGCAGAACGAGAAGTGCGACGCCGGTTGCCGCCGCGATCAGTCGAGGTACCAGATTCACGCGTGTCCCCCCGCAGAATGGCTACCAATGGCGTAATACAGGATGAATCGTGCGGAACGCCAAGGTGCCAGGTTGCCGGTTCCCGTGACCGCCGTCACGCCGGAGGGCGCGCGCGTCGGCCCCGCGTACCCGATGGTTTGTTAATCCCCGCAGTGGTCGTGCCGATGGAGAAGCGTGACCTCCGCTGTGGCAGCACCGGCCGAAGCGGCCGTCGCGGACCCCGAGCCGCCGGCCGATCGCGTGGTCCCGGCCGTCGTCACACATCTCTATCTGGCGCTCGGCGCGATCGCGGTGGGCGTCTATGCCGCCGGGCCGGGCTGGGCGCAGACCCCGATGGCCCTGCTGATCGTGGTCGGCAGCCTCACCGTCATGCACCTCGGCCTGCGCCGCAACGCCCCGCCGAACGATCGCCGGCCGTGGAAGCTGGTGCTGGCCGCGTGCTGGCTGTTCGTCGGCGCGCTGGTGTCCCGCATCGTGTTCCCGCAGGCCGCGGTCTCGCCGCCGACCACCTGGGCGTTGATCCCGGACGCCTTCGTGGTGCCCGGCTACCTGCTGATGGGCATGGGATTCACCGAGATCCTGCGCCGCCGGCGGGCCATGGACGACGACCCGGCCCGGGTCGACTCGGTGCTGATCGGCCTCGCGTCGGCGTTCCTGGCCTGGACCTTCATGATCGCGCCGAGCGTGCAGCAGACCGACCTGACCGCGCTGCGGCTGGCCAACGCCTTCTTCCCGGCCATCGACGTGGTGCTGATGGTGATCGTGGTGCAGGTGGCGCTGGGCGGCGGTGCCCGGCATCCCGCGCTGTGGCTGCTGCTCAGCACGTCCAGCCTGCTGTTCGCCGGCGACTTCCTCTATGCCCTGCGGGACGGCCAGCTGGCCGACATCCCGCTGCACACCGTCGACTCGATCTTCATGGCGTCGTTCCTGATCATCGGGGCGACCCTGCTGCACCCGTCGATGCGGGCGCTGACCGAACCGCAGCGGGTGGAGACCCGCGACCTGGGCCCGCTGCGTACCGCGGTGCTCTCCGTGATGGTCGTGGTGCCGGCGCTGGTCGCCGCGCTCGGCCCGCGCACCTCGATGACCAACGACCTGATCCGGGCGACCCTGCTGGTGCTGCTCGTGCTCGCCGTGGTGGCCCGGGTGGTTCGCTCCAACAACTCCCGGGTCCGCGCCGAACGCGCCACCCGGCACCGGGCCACCCACGACCCGCTCACCGACCTGCCCAACCGCGAGCTGCTCGAGGAGACCGTCGGCGGGTGGACCGCCACCGCGGTGGCCGAGGGACGCCGGATCAGCCTGCTCTTCATCGACCTCGACCGGTTCAAGTGGGTGAACGACCACTGGGGGCATCAGATCGGCGACGAGCTGCTCTGCATGGTCGCCGGGCGGCTCAGCGCCCAGGTGCGGCACGAGGACCTGGTCTGCCGGATCGGTGGCGACGAGTTCGTCATCGCGCTGGCCGGCGGCGCCCACACGACGCCGGCCGAGACGCTGGCCGGGCGGGTGCTGGCCGAGCTGACCCGGCCGTTCGACCTGTCCGTCGGCACGGTGGCGATCTCCGCGTCGATCGGGGTGGCCCGGACCGACAGCGGCGCCCAGGCGCTCGAGCTGATCCGGGACGCGGACACCGCGATGTATCAGGCGAAGCGGTCCGGGCGCAACGCGTACGCGATGTTCGACACCTCGCTGCGGGACCAGGTGAAGCATCGGGTCAACCTGGAGCAGGCGCTGCGCGGCGCCCTCGCGAACGGTGAGCTGGCCGTGCACTTCCAGCCCATCCACGAGCTGTGGGACGGCGAGCTGACCGGCTTCGAGGCGCTGATGCGCTGGACCCACCCCGAGCTGGGCGCGGTGTCGCCGGTGGACTTCATCCCGATCGCCGAGGAGACCGGCCTGATCGTGGAGAGCGGCGCCTGGCTGCTGCGCGAGTCGGCCCGGCAACTGGCCCGGTGGACCGCGTCCCGGCCGGCCGGCGCCGCCCAGCTGCACGTGTCGGTCAACGTCTCGGTGCGCCAGCTGCGCGACATGGCGCTGGTCGACATCGTACGCGACGTGCTCGCCGAGACCGGCCTGCCGCCGGAGGCGCTGTGGCTGGAGATCACCGAGTCGGCGGTCATGGAGGACATCGAGACCGCGCTGGTCACCCTGGGCGCGCTGCGCGAGCTCGGCGTGGTGCTGTGCATCGACGACTTCGGTACGGGCTACTCGTCACTCAGCTATCTGCACCGGCTCCCGGTCGGCGTGGTGAAGATCGACCGCGCGTTCGTGGCCGGGGTCGGCGAGGATTCGGCGAACGAGCCGATCGTGCGGGCCGTGCTGGCCATGACCCACACGATGGGGCACCGGGTGGTGGCCGAGGGCGTGGAGACCGAGGTGCAGCGGGCCTGGCTGCGCGCGCAGGGCTGCGACCTGGCCCAGGGCTGGCACTTCGGCCGGCCCCGGGCCGCCGCCGACCTCGAGGTCGTCATGGCTCCACGATGAGCACCACCTTGCCGCGGCCGTGCCCGGTCTCCACCGCGGCGTGCGCGGCCACCACGTCGTTCAGCGGATAGGCCCGCACCGGCATGGTCAGCGAACCCCGGGCGGCCAGCGCCGCGATCTCGGCCAGCCGCTGCGGTGACCGCGGAGCGCGCACCACCCGGGCGCCGTGCGCGGCCGCCGCCGCGTCGTCCACGATCGTGCCCACCCGCTGCGGCGCGATGCCCAGTTCGACCGAGGCCGCGATCGCCTCGGCGCCGGCCGCGTCCAGCGCCACCGTCGGGGTCAGCCCGGTCGCCCGCACCTCGGCGACCAGCCCCGGACCATAGGCCACCGGCACCGCGCCGAGCTGCCGCAGATAGGCGTGGTTGGCCGGGCTCGCGGTGCCGATCACGGTCGCCCCGGCCAGCCGGGCCAGCTGCACCGCCATCGTGCCCACCGAGCCCGCCGCCGCGTGCACCAGCAGCACGTCGGCCGGGCCCAGGGACAACTCGGTCAGCGCGCCGGACGCGGTCTGCCCGGCCGCCACCATCGCCGCGGCGGTCGGGAAATCCAGCCCCGGCGGCTTGAACACCACCGTCTCCGCGGGCGTGACCAGCGCGGACGCCTGCCCACGGAGCATCGTCGAACCCATCACCTCGTCGCCCGGCCGCAACGTCACCACGGCCGCGCCGACCCGATCGACCACCCCCGAGTACTCCTGGCCGATCGTGGACGGGAAGGTGATCGGCAGGCGCATCTTGCCCATCCGCGCGTACACGTCGAAGGGCTGGACCCCGGCGGCCCGCACCCGCACGCGCACCTCGCCCGGTCCCGGCTCGGGGTCGGGCATCTCCCGCACCCGCAGCACCTCGGGCGGACCGAACTCCTCGAACACCGCAGCTCTCATCCGGGAATGCTGCAAGTTGAAGCGAACTTCAGGTCAAGACCCTTCTCATGTACGCCACAAGCACGCTGCACGCGGCCCACGGGAGTGTTCCGGTCATGACTGCTGAAGCTTTCGCCGAACGGCTGCTGACCGCCCTGACCGGCGCCGCCGAATTGAACACCATCGAGCTGGGCCGCCGGCTCGGCCTCTATCAGGCGTTGCGGGCGCGGCCGCGCACCCCCGCCGGGCTGGCCGAGGCGGCCGGCGTCGACGAGCGCTATGCCCGCGAGTGGCTCGAACAACAGGCCGCGGCCGGCATCCTGACCGTGGCCGCGGACCGCTCGTTCGCCCTGCCCGCGCACGTGGCCGAGGTGCTGCTCGACGAGGAGGGGCCGAGCTATCTGGGCGCGGCGGCCGAGTTCGCGCTCGGCCTGGGACTGCTCACGCCGGCCGTGATCGAGGCGTTCCGCACCGGCAAGGGCATCGCGTACGCGGACTACGGCACCCACTTCCGGCACGGCATCGCCGGGTTCAACCGCCCGATGTTCGTGCACTCGCTGGCCGGCGAGTGGCTGCCCGCCCTGCCCGGGGTCGAGCAGCGCCTGTGCCGGGCCGGTGCGCGGGTGCTCGACCTGGGCTGCGGGGTGGGGCACTCGTCGATCGCGATGGCCCGGGCGTACCCGAATCTGACCGTGCGCGGCGTCGACCTGGACGACACGTCGATCGCCGAGGCGCGCCGCAACGCGGCCGCCGCGGGCGTCGCCGACCGGGTAACCTTCATCCGCGCCGACGCGGCCCACCTCGACGGCTTCGGCCCGGTCGACCTGGTGACGATCTTCGAGGCGCTGCACGACATGGCCGACCCGGTCGCGGTGCTCGCCGCGGCGCGCTCGGTGCTGGCCCCCGGCGCGAGCGTGTTCATCGGCGACGAGAAGGTGTCCGACGAGTTCGTGGCGCCGACCGGCGAGATCGAGCGCCTGCAATATGCGTTCAGCGTGCTGCACTGCCTGCCGGCGACCCGCGCGGAGGGCGGCGAGTCCGCGCACGGCACGGTGCTGCGCGCGCCGACGCTGGTGGAGTGGGCGCGGCGGGCCGGCTTCGCGTCGCCCGAGGTGCTGGACCTCCCCAACGACTTCTGGCGCTTCTATCTGCTGACCGACTGAGGCCGCGGCCGCCGGCCCGGCTGCGGGGGTGTCGATGCGGACGGTGTCGTCCCGCATCGTGTCGGTCGAGGCGGTGCGCGGTCGTAAGGTCTGGGGGTGGAGATTCGGCTGCTCGGGCCGCTTCAGGTGGACGGCGCCGCGGGGCCGGTGGCCATCGGGAGCGGACGGCAGCGTGCCGTGCTCGTGACGCTGGCGATGCACGCGGGGGCGCCGGTGCCGCCGGCCCGGCTGATCGACGCGGTCTGGCAGGAGGATCCGCCGGAGTCGGCGCGGAACAGTCTGCAGTCGCATGTGGCCCGGCTGCGGTCGGCGCTGGGGGACGCGTCGCTGATCGTGCTGGACGCGGCCGGCTATCGGCTGGCGCTGCCGCCCTCGTGCGTGGACGCGCTGCGGTTCGAGCAGCACCTGCGGGAGGGCGCGGTGGCGGCGGCGCTGGAGTTGTGGCGCGGGGCGCCGCTGCCGGAGTTCGCGGGCGAGCCGTTCGCCGGGTGGGCGGCGCGGCTCTCGGACGGCTATCGAGGCGCGCTGGTGCGGCAGGCTCAGGAACTGCTGTCCGCCGGGCGTGCGGAAGAAGCGGTCGCCGGGCTGCATGCGGCCGTCGAGGCGGATCCGGTATGGGAGCCCGGCGCGTTGACGATGGCCCGCGCGCTGGCCGGCGCGGATCGACGCGGTGATGCGGCGGCGGCCCTGCGCCGGCACGCCGACGCGGTGGTGGACGCCCTGGGCCTGGACCCGTCACCGGCGGTCAAGCGCATGCAGGTGGCGCTCCTGCGCGGCGAGCCCCTGGACCTTCCGGCACGGGCCGCGGAAGCGGTGGCCGTGCTCGGTGCGCCGGCGGCTGCAAGAGGGGCGACCACGGTCGGCGAGCCGCTGGCGGCTGCTGTGACCGGGACTCCGCCGGCAGCGGCGCCCACCGCCGGGCCGGATGCCGCCCCACGGCCCGGACCGGGCAGTGTGGCCGGTGGTGGAGGACGGGACTTCTCCGGACGCGTACCCATCAGGTTTTCGTCCTTTGTGGGACGCGACGCCGAGCAGGCGCGATTGGCGCGACTGCTCGCCGAGCCCGGCCTGGTCTCCGTCGTCGGGCCGGGCGGCGTCGGCAAGACCCGGCTGGTCGCGGAGACCGTGCGCGCGGGCACCGACGTCGCCTGGGTGGACGCGGCCGACGTGCGCGGGCGGGACGACTTCCTGCAGGCTGTCGCGGTCGGCGTCGGCGCGCGCCTCGGGCCGACCGACGATCCGCTCGCGGTGATCGGCGCCCGGGCCGGTGAAACGCTGATCGTGCTGGACAACTGTGAGCATCTGCTGGACGCGGCGGCCGAGGTGGTCGAGGCGCTGCTGCCGGCGCGCGTCGTCGTCACCAGCCAGGAACGGCTGCGGGTGGACGGCGAGCGGGTGCTGGCGCTGGGGCCGCTGAGCGTCGCGGCGGGGGTGCGGCTGTTCGCGGACCGGGCCGGCGGCGCGGTCGAGGACGGCGACTCCGCGGCGGTGGCGGACATCGTGGACGGGCTGGACGCGCTGCCGCTCGCCATCGAACTGGCCGCGACCCAGGCGGCCGGGCTGGGCGTGCCGCACCTGCGCGACCGGCTCGGTGACCGGCTCGACCTGCTGACCCGCGGCCGGCGCACCGGCGCCGCCCGGCACCGCACCCTGCGCGCGGTCGTGGACTGGTCCTTCGGGCTGCTCGAACCTCGGGACCGCGCGGTGCTGTGCCGGTTGGCGGCGTTCGCCGGCGGCTTCACGCTGAGCCTGGCCGAAGCCGTCGCGGCCGATCTCGACGGGGTCGCCGGTTCGGTCGCGGTGCTGGTCGACCGGTCGCTGGTGGTGCGGCACGGGCCGCGCCGATTCCGGCTGCTGGAGACCGTCCGGGCCTTCGCCGGCGAACGGCTGGCCGCGTCGCCGGACGCCGCCCCGACCTATCGGAGGCACGCTGCCGCGATGGTCGCGGCCGCGGAGGAACTGGACGCCCGGATGCACGGCCCGGACCAGATCTCCGCGGTACGCGAGATCGACGCGCTGCTGCCCGACCTGCGCCGGGCCCGGCTCTCGAAGGACGACGACGTGCTGGTCCGGCTCGCCGCCGCGATGTTCCGCTACGGCTACCACTGCCAGCAGTACGAGGTGCTGGCCTGGGGCTACGACGCGGCGCCGGTGGCCGCCCACCCGCGGCTGCCGATCGCCCTCGCGGCCGGCGCCACGCACGCCTGGGGACGCGGCGACCTGGCCGTGGCCCGCGAGCTCGGGGAGCGCGCGCTGCGGGCCGCGCCGTCGCCGGCCGAGACGTCCGGCGCGCACGAGGTGCTCGGCGACGTGGCCCTGGTGGCGTGCGACGCGCCCGAGGCGGCCCGGCACTACCGCGCGATGGCCGCCGCCGGGGTGGCGAGCGGCCGGGCCGCCGTGCGGTCCTCCGGAATGAGCGCCGAGGCGCTGGTGCTGGCCTGGTCCGGGCGGGACGACGAGGCGGTCCGGCTGGCCGGCGCGGCGCTCGAGGTGGCGGTCGCGTCGCGGAATCCGAGCGCCCTGGCCGAGGCGCACTACGCGCTGGGCGAGGTGCTCGGCGACCTGGATCCGCCGCGGGCGCTGGCGAGCCTGGCCACGGCGGCGCGGCTGGCGGCGTCGGTGGACGACCGGTTGTTCGCCGGGGCGTCGGAGACCGCGGCCGCGGCGATCGCCGGCCGGCACGGCGACCCCGCGACGGCGCTCGCCTCGTTCCGCGACGTGCTGGCCCTGTGGCAGCGGGCCGGCAACGACACCCTGCAGACGAACGCCCTGCGCAACCTGCTCGTGCTGCTGGCCCGGGTGGGCGCGGACGAGGCCGCCGCCCTGGTCGACGCCGCGCTGCCGGCCGCCGAGCTCTATCCGGCCGAGGCGGCGCGCCTGGACCGGGCGCGGGCGGCGGTCGCCGAGCGGCTCGGCCCGGACCGGCTGGCCGCCCTGCGCCGGCGGGCCGCGCTGCTCACCCCGGCGCAGGTGGTCGAGGAGGCGATGGCCGCGATCGAGACGGCGCTGCGGAGGTAGTCGCCGGTCGCCGCTACCGTAGTCGCGTGTCTGAGATCCCGTGGTGGGGGCTGCCCCTCATCGCCGCCGTATTTGCCCTGGCCGGAGCCGGTGTCGCGATCATCGTGACGGCCCGCAACGACTATGCCCGCAGCCGTGCCCGCAAGACCAAGCGGTGGTACGCGGAGCGCAAGGACGCGTACGTCGAGCTGATGGCGGTCTTCGAGCGGGTGGTCTACCGGCTGCGCGCCGGGCAGGCCGCCGGCGGCCGGGAGCCGGACCCGCTGGTCTACCTGGACGAGGTCGGCCCGGCGCTGGCCCAGGTGCGGCTGCTCGCCTCCGGCCCGGTCCGCAGCGCCGCGCTCGCCGTCCATCTGCTGCTGGAAAAGCTGCACGCGGGCGGCGGCACCAACTCGGTGCCCGGGGTGGAGCCGCAGAAGCACTTCCGCGAGCTGCTCACCCAGGTCCCGCTGGTGATGCAGGAGCTCGAGGTGGCGATCCGCGAGGAGCTGAACATCGAGACCACGCCGCCGGCCGCGCTGCCCGCGGTGCGCTCCCGGACCCGGTCGCTGCTGCGGCGCCCGTCACGTGCTGCGGTGGACTCGTCGCTCGTGGGGCAGGATCGGGACTGAATCGTCGCCCTGGGAGGGATCATGTCCGACTTGTCCGTGCTGGACGGGACGACTGCCGCGGTCGTCCGCAGCGGGGTGGTGGCCGTTCTGCGGGCGCCGACCGCCGACGGGTTCGCCGCGGTGGCCGACGTGCTGGTCGGCGCCGGCATCACCGCGATCGAGGTGACGCTGACCTCGCGTGGCGCGATCGACGCGCTGGCCGGGCTGCGCCGCCAGCTGCCGCCGTCCGCGGTGATCGGGGCCGGCACGGTGCTCACCGCCGACCAGGCCAAGGCGGCGGTGGACGCGGGTGCGGCGTTCCTGGTGTCGCCGGTGCTCGACCCGGCTCTGCTGCCGCCGGCCGGCGGGTTCGGCGTGCCGTTCTATCCGGGCGGTCTGACCCCGAGTGAGATCTACCGGGCCGCGCAGTCCGCGCCGCTGGTCAAGCTCTTCCCGGCGTCCGCGGTCGGTCCCGGCTATCTGAAGGACCTGCACGCCCCGCTGCCCGGCACCCGGATCATGCCGACCGGCGGCATCGGCATCGACGACATCGCGGCCTGGCTGGGCGCCGGCGCGTCCGCGGTCGGTCTCGGCGGTCCGCTGATCGGCGACGCCGCGTCCGGCGGCAGCCTGTCCGACCTCGCCATCCGGGCCCGCCGGGCGGCCGAGGCGGTGGCGTTCGCCAGGTCCGCCCCGTGACCGGGCTGTTCACCTTCGGCGAGACGATGGGGCTGGTCGCCGCGGACAGCATCGGGCTGCTCGAATTCGCCCGGAGCTTCTCCTTCGGCATCGGCGGCGCCGAGTCGAACGTGGCGATCGGCGTGGCCCGGCTCGGCGGACGGGCGACCTGGCTCGGCCGGGTCGGTCCGGACGCCACCGGCGACCTGATCGAGCGGCGGCTGCGGGCGGACGGCGTGCGCACCCTGGCCATCCGGGACGAGGCGTTCACCGGGCTGATGGTGCGCACCCGGCGGACCAGCGGCCTGACCCACGTCGACTACCACCGGGCGGGCAGCGCCGGCTCCCGGGTGAGCCCGGCCGACCTGGTTGGCCCCGAGCTTGCCGAGGCCGAGATCCTGCACGTCACCGGCATCACGCCGGCGCTGAGCGACTCGGCCCGGGCGGCGGTGTTCAACGCGGTGGAGCAGGCCCGGGCGAGCGGGGTGCTGGTGTCGGTGGACGTGAACTACCGCGCCAAGCTGTGGTCCCGGTTCGATGCCGCCCCGGTGCTGCGCGACCTGGTGTCCCGGGCCGACATCGCGTTCGCCGGCCCGGCCGAGGCGGCGCTCTTCCTCGGCGGCGAGGACCCGGTCGACGGCATCGCCGCGCTCGGCCCGGCCGAGGTGGTGATCAAGGACGGCGCGAACGGCTGCGTCGCGCTGATCGACGGCAAGCGCCACGAACTGCCCGCGCTGCCGGTCACCGTGGTGGACCCGGTCGGTGCGGGCGACGCGTTCGTGGCGGGCTACCTGGCCGATCGGATGGCCGGCGCGGCGCCCGAGGCCCGGCTGCGGACGGCGATCGCGACCGGCGCGTTCGCGGTGACCATCCCGGGCGACTGCGAGAGCCTGCCGCGGCGGGCGGACCTGGTGGCGGCGTCGGATGACGTCACCCGCTGAGGGCGCGCGCCTGCACGTCGGGTGCGCGATGTGGACCCACAAGGCCTGGCCCTTCCCGGCCAAGGAGCGGCTGCGGACCTATGCCGAGTGGTGCACCGCGGTCGAGGGGAACACGACGTTCTATGCCACCCCGAGCCGGGACACCGTCGCGACCTGGGCCGAGCAGACCGACCCGGCGTTCCGGTTCGTGATCAAGCTGCCCAAGGTGATCACCCACGAGCGGCGGCTGGTCGGCGCCGAGGCGGAACTGCGGGCGTTCCTGGCCGCGATCGAGCCGCTCGGGCCGCGGCTGCACGCCCTGTGGATCCAGCTGCCGGGATCGTTCGCCGCGTCCGACGTCGACGTGCTGACCCGCTTCCTGGCGCAGGCGCCGGCCGGGCAGCGGTGGGCGGTGGAGGTGCGGGACAGGGCGTTCTTCGAGCAGCCGCGACCGCTGGAACGGGCACTGAGCGGGTTCGGCGCCGAGTGGATCCCGTTCGACACCACGGTGTTCTTCCGCAGCCCGCCGACCAGCGCCGCCGAGCGGGACGCCTGGACCAAGAAGCCGCGGATGCCGCTGCGCACGGTGGCGCTGACCGACCGGCCGATCATCCGCTACCTGGGCCGCGACAGCGTGGCCGAGACGGTGGCCGGGTGGCGGCCGTGGGTCGGGATCGCCGCGGACTGGCTGCGCGAGGGGCGGTCGCCGACGGTCTTCCTGCACACCCCGGACAACGCGGACGCGCCGGCGCTGGCCCGCCGCTTCCACGACGAGGTGCGGGCGCTGGTGCCGGGGCTGGCGCCGCTGCCGTCCCCCACGCCGGTGGGCGGGCAGGCCACACTCTTCTGATGCGACCCACTCCCCGCTGGCGGCAGCTGATCGACGAACGGCTCGCCGAGGCGGTGCGGCGGCTGGGTGGAGCCGAGGGCGTGCACGGGCTGATCGTGGCCGGCAGCCTCGGGCGCGGCGGGCCGTGGCCGATGTCCGACATCGACCTGCTGCCGATCTACACGCATCGGGGTGAGCCCGAGACCCGGCTCGACGAGCGCCGCGCCGAGCTCGTGGACTGGTGGGCCGGGTCGGGGCGGGCGCAGACGCTGGACGTGGGGTGGCTGTCGTTCACCGTGGACGAGGCACGGGCGGCGCTCGACACACCGGCCGCCGAGATCGCTTCGCGGATCGCGGTCGATGCGCGGTGGTTCCATGCGCTGGACAAGGCCTATGGCGGGCGGTCCGGGGTGGACGACGAGCTGACCAGCGCGTTCGCCGAGTGGATCACGACGACGCGGTTCGCTCCGGAAGTGGTCGAGGCGCGGATCGCGGTGTGGCGGCAGCAGGCGGTCACCGCGCTGGACTCGGCCGGCGGCACGGACGACCCGGTGCTCGCGACGCGGCTGCTGCGGGACTCGGCGCGAGCGCTGCGGATGGTGCTGCTCGAAGGGTGGGGTGAGCGGCTCGGGTCGATGGGGCGGGAGTGGACGCGGTTCGAGCGGATGGCCGCCCGGCACGGGGAGTCGGCGCCGGCCGCACGGGTGGCGGCGCTGGCGGGCGCCGATGCCGCGGGCGCTGCCGCGCGGGCGTCGATCGCGCCGGCCTGGCTGGTCGAGCGGATCGAGCTCTGCCTGGGCGCGCGGATGGCCGTCGGTGAGGAGGTCAGCGCCGAGGAGAACGCCCGGGATCAGCTGGTCGCCTATGCGCTGCATGTGGAGCGGAAACGTCCCGATCTGGGCGGGCCGTGGATCGGGACGCCGTCGCCGACGCTGGGCGCGCAGCTTGCTGAGCTGCGGGAACTCCTGGCGTGAGTGGTCCGCGGGCCGGAAGCGGCGTGCGGCCTCTGCCACGACGGTGGCCCGCTGGGACCACGGTTACTGTCGGTGGCTCGTATCCTTCGGACGGTTTTTGATCTTCGTCGTTCGGTTCCGATGTGGACGGCAATGGTTGCGCTGGATCATCTGGTCGCGTAGAAACCTGGCCATGCAGCCGGACGAGGAACTATCCGCCCACCTTCAGCCGGACGTGCCGCACGCGGCGCGGATCTGGAACTACTGGATGGGCGGCAAGGACAACTTCGCCGCGGACCGGGCGGCCGGTGACGCGGTGGCCGGGGTCTATCCGGAGATCGTGGCGATGGCCCGGCTGTCCCGGGTGTTCCTGCACCGGGTGGTGCGGCATCTGACCGCCGAGGCCGGCATCCGGCAGTTCCTCGACATCGGCACCGGGCTGCCGACCATGGAGAACACGCACGAGGTCGCGCAGGGCATCGCGCCCGAGTCGCGGATCGTCTATGTCGACAACGACCCGATGGTGCTGGTGCACGCGCGGGCGCTGCTCGGTGGCAGCAGCCTCGAGGGAATCACCACCTATGTCCACGCGGACTACCACGACCCGGACAAGATCCTCACCGAGTCGGCCCGGTCGATCGACTACAGCGAGCCGGTCGCGGTGATGTTCATGGGCGTGATGGGCTACGAGCCCGACCTGGGCCTGGTCCGGGCGATCATCGGCACCATGATGGAGCGCGCGGCGCCGGGCAGCTACCTGGTCTTCTGGGACGGCACCGACACCACGCCGGCCGTCGTCGAGGGCGCGCACAAGCTGGCCGAGAGCGGCGGGGCGCCATATATCCTGCGCAGCCCGGCGCAGCTCGCCAGCTGCTTCGACGGCCTGACGATCATCGAGCCGGGCATGGTGCAGATCAGCGCCTGGGGCGCGCCCGAGGGCGAGGAACCGGAGACCATCGAGGCCTACGGCGCGGTCGGCCGCAAAGACTGAGCCTTGCGGGCCGTCCAGAGCGTCGCGGAGCGGCGCAGCACGAAGCCGGGGAGCTCGCCCAGACGGGCGAGCAGGCGCTCGTGCATCTCGTCGCGCTGGGGTCCGGGGAGGCCGTCGATGAAGCGGCCGGACCCGTGCGAGCGGCTCCACCGCCAATAGGTCTCGCCGTCGGGCACCGGGATCGCCACCTCCAGCGTGGTGGCCGACACGTCCGCCAGTCCGGACTCCGCGAGCAGATCGCTCTCCTCGACCTCGTTGCCGTGCCGGCCGGAGCCGTCGGCGTGGAAACGCCGGTATTCCGCATAGAGATCGACCAGCGGATCCGTCCACGGGTCCGGCTCGCCGTCGGCCCGGCCCGGCACGGTGAACGCGACCCGGCCGCCGGGCTCGAGCACCCGGATCGCCTCGGCCAGGACGGCGTGCGGATCGGCCATGATGTGGATCGCGAAGCCGCAGACCACCGCGTCGAAGGCCGCGTCCGGCAGATCGAGGCGGTCGGCATCCATGACGTGCGCGCCGACGGCGGGGAAGTCCGCGGCCAGGTGCTCGACCATGCGCGGTGCGGCGTCCACCGCGGTGACCTCGCAGCCGCGGTCGAGCAGCTTGCCGGTGAGCGCGCCGCGACCGGCCGCGAGGTCGAGAACGCGGGCCCCGCCCGGCGGGTCGAGGTGCGCGACGGTCGCCGCCGCGAACTCCTCGAAGAACGGGAGCACCTGGTCGTAGACGTCGGCCACCCCCTCGAAGTGCGCGATGACGGGATCGGTCACGCCAGCCCGCCGCCGGCGTGCAGATTTTGCCCGGTGATCCAGCGCGCGTCCGGGCCGGCCAGGAAGGCGACCACGTCCGCGATGTCGGACGGCTGACCCAGCCGGCCCAGCGGCGTGAACGCCTTCACCGCCTCGAGCTGCTCCGGCGCGTTCGTGCTGCGCAACAGGTCGGTGTCGGTGGCGCCGGGGGAGACCGCGTTCACCGTGATGCCGCGCGGGCCCAGCTCCTTCGCCAGCGAGTGGCCGAACTGCTCGATCGCGCCCTTCGTGCCGCCGTAGACCGCCCCGCCGGGCGCGGCCATCGTGGTGTTCAAGGACGAGATGGTGATGACCCGGCCGCCGTCACGCATGTGCCGGGCGGCGTGCTGCATCGCGAAGAACACCGATTTCGCGTTGACCGTCACGATCCGGTCGAACTCCTCCTCGGTCACCTCGGCGACCGGCGTCGGCGCGAACTGCGCGGCCGCGTTGCAGACCAGAATGTCGAGCTCGTCGACGCCCTCGAAGAGCCGCTCGATCGCGTCCGGTGCGGCCAGATCGACCCGCACGGCGCGGGCGCCGCACTTTTCCACCTCGCGCGCCGCTTCCTCGTTGGTGTGGAAGCTGAACACGACCGTCGCGCCGTCGCGGACCAGTCGCTCGACGATCGCCCGGCCGATGCCGCGCGAACCGCCCGTGATCACTGCCGTCTTTCCCCGGAGATCGGCCATGCCCCGACCCTACCGGCAGGCCTACAGCTCCGGGTGTCCGAACAGGGCCGGCAGGCCGCCGGTGTGCAGGAAGACCATCCGGCCGGTGCGGGAGAGGCCGTTTCCCGCGCTGTGCGCGATCAGCCCGGCCATCGCGCGCCCGGTGTACGTGGGATCGAGGAAGATCCCCTCGGTGCGCGCCGCCAGCTTGAGCGCATCGCGGACCGGCTCGGTGAACGCCGCGTAGCCCCGCCCGACCTGACCGCGGTCGATCATCAGGCTGGACGGCGGCGCCGGCAGCAAGGCGGCCACCGCGGCGTGCGGGTCGGCCACCGCGCCCACGTCGACGCCCAGCACCCGCTCCGGGCCCAGCTCGCGGACCAGCCCGGCCATCGTCCCGCCGGAACCGACCGCGACCACCACCCGGTCGAAGTCGGGCAGCTGCTCGATCAGCTCCCGGGCACAGTCCACATAGGCCTGCACGGCCACCGGCGCGGTGCCGCCGAACGGGATCACGTAACCGCCCTCGTGCCGCGCCGCCTCCTCGCGGGCGAGCTCGGTGGGTGACGCGTCACCCGCCCACACCACCTCGGCGCCGGCCAGCGAGTCGAGGATCAGGTTGCCCCGCCAGGCCGGCGGCTCGTGCCCGGCCAGCACCAGCACGCAGCGCAGCCCCAGCCGGGCGGCGGCGGCCGCGGTGAGCCGGGCGTGGTTGCTCTGCGGCGCGCCGGTGGTGATCAGCGTGTGCGCGCCGGCGGCCAGCGCCTCGGCGCAGGTGTATTGCAGCTTGCGCACCTTGTTGCCACCACCGCCGAGACCGACCAGGTCGTCCCGTTTGAACCACAACTCACGCAGGCCCAGCGCCGCAGCCAGCCGCGGTGCGGATTCCAGCGGTGTCGGCCAGGCGCCCAGCGGGACGAAGTCGACCATGATCGGACCCTACTCGGCCGGGGATGCCCCGCGCAGTAACGAATTGTGCCCGCCTTTCGCGCGATGCCACGCGATCCGCTGCACGAGCAGGGTGAGCACGCCGGCGACGATGATCGCGGCGATATTGATCACCAGCTGCAGCGCCGAGCCGGCGGCCTCGAACCAGACTCCGTAGGCCAGCGCGACCGCCGCGTTGGCGGCCGCCGGGACCGTGGTCACCGAGATCAGCACGCCCACCAGGGTGCCGGCCTTGGCCGAGGTCAGCGAGAGCATGCCGGCCACCCCGGCGAGGAAGCCGATCACCCAGCTGAGCGCGTCCGGCTGCCAGATGAAGCTGGTCAGCGGCCGCTCCTCGAGGAGCATCGCCCGGTTCACCAGGCCCATCGTGGTGAGCAGCCAGGTGGCCAGCACGGTCGCCACCATGGCCAGGGCGAAGCCGGCCAGCAGCGCCACCGTCGCCCGGCGGACCAGCCGGGGCCGGCGGCGCACCACGCCGACGCAGAACGCCGCCAGCGGCCCGAACTCCGGGCCCACCACCATCGCGCCGACGATCAGGATCGGCTGGTCGAGCAGCACGCCGATGCCGGCGATGATGGTCGCCACCACCATGAAGACGAAGTACGCCGCGGACAGCGCCGACTCCTCGTCGGTGGTGTGCTCGATCTCGTCCCACACCACGGCGTCGACGCCCAGGCCGGGCGCGCGCTTCTCGGCCCGGTCGGCGGACCTGGAGAGCACCGCGTCCACCCGCTCGATCATGATCGAGCCGTCGCGTTCCAGCCCGAGGTCGCGCAGCCGGTCGAGGGTCTCGCTGGCGCCCTCGCGGGCCACGTCGCAGGTGATCAGGTCGCCCTCGGGGTCGTGGGCGACGCCGGGCAGCAGCACGACGTGGGTGGCCGCCGGGTCGGCGGCGAGCAGTCGGGTGACCCGCTCGGTCCGGTCGGCGGGACTGATGATCCGCAGATGCAGCACGCGCCCAAGCTAGTGGATCGGTCCCTCGGTCTCGGTGAGCCGGCGGCCCGAACCGCCCCAGCGCAGCGCGACGATCTCGGCGGCCACACTGACCGCGGTCTCCTCGGGGGTGCGGGCGCCGAGGTCGAGGCCGATCGGCGAGGTGAGCCGGGCCAGCGCGGCGGGGGACAGGCCGGTCTCGCGCAGCCGCTTGAGCCGGTCGTCGTGGGTGCGGCGGGAGCCCATCGCGCCGACATAACCCAGCGGCAGCTCCAGCGCGACCTCGAGCACCGGCACGTCGAACTTGGGGTCGTGGGTGAGCACGCAGACCGCGGTCCGGCCGTCGACCCGCCCGGCTTCGGCCTCCGCGGCCAGATAGCGGTGCGGCCAGTCGACCACCACTTCGTCCGCGTGCGGGAACCGCCGCGCCGTGGCGAACACCGGGCGGGCGTCGCAGACCGTCACGCGGTAGCCCAGGAACGCGCCGATCTCGGCCACCGCGGCGGCGTGGTCGGTGGCGCCGAAGACCAGCATCCGGGCCGGCGGCGCGAACGCGTGCACCAGCACCGTGGTGCCGTCGCCGCGGCGCTGCCCGTCCGGCCCGTAGTGCAGCAGCCCGGTGCGCCCGGCGCCGAGCAGCCCGCGCCCGTCGTCGCTGATCGCGTCGTTCAACCGCTCGCCGCCCAGCGTGCCGGTGCGGCCGTCGGGGGTCAGCACCAGGTGCTGCCCGGCCGGGCCCTCGACGCCGGTGACCAGTGCGACCGGGCGGCCGGACCGGATCGCCGCGGCCAGCTCGCTCAGATGCGGGAAGGTGCGCCGGTCGACCCGCTCGATCAGCAGTTTGATGGTGCCGCCGCAGGGCAGGCCGACCTCATAGGCGTCGTCGTCGGTCACGCCGAAGGTCACGGTCCGCGCGGTGAAGCCGGGATCGGCGGCCGCGGCGGCGCACAGCTCGTAGACCGCGCCCTCGACACAGCCGCCGGACACGCTGCCGGAGACCACTCCGTCCGGCCCGACCACCAGCGCCGCGCCCGGCTGCCGGGGCGCGCTCGACCACGTCTCCACCACCGTGGCCAGGCCGACCGGAACCTCCGCGGTCCACCACTGCAGCAGGTCGTCCAGCACGTCACGCATCGGGCACGTCCACATCCACGTCGTCGGCCACGTCGCCCACCTCGGCGACCTCGACCGGGTGGGATCGCAGATAGTCGCGGGCGCCCCGATCGGCGACCGCCGTCTCCGCCACGCCCGCCCAGTGCTCCCGGCCGAGCAGCACCGGATGGCCGCGTCGTCCGTCGTATCCGCCCATGACCAGGGCGCTTCTGCCGGCCGCGGCGATCACCCGGCGGACCGCGGCGGTGCTGACACCGGGCATGTCGACCAGCAGCACCACGGCGGCCTGCGCCGGGGTGGCGGTCAGGGCGGCGAGCCCGGCGCGCAACGACGAGCCCATGCCGGAATCCCAGTCCGGATTATCCACATAGGTCAGGCCGGGCGCGGCCGCGCGCACCTCGCCGGCGCCGGCGCCGATCACGACCAGCACGGGTTCGCAGCCGGCCGCGGCAAGCGTGTCGGCGGCGCGCTGCACGAAGCGGCGCCCGTCCCGCTCGATCAGGGCCTTGGGCATGCCGTAGCGGCGCCCCGCCCCGGCCGCGAGCACCAGCCCGCCGATCTCCATTCACCGAGCCTAACGCTTGGCGAGGCCGCGGACGGCGGCCAGACCGAGGCAGCTGCGCGGCTGATAGGCGACCCGCCACAGCCCGCCGTGCGCCGCACCGGCGGCCTCGCCGGTCGTCGCGCCGGGATTGCGCAGATCGTGCACGAGCAGCGCGGCCATCAGCTTGTTCGCGGTGGCCGGCTCGAACACCTCGACGCCGAACAGGTACGCCCCGGCATACGCGGCGGCGAGCAGGCGGTTGCCGGTGACCGACCGGGTGCGGGTCGGCGGCGCCACCGAGAAGCTGACCGTGTCGCCGGCCTGCCAGGCGACCGTCGCGCGCCACCGCTGGATCCGCTTGGCCAGGGCGTAGTTCGGCCCCTGCTGCGGCACCAGGCTGTCGTTGATCGGCGGCGCGCCGTCCGGATAGTTCGGCCGCAACAGCCGGCCGCCGGAGAGCAGGCCGGTCGTCCTGGCCCGCCGGGACCGCCGCTGCCACCGGGCCCGGCTCTCCGCGACCGCCTCGGGCGGCACGGCGAACACGTCGGTCGGGGTGGCCAGGCCGGCCAGACCCGCGTAGTCGCGCACCGTGGTCAGGGCGTCCACCGCGGCGGACAGGCGGACGTACGCCGTGCCCGGCGCCCACACGTAGTTGCCGAGCACCAGCGGCCCCTCCGCCGCGCGCAACCAGCCGGCGACCGCGGGCAGGTCGGACAGCAGATCGGCACGCAGCGCCAGCAGCCGCCCGGCGCTCTTGGCGGCCACCGCGGCCACCCGCTCCCACAGCTCCGGCCGGGGCAGGTCCACCGCCACCACGCTGCCGCCCCAGCCCAGCACGGCCGGCAGCGGGCCCATCTCGGAGCCGGCCCCGAGCACGACCAGCCGTAGCCCGGCCAGGTCCAGCCAGTCCGGATGCGCGATCACCTCGCGCACCGCCGCGGCGCACGACTCCTCGATCGTGCCCGCCGCCACCCACGCGTCGAGTTGCCGCCGGAGGCGGTCGCCGCTGAGCAGCTCGCCGCGGTAGGGCAGGGTCAGCTCACGCTCGGGCGTGCCGGTGCCGACGATCGTCTCCTCGGGAAGGTCGCCACCCGCCGACAGGGACGGCATCTCCATCCGTGCGTGCACCGAGGCCAGCCCGGCCGCGGCGATCTCGCCGGCACCGTCAGCGGAGGTCAGCGCCCGGAAGTGGCGCAGATAGCCGCGCCGCCAGTCACTCTCCCGCTCGCACGCCGCGGCCGCCGCCGGATCCACCGCCCGCAGGGCGTCGGCGACCACGGCCCGCCCGAACGCGGCGCTGCTGCGCCGCCCGTCTGCGGCCACCGGAAGATCGACGTCGTTCATGGGATGAGTATCGCCTCCTACCGGGGTAGGAGCGCGCGGGCTCGTGGGTGGGCGATTCGATCTCCGCGGGGCAGAAGGCTCAGGGGCATGACCAAGACCTGGAATCGCCCGCTCATGGTGCTGGTGGCCGCCATGGCGGTGCTCACCGTCGGCACCGCGATCGGAACCTTCACCGACGACCGGATGCTGATCGGCGCCGCGATCTGGCTCAAGCCGTTCAAGTTCTCGGTTTCCATCACGCTCTATGCCGCCACGCTGGCCTGGATGCTCTCGCTGCTGCCCGGCCGCAGCCGGGTCGCCGAGCGGTCGGCCGTGGTCATCGTGGGCGCGCTGCTGGCCGAGATGCTGGTCATCGTGGGCCAGGTGATCCGCGGCCAGGCCAGCCACTACAACGAGAGTTCGGCGCTGAACTCGGCGCTCTGGCGGGTGATGGCCATCGCGATCCTGGTGCTGTTCATCGCGCACTTCGTGATCGCCATCGTGGTGCTGCGGGCCCGCATCGCCGATCGGGTGGCCGCCACCGGGGTCCGGTTCGGGCTCGGCGGCGCGCTGGTCGGCATGCTGGCCGCGTTCCCGATGACGATGCAGGTGCCGGACGAGGACACCGCGGGCGCGCACACCGTCGGCGCCCTGGACGGCGGGCCCGGCCTGCCCGTGGTCGGCTGGAGCACGGTGGCCGGCGACCTGCGGATCGGCCACTTCGTCGGGCTGCACGCGTTGCAGGCGCTGCCGATCCTGGCGTTCCTGCTGACCCGCTTCGCGGTCCGGCTGGACGAGCGGGCCAAGGTCGGGCTGCTGCGCGTCGCCGGCTGGGCGTACGCCGGAATGACCTTGCTCTTGACCTGGCAGGCTCTGCGCGGGCAGTCGGTGATCAGGCCGGATGCGATCACCCTGGCGGCGGTCGGCGTTCTGGTCGGCGTGACGGCCGCGTCCGCCCTGCTGGTGCTCAACCGGAAGCACGAGATGGAGCTGGCGGCATGACCGGCGCGCTGTTCTCGCTGACGTTCCTGGTGGCCGCGCCGTTCTGGGCGCTGATGATCGTGCTGCCGCACTGGTCCTGGACGAAGCGCATCGCCGGCTCGCCGTGGATCGTGGCGCCCGGCCTGATCATCTATCTCGTGCTGGTGGCCGGTTCGTTCGGCGAGATCTTCCCGGCGGTCGCCCAGCCCACCCTGGAAGGCATCCGGGAGCTGCTCGGCACGGCCGACGGCGCCGCGGCGGCCTGGGCGCACATGGTCACCTTCGACCTGTTCGTCGGGCGGTGGGCATATCTGGACAGCCGCGAGCGCGGCGTCCCCGCCCTGGTGATGGCGCCGGTGCTGCTGCTGACCATCCTGCTCGGCCCGGTCGGCCTGCTGGCCTACCTGCTGTTGCGGCCGCGCTGGCCGAAAGCGGCCTAGGCTGTCCGCCGTGGGATGGGTGAGCCGGTTGTTCGACGCGCGCGACACCCTCGTGCGGATGCTGCTGCTCAACCTCAGCGGCCTCGGCTACCTGCTGTTCGGGCACCCCGGCCAGGAGCGGACCGCCCTGCAGTGGGCGCTGGCGGTGGCGGCCTTCACGGCGACGCTGGTGCTGCACCGGCGTCCGGTGCTCAATCTGCTCGCCCAGACCTCGTTGCTGATCGCCGCGTTCTGCTTCCTCGACGATCAGACCATCAACCAGGTCGGCGCCAGTTGGGCGCTGCTCGAGCTGGCCCTGTGGGCGCCGCGGCTGTCCCGGGTGTGGTGGTCCTGCGGCCTGGTGCTGACGGTCTATCTGGTCGAGGCGGTCGCCGACGGCGAGATCGAGCCGGCCAACACGCTGTTCGGCCTGGCCGTGGTCATCGGCCTGCCGGTGCTGCTCGGCATGGTCATCCGCACCACCCGTGAGCTGGGCCGGCAGGAGGCCGAGCGGGCCGTCGAGGAGCAGCGCCGGCGCGAGTCGGAGAGCCGGGCGGCGCGCGCCGAAGAGCGGGCCGCGATCGCCCGCGAACTGCACGACGTGGTCGCCCACCACGTCGCCTCGATGGTGCTGCGGGTGGGCGTGGTGCGGCACGTGCTGCCCGGCCTCGAGCCGCCGGTGCGTGAGGTCTTCGACGACGTGCACGACACCGGCACCGCGGCCCTGGCGGACCTGCGCCGGCTGGTCTCGGTGCTGCGCGACCCGGATGGCGTACGCGGGGACGCCGCGCTCACCGCCATCGAACCCGGCACCCTGCCCGTCGCGCTGGACGGCGCCGTGGAGACGGCCCGCCGCTCCGGCCTGGTCGTCGACGCGGACATCTCCGGCCCGGTCGGCACCCTCGACGCGGTGCGCGGCCTGGCCGTGCTGCGCCTGACCCAGGAGGCTCTGACCAACGTGGCGAAACACGCGGGCGCGTCGGCGCACGTCCGGCTGCGGGTGGCCGTCGAGGACGGCGACGTGGAGTGGGAGGTGGCCGACGACGGCGGCGCCGCCCCGCACGAGGCGCCGCAGGGTGGCGGGCACGGCCTGACCGGCATGCGCGAGCGGGTCGAGGTGCTCGGCGGGCGCCTGGAGGCCGGGCCGCACGGCGACGGCTGGCGGGTCGCGACCGTGCTGCCGGCGGCGAGCACCGCATGATCCGGGTGCTGCTGGTCGACGACCAGAAGATGATCCGCGCCGGGCTCAAGATGCTCTGCGACGCCCAGCCCGACCTCGAGGTGGTCGGCGAGGCGGGCGACGGCCGCGAGGCGGTCACCCTGGCCGGCCGGCTCGCGCCGGACGTGGTGGTGATGGACCTGCGGATGCCCGGGGTGGACGGGATCACCGCGACCGGCCGGATCCTCGCCGAGCGGCCGGCCGCCCGGGTGCTGGTGCTCACCACGTTCGGAGACGACGATCACCTCTATCCGGCGCTGACCGCGGGCGCGACCGGCTTCCTGCTCAAGGACGCGCCGCCGGAGGAACTGCTGGACGGCATCCGGCGGGCCGCGGCCGGGGACAGCCCGTTCAGCCAGGAGGTGCTGCGGCGGCTGGTGCAGCGCGCGGTGCAGACGCGCTCGGGCGCGCCACGGGAGGTGCGCGGGCTCACCGACCGCGAGCGGGACGTGCTGGACCTGGTCGCCGAGGGCCTGTCGAACGGCGAGATCGCGGACCGGCTGCACATCGGCGTGACGACGGTGAAAACGCACGTCACCAGCCTGATGGCCAAGACCGGGGCGCCGAACCGGGTGCGCCTCGCGCTGCAGGCCAAGGGCCTCTGAGACACAAAGACCGGGAACCCGTGGCGGCGGGTTCCCGGTCTGTTGTTCTCACGGTATCGCGGATGCGGCGTTCCTGTCGGCAGGTTGCTCCGGAAGAACGTGATCCGCCACCTTGTCGGTGCTCAGGCAGAGCGAGCAGACGCACGCGTCGTGCGTCCGGCACGCCACCATGTCCGGCCGCCTGCTTGATCGCGCCGAAGATCACCCAGCCCGGGCCGGCCAGACCACGGCGAAGACGCCGATGCCCCAGAGCGCGTTCGTGGTGCGGGATGGGGCCAAATCAAGAGCGGACTGTTGCGCATCGATGACGTTCAGTGTTGTTTTCTGCGTCGCAACCCGGCCGCGCCTCTGTTGCAACCGTCCTGCTCCCGGGCCCGGGGACGGTGGCACGATGCCCCCGATCGCGCGCCTCGGCCTCGCCGCCGCCCTGTTGTCCACCCTGGTCGCCGCGCCCGCGGCCGCCGTTGAAGAGCCGGGCAGCGGCGTCGTCTTCGGCGCCGACGCGCTCGACGCGGTGCCCGGCCGTTACATCGTCACGCGTGCGTCCGGCTCGGCCACGCTTGCCATATCGGCCGCCGAGGCCGGGAGACTGGCCGTGCGACCCGGCGTGATCGCGGTCGAGCAGGACCGCCCGGTGCGCGCCGACGCCGCGCCGACCTGGGGACTCGACCGGATCGACCAGCGCAAGAGGAAGCGCTCGAAGTCGTTCACGCCGACCGACGACGGCAGCGCGGTGCACGCGTACGTGATCGACACCGGCGTGCGGATCAACCACCGGCAGTTCGCCGGCCGGGCCTCCTACGGTTACGACTTCGTCGGCGACGACGCGGTGGCCGACGACTGCGACGGGCACGGCACGCACGTCGCGGGCACGATCGGCGGCAGCACCCACGGCGTCGCGAAGAAGGCGAGCATCGTCGCCGTGCGGGTGCTCGACTGCCGCGGCGTCGGTTACGTCTCGGACATCATCGCCGGCGTCGACTGGGTGACCGCGCACGCGATCCGGCCCGCGGTGGCGAACCTGAGCCTGAGCGCCGACGGCTACTCACCCGCCCTGGAGTCGGCGGTGGCCCGGTCGATCAAGCGCGGCATCACCTACGTCGTCGCGGCCGGCAACAGCAACCGCAACGCGGGCGATTACAGCCCGGCCGGTCTGCCCGCGGCGATCACCGTGGCCGCGTCCGGCAAGCAGGATCAGCGCGCCTACTTCTCGAACTACGGCTCGTCGGTGGACCTCTTCGCGCCCGGCGTCGCCATCCGGTCCGCCTTCATCGGCAGCCGCACCGTGACCCGGGTGCTCAGCGGCACGTCGATGGCCGCGCCGCACGTGGCCGGCGCGGTCGCGCTGATCCTCGACGCGCACCCGTCCTACCGTCCCGCCCAGGTCCGCGCGACCCTGGTCGAGAACGCCACGCGCAAGAAGGTCACCGCCCGCCGGGGCTCGCCGAACCGCCTGCTCTACGTCCCGCGCCCGCCGGCCCGCGCCAAGATCAAGACCAAGACCCTTCCCCCGGGTACGGTCGGCAAGCCCTACCTGGCCCGGCTGGCCCTGAAGAGCTCGCGCCAGGGCGCCTGGCGGGTGGGCGCGGGCACGCTGCCGGCCGGCCTGCGACTGGCCCCGAACGGCCGCATCGTCGGCACTCCGCGCGCCGCCGCCGCCCGCCGGGTCACGATCACCTTCCTCGACTACGTGCCGAAGCGGACCTCCCGCACCTACACCCTGACCGTCCGATAGCTGCTTGTCGCCCCCGGGTTGACAGTAACCCCCGGGGTGACACATCATTTCCGCATGAGCAGTCAACCCGGGGGTGACATCGGCTGGGACGAGGTCCTGGCGCATCGCCCCACCGATGTCCGTGACTCGATCCGCGAGCGGCTCGTGTCGGCCGGCGTCGGCCCCGCGCACGTGCGGGCCGCGCTGGCGGACGGCGGCGACCAGCTCTTCGCCGCCGCCACCAGCGGTGTCGAGGACTGGGCCGAGTCGCATGGCGGCCCGCTCGCCGTGGCCCTGCTGGCCGCCGAGGTCGGCGCGCTGACCGCGCACCTGACGTCGCGCAGCTCGGCGATCCGGGCGGTCGCGGTGGAGGCGCTCCTCGACGAGTTCAGCGCCGTCACCGTCGCCGGGCGACTGGGCGTCTCGCGGCAGAAGGTCTACGACATCGCCCGCCCTCATGCCACCGCCAGTTTCCTCGATCAGGCCCCGTGGAGGTCCGCGTGAACGCCGCGTCCGAAGAGATCCGTGAAGGGGTCCAGCTCCCCGACCCCGCGGTGCAGCCGCTGGTGCACCCGCTCGACCTGCCCGAGGCCCGCGCGTCGTTCCGCAACGCGCGCCTGGTGGCGGCCTTCACCAGCCTGCCGGTGGCGGCCCTGGTGGCGGCCATCGCGGCCTATGCGAGCCGCCATGTGCTGCCGCCGATCATCGTGTTCCTGGCGCTGTCGGTGTTCGGCGCCCTGTCCGCCCGGTGGTTCACCGACCGGGCGTGGGACTACATCCCGCGCAAACGACAGGATCGGCAACGGCCGCCGCCACGGCTGTGGGAGCTCGGCTCGGCCGTGGTGCCCGCGATCGTGCTCGGGGTCGCACTGCTGCTGTTCGTCTTCCGGCTGGACGACGCCGACGTGACGATCGCGGTGCGGTCCTACACGTTCGGCGGGTGCCTGGTCGCCGCCCTGCTGGTGGTGGCCGACACCGCGGCCGGTCTGTTCCGCGCCGCGGCTCGCCGCCGGGCGCTCGGCAGCCTGCCCGGCGCGCTGGTGGTGGCCGCGGCGACGGTGCTGGCCTGGGCCCGCTGGTTCGACGGCGACCAGGACGCCGGCCTGCTGTTGTGGGGCGCGCTCATGATGGGTGGCGTGGCCGTCGTGGTCGCGGCGGTCAAGCTCTGGGGCCGCCGCCGAGCCGCCTGATCCCCGGCGAAAGGCGCGCTCCGCACCGGTGGGGCGCGCCTTTTCGCGTGCGGTAAGCCATGTCACATCATTCCCATCTGTTGGACAGGCTTTGACGGGGCGTTTCGGCTTGACGACGATGGGCTCATGCAGCGGCGTGAGCGACTCACCACCCGCCTTGCCATCGACCTTCTGCGGTGCGCAAGCGCTCGGTGTCCGCGCTGCCTCTGACCCGCTGACGGGTCATCCATGCGATCGCTTTCCCGGCGCGTTCCGCGCGTCTCAAAGCCTATCCCGCATATGGGAAAAGTATCGTAAGCGCCCGCCGAGACCCGGCGGCTCGCCCGTCCCGACCATCCCACCCGGAGGAAATCATGACCGCTCCCGCCGTAGCCCGCACCGACATCACCGCGCCCGCCACCGCCAGGCCCGATGTCGCCTCGGCGGCCCGCGCCCCGCGCCGCCGTCCGCGAGCCCGCCTGCGCCCGGTCCCGTCCACCGCCCCGCCGGTCGGCACCGCCCCGCCGGTCGGCACCGCCCCTCCCGCCGGATCTGCCGCGCCCGCCGATCCGTCGCCCGCGTCGGTGGCCGTCCTTCCGTCCGTGGCCGCCGCGGCCGCCGCGGTCGGTCTGGTGGACGACGTGTCGGCGGATGTGCCGCTCACCGTGACGATCAGCATCGACGGGGGTGCGCGGGAGAACCGTGACCGCGTCCTGGCCGCGCTGCGTGAGCTGGTGGAGGCGGCCGGACCGGGCGCCGACGTGGCGCTGCGCGCACCGGTCGCGGGTCCGGCCGGCGAGCCCGGCGTGATCAATCTGGACCCGGCGCCGCGGGCCGCGTTCCGCGACGGCCGGCTGCTCGAGCTCAGTCGCCTCGAATACGACCTGCTGCTGTTCTTCGCCGAGCACCCCCGGCAGGTCTTCACCCGGGCGCAGTTGCTGGCCCGGGTCTGGGGTCACGTGCACACCGGCGCCCGCACGGTCGACGTGCACATCAGCCGGCTGCGCTCCAAGCTCGCCGACCACGAACTGATCACCACGGTCTACGGCATCGGCTACCGCCTGGCGGACGCGGCTCCCTTGCGCATCGTCTAGCCGCGTCCAGCCGAGACGAGACGAGACGAGGTCCGGGGTCCGGGGGTCACTCCTCGACCTGAGTCTTTCGTGAATCGCGGGCGGCGTCCGGGGCGCGCCGCGGCCTCTCTCGATCGGCCGGACCCGGCCTCGCGTGGCCTACTCCTCCCAGACGTTGATCGTGGGGAGGCCGCGAGCGGTGCGGGCGTCGTCCATCATGCGCTGGATCAGGGTGGTCTTGGCCCGGGTGTAGGCGTCGCCGTCGTGGCCGGCCGCGGCCAGGTCGCGCTTGAGCCGGGCGTAGGCCTCGCGGTCCGCCGGGTGGGTCCGGAGGTGGTCGCGGAGCAGGCGCTCGTTGCGGGTGTCCCAGGACGGCGCGAGGACCACGTGGAGGTGGTAGGCGACCGGCTCGCCCTCGCGGCGAAACCACAGGCGCTCGGACATCGTCGAGTCCATCCGGCGCCAGCCCAGCGCCCGCACGGCGTCCTCGACCGGGGGCGGCACGTCCAGCGAGCCGGTCGCGGCCATCAGGTCGATCACCGGCTTCGCGGCCAGGCCGGGGACGGCGGTGCTGCCGATGTGTTCGATCGGGGCCAGCCACCCGGGCGCCGCCGTGGTCAGCTCGCCGATGGCCTGCCGGGCGAACTCCGGCCAGGCCGGGTCGTAGTCGCGAACTTCGATGATCACCAGGGGACTCTACTGATCGGCACTGATCGGCGCTGCCGCTCGTCCGGGTGACGGCCGATCGCGGCTCCGGTGTGTCCTGGACCCGGTTAACCCATCACGCCTATCGTGTCTATAGGAATTGGGCGCGATATGGGTATGGGGTGGCGCGATGTCCCGGCAGACGGTGGCGGTGATCGGTGGCGGGTGTTCCGGGGTGCTGGCTGCCCGTGAGCTGCTGCGCACGCCCGGTGTCGAGGTTCTGCTGATCGAGCCGGGGGAGGTGGGTGGCGGGGTCGCCTACGGCATGGCGAAGCCGTGGCACCTGCTCAACTCGCGCGCCGGGGCGATGAGCGCGGACCCCGAGGATCCGGGTCACTTCGCGCGCTGGGCCGGGGTGGCGCCGCAGGACTTCGCGCCGCGGCTGACCTACGGCGCCTATCTGCGGTCGGTGCTCGACGAGGCGTCGCAGGCGGCCGGCCCGCACCGGCTGCGGGTGATCGCGGCCCGGGCGGTCTCGGTGCGCACCGGCGACGGCCCGGCCCTGGCCCCCGGCGGGCGGGACGTGGTGGTCGTGCTGGAGAACGGCTGGGAACTCCGGGCCGACCACGTGGTGCTGGCCGTGGGCAACCCGGCCGGCGCACAGCCGGCCGCCGTGCCCGAGGCGATCCGCGACCACCCCGCCTATGCCGCCGACCCCTGGCGGCCGGGCGTGCTCGAGGCACTGCCGGAGGATCGGCCGGTGCTGCTCATCGGCACCGGGCTGACCGCGGTCGACGTGACGCTCACGCTCACCGCCGACTCCGGGCGCACCGTCGTGGCGGTCAGCCGGCGCGGCCTGCTGCCGCTCAGCCACACCGTCACGGCGGCGCCGCCGCGCAAGCCCGCCCTCGACGACTGCGCCAGTCTGCGGGAGGTCATCCGGGTGGTGCGGGCGGCGGCCGGGGAGGCCGGCGACTGGCGGGCCATCGTGGACGGTCTGCGGCCGGACCTCGATCGCCTGTGGGGCGCGATGACGCCGGCCGAACAGGATGCCTTCCTGCGGCACCTGGCCCGGCCGTGGGAGTGTCACCGGCACCGGATGGCGCCCGAGGTGACCGAGCGGATCGCGGCGCTGCGCACCGAGGACCGGCTTCGGGTGCGGGCCGGCGGGCTGCGCGGGATCACCCCGGCCGCGGACGGCGGGCTTCTGGTGGAACTGGCCGGTGGGCCGCTCGCGGTCGGTGCGGTGGTCAACTGCGCCGGGCCGGGGCTGCTGCCGGCCGCCGCGGGATCGCTCGCCGCGGCGTTGCTCGCCGACGGCGCCGCCCGGGTCGGTCCGCACTCCCTCGGACTGGACATCGACCACAGCGGACGGCTGATCGGCGCGGACGCGCGTACCCGGGAAAGGGTTTGGGTGTTGGGGCCCCTGCGCCGTGGGGCGCGGTGGGAGACCACCGCCGTGCCGGAGATCCGCGAACAGGCGCGGCGGCTCGCCCGGGACATCGCGCCGGCCGTCGAGGCGGCCCTGGAAAGTGCGGCCTAAGCGGGGTCTGCATCCCAGTTGAGTAATAAGACCGGCGTATGACGAAGGGCTTTCCGCAGCTCAGGACATGTTTGATGGGTGTCTAGAAAACATTGTGTAAACCTTAACGAGCCTTGAGTCGCCATCGAGAAGCCTCAATACTGCGAGAGCACCTTCCGGCACGCCGAACCCCCGGTGCGCCGTCCCACCCCCCTGGGAGGAACCGTGCTCAACCCGAAGCTTTGCCGGCCGATCGTCGGCTTGGCCGTCGGCATTCTGGTGGGCAGCGCCTTCGTCGCGTCACCCGCGGCGGCTGCCCCGATCGGCCCGGACGCGGCATTCGCCGCCTCCACGCTCGCCACCACCCTGGACCGGTCGCTCGGCGACCGCAGTTCCGGGTCCTACCTCGACGCGAGCGGAAAGCTGGTCGTCAACGTGACGGACGCGGCCACCGCGTCGTCCGTCAAGGCCGCGGGCGCGACCCCGCGCTACGTCAGCCGCAGCGGAGAGACGCTGGCCGCCAGCTTCGACTCGCTCACCGCCAAGCTGAAGACGCCGGGCACCACGTTCGGCACCGACCCGGTGTCCAACCAGGTCGTCGTCACGGCCGACGCCACGGTCACCGGCGCCAAGCTGCAGGCCGTCAAGGACCTGGTCGCCGGGCTCGGCGACACGGCCCGCCTGGAGATCGAGTCCGGCAAGCTGTCCACCACCATCTCCGGCGGCGACGCGATCTACACCGGCGGCGGGCGCTGCTCGCTGGGCTTCAACGTGCGCAACCCCTCGGGCACGAGCTTCTTCCTGACCGCCGGGCACTGCACCAACATCGGCGCCACCTGGACCAACGGCTCGGTGACGCTGGGCACTCGCACCGGCTCGAGCTTCCCGGGCAACGACTACGGCATCGTGCGCTACACGAACACCACGATCGCCAAGCCGGGTGCGGTCGGCTCGGTGGACATCACCCGCGCGGCCAACCCGACGGTGAACTCCACCGTCTACCGCCGCGGCAGCACGACCGGCCTGCGCTCGGGCCGGGTCACCGCGCTGAACACCACGGTCAACTACGCCGAGGGTTCGGTCTCCGGCCTGATCCGCACCACCGTCTGCGCCGAGCCCGGCGACAGCGGCGGCTCGCTCTACAGCGGCAGCACCGCGCACGGCCTGACCTCGGGCGGCAGCGGTAACTGCTCCTCGGGCGGCACCACGTACTTCCAGCCGGTCACCGAGCCGCTGGGCGTCTACGGGGTTGCCGTTTACTGATCCGGCTTTTCTTTACCGCAGGAAGAGGGGCCGCGCTTACCGGAGCGCGGCCCCTTCTCACGTGCTTACTTGCGTCAGAGCGGGAGCCAGAGAGCCAGCACGTTCGGCGGCTCCCAGCCCGGCAGCGAGGTGTGCGCCTGCCGGCAGCGGTAACGAGCCCCGCCGTAGGTGACTTCGGTGCCGACCGCATAGGCCGTGTTGGGCGCCCAGGCCCCGCTGGTCGGCGGGGTCGTGGGCGGCGTGGTCGGGGGAGTGGTGGGCGGGGTCGTCGGCGGAGTCGTCGGAGGTGTGGTCGGCGGCGTCGTGCCGCCGCAGGCGAACACCTTGAACTCCCACAGCGAGTAGCCGTACGGCGTGCCCCGCTCGGTGCCGGAGAGCCGCACATAGCGCGCGGTCCCGGTGAGCGCGTGCGTCTCCGCGCCGCCGGTGCGGCCGGTGGCGTTCACCACGGTGGTCCAGGCGGTGCCGTTGGTCGAGGTCTCGATCCGGTACGCCTTCCCGTACGCCGCCTCCCACGACAGTTCCGCGCGGGCGAGCGACCGGGTCGAACCGAGGTCGATCTGGATCCACTGCGGATCCGCGAACTCCGAGGACCACCGGGTGGCCGCGTTCCCGTCCACCGCGTTCGAGCCGGGGTAGCCCGCCTCGGTCGACGACACCGTGACCGGCCGGCCCTGCGAGGCGAGCGTGCTGTCCGTGCAGCCCTGCGGCGGGTCGGTCGGCGGGTCGGTCGGCGGCGTCACGCCACCGCCGGTCGCGCTGCCACCGGCCCAGTTCTGCGCCCCGGTCGCCACCGTCTGGCCGGCCGGCACGTTCACCACGCGGCCGTCCGAGAAGGTCACGGTCAGCGCGTTCGCGGTGATGTTCGAGGCCACGTACGTGCGGGCGCCGTTCTTCGAGAACACCTTGGCCAGCGGGTGGTTGGCGGTCACCGCGGTGTCCACCTGCCCCAGCGCCGCCAGGTTGCGGATCCAGTGGAAGGTGTGCGCCTTGCTCTCGCCCTCCTCCGGCGTATAGCTGGAGTTGGCCCGGAACTTCGACAACGCCGCGTCCGGATCGCCGAGTGCCAGGTATTGCCAGAGCATGTCCCGCCACAGCGTCGGTTCACCGCCGTTGTTGCGGACCAGCTCGGCGTACGTGCTCCGCACCGAGGCCGGGTAGTCGCCCAGATAGAGCTGCCCGCCGGTCATCGGCAGCATGTTGATGCCGACGATCAGCGCGTGCTCGCCGGAGAACCAGGTCGCGTACGCGCCACCCGAACCCCAGACGATCGCCGAGTAGTTGTGCCCCCAGCTCGCCGGGAAGTTCTCGTTCCGCACGTCGAACCAGTACTCGTTGATCGCCGCGGCCTGGGTCGTGTGGATCCAGATGCCGGCGTCGCGCACCGCGTTGTTGCCGGTCGCCTGCCCCCACTGGATCAGGGCGTTGGCGAAGTTCTGGCCCTCCGAGGACGACTCCTGGTTGTTGCCCGCGCCGAACGCGCCGTGCCCGGACGCCCAGTCGTGGCCCGCGTAGATGTCGAAGTCCCGCAGGTAGGGGAACCGGGTGTCGGTGCGGTCGTAGTTGTTGGCGTCCCGGATCAGCAGGTCCACCATGCCGCCGTAGCGCGCCGAGGACGCCCAGGTCGGGTCGAACTTGGCCAGCGTGGCGGCGGCCGCGATGAAGTAGCCGTAGTGGAAGTGGTGGTCGTTCAGGTCCTCGTCGGAGGCGTAGGAAGCGGGGTAACCGATCAGCGTGCCCCAGTTGCGGTCGTAGTAGAACAGCCGCGCGCTCTTGCCGCTGGAAGCGGTGAACCAGTCGGTGATCCGGGTCCGGATCACGTTCAGCGCCGAGTCGCGCACCGCGGTCAGGCCGAGCTGGTCGGCGATCTCCGCGATCCGGGCGGCCCGGCCCAGACCCTTGCCGGTCCAGTACGTGTCGTCGCCCTTGAACTGCGCCGGGTCGTTCAGCTCGCTCTGCAGGAAGGCGCTGACCGTGGACAGGTCGGCGCCGGCGGAGTCGCCGACCGCGGGGATCTCGGGCAGCACGCCGGTGTACTTCATGGACGTGGTGAACGAGGCGCCGGTGAGCACCTTCATCTGGCCGCGCGGGGACACGTAGGTCTGGGCCAGCGGCGAGGCGCCGGTCAGGTAGCGCCACTGGTGCGGGTACAGCGCGATGACCGAGCCGGTGGCGGAACCCTCGCGGGCGGTCGTGGTCAGCGTGTAGGTGGTGGTGACCGTGCCGGCCGACTGGTTGTACGAGTAGTTCATCCGGCTGCCGGTCACGTGGCTGTGCGCGTAGGTGCCGAACTGGTCGGCCAGCGCGATCTTGTCCGCCGTGCTGGTGCCCGACGTGGTCGGCAGCACCGCGACCGAGAAGTAGCCGCGTCCGTTGAGCGAGGACCGCAGGGTGGTCCCGCTGAGCGACCAGGTCGAGCCGGCCGGACCGTACGCCACGTAGTCGTGCCCACCGATCGACCAGCCGACCCGGCCGTTGGCGTTCTGCCACACGGTCGGCGGCCCGACGATCGAGATCTGTGCGTCCCCGCCGGTGACCTGGTAGAAGGACAGCGGCAGGCCGTGCCCGATGGTCGCCTTCAGCGTGCGGGCGCCGTCGCTCCACGAGGGCGTGACGGTCCAGTCGCTCCAGCCGTCCACCAGGGCGCGCGGCGCGTTCAGCCCGGCGACCCCGACCACCACATGCTGCGCATACGGGTAGTGGTACTCGCCGAGTCCGGTCGCGCTGCCACTGATCGCGGCCTCGGTCTGGTACGAGAGCCCGAGCCCGCTCGCCACCGGCCGGTAGGCGGCCGGCCCGGCGAACAGCGGCTGCGAGAACGCGCAGTCGTCGCCCTTCTTGAAGACCAGCGAGGACCACCAGTCGTTGGTCGGCACCGCGCCGGCCGGGGCGTTCGCGGTGAGGAACTGCCGCGGGTTGGTGGCCAGGTCGCCGCAGCCGGTGGGCAGCTTGGCGCCGGCCGGGAGGGTCTCGGTGTAGCTGCCGGCTCCGACCGTGGCGGCCTCGGCGGTGCCGGACAGGACGACGGCGAGAGTTCCGCCGGATAAGGCGACCAGGGTCGCGATGGCGAAGCCGGCGAGCCGGCGGCGGGGACTGGGCATGGGGATGCCTCCGGAATTGGGGAGAGAGCGCTCTCCGGGGTGCCGGAAGGCTAACTGCGTACAGCGAGTTACGTCAATGTTTCGGCCGGGGCCTTCGCCTTGGCGAGACGCTCTTCGACCTTGGGCGTAATTGGTCGTTACCGCCCGATCGTGGACCCTTCCTCCGTGCGTTCCTCGCCGCGACGCTTCAGCATCTTGAGCCCGGGGAGCCCGGCGATGGCCAGGTGCAGATCCTCGGTCACTTCGAGAAGTTTGTGCAGATCCGGGCCCACCTGGTCGAGTTTGCCGAGCAGCGGCATCACGTCGTCGACCAGGTGCCGGCGCAGGTCCGGGAAGGTGTCCACCATCTTGATCGCGGCGGAGATCTCCTCCGGTGACAGCTCGTCCACGAACCGCTGGGCCAGGGGCGCCGCCTTGCGCAGCGTGTCGCCGTACCCGTGCAGGATCTCCTCGGCCTCGCCGGTCGCGGTGGCCGCGCGCACCACGACCGCGGAAGCGGCGCCGGTGGTGGCCGCGGCGTCGGTGATGATCGCGGTCGCCGCGTCGGTGGCCGCGGCCGCCGAGCCGACGACCTTGGCGGCGCCGGTCGTGACGAACTCGGCCTCCTCCGCGATCCGCGCGATCCGCTCGACCAGGGCCTCCGCGTTCTCCGTGATCATCGTGATCCGGCTGGCGAGCAGCTCGGCCTGCCCGACCAGGCTCATCACCCGGAACGGCACGGTCGCCACGGTGGCCGCCGTCTCCACCACCTGCCCCACCGCGGCGCGGGCCAGCTCGACGACGGTGGACGGGGACGGGATTCCGAAGGCCATGACACCCATACTGCCCCCTCGCCGCCCGCCCTACCCTCCGTGCACGAAACACGCCGCTGGGTCAAAGTTCGCGTCAATCTTGCCCCGGAGGCCCCCACGGGTGACGATTCGGCTATCGGGCGCGGCAGTATGTCTGGGTGCTTGGAACGCGGAACTTGATCCTGGGCGTGGCCGCCGTGGTGATTCTGGGGGGTGGCGCGCTGGTGGCCGTGGGCATGAGCGGCGACGGCGGGCAGAGTGTCCTGCCGCTGTCCGGCGTGTTCAACGACGCCCCGTCACCGACGCCCTCGCCGACCCCGACCGGCCCCAGCCCCGAGGAGCTCCGCAAGATCGAGCGGGCCAAGCAGGTCAAGGCGCTCGATGCGGCCCTCAAGAAATACGCCACGACGGCCCCCGAGTTCTCGGTCGCGGTGCTCGACAAGAAGACCGGCGAGACCTATTCCTTCCGCGGCGCCGAGAAATACGAGACGGCGAGCATCGTGAAGGTCCAGGTGCTGGCCTGCCTGCTGCTCACCGCGCAGGACAAGGAGCGCGACCTCACCGCCGACGAGCTGGCGCTGGCCAAGCGCATGATCCGGGCCAGTGACAACGACGCCACCACCGCGCTCTTCGGCCGGCTGGGTGCGGTGTCCGGCGTCAGCAAGACCAACAAACGGCTCGGCCTGAAAGAGACCAAGGTCAACAGCGCCTGGGGCCTGACCCAGACCACGGTCCGCGATCAGGTCAAACTGCTCGGCGAGCTGGTCGACACCAAGGGCCCGCTCGACGCCGACTCCCGCAAGCTGGCCTTCACCCTGATGAACTCGGTCCTCGAGGACCAGGACTGGGGCGTCCCCGCGGTGGCCTCGACCGGCGAGCAGTTCACGGTCAAAAATGGCTGGCTGTCCCGCTCGACCGACAACGGCCTGTGGATCATCAACTCGGTCGGCCGCATCACGGGCGACGATGTCGACGTCTCGATCGCCGTCCTCTCGCACAACAACACGGACATGGCGAGCGGCATCTCCGCGGTCGAGAAGACCGCCAAGATGACCAGGCAATACCTCGAATACTGAGCAGCGGCGATCACCGCCGCACGCGGAACGCGTCACCGAGCGAGAAGTCGTCCCGGGCGACGGCGTGCGCTTCGGTGAACGCGGCGGTGGTCAGCGCGAGGTGCGACGCCTCCTCGAAGCTCGTGGACCGCAGGCCCCACCGGCCGTCATCCTCCCGCACGGCGACGTTGACCAGCGCTGAGGTGCCGCGGCCCGTGTCCCAGCCGGCGAGCGTGAGTTGTGCCCGATCCGGTGGGGTGGTGGCCGCGCGCGGCAAGTTCGGTCTGAACCGTTTTCGATCACCTGAGCTCGGCGCGGATGCCGCCGCGGACTCCGATCACGACGGCGTCGGCGTCCAGTGACACGGTGGCACTGTCGCCGCTGACGAACTCCGCGACCCGGACATCATCGAGCAACACCCGTAGGACCGCCTCCCGGCGAGCGTTCGGTGCGGAATAGCGGCGCGGAACCGCCAGGGCGGCGTACCCGGAGAGCCGCGGCCCGGCCCGTTCCACCCGCATCGCCCGAAGCGCGGCGAGCATCGGCATGGCACCGGTGGCGGTCATGACCGCGAAGCGTAGCGTCGGCGGCATGTCGCTGGATGCCATCGGAGCGCTGCGGGATCCGCTGCGCCGCGCCGCCTATGAGCACGCGGCGGCGAGCGCCGAGCCGGTGAGCCGCAACGATGTCGCCGACGCGCTGGGCATCGGGCGCACGCTGGCCGCGTTCCATCTCGACAAGCTGGTCGAGGCCGGGCTGCTGGAGACCATCACCCCGCGGCGTCAGGGCGGTCCCGGCGCCGGGCGCCCGGCCAAGCTCTACCGCCGGTCCGACGCCGAGCACGAGGTGACGTTGCCGCCGCGGGCATACCGGATGCTGGCCGATGTGCTGGCGACCGCGGTGGAGCGGGCGGGTGCGGAACCCGCGGCCTATGCGGCGGCCCGCGAGCAGGGCGCGGCGCTGGCCGGCGGCGGAGTCCGCAAAGGACTGGAAACGCTCGGGTACGAGCCGGTCGAGGAGCCGGACGGCACGATCCGCCTGCGCAACTGCCCGTTCCATGCGCTCGCCCAGGCGTACCCGCCGTTGGTCTGTGGTTCGAACCTCGCCCTGCTCGAAGGTCTGGTCGGCGACGCGGGCCGGGTCGCCCGACTCGCCCCCGAGGCGACCGGCTGCTGCGTCGTGATCACTTCTAAAAACAAAAACTCTTGACATACACCGGTACGCTGCCCGCATGGCAGCCCACCACCTCGCCCAGCTGAACATCGCCCGCCTCCGCGCGCCCCTGGACAGTCCCGTGCTGGCCGATTTCGTCGCGCTGCAACCCGAGATCAACGCGCTGGCCGAGGCGTCACCCGGCTATGTGTGGCGGCTGCAGGACACGTCCGGCGACGCGACCGCGTTCCGCCCGTTCGGCCCGGACATCATCGTGAACCTGACCGTGTGGGAGTCGCTCGACGCACTGCGGGGATATTCCTACCGCTCGGGTCATCTCGACGTGATGCGGCGCCGGCGGGGGTGGTTCGTGCCGTTCGACGGGCCGCACCTGACTCTGTGGTGGATCCCGGCGGGCGACCTGCCCACCCTGGCCGAGGCCGGCGATCGCCTCGAGCTGCTCGGCCGCGACGGCCCCACCCCGCACGCCTTCACCTTCCGCGACCCGCACCCGGCGCCTACTCCCCACGACGTAGCAGGCCGCCCAACGGCGTAGCCCGAAGTGACGCCCCCGGGAGGACGCCGGGCAGGCGGACGATCCCTACCGTCCTTCACATGCGTCGCATGTGGATCCGCTGGGCACTGTCGACCTGGGCCGCCGGCGCCCTGGTGGCCGGCGCGTTCCCGGCGAATCCGTCCGGCCGATGGCATCAGCCCGCCATCCTCGGCACGGTCCACCACGTCGCCGCCCTGACCTCGCTGACGATCTTCGCGGTGGCCGTCACCGTCGTGTCGCGAACCACCGCCCTGCGCCTGCTCGCCGCCGCATCACTGCTGGCCACGGCGGCCTTGGCGATCCTCCTCGGCGCCGCGCCGGCGTTCGCGGGCATCGCCGAACGCACTGCCATCGCGACCGACCTGCTCTGGCTCCTGGCCGCCACCATCAAGATCGGAAAGCAACACATCTGCCCACGTCCGTCGGGGTGCGGACCGTATGCTCCCGCGGGCACCGGGCCGGGGCCCACCTGACGGCGGCCCGGGCCCTGCCGGGTCCGTGCGTGGGTCAGGAACGGTAGGTGCTCGACCGGTCCTGGCCGCTGGCGGCCTGGTAGGCCGTCAGGCCGGTTCGTTCGACGCCGTTCCAGATGTAGCGCTCCTCGCCGGCGGGGACGCGGCCCCGATAGCTGTTGTGGTTCAGCGTCACCCGGGCGTTCCTGGCCGCGCCGCCGACCGGCCGGTAGCGCTGGAGCAGGACGGCCTCGCCGGGCTTCGTGGCGACGATCGTGTTGTGGGTGATCGACGTGTCGTGCACGTAGTACTGCAGCAGCAGTTCCGGTGAGCCGTCGTTCAGGGTGTTGTTGCCGCGCAGGTGGTTGCCGGTGACGGTGATGTCGAAGGCCTCGCCGCGGTCCTCGTCGTAACCGCCGATCGCCAGGCCGGTGTATCGGCTGCGGGTGATCGTGTTGCCGGCCACCCGGATGGCGTTCGTGCGGCCCTGGCGCCACTCCGAAGCCACCTCGATGCCGATGTCCGAGGCGTCCACCCGATTGCCGGCCACCGTGATGTCCGCGCCGCCGTCGATGTAGATGCCGTCGGCGCAGTTGCACCAGACGCCGTCCTCCCAATAGGCCGGGTTGCCCTCGCTGATGATCCGGGACACCCGGTTGCCCGCGATGACCCCGTTGCGGGCGCGGTTCACCTCGGTGAAGCGGGCCGGGCCGGAGATCGTCCCCTCGAAACCGATGGCGTCGATGCCGATGTTGTTGTTGTCGTGGATGGTGTTGCCGGTGACCGCCCAACCGTCCACGTTGCCGTTCAGCACGAGGCTCTCACTGGCGCCGAGCACCAGATGGTCGAGCTCGTTGCCGGCGATGCGCACGTCGGAGAGCGACTCGGCCGCGCTGGTGCCATAGACGGCGATGCCGTGCGCGTTCATGTCGAAGCTGCCCAGCGTGCCGTTGTCGTTGCCGAGATGGTGCACGTGGTTGCCGCGCAGCCGGATCCCGTGCCCGGCGCCGGTGACCAGGATGCCGATCGGCACGGCCTCGAGCGAGCGAGTGCGATAGCCGGTGACGGCCAGCCCGGAGACGGTGACGTCCGAGCTGTTCCGGATCTCGATCATGCCGCTCTGCCCGCGCGGCGGCGTGATCCCGGCGCCGTCGAGCACGGGCTTCGCCCCGGCGGCGGCGCGCAGCGTGATGTGCGAGCGGCCCTTCAGCACGATCCGCCGGCCGGCGTACCGGCCGCCGGCGAAGATCACGGTGCCGCCCGCGCGACCGAGCCGGTCGACGGCGATCTGCGGCGTCCGGAGTGGATCGTGGCGCGTCCCGGTCGCGCTGTCCGAGCCGCGCGGCGAGACGAACAACGTCCGCTCACTAGTCGCCTGCGCGGGTGCCGGCAGCGCGGTTGCCAGCAGCATCAGACAGGCCACGAACGTCAAGCTTCGACCACCACGCATCGCTGTCACCCCTGAGCCGCAGGTCCCGGAAACGCACTATCCCGCAACGCTCTGACCAGCGCAAACGTTCAATCTGAAGTGCGCGTTTCGCGGCACCTTGACAGCCGGGGAGGCGTGGTCCAGATTCATCCGGTGCGGGAAAGATAGACAACGCAAGCGGTTGCTCGCCTGGGTCGAGGCGCGCCTGGGCTGTGGCGAGGCGATCGGCGCCGTCCGTTCGTTGCACGGCAGCGAAAGCCCGTGGTGGATCGATGCGGCCACGCGCCCGGTGATCCTCCGGACCCCGAGCAGCCGCATCACACCCGATCAGATCGCCACCAACGCGGCCGCGCTGGAGGTCGCCGAGCGACACGGGCTGCCGGCTCCGCGCCTGCTGGCGGCCGATCTCGACGGTCGCGAGGCCGGGACAGCGGCAACCTTGGAGACCGTGCTGCCCGGGACCAGCACCTGGCCCGGCACGCCGTCGGTCGCGCTGCTCAGATCAGCGGGTGCGGCGATCGCGCGGGTCCACACCATCAGCCTCGCCCCGCAACTGCACCTCCCGTTCCGCCCCCGCCCGATCGCCGTCGACGACTTCGCCGCGGACCGCCGGGCCGGCCGAATCCCCACCACCGCATTGCTGAAGCTGGCCGACGACCGGATCCAGGCCATCGAGCCCCCGCATCGGCCGGTCGTCTTCGTGCACGGCGACGTGTGGCCCGGCAACACGTTGATCGCCGACGCCACCGTGCACGCCCTGATCGACTGGAAGACGGCGGGCGTCGGCGACCCCGGCGTAGACCTCGGCGAGCTGCGCAAACAGGCCGCGATCAGCTATCACGACGAGGCCCCCGGCCACGTCCTGGCCAGCTGGGAACAGGCCACCGGCACCCGAGCCGAGAACATCGCCTATTGGGACGCGACAGCAGCGCTCAACACACCGACCGAGTCCTACAGTCCGCACGCCACCCGCCGGCGCGACGACTTCCTCAGAGCCGCGATCGCACAGCTCTGACGAAGACCCGGCCCGCCTCATGAACGCCCGATACACCTTCCCTCGGCCTCACACGGTGATGACGACCTTGGCGCGGGCGTGTTCGGTCTCCACGTATCGGATCGCGTCGGGGACCTCGTTCAGCCGGTAGGTGCGGTCGATCGCCGGGATCACCGCGCCGGACTCGGTGAGCTCGCGCAGGGTCGCCAGCATCGCCTGGCTGGGCGGCGCGGCCAGCACCGGGATCCGTCCGCGGGTGAAGCGGGACCGGATGATCAGGCCCATCGGCCCGACCAGGCCGGGGCGTCCGCGGAACGAGCCGCCGCCGGAGAGCACCAGCGTGCCGCCCGGCGCGAGGGCCCGCCGCAGGTCGGCCAGCGAGCGGTTGCCGACCAGGTCGAGCACCACGTCGAAGCGCCGGCCGAGGCGGGCGAAGTCCTGCCGCGTGTAGTCGATGACGTCGTCCGCGCCCAGCGACCGCACCAGGCCGGCGTTCCTGGTGCTGCACACCGCGGTGATCTCGGCGCCGAGCGCCTTGCCGATCTGCACGGCGAACGTGCCGACGCCACCGGACGCGCCGTTGATCAGGATGCGCCGGCCCGGCCGGGCCCGGCCCAGGTCGCGGATGCCGATCAGCGCGGTGGTGCCGGCCAGCGGGATCGCGGCGGCCTGCTCGAAGCTGAGGTTGGCCGGCTTGAACTCGAGGTCGGCGGCGGGCGCGCACACGTATTCGGCGAAGGCGCCGTGCGCGTCACCCAGGTCGCCGAACACCTCGTCGCCCGGCTGGAAACGCGTCACACCCGGCCCCGCCGCCTCGACGCGGCCGGCGACATCGGTGCCGCGGATCCTTCGCCTGGGGCCGCGCAAACCCAGCACCCTGGGGAGGGCCAGCCGGGCCAGCAGGGGGTCGCCGCGGAGCAGGTGCCAGTCGCGCGCGTTCACCGAGGCGGCGTGCACCCGCACGAGCACCTCACCGGCCCGGGGCGCCGGCCGGTCGATCTCCGCGAGCCGCAGGACGTCAGGGGAGCCGTATCGGTTGTGCAGAATGGCTTTCATGGCAGCCAGCGTGACGGTTGCGCCGGGCGGTCCTCATCGGACCGGAGGCCGGATCACCACCGTCCATTGGTGCGCCCGGTTTCGAACGCCCACAGTGCGATCTCCACCCGGTTACGGACTCCGAGCTTTGCCATCAGGCTGCCGATGTGTGTTTTGACCGTGCTGAGGCTGATGTAGAGCTCGCGGGAGATCTCGGCGTTGGTGCGGCCCCGGGCGACCGCGGTCAGCACCTCCTCCTCGCGGTCGGTCAGCGGCTCGATCGGCTGCACCGGAGGCGCCGCGGCCGGCCCGGCGTCGGCGAAGGCCTTGAGCAGCCGGGTGGTGACGCTCGGGGCTATCAGCGCGTCGCCCGACGCGGCCGCGTGCACGGCCTGGGCGAGCAGCGCGGCGCCGGCGTCCTTGAGCAGGAACCCGCGGGCCCCGGCCCGCAGCGCGGCATAGACGTGCTCGTCCAGATCGAAGGTGGTGATCACGACGACCGCGAGAGGATCGGCGACCGCCGGACCGGCGAGCCGGCGGGTGGCCTCGAGGCCGTCCATGCCGGGCATCCGGATGTCCAGCAGGCACACGTCGGGCCGCAGCCGCTGTGCGATCTCGACGGCCTGGCGGCCGTCCCGGGCCTCGCCGACGACCTCGATGTCCGGCTCAGCATTCAAGATCATGGTTAACCCGGTGCGCACGATCTCCTGATCGTCAGCAACCACAACCCGAACCGCCCCCACCGCCGGCATCTTGCTCATCGTCGGGGTAGCGCCGCGGTCACGGTCCAGCCGCGCTCCACACCCGGACCGGCGACAACCGTCCCGCCCAGCAGGCCGGCCCGCTCAACCATGCCGGCCAACCCAAACCCGCCGTCGCTCTCGGCAGGACCAGCAGGCTCATCCATGTCGGCCAGCCCGAGCCCGCCGTCTCTGCCAGCAGGGCCAGCAGGCTCGTCCATGCCGATCAGCCCAAGCCCGCCGTTTCTCCCAGCGGAACCAGCACGCTTGACCATGCCCGCCAAGCCGAACCCGCCGTCTCCCCCAGCGAGAGTGGTGGTGCGGGCAGGCGCAGCCGGGTGGGGCACCTCGCCGTCGTCGCTGACCCGCAGGCGCACCGAGCCGGCGTCGGCGGCCACCCGCACCTCGATGCGGGTGGCGTTTCGCGCGTGCCGGCGGGCGTTGGTCACCGACTCCTGCGCGAGCCGGTAGATCGCCGACCCCACGCTCGGCGACAGGTCGTCCAGGTCACCGGCGACCTCGACGTCGACCACCGCGCCGGTGTGCTCGCCGGCGGCCAGCCGCTCGATGCTCGTGCGCAGGTCGTCCTGCCGCTCGCGCAGGTCGTGCACCACCGCGCGCATCTCGGTCAGGGCGCGGGACGCCTCGGCCTCGATCACGTGCAGCGCCTCGACGGCGGCCTCCGGCCGGGTGCGGGCCACCGCGATGCCGGCCTGCGCGCGGATCGCCATCGCCGAGACGTGATGTGCCACGGTGTCGTGCAGATCGCGGGCCAGCCGCTCGCGCTCGAGCAGCTTGGCCTGGTCGAGCTCGCGGACCCGGAGCCTCGCCCGGTAACGCATCGCCAGGGCCAGCGCGAAGATCGCGAACATGAACACGAAGCCCGCGACCAGGTCGCCGACGCCGAGATGGCCGACGCTCGCGGCCAGCGAGATCTTGCCGAGGATGATCCCGGCTCCGGCCAGCGCCTCGCGCCCGGAACCCCAGCGGAACAACGCATAGGGCAGCAGCAGACCATAGGCCATGGAGATCAGATCGTGCTCCTGGCCGGCGACGAACGCCGCCAGGGAGTTGCCCAGGAAGGCGATCGCGACCATCGGCAGCGGGCGGGTGCGACGCCACAGCAGGGTGGGCGCCAGCACGACCGCGACGATCCCGAAGAAATAGCTCTGCTTGATCAGGCTCTCGACCACGACCAGCGCGACGACCACACCGAGCAGCACCCAGTCCCGGGCGGCCCGCGCGGGCGGGTCCGGGGGACGGGGCTCGGTCCACGCCGAGCGGAGGAGGTCACGCACGTCCCGATCGTAGGCGAGAACTTTGGTTTGCCGAACCGGCCGAAAGTACGCCCGATTCTCCGGCCTGCGCTCCGATGAGCCCAGGCCCGCCGGCCGTGACGATCGGAGCATGGCTGACAAGAAGTCGAACTGGCTGATCCCGACCGGGCTGCTGCTGCTCGCCGCCGTGCCCGCACTGGCCGGCAGTCTCCGGCTGACCGAGTTCGCGGGCGGCGCCCAGCTGCTGCCGGACAGCGACCGGATCACCTCGGCGCCGGTGCCGGTGATCCTGCACATCGTGTCGGTCACCGTCTTCAGCGTGCTCGGCGCGTTCCAGTTCGCGCCCCGCTACCGACGGCGCCACCGCCGCCGGCATCGCATCGCCGGGCGGATCGTGATCCCTTGTGGACTCCTCGCCGCTCTGACCGGTCTGTGGCTGACCTTCTTCCTGCCGCCCGCGGAGATCGACGGCGCGCTGCTGGCGAGCATCCGCCTGGTGGTCGGGGTCTACATGACGGCGGCGCTGATCCTCGGCCTGGTGATGGTCCGCCGGCGCGACTTCCCGGCGCACCGGGCCTGGGTGATCCGCGGCTACGCGATCGGCATGGGCGCCGGCACCCAGTTCCTCACCCAGGCGTCCTGGCTGATCGCGGTGGGCTCGTTCACTGTCGCCAGCCGGACCGGCACGATGGCCGTCGCCTGGCTGATCAACGCCGTGGTGGCCGAGTGGATCATCCGCCGCGGCCGGCCTCACCCTCCCGCGATGCGGAAGTCGGCCCGCTCGAACAGCGCGGCGATCTCTCTGCCCTCCGGCCCGCCGAGCAGTTCGCGGAGGTTGTCGATGGCGGCCCGGTTCGTCGTGACGTCCAGCTTGAGCCGGTTGGCGGTGCGGTTCCACTCCAGGTAGTCGCCGGCGGTCTCGGCCAGCCGCCAGATGCCGTGGCGCCCGTCCACCACCGTGCGGAGCCGGCGGGCCAGGGCGGGCCACCGTGCCACGATCTCGGCGACCACCACCAGCCGCCGGGCCTGATCGACGCGGTCGGCGAAGTCGGTGTCCTGGTCTTCGAGCAGCAGGATGCGGACGTAGAACTGCCAGATCGTGACCAGGCGTTTGGTCTCCCGGCCGGAGGGGTCCGCCGCGGCGCGGACGCGCGTCAGCAACATCGCGCGCACGTCGTCGTTCCGCTCCAGATACCGGGTCTGCGCCGCCACCACCACGGCCGGCGCCGGCCGGTTCGGCGCTGGAACAGTGGGTTCCACGTCGGGCGTCGGCGCAGTCGTGGTGGCCGGCTCGGCGGTCGGCGCCGCCGGGGTCGGTGAACCGGGCTCCAGCAGCCCGGTGAGAAACGTCTCCAGGTCGGTGTCGGCGAGGCGGGGGAGCGTGACCGGCAGCTGGATGAGCTTGCGCAGGAAGCTCCAGCCCGGTGTCGGATCATCGCCGTGCCGAAGCGGTTCACTGTCGGTGATGTGCGCGTAGGCGACGTCGACCTGGGCGGCCACCGCGACCTGGTCCAGGCCGACCACGAATCGGCAGCCGGTGAGGTTGCCGGACAGGAACAGGTTGATCGCCTGCAGAACCTCGACGCTGGTGTGCGGACTGCACCGGTCCAGGTCGTCGACGAACACCACCAGCTCATGGCCCGACTCGTGCAGGTGGCGCAGCACCAGGGCGACGTCGTGCTGCACGAGGTACAACTGGCCGGATTGTGCGTGGTAGAGCGGGTCCCGCAGCGCGGGGTCGGGCGCGGCGATCGCCAGGCCGCCGCTGAGGACCGGTCCCTCGAAGAGTTCCGCCGGCAGGAACGCCGAGGCCCGGCCGAACAGGTAGCGACCCGCGGTGTGCAGCAGGCCTGCGCCGAGCAGCGCGAGCGGCAGCAGCCAGGCCAGCGTCGTGGGAGCCAATCCCCACGGCCGGATCGCCGACTCCGGCCGCACGAACTGCACCACGATCGGGATGACGGTGGCGAACACCGAGACGCGCAGCAGCGGGGAGGCGACTCCCTTCCACAGCTGCCTGCGCAGCCGGGACAGGTCCAGGCGCTCGGCGTTGCGGGCCAGCCAGAACCGGCGGGCGGCGCCCGGGCTCCCGCAGATGGCGGTGACCGCGGTCCGGGTGATGACCTTGGTCAGCGCGGCCCAGACCTGCTCACTCGATTGGTGTGCCCAGGGCTCGAACCGGGCCACGATCGGCGGGCGCGACACGATCGGGCCGGGTGCGGGTGCGGGGCGGTCCGCGGCGGCTCGGCGCCAGACCGAGAGCATCCGGTGGGCGCCGATGGCGCTCACCCGCCGCGATCGACGCCATTCGGCCCAGCGCTGCCAGTGGCTCAGGCCGGATCGGTGCCGGCCGCGCCAGGCCTGGAACCCCTCCTCCAGGCGGTCGTGCACCAACCGCATGACGGTGGTCTTGCCGCTGCCCCACGGGCCGTCGACCGCGATCACCCGCGGGCCCTGGTGCTCGGTCGGCCACTGCGGGGTGCCGTCGTCGGTGCTTGCCGGGCCGGATTGCCGTGGCTCGCCGTCGGCGGGTGACAGCAGGTCGACGAGGACGTCGACGATGACCCGGCGCCCGAGACGATCCTCCGCGGCCGGGCCGTCCGGAAACCCGCGCGTGCCGACCGCCGCTCGCTCTCGAGGCGGAACGGGCGCGGAGACCTGCGGTGGATCATTGAGAAACCGGTAGACCTCACTGACCGGGATCAGGCCGCTGCCGCCGACCACGCCGGCGAGTCGTCCCGCGTCGTCGATCGCCGGTGCTCCGGAGAGACCGAACTCGAGCTCGCCGTCGATGCTGAGGCGGCTGCCGACCGCACGGCCGACCACGATCGGCGCCGACATCAGCGCGGGTGTGCCGTCATTCAATCTGGTGAAGCCATACGCGGTCAGCTGGGTGCCGGGCGCCGGGTCGGTGTCGCCGAGAGGAATGTCGGGATGCGTGATCAGCGAGGAGGAAACGTCGAACAGGGCGAGGTCGCGCTGCGCATCCTTCGCGAGGACCTCGGCTGTGAGCGTCTCACCTTGCCAGTGCACGGCGGCTGTCGCGCCGGAAGCGACCTCGGCGGTGGACAGAGCCATCCCCGGACCGATGAAGAAGCCGGTGCCGGTCACTTCTCCACTCCGGATCCGCAGGACCGCTCCGCGGCGTGCGGGCCCGGGCGGAACAGTCATGAACCCGCCTTCCGCCGTGCAGCACCACCGGTCGGCGGAGCATACGGCACCCGAGTGCTGACCCGGCGGCGGTGCTCAGCGGCGTGACCGGCGCAGGGCGCGCACCGTGCGGATCGCGTCGGTCGCGCCGAGCGCCCAGCCGACCAGCAGTGGCTGGAAGGCCAGCCGGACCGCTCGCTTGGTGTCGGTGTCCAGCCCGAACGCGTCGCGGTGCTCGGTGAGCTGGGCGATGTTGCCGGGGAAGACCGCGATGAAGAAGGCCGCCGCGGTCGCGCCGACGAGGCCCCGGGCCGGCTGTTTCCAGGTGCTGAGCAGGGTCAGGCCGAGGCCGATCTCGACCACACCGGAGGCCAGCACGACCAGGTCGGTGTCGAGCGGGACCCAGGTCGGCACCTGTGCCCGGAAGTCCTCGCGGCCGAACGTCAGGTGTGCGGTGCCGGCGAAGGCCAGGAACGAGCCCAGGGCGGCCTGCCCGACCGCGCTCGCGATGCCGCGCTTCACTCCTCGACCTGGTCGAACACGTATGCCACATTGCCCGCCGGGTCGTGGAAACCCGCGACCGAACCGCCGGGGATCTCGCGTGCCGGCATGAAGATCTTGATCTCCGGGTGGTCGGCGAAGAAGGCTGGCACGCTGTCGACCCGGTACATCGGCCCGGCCGGGTCACCGTCGGCGACCACCATGATCTGCGCCTTTCGATCCGGCAGATGGAACGCGACGGTGTCCTCGCCCTCGCGCCAGGCCTCGTCGAGGCCGAGCGTGTCGCGGTAGAACGGCAGCGCGGCGGCCAGGTCGGGCACCGGCGCGAGAAGGAACGTGAGCTTCACGACGACCTCCATAACTCAGTTACGCCATAACCGAGACCGACTATAGTCACGCTCGTGCGCAGTTGGGTACCCGTTCCGGGAACGACGAAGGCTCGGCTGGTCGATCAGGCGCTGGCCGAGTTCGGTGCGCGTGGCTTCGCCGACGTTGGGGTGACCGAGCTGGCCCGCGGCGCGGACGTCACGATCGGCTCGCTCTATCACCATTTCGGCAGCAAGGTCGGGCTTTACACGGTGGTGCGCGAGGACGTCGAGCGGCGCCTGCTGGACCGGATGGAGGGCGCCGCCGCGATGGGCCCGGCCGAGCTCGGCGACGTCCTGCTGGTCGGTTTCGACTATCTGGTGCGCGCCGGGTTCACTCGCCTGCTGTCCGAGCCGCACCCCGAGCGTCCGGGCGATCCGGTGGAGGCGTTCCTGTCCGCTCAGGCCGACCGCGACGGCATGCCGGTCGGCCGCATCATTCTCGCGGCGTGGCGGGCGGCGCTGGAGTCGGCCGGCCAGGACGCCACCTCGGCCCGGGCGGCTTTTCGGGAGCTGTTCGGCCGGCGGTGACGGCTATCCTCGGCCGGTGGCGCACATCGATCTTGGCCCGGACGAGGGCAGGTTCCCGGGCATCCAGGGGCTGTTGCGATATCGGCCGGAGACCGGCAAACCGCTGATGGAGCTGGCCGAGGTGCTGCTGCGGGGGCCGAGTTCGCTCTCGCCGGGGGAGCGGGAGCTGATCGCGGCCTATGTCTCCGGCCTCAACGACTGCACCTACTGCCGTGAGTCGCACTCGGCCTTCGCCGCGGCTCAGCTGCCCGGCGGGCGGGACCTGGTCGACCGGGTGCGAGCCGATCCGGAGACGGCGCCGATCCCGGCGAAGCTGACGGCCCTGCTGCGCATCGCGGCGGCCGTGCGGCACGACGGGCAAGACGTGACCGGATCGCTGGTCGACGATGCGCGCGCTGCGGGGGCGACCGACCTGGAGATTCACGACACGGTGTTGATCGCCGCGGCGTTCAGCATGTTCAACCGCTATGTGGACGGTCTGGCCACGTCGGCGCCGGACGCTCCGGAGGCCTATCTGCGGGGCGTCGACCGCGTGGTGAACGACGGTTATCTGGCTCGCTGACCCGTTCAAAACCCGGCCGCGACGGCGAGCGCGGGAGCGGCGGCGGCAGCTCGCGCCACGGCCTCGGACGGATCGGCCGTCAGCGTGCCGAGGCTAGCCGGCCCGGGTGGCCGCCAGCAGCAGGGTCGACGCGCCCGCGAACACCGCCGCCCCGACGAACACCGTGCCCGGGGTCGCCGACGTCAGCGACCACGCGAACGCCGCGCCCGCGAGCACCGGCACGGCCATCTCGGCGATCGCCGCGGTCGCGGTCAGTGCGCCGTTGACCGTGCCGTGCTCGTCGGCGCCGGTCGCGGTGGAGATCCAGGACTGGGTCGCGGCCGCGCCGATGCCGGCCAGCACGCCGAGGGCCTGCAGCGGATAGACCAGCCACGGCTCGGTCACGAACGCGGTGCCGCCGAGCGCCGCCACGCTGAACATGCCCCCGAACACGGCCGCCCGCTTGTCGCCCAGCACCCGCACCACCGGACCGACCGCGCGGGCCTGGAAGACGGCGCCGGCCACCGCGCCGATCGACATGGTCAGGCCGATCTGCGCGGTGTTCCAGGCGAACTGATAGGTGACGAAGAACGTCCAGATCGCCTGGTGGGTCATCCGCGCGATGTCCGCGCAGAACCGGGCCAGCGTGAGCCGTCCGAGCACCGGCCGGCGCAGCACCCGGCCGAGCGCGCCGATCGGGTTCGCCGCCCGCAGCGTCAGCGGCGTGACCCGGTCGCCGGGTCGTGACTCCGGCAGGATCAGCCAGCCATAGAGGACGTTCGCGAACGCGAGCCCCGCCGCCACATAGAACGGCAGCCGCACGTCCACCGCGCCGAGCAGTCCGCCCAGCACCGGCCCCGCCACAAAACCCAGACCAAAGGCAGAGCCGATCATTCCGTACGCTTCGGCGCGCTTCTCCGCCACCGTCACATCGGCGACGTAGGCGTTGACCACAGTGGTCGTCCCCGCGCACACCCCGGCGAACGCGTGGAACGCCATCAGCAGCACCATGCTGTTCGCGGTGGCGTGTCCCAGCCAGTCGACGCCGAGGCAGGCCAGCGACAGCAGCAGGACGGGCCGCCGCCCGTAGCGATCCGCGATCCGCCCGAGCAGCGGTGCGGTCAGGAACTGAAGCAGCCCGTAGCCGGACCCGATCAGCCCGGACCACCGGGCCGCGCCGGCGTCGCTGCCGGTGAGGTCGACCATCAACGCGGGCACGATCGGCACCACGATGCCGAGGCCGAGCATGTCGATGAAGACGGAGATGAGCAGGAAGGAGAGGGCTGGTGCCCGGCGCATCGGAGCTCCTGGGTGTCGGGGAGGCGGTAGCCCCCTCGACACCCGACGGCCCGTTCAGACCGGCCCGAGATACGGAGGATCAGATTATCGGTGCCGTCAAATTGTTTTTTGTACGAGCGAACTCATGCCCTGACCGTGGCCGCGAGTCCAGTAGTGCGGCTCACCGTCGAGGGCCAGCACGTTGAAGCTGGGCCGGGCAGAGAGCCGGTCGTAGGGCAGGGTGGCCGGGGACTCGTTGGCGACCCAGTGCCCGGGCAGCGTGCGGACCAGCGCGGTGAACCGGGCCCGGCGGTCGGCCGGCACCAGGTAGAGCACCGAGCTGTGGAAGATCACCAGCGTCGCCTCGGCCGGCGCCCGGGCGGCCAGCGCCGGGAGGTCGTCCACCAGGTCGCCGCGGATCAGCAGCGGCGGGTCCGCGGCGGCGATCGCGGCCGCGGCGCGCAGGCGCTCGCGGCGATGGGTGTGTTCCGGCCAGATCAGCGCGTCCAGCCAGGCCATGTCGTCCGGGTCGGTGACGTCGAGCGGGTTGAGGTCGAGCCCCGCCCGCCACACCACCTCGGGCCGGCGGGCGGGCGGCTCGACCCCGTCGGTCTCGCAGGTCAGCACCGGCCCGGTGGCGCCGAGCTCGACCGCCGGCCGGTCCGGCGACACATACCGGTACGAGTACCGGTCCGGATAGAGGCACAGCCCGGCCGACGCGCCCACCTCGAGCAACGCCAGCGGCTGCGGCAGCGCGGCCAGCACCGGCAGCAGCACCGCGCACCGCCCGGACTCGTTCGTCTGGGTGACCCGGGTCCGCATCTCGTGCGCGACGGCCGGCCAGTGCGCCAGGACGAAGGCCCGGAACCGCGCCCAGCCGGAGACCGGCCCGCCGAGCAGCCGGACCGCGCCGAAGAGCAGGTTGGGCTGCTGCGACCGCTGCGGCAGCGCCTCGATCAGCGCCAGCACCGCGGGGTCGGCGGCCACCGCCAGGGACAGCCGTTCATAGAGCGGCGACACCCCACGCGCCTCGACCGCGCCGAACTCCCGGTAGACGCCGGCCGCGGTCACCCGTCCTGGGCCGATTCGGACGGGGCCGGTTTGGACGGGGCCGATTTCGATGGGGCCGATTTCGATGGGGCCGGTTCTGACTGGGCCGCTTCCGCGCGGGCCGCCCGCTTCTTGTTCCACAGGCTGATGCTCTGGTTGACGATCAGGATCAGCAGGACCGCCGCGATGACGCCCTGCCACGGCTCCGGGAAGATCGAGCCGCCGGCCACGCCGATGCCGGCATAGACCGTCGACCACAGCGCGCAGGCCGGCAGGTTGGCGATCACGAAGGTGCGCCAAGGCATGCCCAGGAAGGCGGCCGCGAGCAGCACCGGCACCCGCCCGCCCGGGATCAGCCGCGAGACCAGCAGCACCGGGATCTGGCCGGCCACCAGCCGCTCCTTCACCGCGGCCAGGTGCTCCTCGTCGCGCAGCCAGCGCAGCCGCCGGGCGAGCTGCTCGCCGCCGGCCCGGCACATCGCGTACATCACCAGGTCGCCGGCGTACGCCCCGGCGGCGCCGGCCGCGATCACCAGCACGATCACCACCGGGTCGTTGTCGTGGAAGGCGAGGGCCGCGGCGCCGCTGACCGCCGCGCCGGTGGGGATGATCGGCACGATCGCGCCGAAGGCCACCACCAGAAGAAGCCAGCCGAGGGAGCCGAGCGCTTCGATCACGCGTCGTCCCCGGTCAGGGCGACCGGCCGGATGGACAGGGTCTCGCCCTGCCGCAGCACCCTGACCTGGCTGTCCGGCGCCTTCTCGGCGGCCTGCCGGGCGAAGTCGTCGCCCGGGCCGTCGAACATGTGCCGCCGGACCCGGCCCATCCCGGCCGGCCAGAACGTGCCGTAGTGCACCGGCACCGCCCACCGCGCGCGCACCCGGTGCAGCGCCTCGGCGGCCTGACCCGGGTCCAGGTGGTCGTGGACGTGCAGGGTGGGACCCCAGCCGCCGACCGGGATCAGCGCCAGGTCCATCGGGCCGAGCTCGGACATCTCGTCGAACAGGCCGGTGTCGCCCGCGTACCAGGATCGGGCCGTGCCCTCCACGACGAAGCCGAGCGCGGGCGCCTGGAGCTTGGACCACGGCCCGCGTCCGCCCGGATGGGCGGCCTTGACCGCGCGCACCTTGACGCTGCCGACCTTGGTGTCCTCGCCGGGAGCCAGCTCCACGCAGCGCGCCGCCGCGTCCCGGCCCAGCCCGCGGGCGACGAACGCGGCCGCCCCGCGCGGCACGACCAGCGTCGGCGAGCCCGGGATCAGCCGCAGCGACGCCAGGTGGAAGTGGTCGGTGTGCAGGTGGGAGAGCAGCACGGCGTCCGGCGCGCCGGGCAGCACCGGCCGCGGGCCGGCCATCCGGCGCAGGTGGACGAACCGGTCGACGAGCACCGGGTCGGTCAGCAGTGTGGTGCCGGCCTCGCTCAGCCACATCGTGCTGTGCCCCCACCAGGTGACACTCGTCTCGCTCACGCTCACACGGTACCCACCCCGACATGCCGACGTGACCTGGCTCCGGCACACTCCTACCGTGACCGGACCCCGCTCTACCGTCGTGGTGAACCCCACCAAGGTGCCCGACATGGATCTGCTGCGCCGCACCATCGGCGAAGGGCTGGCCGAGGCCGGTTGGCCGGAACCGACATGGCTGGAGACCACCCCGGAGGATGCCGGGCGTGGTCAGGCCGAGCAGGCGATGGCCGACGGCGCCGAGTTGATCTTCGCATGCGGCGGGGACGGCACCGTGATGGCGGTGGTCACCGCGCTGGCCGGCACGGACGTCGCGATGGCCGTGCTGCCGGCCGGCACCGGCAACCTGCTCGCCGCCAACCTGGGCCTGGGCGCCGACGCCGCGGCCGGCGTGGAGGTGGCGCTCGAGGGCGGCCGCAAGCGGATCGACGTCGGCACGATCGAGGACCAGTGCTTCGCGGTGATGGCCGGGATGGGCTTCGACGCCGAGATGCTGGAGGGCACCTCGGACACCGCGAAGAAGCACATCGGCTGGCTGGCCTATGTCGGCGGCGCGGTGAAGAGCCTGCGCAACCGGCCGATGCGGGTGCGGATCGTGCTGGACGGCGGTGCGCCGATGCCGCGCCGCCCGCGCACCGTGATCGTCGGCAACGTGGGCCGGTTGCAGGGCGGCATGCGGCTGCTCGACGAGGCGAAGCCGGACGACGGCAAGCTCGACGTGGCCATCCTCAGCCCCGGCAACCTGCGGCACTGGGCGCAGCTGGGCTGGGCGGTCGTGCGCCGGCGCAAGCGGGTCCCGCGGATGGAGACCTACACCGCCGAGCGGGTGGAGATCCACAGCAACCGCGCGCAGCCGCGCCAGCTCGACGGAGACCTGATCGAGCCGGGACGCAGCATGAAGATCCACGTGAAGCACCGCGCGCTGCTGCTGTGCGTGCCGAGGCCGGAGTCCGACCCCGACCTCGCGTACGACAGCGGCGCGGTGAAGCGTGCGGCCGAGGGGGTGCGCGCCGCCGCGAAGGAGGCCGAGTGAGCTCGACCGAGCCGGTGCCCGAGACCCGGATGATGCCGGGCGACGAGCTTTCCGCGGACGACGCGCTGGAGGCGTTGCGGCACTACGGGCGCTGGCCGCTGCTGCGCGACGCGTTCGTCCGGTTCCGCTACGGCGACGGCTTCAGCCACTCCCGGGCGCTCGCGTTCCAGCTCTGCCTGGCCATCGTGCCGTTCCTGATCGCACTCTCCGGCCTGGCCACCGACCTGGGCGTCGAGTCGGGCGGGCAGGTGGTCGCGGACACCGTGGTCGCGCTGACCCCGGGCCAGAGCGAGCCGCTGGTCCGCGACCTGCTGAACACCAGCGAGGGCAATGAGGACGCCGGCGAGCTCGCGCTGGTGCTCGGCCTGATCACCGGGCTCTTCGCGCTGACCCAGGCGATGGCGCAGGTCGAGCGTGGCGCCAACCGGATCTACGGCGTCGAGCGGGACCGCCCGGCGCTGAAGAAGTATCTGCGGGCGGCGATCCTGGCGGTGGTCGCCGGGCTGCCCGCGCTGTTCGGCTTTCTGCTGCTGGTGGCCGGCGGCTCGGCGGGCGACTCGATGGCCAAGGAACTGGGCTGGGGCGACGTGATGCGCACCGGGTGGGACTGGGTGCGCTGGCCGCTCAGCCTGGTGCTGATCGTGGTCGCCATCGGGGTGCTCTTCGAGCAGTCGCCGCGGCGCAAGCAGCCGGCCCTGTCCTGGCTGCTCTTCGGCGCCGGGGTGACCACGCTGCTGTGGTGGCTGGCCAGCATCGGGCTGGCCGGTTACGTGCGGATCAGCGACGACTTCACCGCCACCTACGGTCCGCTGACCGCGATCATGGCGCTGCTGATCTGGTCGAACCTGACCGGCATCGCGTTCTTCTTCGGCCTGGCCTTCGCGGCGCAACTCGAGGCGCAACGGGTCGGCGTGACCGAGCCGGCCCAGCAGGATCGCTGGCATCCGTCCGCAGATTGAGTTTCGCGCCGTCCGGGTACCAACCGGCCCATGTCCGTCACCACGACCGAACGTAGCAGCGCGCCCGCCCGACACTTCGCCGAGCGCAGCGCCGCCGGCCTGTTGGTGGTGACCGCGGCCGGCCTCGCCTTCGGCGTGCTCCTGCTGCTGGTCCGGGCGCGCTGGACGCCGCTCGCCGACCTTGATCACGGTCTCGCCGCGGCCCTCAACGGCCTGGTCGCGCCGCATCCGGCACTGGTCGACGCGCTGACCGCGCTGTCCCGGCTGGGCGGCCGCCCGATCATGCTGTGGCTGGTCGTGCTCGCGGTCGTGCTGCTGCTGATCCGCACGCGCTGGCGCCTCGCGCTCTATCTGGTGGTCACCGGCGTGGGTGCGCTGCTGCTCGACCCGTCGCTGAAAACCCTGGTCGGACGGGTACGCCCGATCGTCGACGTGCCGATCGCCACCGCCCCCGGCAACAGCTTCCCCAGCGGTCACGCGCTCGGCTCGACGGTGGTCTACGGCGCGCTCGTGCTGGTCTTCCTGCCCGCGGTGGCGCCCCGGTGGCGCAAGCTGTTCATCGCCGTGCCCGCGGTGCTGGTGCTGCTGATCGGGATCACCCGGGTGGCGCTGGGCGTGCACTTCGCGTCGGACGTGCTGGCCGGCTGGATGCTCGGGGCGGCTTGGCTCGGCGTCACGGCGTACGCGTTCCAGCTCTGGCGCCAGGAAGCCGGAAAGCCGGCGCCGCCGCTCGCCGAAGGCCTGGAACCCGAGGCCCGAGAGGAGGTGCAACTCGCGCCGGACACCCGGCACCGCACCGCGCACCCGTGGCTGCAGGCCACCGAGATCGTCACCGGCTGGGTGCTGATCTTCGGCGTGCTCTATGCGATCGGCTACTTCTTCAACAACTTCACCGAAGGCACAGCGTTCGGGCGCGCGGACGACGGCGTGAACCGATGGATGCAGACCTTCCGCACACCGTCGCTGGACGACCTGAGCTACGCGTGGAGCAAGGCCGGCGACACCCACGCGATCACCCTCATCCTGCTGGTCGCCTGCCCGCTGGCGCTGGCCCTCTGGCGCCGCTGGCGCCCGGTGCTCTTCCTGCTGCTCACCATGGCGGGCGAGCTCACGCTCTTCCTGTGTACGGCCGCCGCCGTGCAACGCCCCCGGCCCGAGGTGGAGCAGCTGGACGGCCAGATGCCGACGTCGTCGTTCCCGTCCGGGCACATCGCCGCGACCATGTGCATCTGGCTGGCGATCGCGATCCTGGTGATCGGCCACGTGCGCGGCTGGTACCGCTGGCTGGCCCTCGCGCCGGCGATCGTGATGCCGCTGGGCGTGGCGCTGTCCCGGATGTACCGCGGCATGCACCACCCGACGGACGTGCTGGGCGCGGCACTGCTCACCGCCATGTGGGTCACGCTGCTGTGGTGGGTGCTGCGCCCCAACGCCGACGCGAAGTCATGAGGGTGATGACCTGGAACATCCTGGTCGGCGGTGGCGGGCGGCTGTCCGCGATCCTGGCGGTGATCCAGCGCGCGGCGCCGGACGTGCTGGCCCTGCAGGAGTTGCGGGGCTTCGGGCGGCACTCCGGACGCAAGATGCGCGATGTGGCCGAGGCGCTGGGGATGACCGCGCATCTGGCGCCGTCCACCTTCGGCCAGCCGGTCGCGGTGCTGGCCCGGCCGCCCCTGCAGCTGACCGGGAAGCGGTCGGTGCGCTGGCGGCTGCACCACGCCGCGGCGGTGGCCAGGGTCGGGCCGCTCACGGTGGCCACCACGCATCTCAACCCGTTCTCGCCGCAGCGCCGCTACCGCGAGGCGCGGTGGCTCGGCGCCCGCTACGGCTCGCGTCGCCGGATGGTGCTGATCGCCGGCGACCTGAACTCGCTGGACCCGGGCACCGATCACACCGAGACGCTGTCCCGGCTGGCGCCGCGCTATCGCAGCCGGCACGTGACGCCGTCCGCGGAGGTCGACACCCGCGCGATCGCCGCCTTCGAAGAGGCCGGGTTCACCGATCTCGGCAAGGGACTCGGCCCGACCGCGCCGACCAAGGGGCTCGGTGGTCCGGAGTTCTCCGGCATGCGGCTGGACTACCTGCTGGCCAGCCGGGCGCTGGCGCCGCGGTTGCACGGCATCCGGGTGCTGCGCGGCGACGAGACCGAATACGCGTCGGACCACTACCCGGTTCTCGCCGAATTCATCGACATCGATTGATGTCTTCGCGATGATGAGGGCATGACGCCCCTCATCGGACTGGCCGTCGTCGCGGCGGCCGCCGTTTTCGGCGCCGGCGCACCCGCACCCGCCCCCGCCGTCGCCGACCACACCATTACCTTCGTCAACGCGAGCACCGAGAAGATCTGGATCGGCAGCACGGTCAACTCGGACGGGTCGGTGAACTTCGCCCACCTGCCGATCCTGGAGGCCGGCGCGTCCGCCACGATCACCGTCCCGGAGAACGCGGACCCCGGTCACTGGCGCGGCAAGTTCTTCGCGCGGCAGGGCTGCACCGGCGTGCCGGGCAGCACGTTCCACTGCGCGGTAGGGGACTGCGGCACCGCCGAGGACCACTGCGCGATCAACTCCGAGCAGCCGGCCAGCCTGGCCGAGTTCAACTTCGACCCGGACGATCCGTGGGGCGCGCCCTGGTACAACGTCAGCTATGTGAACGCGGTGTCGTTGCCGGTCACGATCGCGCCGACCGGGGCGCCGCCGCCGGCGCCCGGGTCGCAATACTGCGCGGTGGCCGGATGCGCCAAGCCGATGCTGGACGCTTGCCCGCCCGCGTACCTGACCCGGGACGGGCAAGGGCGGCCGCTGCTGTGCACCAACCCGAACCGGGACGCGCGCACCGACTACAGCGAGGCGATCAAGGCGGCCTGCCCGCGGGCGTACAGCTGGTCCAAACACGACACCGAGCCGGGCAACCAGGTGATGTACAACTGCCGCGAGTGCACCGGCCTGACCGTCACGTTCGGCGCCAACTCCTCCGTTCCGCCGCCGGAGCCGGGGACCACCAGCATGATCGTCAGCAACTGGCACGGAAAGTGCATCGACGTGCCCAACGGCAACTATTCCGACCGGGTGCGCCTGATCGTCTGGGACTGCTGGAACGGCCCGATGCAACGCTTCACGTTCGTGCCCGACGGCACCATCCGGATCGGCGGCAAATGCGTCGACGTGGACGGCGGATCGTCCGCGGACATGGCGGCGGTGCAGCTCTACACCTGCAATCAGACCGGCGCGCAGCAATGGGTCCTCACCGCGGCCGGCGATCTGGTCAATCCACAGTCGAACAAGTGCGTCGACATCGGCGGCTGGAATCCCGACAATGGCGCGCCGTTGCAGATCTGGACCTGCAACGGCTTCGCCAACCAGAAATGGCACCGCGCCTAACTTTCCAGAATCACCAACTGCTGCGTGGCCCGGGTCATCGCCACGTAACGATCGACCGCGCCCTCGATGCCGTCGCCGAAGTTCTCCGGGTCGACCAGGATCACCAGGTCGAACTCCAGCCCCTTGGACAGCTCCGGCGTCAGGCTCCGCACCCGCGAGGTGCCGCGGAACGTGTCGTCTCCGATGACACAGGCGACGCCTTCGGCGTGGGCCGCCAGCCAGGCGTCCAGGATCGAGCTCAGATCAACGGCATTTCCGTGTACGACGGGAACGCCGCCGCCGCGGATGGAGGTGGGCACGTTGGCGTCCGGGAGGACGGCCCGGATCACCGGCTCGGCCTCCGCCATGACCTCCTCCGGGGTGCGGTAGTTGATGCTCAGCGTGGCGATGTCGATGTCGTGCAGCCCGATCCGCTCCAGCCGCTCCGGCCACGACTCGGTGAAGCCGTGCCGGGCCTGCGCGCGGTCCCCGACGATGGTGAAGCTCCGGGACGGGCAGCGCAGCAGCAGCATCTGCCACTCCGCGTCGGTCAACTCCTGCGCCTCGTCCACGACGATGTGCGCGAACGGGCCGGCCAGCAGGTCCGGGTCGACGTCCGGCCGGGCGGCGTCCTCGACCAGGACGTCCCGCAGATCCTCCTGACGCAACATGATCATCAGGCCTTCGCCGTCGTCGTACTCGGTGGAGGCGAGCAGGTCGTCCACCACCCGGGCCATGCCCTCGCGCTTGGTGGCCAGGGCGGCCTCCTGCCGGCGCCGGCGGCGCGACTGCTCCGGGTCGCCGAGCCGCTGCCGGGCCGCATCCAGCAGCGGCAGGTCGGACACCGTCCAGGCCCGGGCGTCGCCGCGCTGCAGCCGGCGCACCTCGTCGAGGCTCAGCCAGGGCGCGCACCGGCGCAGGTAGGCCGGCACCGACCACAGATCGCCGACCAGGTCGGTCGGCTCGAGCAGCGGCCACGCCCGGGCGAAGGTGCTCGCCAGTTCGCGGTTGCGGGTCAGCGACCGGCGCAGCAGATCCTCCGGCTCGTCACCGTCGTATCTGGCCAGCAGGATCGTGAGCAGCTCGTCCCAGACCTGGTCGCGCGCCTCGTTGTGCGGGGTGCCCGGACCGGCGGCCCGGAACGCCTCGGCCCAGTCCTCGGCGGTCAGATGGATGTCGGCCTCGTCGGTGGTGACCGTCAGGCCCTCGGCGGGCGGCTCCTCATAGAACCGGACGGCCGCCTCGATCGCCCGCACCATCGCGGCGGACGACTTCAGCCGGGCCACCTCCGGATCGGGCTCGACCGCCGCCGCGGCCCCCTCGGTCACCAGATCCCGCAGCGTGCACGTCTGCACGTCCTCCTCGCCGAGATTGGGCAGCACGTCCGCCACGTACGCCAGATAGGGCTCGTGCGGCCCGACGAACAGCACGCCGCCCTGCCGGTGACCGAGCCGCGGGTCGGAATACAGCAGGTACGCCGTGCGGTGCAGCGCGACGACGGTCTTGCCGGTGCCCGGGCCGCCGTCGACGATCAGGGCGCCACGTGATCCGGCCCGGATGATGGCGTCCTGGTCGGCCTGGATGGTGCCGAGCACGTCGCGCATCTTCGCCGACCGGTTGGTGCCCAGACTGGCGATGAACGCGGACTGGTCGTCGAGCGCGGCGGCGTGCCCGGTGAAGCCGTCCGGGGTGAAGACCTCGTCCCAGTAGTCGGTGATCCGGCCGCGGTTCCAGCGGTACCGGCGGCGGCTGGTCAGGCCCATCGGGTTGGCGTGGGTGGCGCCGAAGAACGGCTCGGCGGCCGGGGACCGCCAGTCGAGCAGCAGCCGGCGGCCCTCGCCGTCGGTGAGGCCGAGGCGCCCGACGTACGTCGCCTCGCCGTCGTCGCCGACCATGTGCCCGAGGCAGAGGTCGAGACCGAACCGGCGCAGCGCCCGCAGCCGGCTGCTCAGCCGGCGGATCTCCTGGTCGCGGTCGGAGGCCCGGCGGCCGGAGCCGGCCGGGGATTTCCGCTCGATGTCGAGCCGGTCGGACAGGTCGGCGATCGACCGCGCGAGGCTTTCGGCGATGGCCGCGAAGTGCCGCTCGTCGGCGGCGATCAGTTTGGCGTCGGCCTTGGCGGATAGCTCGTCGGATAGCTCGAACGCGCTGGTGGCCAGGGGATTCACGAGATTTCGGCTCCGTTCTTCAGGCCTACGACCGACGATTCTCCGGTCCGACCGGGGCCTTGCCGCAAGTCCCCCTGTGCGATATACGTTAAAGAGGGAAGAAGAGTGACCAGCCCTCTTTCGGAATCCCACCCCAGCCAGAAATGGAAAACCCTCGCAAACGAGCTCCAGGCTGCGCGAGCACCTGCCGGCCCGGCACGTCGCGGAAGTTCGGGAACAGCGGTAGTCAACCTTTCGCCCGCTGCCGTCGTCTTGACCGTGACGAAGGGAGCGCGATGTTGTGGAGCCGACGCTTCGATGGGCTGGACACGCTGGTCGCGGAGCGGGGCAACGCCCTGCTGGCGACCGCGGTGCTGCTCACCGGAAGCCGGGCAGCGGGCGAGGACCTGCTGCAGGCGGCCCTGGAACGGTTGATGCGTTCGTGGGACCGGGTGCGGGATGACCGCGAGCGGTACCTGCGACGAACCATGTACCACCTGGCGGTGGACCAGTGGCGGCAGCGGAAACGCCGGCCCGAGGTGTTCACCGAGCACGAGCCGGCCGGCCGGGCCGACGCCACCGAGTCCCTGGACCTGCGGGACGCGCTGAGCCAGGCGCTCGCCCAGCTTCCGCCGCGGCAGCGGACCGTGCTGGTGCTGCGTTATTGGGAGCAGCTCAGCGAGGCCGAGGCCGCCGAGGCCCTGGGCTGCTCGGTGGGCACCGTCAAGTCGACCGCCTCGCGAGGACTGTCCCGCCTCCGCGAGCTGACCGCCGCCTGGGACCTGACGACTGCGAAAGGAACAGGACGATGAGCACTGAGCTCGAAGAGCAGCTGACCGAGAGCATGCGCCGCGAGGTGGCCGGGATCGCGCTCACCGGCGACGTCCTCGGCAACGCCACCAAGCGGCACCGGCGGCGGGTGCACACGATGCGGGCCGGCTACGCGCTCGGCGCGGTTGGTCTGGCCGGCGCGCTGGCCATCGGACTCACCCCGGGCGCGGCGCCCGGGCCGCAGGCCGCGACGCCACCGGCGCCGGCGCCGGTGGCCGCTTCGGTCAAGCTGGTCAGCGCGGCTCGAGCCTCCGACAACATCAGCTACCGGTTGCGGCTGACCACCATCGGCAACGACTACGAGGGCGCGTTCGATCCGCGGACCGACACCGGATATGTGCGCAGCCCGCAGGACGACTCGGTCATCACCGAGTTGCTGATCAACGGCACCCGCTACATGGGCGGGGAACCACCGCTGCAGCCGCTGCCGCCGGACAAGGGCCCGGGCGAGAAGTACGGCCGGTACGGGCAGTACCCCGGCAAGCACGACAGCCTGATCCTGTACTCCAGCGGCGACCCCCTGCTCGCCGCGATCGCGCCCAACCCAGCGGGGCTGCTCAAGGTGCTGAAGGACGCGGAGGTCACCGAGAACCCGGACGGCAGCCTGCACTTCGAGTTCACCCGCAAGATCGTGGACCGCGGGAGCGTGATCGGCACGGCCGCCGTCAGCGGGGACGTCTCGCTCGACAAGGACGACCGGATCGCCGGGGTCACGATCACCGAGAAGTACCGCTACCGGGCCAAGGGCAAGCTGCACACCGGCACCAGCGACATGCGATTCAAGCTCTGGGACTACGGCCTGAAGGTCAAGGTCGAGCGGCCGAAGGACGTCGTGCCCGCGAACTAGCGGGTGTCCGCGACCACCCGGTCGCGTCCCGTCCGCTTGGCGGCGTAAAGGTTGCGGTCGGCCTGGGAGAGCAGCGTGCTCGGAGTTCCCCGGCCGGCCGCGACCGTCGTCACGCCGATGCTCGTGGTCACGCCGAGGGTGCCGGTGACCGGCTCCCAGGCGTGCGCCCGGATCCGCAGGCGCAACGCCTCGCAGCGCGACGCCGCCTCGGCGAGCCCGGCGCCCGGGAAGATCAGCAGGAACTCCTCGCCTCCCATCCGGGCCGCGATCGCCGGGCCGGTCGCCACTTCGATCAGCAGCTCCGCGACGTGCTGCAGAACCTCGTCGCCGGTGCTGTGCGAGAGCGTGTCGTTGATCCGCTTGAAGTGGTCGAGGTCCACGATGGCAACCGACAGCGGGGTGCGCCGGACCGCCGCCTCCCCGATCAGGGCGGGCAGCCGCTCGTTCACGTACCGCCGGTTGTAGAGACCGGTCAGCGCGTCCCGATGGGCCATCTCGCGGAAGTGCTCGCTGGCCCGCCGCGCCTCGGTGGCCTCGAACACCGCCTGCAACGCGCGGGCCTTGGCCTCCCGCTGCGCCGAATGCAGCGCGGTGGCCTCGGCATGAAAGGCCCGATGCTCTTCGTACGCTTCGCGGAACCGCCCGGTCGCCGCATAGAGGACGGACTGCTCCTCGCGCACCCGTGCCCGCACAGCGTGCAGCCCCCGTTCCGCGCACATCCGCAACGCCGCGTCCAGCGTCTCCTGCGCGGCCTCCTCCCGACCGGCCCGGCGGCGCGCCTCGGCCAGCGTCAGCAGGCATTCGGCCAGCGCGTCGCCCTCGTGCCCGATCGCCGTGTCCGGGCCGGCGTCGACCACCGGCCGCAACGTCTCCTCGATCGCGTCGTAGCGCCCGGACATCATCTCCACCCGGGCGATGGTGTCCAGCTCGTTGGCGCTGAACTCCGCCCCGGACCGGGCCTGCTCGGCGCGCATGTGCTCGATGTGCCGGCCGGCCGCCTCCGCGTCGTCCCGCTCGTACGCCGCGTAGGCCATGTTGTTCAGGATGTAGAGCGTCAGCTCGTGGTCGCCGACCTCGGTCGACACCGCCAGCCCCTCCCGGAACCGCCGCTCGGACTCCTCCTTCGAGCCGGTCTCGTCCAGCGCGGTGGCCAGCGACAGCAGGTGGCGGGCGCGGATCACCGGCGCGACGTCGTCGGTGAGGTTGGCGACGCACTGCACCGCGTGCGTCAGCGCGGCCGACATGTCACCCACCTGCCGATAGAAGATGCCCAGCTCACGGTGGGCGCGGGCGAGCAGATAGGGGGTGCCGTGCCGCTCCGCCCAGGCGAGCACCTGATGCGCGTTCCGGCCACCCTCCTCGGACCGGCCGGCGCGCAGCAGCGACGAGGCGATCAGCAGGCGGGCGCGGTGTGCGAGGTCTTCGTCGCCGATCCGGGTGGCGCTGGCCTCCGCGTCGGCGGCGGGCTCGGGCAGGGTGCGGAACTGCGACATCGGCCGGCTCTCGAGGTCGGCCACCAGGGCGGCAACCGCCGCGCGGTCGTCCGCGGTGACGGCGCCGGACGTCGGTGCCTCTGTCGTCACCTTCCCATTCTGACGCTCGGCCGGTCACTCTCGGGCGTCATTCGGTTGCAGAACGGTAGTGGGGGGGGGGGGGGGGGGGGGGGAGGGGGGGGGGGGGGGGGGGGGTGGCTTCCCGCTTCTGGCTGCCTTCTCGTGTTCT
>NZ_JBVJIP010000019.1:39945-93838 GCF_055586225.1 Actinoplanes sp. NPDC051388 | reverse complement strand
TCACCTTTCCCTTTTGCCCTTTGGCCGGTGCCTTTTGGGTTGCGGTTGGTGGCGAGAGGGGGGGGGGAACCCAGGTTGCCCCCCCCCCGGAGGGCCCCACGCCTGGGCTACCACTTTCTGCTGGGGTTCAGCGCTTGGTGCAGACGGGCGCCGAGCTCGCCACGCGCTCGGTGGAGTAGACGACCGCGACGGTGAAGCAGTAGTCGAGTTGCTGATTCAGCGCGTACACGATGTAGTCCGTGCTGCCCGCGGGCAACTGCTGGAACACCCGTCGCTCCTGACCCACCCGGCCCCCGCTGATCAGCACCGGTCCCTCGGCGCCCTTCGGATAGGACCAGCTGATCGCGACGCTGTCGGTGTTGTCGCGCAGCGTGACGGCGGTCGGCGAGCCGTCACTCGCTCCGGCGCCCTCCTCGGCACTCGTCGTGGTCGACGGCGCCGGGGAAGGCGCGGCGGTGGCCGCGGGTGGCGGCGCGGCGGTGGGTTCCGGCGCGGGGTTGCCGCGGGGCAGCGTCAGGGCCACGATCGCGGCCGCGACACCCACCCCGGCGACCAGCACGGCGGCCAGGATGAAGGGCCCCCGGGAGGTGCCGGGTTCGGGTTTCTCGACGGGTACGGGCAACCGGCGGTCGGTCCGCACCGGCAGATCGGCGTCACCGACCGGGGCGCTGCCGACCGGCACCCGGCGCCCCTCCGGCGTGTATTCCGGGATCCGGCCGCCGGGCATCGGCAGCGGGGTGTCCGCCCGCGCGTGCCGCCCGGTCAGGTCGCCGGGCGCCTGATGCACCTCGCTGAGATAGAGCGGCTGCTGGTAGAGCGACCCCTTCGGGTCGGTGGGCCGGTTGTCCGGCTCCGGCATCGGCGGCGGTTCCGGCGACCGATCCGGCCGGTACGCGGACTCGGTCTGCCGGTCGGCCGGCCGGTAGGTGCGCTCGGCCTGCTTGTCGGCCGGGCGCGCGGACGGCGGGCCGGTGGACTGCTGCACGCGGCCGCAGGTGTGCCGGCCCGACACCGGCGCACCGGCCAGCCGGTCGACCTGCTGCACCAGTGGGTGGTCCGCGGGCAGGTAGCGGGCGCACAACTCCTGGGCCAGCGCCACGTGCTCACGGGACTCGGCGTGCCGGCCGCACTCGCGTTCCATCACGGCGAGCCGGGCCAGCATCTTGATCCCGGCCGGCGTCGAGTCCCCGTACACCTCGCGGTAGCGGCTCCAGGCCTCGCGCATCCGCGGGCGGGCCACCGCGCACTCGCCGGCCGCGTGCTCGGCGGTGGCCAGGTCGGCCTCGGTGGCCAGCATTCGCGCCGAGTGCGGCGGGTCGACGGCCAGCACGGCGTCGAGCAGCTTGCGGTAGATCTGCGCGGCCCGCCCGTGGTTGCCGATCAGGGCGAGGACCGCGGCGTGGGTGGCGGCGGCCGCGATGGTCCGTTCGTCGTTGGCGCCGTGCAGGCGCTCCTCGGCGGCGTGCGCATAACCCGCCCAGGTGCGCGCGGCATGCGGGTCGCCGAGCGCGATCAGCACCCGAGCGTGCAGGGCGGCGGCGGTGGCCAGGTCGGGGGAGGCGCGCAGCGGGTCGGTGTCCTCCGGGTCCAGCGCGTGATCGAGGACCTGCCGGGCCGCCTCCAGGTCACCCGCGGACGTCAGGCTTTGTGCGCGGGCGGTCAGTTCGGCAAGCGGCGGCGCCACAGTGCCCATAGTGCTCATACGGACACGGTAAGTACAACCCCCGCGCGGGATCATGTCGATCTGGTTGTCCGTGGCGACGCACGGTAGAAAGGGGCATGACAGTCGGCGATCTGAAGCGTGAGGTGCTGGTCCGGCACCTCGAGGCCTGGACGCCCGCGGCGCTGCACCGGCGCCGGGCGACCTATGTGCACGGGTATGCCGACGCGGACGGCGGGATGCTCGCCGAGGCGGCGCTGCGGGTCTTCGCCGAGCAGTCCGACCTGGTGCGCGGGCGTGAGCTGACCATGGTGGCGGTGGGGGAGGACGCCGCGGTCATCGAGCAGCGGCTGGCGGCGGTGGATGCGAGCGCCCCGGGTTTGACCGCGCACGTCGTCGGTGGTGGGACGGATGCGCGGCTGACAGTCGCGCTGAAGGCGTTGGGTGCTGTGCGCGTACCCGTGTTGGGATTCTTGGACGCGAGTGCCGGGAGCCGGGCGCCCTCGCCGGACACCGTCGCGGGCCTGTCCGCGGGAAAGCCCGCGGAGCTCCTGATGGTGCTGCCGGCCGGCGTGGTGACCGACGTGGACGGCTACCGCGCGGAGTTGCGGGAGGCAGGGTTTCCGCTGGTCGCGGCCGTGGAGCTGGCCGACTCGGAGGCGGCCGGCGAGCTGTTGATCTTCGCGACCACGCAGGGGAAGAGCCTGGAGGGGTTCAAGGAGACGCTCTGGGCGGTGGACGAGTTCGCCGGGGTGCGCTACCGCGACCCCGGCGACCCGGAACGTCATCTGATCGACATCTCACTTGCGCCGCACCCCGGTCCGCTGCGGCGTGAGCTGCTCGGCCACCTGGCGGCCGGCCCGGCCACGGTGACCGAGCTGCGGAGTTACGCGCTGACCGAGACCGTCTATCGCTCGGCCGACGCCACCCGCGTGCTGCACACGCTGCTGAACTCGGGGGCGGTCACCCGCGAGCCGGAGCACGGCCGGCTCGGCGGTGACGTGCTGATCTCAGCCGCGTGACTTGTCCTGCTTCCAGGACAGCGGGCCGGGCAGGTCGACGCGGTGCGCGCGGGCCTTGGAGTTCCAGGACCAGCGCCCGATCTTGATGCTCCACGACGAGAAACCGTTCTGCGTGAAGTTCAGGATCAGCGGACCGAACTTCTTGCGACTGCGGAACATGACGCCCATCTGAAACGTCCTCCTTGGACTTCGTCGATGGACGTGTTCATTCCCGCCGGCTCGATTTTGGAAACTAACGCGGCTGCCAGGCGTCGGGGCGGGTGGTCAGCTTGCGGACGTGCGCCGGCATCCGGCCACTGAGCAGCTCGGCCAGGCTCACCTCGTCGACCACCTCGCGCACGGCGGACCGGACGGCGACCCAGAGGTTGGGCAGGTTTTCCGCCGCGCCCGTGTAACGCGTCTCCTCCGGGCGCATGCCACGCACGCCGGCGAGGGGACCGTCCACCGCGCGCAGGATCTGACCGATGGTCACGTCGCGCGGCGGCTGCGACAGCGTGTAACCGCCCTCGGCGCCACGCTGCGCTCGCACCACACCGGCGCGGCGGAGATCGGCGAGCACCGCTTCGAGGAACTTGCGGGGCATCTCCTGATCCTGCGCGATCGCCTGCGCGGACATCAGGGAGGGATGGGCCTGGGCCAGGCTCAGAGCTGCTCGGACGGCGTAGTCGCCACGCGCGGAGATCTGCACCCACCCATCATGCCGCGCCCGCGCATCCCCTGGTGCGTCCACCCCCAAATCTATGGGGATATAGGGATTAGAGATCACCCTCAGTCAGCTGGCGCTCGCTGAGCGGGCACCTTCGCGGGCCCCGCACCGTCCTCGATGGCCATCCGGAAGGCGCCCGGGCTCGCGCCGGCCTCGCGGTGGAAGAAGCGGCCGAAGTTGGTCGGCTCCGGGAAACCGAGCCGGCGGCCGACCTCGGCGACCGAGAGGGTGGTGCAGGCCAGCAGGCGGCGGGCCTCCAGCGCGACCCGATCGTCGACCACCTGCTTGGCGGTGCGGCCGGTGACCGCCAGGCTGGCCCGGGTCAGCGTGCGCACCGAGCAGCCGAGGGTGGCCGCATAGTCCTCCACCCGCCGGCTCTCGGCGTGGCCGTCCTCGAGCGCGCGCCGGAACCGGCCGAACGTGCGGACCTCGGCGTTCGGCGGCGTGTCGCCGTCCGGCCTGGTCAGCAGCGCGATGCGCAACAGCAGCACGGCGAGTTGGTGACGCAGCAGCGCGGCCGCGATCGGGCCCGGCTCGTGCCGCGCGCAATCCTCCGCGAGCTGGGCGAACTCGGAGATCATGGCGTCCTCGTCGGCGCCGGTGAGCTGCCAGGTGGCCGGGCCGGGGGCGTCCTCGATCGTCAGGCCGGGCATCTGCTCGCCGCTCAGCAGGTCGCTCTGCCACGAGATCATCGCCGCGTCCAGCCCCGGCTGACCGCCGAAGCGCAGCGCCTGGCCCGGCCGCACCCAGAGCAGGGCGCCCGGCCGGCAGGGCACGGTGACGAAGTCGATCTCGACGGAACCGTGGCCGGCCGTCGTGAGCGCTAACAAATGATGCGGGAGTCGGCGCGGCGCCGGCTGCCGGTCGGCCAGATCGGTCTCCGCGAGCGTGCACGAGCCGACTCCCGCCCACGACGGGGCGGGCGGCGTTGTGGCGGCGGGCTCCGCGCGCTGGGAGATCGTCAACATCGAGGCGACCGTATCCGCTGGTGACAAGGGATGCACGTGCTACTTGATTATGGTCGGACAACCGATCGTTTCGCAGACCGGAAACAGACAATAACCGTACGACTGGCCGTTTTACGCTTTCGATCCTCTTGTCGCATTGCTGTCGTATTGGCGGGGTTATGCCCGAAAAGAATGACCCGCGTGGACCGGCAGTGTCCGCGCGGGTCGTTCCATAACTTTTGTCCTATCGGCCGGCGAGGAGCCGGTTGACTGCCGCATCCACATCCAGGTGATCGGATTCCCGGCCCCGCGGCACCACCACATAGGTGCGCCGGAGGAACCGGACGAGGACACTGCGCGGAACTTCGAACAGTGCGTTGCCGTCGGGTGACGACAATGCGAGGGCGACGAAATCGCCCCGCGGCGTGGCCCACGGCCACACCCGGACGTCGCCGATCCCGGCCGGCTCATCGAGCCCGGTCACGAGCAGTTCCCGCGCGAAGGACCAGCTCACGGCTTCCCCACCGGCTGATTCTGCGTGGAACAACACGTGGACCGCATAAGGGTCGGCTGGGTCGTAGCGAAGACTGGCGCGCACGGGCAGGGCCGTGGCGTCAGGCGCTACGAGCCGCAGCGAGGTTTCGACCTCGACGGTCGTTGGACGAATGGTACTCATGGACGAACTCCCCCCGGCACCGCTGCGAGGCTGGTGAACCCCGCTTTCCCATAGTCAGGTGATCCCTGTCGTTACGCTCCGCCATACGCTGATCTCACCCAGTAGTGGGAAGACGGTTCCGAATCCCGCTCTCAACAGGTCGAAATGCGCTATCTTGTCCTGCCCTACCCAAGTACTCGGTTCCGCCCGGTGTCGGGTGGTCCAGCCGTTGACTTACTCCGGTAACGTCCATTCCTCCCGGGTAGTGACGGGGACCCGGAACACTGGGGGATGAAATGACGACGAAACCGGACGAGCGCGACCCTTCAGTGGGATCCGTCGGCTTGCTGCACAGAATTCGCGCCACCCCCAGTGGACGCATGGCCCTCAAGATCGGCGTGGGCGTGCTCGGCGGCCTCGTGGTGGCGCTCGGCATCGTGCTGATCCCGTTCCCGGGCCCCGGCTGGGCGATCGTCATCGTCGGCCTGGCGATCTGGGCGATCGAGTTCCACTGGGCGAAGCGACTGCTCGAGTTCACCAAACGACACGTGCAGTCCTGGACCCACTGGATAGCCCGCCAGTCCTGGCCGATGCGAGCCGTGGTCGGCGTGGTCGGCATGATCTTCGTGAGCGCGATCGTGTACCTGTCCGTCCGGATCAGCTTCGGCATCGACCTGATCGACGTGGTGCTGGGCTGGTTCTCCTGACGCGCCGGACCCCTGATTCGCGAACGGGTGGAGCAGTCCGGTAGAGTCTGTTCCGGCCCTTTCGAGGGCCGTTGAGGGCGATTAGCTCAGCGGGAGAGCGCTCCGTTCACACCGGAGAGGTCACTGGTTCGATCCCAGTATCGCCCACTCTGTTAGCTCCGGGGGCGACCCCCGGACACCCCACGTCGCGATGGCCGCTCCTTCGGGGGCGGCTTTGCTTTGTCGGTGGTCATGGTTGTCATGCGTGGCCCACCTTGGTGCCATTGCTCGGCGGCCGTGCCGGGAGATCTGGTGCCGGTCAGCGTCATGGAGCGGATCCCAGTGCGCAGCGTGGCCGCGGGCGTTCCGGGCAAGCGGAGGGCCCGGATCGTGGGGGTTCCGACCTTGGCGGGCAGTCGGGATGACCGCTGGCGCCCATATCAGTGTCCGAGCCTCGTACGCTGGGCTGCGTCCGCCGTCGGAGTCCGTTGCGATGCAGCAGGCCGGCACTTGTTGCTGCACTACGGGTATTGGCAGTGGCAGGCCGCCCTTGGCGGTTCGGCCGACTTCCGCGAAGCGCAACGGTTGGGTGACGAGTGGACTGTGCCGCTAGTCGTGGCAGCACGTCGAGAACTCGGACTCAAGCGTGCCACGGAAGTCTTCGTCGAGCCCGCAGGAGGACTCCCAGTGCCCGCCGCGCACGACGAGTTCACCCCCGCTGGAGGCGTCGGTCCGGAGCTGAACCTCGATGATCTCCTGTGCCCGGCCGGGACTGCCCACGAACATTGCGCGGCCATCGGGCGGCACCCGGCCACCGGCCACGCTATTGGTTGCGCCGGAGTGGCGAAAGCACCCGCTCCGGAGTCACCCTCTTGCTACGGTGAATGTTCGATTCGCCAAACAACGCGGGGGGCGACTGCACCATGATTGACACCGCTGAACCCATTCAACCCTACTTTACCGATGAAGAAATCCGGCCGATCCTCGAACTCTCGAAACAACAATTCATCGAGACTCGGAAACGAGACTACAAGATCGTTGACGAACAGATCCTGGCGGCCTTGGACAAAATCAACGAGTCCGACGACTTTTCCAAGATTGTCTGGCGGGTGCAGCAGGAGAACCCCGACGACAAGACCTACTTCGACACCGACTACTTGGCGCGGGGACTCACCAACCTCAAGCTGTTCTACGCGCTCGAGATCATCGACGGGCGAAACCTGCACTCACTGTCCAAGACACTGGACGTTTTCTGGCACGCCCATCAGAACTTCAGCTTCGAGTACATGAACTTCTGCGACCAGGTGTTCGGCCCGAATCAATTCCTACACCATCTGCCGACGGACAAGCGGGACCCGGCCATTCAGGAAGCCATGGAACGGCGTTACGACTACACCCGGACCATGCTGGACAAGGTGGTCAGCATGGACCAGACGTTCTGGGGCCAGGACATCATCATCTGCTGCAGTTACGACTCCCCCACCGCGGACGGTTTCGTCTTCTGGAAGCCGGCGCTGACAGCGATAGAGCCGGCCTGCAACATTTACGATGAACGGCTGAACAAAGAACTGAAGAAGAAGACCAACTTCGTGATCGATGGTTTCGCCGCCCTCAGATAAGCTGCGCCGCCACCTGGATCGACGCTGTTACGGTGGCTGCGGATACGGTCCGCGAGGTGGTTGAGAGTCCGGCTGGACTACGAAATCGTGGACGGGCAAGACAGCATGGCGAGGCTCCCGGTTGGGGCATCGGGTTTGGTCGATTCGCTGTTTTACCTGGAGCCTCGCCCTCATGATCCGCGGCCCTCACCTACCCTCGCTGACCTGCAAGATCAGGTTGGACAGGCTCACTGATCTAGCCGAGAAGAGCGCGCATCCATCTTTGGCGGATCAGTCGCTGCGCTCCTCGTTTACCCGGGCGTGCTCCACCACGCCGCCGAACTTCGGCATCCCGCCGGAATCGAAAAGGTTTATCCGACACCACGAACGTTCGACCTCATACTCGTCTTCTGCCGACCTGCGGACCGACCAGCCCAGCTGCGCGAATGCGTGCGCAAGCGACTCCAGGTCAGAAGCGTTGTGCATGAAGCCGTAAACGTTGTTGTCCAACGCCGCATGCTCAGCAGCCAGGTGCGAACCGGGCGTGCCACCCGACGTCATCGACATGCTCTGAAGCCTGCCCGACTGGACTCGGCCGCGGCACCGATTCATTCGAGCCGCCGAGACGCCGCAGCCGCTCGTCGGTTCTTCACCCGAGCGCTACGGATGCCGAAGGTCCGAGGCGTTCGCCGGACTCGCTCGGGCCATCTGACCAGCGGCGGCCAAGGATTCGTCGCGCTTGCCGAACTGGGAGGTCGTGCGACGCGGTTCCTTCTGGGGCGGCCTGAACACGATTATCGGCGGGCTGCACTGTCGTTGGCAGTGCGCGAACCGCTTCGGGCGGATGCGCGGTGAGCTGGGGAAACGCGATCGTGCGCACCTGCATGGCGAGTTGAGGGTCTCAGCTGATCCGGACCCACTCCCGGCCGCCGAACAAGAAGACGATATCCGGCTCGTCCGCTGACATCCGCCAGCGCAGCCCCTTCTCCGAGGTCTCCCAGACGCCGCGCCACGTGGGCGGAGCACACTCGCCTGGGGGGTGGACGGTCTCGCGGGTGAACTCCACGTTCTTGCCGCGGACGTCGTAGAAGCCTTCGCAGGTATTGCCGCCGTAGCCCTTAGGTACGTTGCTGGATGAATACTCGATCTCGTAGCGCCACGATCCGTTGCCGATGGTCCACGTCCACACCCCGGCGTTGGCGCGGGCTCCCTCCTCGTTCGTCAGCCCGTACGTCATGACCTCCTCCTCGGTCACGGCATAGCGGTAGGTGCCGGCCGGCAGTTCCCCCGCCTGGCCGGGGGCATCGATCGGCTGAGGATTCCGCACGGACCGAACTCTGTCCTCGTCACCCGGGCGGTAGGCACATCCTGGAAGGTCGAGACGTGGTTCGGCCTCCACCTTGGCCACGATCCGCTCGATGGCGGCGAGCGTGCGTGCCTGCTCGCGGTCGGCACGGATTGCCGCGTATGCCGGCTCCACCGTCACTCGAAGGTCGGCCAGTTGGCCCGGGGTCGCGGTGACGATCCGCGCGCCGATCGCGCACGCGGTCTGTCGCTCTTCGCTCACCCGGTCCGAGGCATGCTCGACCGACCAGGCAGTCGCTTCCGCAGCGGCTCGACGCAACACGTCCTGGTCGGCCGCGTCGAGTTCGCCGAACCGGTCGGTATTGGCGACGATCACCGTCGTGCGTGCCCACAAAGCCGCGTTCTCGGTCACGAACGGGAACGTCAACTGTTGCGCGTTTGCCGCATAGGTCCACCACATCGTCTCCACGCCGCCGAGCCCAACGACGTCCGAGCCGCTCTGCCGGCTGAGCATCTTCACGTCGGCGCCGAGCGCGCTCAACCCCGCAGCCTGCGCCGCTGAGGTCAGGGTGCCAAACGGCAGCCGCTTGAAGTCCTCGGGGCTGACCAGCGGTCCATCGGCGCCGGCTGGAAAGCGAAGCTCGTCCGCCAGAAGCGCGAGGCCGGTCAACCCGGCCGGAGTCGCGGCCGCAAGCAGATCTTTGACCATCGGATCCACCACCACGGCGGCCTGCGCCGCATAGGAGTTGATCAGGAACGGCGCGTGCAGTGGGCGAAATGCATTGATGCCAACCTGGTCGAAGGCACGAGTGCCGCTCCAGGCCAGGTCAGCCTTCCCGGCCGCTGTATCGGTCAGGACCTGGGCCTCGTTGCCACCGCCACCCCAGCCTGGACGCACGTCGATCCGGAGCCGTCCCGCGGATAGCTTGGCTACGCGTTCGACGAAGTGGGCGACCCCCGGAGCGCCAAGGTTGATGCCATCATTGCTGGCGAGTACCAGCGTCTCGGGTTGGGCGCCGCCGGAGCGGTCTACCCTCTCGGCGGTGCAGCCAGCGGTGGCCAGCACGATCGCCACGGTCGCGAGCAGATGGGTCCTCATCTCAGTCACTCCTTCGGGATGCTCTGCACACACCATCCCGCAACCCGGGCGACCGGTCTTCGGCGCAGACCCGGATGCCGTATCCGGGTCAGCCCTGACGCAGGTAGGCGAGCACCGCGAGAACGCGCCGGTGCCCGGCAGCGTCCTCGGCGAGCCCGAGCTTGACGAAGACCCGACCGACATGGGTCTCTACGGTCTTGATGCCCATGCCGAGCAGTTCGCCGATCGTGGCGTTGGACCGGCCCTCCGCCATCAGGCCGAGCACCTCCCGTTCGCGAGGCGTCAACGCATGCAGCGGGTCGGGACGCCGGGCGCGGGCCAGCATCCGGCGTACCAACGCCGGGTCGATCACCGTTTCTCCGGCCACGACGCGGTGGAGTGCGTCCGACAGCGTCGTCCCCGACGCTATTCCTTGCTTGAGCAGATAGCCCCGTCCGGCCGGGTTGTCCTCGATCAGGCTCATGGCGTAGGACGACTCGGTGTACTGGGAAAGCAGGAGCACCGCGACGTCGGGGTGTCGGTCGCGCAGGGTGTGTGCGGCCTCGATGCCCTCGACGCGGAAGGTGGGCGGCATCCGGATATCGATGATCGCGGCGTCGGGACGGGTCTGCGCGACGGCGACGTAGAGGTCGGCGGTGTCCGTGGATTCGGCCAGTACCTCGATGCCGGCCTCCGCCAGCATGGCGACCAGCCCGGCGCGGACCAGCGCGGAGTCATCGGCGATCACGACCCGCATGGCAGCTCCAGCACGACCTGGGTGCCGGTGTCACCGGGACCCACTCGCAGGGAGCCGCCCAGCGCGACGGCCTGGTCCACCAGCGCAGCTGAAGCGAAGCGCTCGGGAGGACCGGCGTCGTCGTCCACCGTCAGCCGGAGCGCATTCTCTCTGACGAGAGCCCGGATCGTCGCTCGTGTCGCGCCTCGCCTCTCCGCGTCCTCGACGCTGGTTCCGGTCACCACGAACGCCGTGCTCTCAACGATGCCGGCGCAGCGCACACCCGGCACGGCGGCCACCGAGACAGGGAGCACCGGACTGCCTTCGGCGAGCTCGACGAGGGCGCCGTCCAGGCCGGCGTCGGACAGAACGGCGGGGTAGATTCCGCGCGCCACCCGGCGGAGCTCGTCCAAGGCCATCGCACACAGTGCCGCAGCCCGTTCCACTACAACGGGCGGCGCGCCGCCGTCGACACGTTTTGCCAGGATCCGGATCTGCAGTGACAGTGCGACGAGACCTTGCTGTGCACCGTCGTGCAGGTTGCGCTCGAGGCGCCTGCGTTCGAGGGATGCGCGTTGCACGACTCGGGCGCGGGACCGGCGCAGCTCGGCGAGCTCCGCCAGCGACGCGGCTCGAAGCTGCTCGTTCGCCAGGGCCAGGCTCAGCGCAGGCCCGAGGGCATGCCGGAGCTGGTCGCCGCTGACGCGGACCGCGTGTCCCACCACCGCCACGATCTCGGTGGGTCCGCCGGCAATGCTTTGGCGGGTGAGTGTGGTGACGGCGCGACCCGGGGCCGGGCCCGGCGCCGTGACCGAGGTGCCCGTGGCGTCGACGTATCCGCCGCGCACGGGTGCAGGATAAGCCACCACGAGGTGCGGATCCCTGACGGCCGTTCGCAGCGCCTCGACGAGCCCGACCGACGGGCGGCAGGCGGGCTCCAGGATCGCCACCAGCGCCGCCAGGCGGCTGGCCAGCGCGCGGCCCCGCCACCGGTCCGAAACCGAAATACCCAGCCAGGTCACCGCCGAAGCCTGGACCGCGCAGAACCAGAGGACCCACGGGACGGAGTCGGCCCGCTCAGGGACGAGGAGACGGACCACCGACCCGGCAACGAGGAGCGGTGCGATGACCAGGGCGGCGACGGCAAGGTGTGACCTCCGGAACGGGCGTGGCCATGGTGTCGCCAGGGTCAGTGTCACGGCGCTCACGACCACCAGCGCCGCGTGGGCGAGCGTTCCCCACGGCGCAGCACCGATGAGAGCGAGCGGGTTGTGCGCGCAGGTGCGCCAGCAGTGTGGGTCGAAAAAGGGGTCGACCAGGAAGATGCGCGCTGCAGCCGCCGCACCGCCGGCTAGAACTCCGGTCGTCAGGAGAATCCGTGACGCCCCGCGGCGCGGTTCTGGAGTCTCCCGGACCAGGGCTAGGACCAGCAGAACGGGCAGAAGGTGCGGCCAGGCGTCGGCCAGAGTCCGGACGTGGAGTCCGGTTGCGGCGATGCCGGCGAGCTCCGGCACCAGCCAGGTGCCACCGGCCACGAAGAGCAGGATCGCCTGCTTGTCGGTCACGCGGGCCGCGGCGACCATCGCCACCAGAGCAATGCCCGCGAGGGCTTCCAGCGCCAGCAGAGGCGTCGATGAGGCGTATGTCGCGCGTAAGCCGCTATGCAGCGTCGGCAGCAGTGCGATGACGACGGCCAGCGCCGCCGCCGCGGTCGTCCATCGCCACGCAATCGTCATCGTGGCACCGTCACCGTTATCCGGGTGCCGGCGGCGGAGGAGGCCAGGGCCAGCTGTCCGCCCACGTTCGCCAGGCGGTCCGTCAGCCCGGTCAGTCCGCCGCTGTCGGTCAAGGCCGCGCCGCCGACCCCGTCATCGTCGATGAGTGCGGTGAGCGCGCTGTCGGTGACGGTCACCCTGATGCTCACCCGTGAGGCTTGGGCGTGCTTGTCCGCGTTGGTCAGTGCCTCAGCGCACGCATACCACAGCGTGCTTTCGGCCTGCTCGCCGAAGTGACCCGCTGGCACATTCAGGTCCACTCGCACGGTGCTGCGGTCGGCCAGGTCGGTAAGCGCGACGGCCAGACCGCCGTCCTGGAGCGCGCGTGGGTGCAGGCCCTGGGCCAGCCGGTCCAGGTCGTCGAGCGTGTGCTGGACCTGGGCACGACACCGTGCGGAGAGCGAACGCACACCTTCCCCATCTGCGGTGGCCAGGCGCTCCAGATATCTGTCCAGCTCGACGAGGTATCGCACGGCCCTCTGGTCGAGGGTTTCGGCCAGCCGACGTCGCTCACCGATGGCTGCGGCCAGCAGCCGGGCGCGGGAGTCCCGGACCTCGGCGACCCGGGACCTCAGCTCTCGCTGCAGGCGCTGGTTCTCTCTCAGCAAGGTCAAGGCCGCCCCGACTGGTCCAGTCTCGGCGCCGGGAGCGCTGGTTGACGCCACGCGTTCGAGGCGGATGAGGGCTTGCTCAGGGTCGGCGTCGACCAGCTCGATGACGGCGTCGGTCTCGGTGCTACGCGAGCGGGTCATGCCAGCTATCAGGAAGACGCAGACCAGGAGCATGCAGAGGAGGTAGGCCAGCAGCGGGAGATGCCAGGCCACTCCGCTCGGCCACCGGCGCAGGACGTGGGGCAGCACCAACGCCACCACGAACCCTAGCAAGGCGTGCTGGGTGGCGACATCCTCGCGACGGGTTCCGGGTCGCCACCTCATTGACTCTGACGCCACGGCCGCCATTGCCACACCGGCCGTGGCCACGGCGGCAGCGGGTTCGACGGAGCGAGGTACGGCGATGTCGACAGTTGCCGAGAGGACCAGCGCCCAGCCCCACCCTCCGATTGCCCGGCCGCTCCGGAGGCCCACGATGGCGAGCGCGACCAGGGGACGGTGCGCCAGCACGAGCGTCGGGAAGGCCAGGGCAAGCAGCCAGCAGGCACCCGCTGCGCCGGCGCTGAAGAGAAACCAGCGCGAGCGCCGAGTCGCCACTCCGACGACGGTCACGGCCAGCAGGCTCAATCCTACGAGGACGTCGAACCAGACCAGCACGGCCACTCCCTAGCCGACAAGGGTGAGAAGGGCGGCACCCGAGAGCGCGTCCTTCGGCAGGAACCCGGCGACTGGGCTGGCCATCACGCGCCGCCTGAGGTCGCTGATCGGCCGGCTCGAGATGAGCACGACAACGGGTGGTGAGGTGAGGCCGGCAAGTCGGCGGCTCACCTCGAACCCGTCCAGGTCGGGCAGTTGGACATCGAGGAGGACGATGTCCGGCGCAACCCGTTCAGCAACCCTCACGGCCTCCATCCCGTCGGCTGCCTCCCCCACGACGTCGAAGCCCTCACCCTCCAGGAGGATCCGCGCCACGGCGCGGAAGTCGGCATGGTCGTCGACGACCACGACCCGCTTTCGCATCGTTCGATTGTGGCGACGAAACGCTCCAACGTCATCAGGGTGGACCCGTACCCTCCGGAACCCCGTCCGGTCCTGGGTCAGAGCTAACCCTGATCTCGGGTCCGGGTCTACGCCGACGACTGCGAGCCTTGCCGGCCGAAGAGTAGGTCCCTGGAGACGGAGCAGCCCAGATTCTTCAGGAGGCATGAATGAAAAGGACTGTTGTGATCGGTGCGCTCGTGGCGGCCGCCATGGTCGTCCCAGCCATACCGGCGGAGGCAACCTTCCCGGATGTCAACGGCCGGATCGCCTTCCGCCGGTTCTTGGACGCCGATCAGACGACGGGCGCGGTCTTCACCGTGAATCCCGACGGCAGCGGCGAGGTCCAGGTGACACGTCCGCGTGCGGGGTTCGTTGACCGTAACCCGGATGTCTCGCCTGACGGCCGGCGGATCGTCTTTCAGCGCTCCGGACCGGTCATGGACGACATCTTTGTCGTCAACACCGACGGCAGCGGCCTGCAGCAGCTGACCAGCACCGCGTACCCGGATGGAAACTGCCTGCCCGAGGGCGGCGAATGCAACGTCACGCCGGCCTGGTCTCCGGACGGAGAGCGGATCTTCTTCGGCCGCGCGTTCGGTCCGGTTGTGGACGACCTGGTGGAAACCTCCGCCCTGTTCGAAATGCGCGCCGACGGTACCCACGTCCGGCAGCTCACCCAGCGTCACCCTCCGGCGACCGGTGCCACCGGCGAGGACAGCGAACCGCAGGTCTCACCCGACGGCAGGACGCTGCTGTTCCAACGACGCAACGTCCGAACCGCCCGGCCCGCCGACGGCGTCGCGATCTGGATCCTGGACCTGCGCACCGGTCGTCAGCACCGCGTCACCCCCTACCCCCTGCAGGCCGGCGACACCCCGGACTGGTCTCCCGACGGCACCAGAATTCTCTTTCACGACAACCTCGACACACCGGACGCGAACGCCAACCTCTACACGATCCGTCTGGACGGCACCGGCCTGCGCCAACTGACCTTCGCCGACGACGGAATCACCCGATACCTCGGATCCTCGTACTCGCCGGACGGCAGGTGGATTGCGGTCGGACGCCGGCCCGCGACCGGAGGACCCGAGGCCGGCTCAGCTGACGTATTCGTGATGCGGGCCAACGGCACCACCATCCGCAAGGTAACCCGCACCGAGCTCTACGACAGCTATCCCGATTGGGGACCAAGAGTCGACGGACGGCATTGAGACCGGAAACACCTGGCCGGAGCCTCCAGACCTTGCCTGAGGGCTCCACATCCCTCGGCGGTGCCACCGACACCGCCTCAGCCTCTCCCCATATGCGACTTTCTACATGCCTCCGCGGTGCGACGTCGAAAGGTTTGCCATGCCAGAGTTATGGAGTATCGCGTCAGTTGTTCTGACTGATGGCCGGATCGCGCTTGTTGCGACCGGCGACGCGGCCCAGGCTGGCGATCCGGCCCGGCCGGGTGTGTGGTGGCTGGTGCAGGAAACCGCCGGGCAGGTCGGCTGGAACGGCGACTGGCAGTCGGCCGGCATTCCGGCGCCAGGTCTGCCCGCCAGGCGGGCGGCGCGGGTCGCGGTGTCTCTCCGCAGCCGGGGAGGTCTCGCGGCAGCCGTGTGCGGCGATGACAACGCGATTTGGTACGCCGCGCAGGAGAAGCCGGACGGTTCGTGGCCGGTGTGGTCCTCCCTCGGAACGCCGCCGGCCGCCGGCACGACCAGCCCCTCGGATCCCACCTTGGTCCAGGACGGCGAGGGCCGGATCGCGGTGTTCGTCACGGTGGTCGGCGAAGTGTGGACGCGCCGTCAGCACGAACCGCACGACCAGTACTCGTGGACGTCATGGGCTCCGGTGGGTGGCGAAGTGACCGTCATGGACGACTCGTCGGCGCGGCCGACTGTGGTGCTGCTGGACGACGGACGCCTCGAGGCTCTCACGAAGTCAGGCTCGTATCTTCGGTACATCCTGGAGAAAGCGGGCGGCGATGAGTGGGCACATTGGCGCCGGCTGGGCACTCCGCCGGCGTCGCGGCAGCCGCTCGCGGCCGTACAGGGAAGAAATCGCCTGGTGGTGGCCCTGTTGATGGAGTTCGGCCACATGGCCCAGAACGTGCAGTTGGCTCCCGGCGGCGACTGGGAGGGCTGGCACGTCATCGTGCCGCCGGGAGCCAACGGCTTCGCGCCTCTTGGCATGGCACTCGCCCTGCACGCCGACGGCCGTTCGGTCATCCTCGCCCCCTATGTGGACGACACCGGTCACGAGCAGGTCTGGTTGGTCGAACAGGCCGGGCCCTCAGCCGATGACTGGCGGTCCAGGGTTCTCGGTCCTCATCCGGCGCCGGAGCTCGAGGGCTTCGCCCGCCGGATCGAGGACCCGGTCCTGAACGTCGACGCCAATGGTCACCTCGTTGCCGCCTTCCGGGTCACCAACTCGACGAGCGTCTACTGGCTGCGGCAGAAGGAGATCAACGGCGACGTGTGGTTGGAGGGAATCCGCCGTGCGGCCCCGCCGGCCGGCTGATCGAGTCGGCGTCCTCGGCGGCCCGTCACCTGCTATTGCACAGCTCGACTATTCGGCTTCGTTCGCGGTTGCCGGGAGTATCCGCGAGGCCCGGACCGCTTGATCGGTCCGGGCTTCTGCCGTGCCGAGTGGGGCGTAGAGCCGTCGATGTGCGGCGGGCACCGGGGTGGCTTGCTTGCCAGGCGCTTCAGCCGCCGCAGGCCGCATGGGTTTGATGATGGGTGGTTTCTCTCAGGTGTGGTGGCGGGTGAAGAAGGCCCAGATGACTGCGTTGGCGTCCGGGTCCGGTGGCGGGTCGTCGGCGGCCGCGCGGACGGGGATCCCGCCGGGCCAGGCGTGCCCGCCACCATCGATGACGACCTGGGCCACCTCGGTGCCGTCGGCGCAGGGAGCGTGGATCGTGGTGCTGACGCTGCCTCGGCTCGTTTCGGTCGGTATGGCTGGGCAGGCGTTGTGCCGGGCCCAGAAGTCTTTCGCGTACGCGAGGGAGGTGTTCTGCCAGGGTGGTATCCCCGGCACCTCGCGGAGCGGTGGCCCGCCCGCGATGGGGACGTGCTGGTCGGCGTCGCCGTGGAGGTGCAGGACCGGCAGTGGGCGTGACGGTATGCACGGCTCGGTGTTGAGGGCGCCGGACACCGGCGCGATCGCGGCGATGCGGTCGGTCAGTTCGCAGCCCAGCCGGTACGCCATCATCGCACCGTTGGAGAAACCGGTGACATAGACGCGGGCCGGGTCGACGCGGAACTCTGCGGTGACCGCGTCGAGCATGGCGTGGATGAAGCCGACGTCGTTGACCCGCTGGTCTCGGGCGTATCCACAGCAGGTGCCCGCGTTCCAGGTCTTCAGCCGGGTACGGCCGCTGCCGTTCGGGTAGGCCACCACGAACCCCTGCTGGTCGGCGGTGGCGGTGAATCGGGTTTGCTGTTCGACCTGGGCGCCGTTGCCGCCGCCGCCGTGCAGCACGACGACGAGCGGGGCGGGACCGGCGAGCCCGCCCGGAACGTGAATCCGGTAGGTACGCGCGACGCCGTCGACGTTCACCGTGCGCTCGACCGTGCCGGGTGCCGGCGCGGGCTCGGGCCGCCGAGGTTGCTGGCATCCGGCAACGATGAGCACGCCCACCAGGACCATCGCCAGCGAGGATCTGCGCATGTGCCCATGATCTAGAACGCATGTCGCCGGTGGGTACGGACCAGGTTCGGGGACGGTAAAGCTGCGGCCTGCCGGCGCCGACGTCGCCGTCATGGCCCCGTCGCAGAATTGGCTCAAGCCGTCAGGGATAGAAGCGGTAGACGGCCTGCGCCACGCACGCGGGTTTGCTGCCGCCGTCCACCTCGACGGTGAAGTCGGCGAGGATCTGTACGCCGCCACCGGCGACGTCCGTCACCTCGGCCAGTCGCCCGGCGAGCCGGATCTTGGCGCCGACCGGCACCGGCGCCGGGAACCGCACCTTGTTGAGCCCGTAGTTCACGGACGTCCCCACGCCCTCGACCACCAGCAGCTCGCCGAAGAGGGGAATCAGGAGCGACAACGTCAGGTAGCCGTGGGCGATCGTCTGGCCGAAGGGTCCGGACCTGGCCCGCTCCGGGTCGACGTGGATCCACTGGTGATCGTCGGTGGCACCGGCGAAGGCGTTGACCCGGTCCTGGGTGATCTCCAGCCAGTCGCTGTGTCCCAGGTCCGCGCCGGCCACGGTCTTGAGATCGGCCAGACCGTTCACTGTGATGCTCATGCGATCGCAGGACTCGCTCATGTCGTCTCCTTGGCGTAGGTGTCGCGCAGCGGGTTCTTGAGAACCTTGCCGACTGCGTTGCGGGGCAGCTCGTCCACGAAGCGGAACGAGGCCGGGATCTTGTACTTGGCGATGCGGCCGAGCAGGAACTCGCGCAGTTCCTCCGCGCCGGCCCGCTGGCCGGGATGCAGCGACACGACGGCGTAACCGACCTCTCCCCACTTCTCGTCGGGCACGCCGAACACTCCGGCCTCGGCCACGGCGGGATGCTCGGCCAGCGCCTTCTCCACCTCGGCAGGGTAGATGTTCTCGCCACCCGAGATGATCATGTCTTTGATCCGGTCGACGAGGTACACGTAGCCGTCCCGGTCGGTCACCGCCACGTCGCCGGAGCGGAACCACACCCCGTCGTCGGTGAACGACGCCGCGGTGGTTTCGGGCCGGCCCCAGTAGCCCGACATCACGTTCGGCCCGGCAACCAGCACCTCGCCCTTCTCACCCGGTCCCGCGTCGGTCAGATCCGGCCGCGCCACGCGGACCTGGGTAAAGAAGTGCGGCACCCCGGCCGAGCCGGCCTTGGCCAGTACCTGAGTACGGTCGAGCAGCAGCACCCCGGGCGAAGCCTCGGTCATCCCGTACCCCTGGACGAACGCCAGGCCGCGGCTCAGATACGTGCGGATCGTCGCCTCGGGCACCGGCGCCCCGCCGCACATGAGCGTCCGCAGCGTGCTCAGATCCGTGTCCGGCCAACACGGATGGGCGGCGATGGCGTTGTACATCGCCGGCACGGCGAACATCAGCGTCACCCCGCGCTCCTCGACCAGCCGGAGCACCCGGCCCGCGTCGAAGGTCTGCTCCAGCAGCACCCGGCCACCCTTGAGCAGGGTCGGGAGGCAGTTCATGTTCAGTCCGGCGGTGTGGAACAGCGGTGCAACCAGCAGCGTCACCTCATCGCCGGCCAGGTCCGAGTCGACCAACACGTTGATGGCGTTCCAGGTGATGTTGCCGTGGGTCAGCACGGCACCCTTGGGTGTGCCGGTAGTGCCGGAGGTGTACATGATGATGCAGGGGTCGTCGGGGATGACGGCCTCGTCGATGACCGTGGTGGCGGTGTTGCCCACCGTGTTGCTGATAGAGCCGGCCAGCAGTTGCTGGTAGCCGTCGTCGAGCGCGAGCGCCCGGACCGGCGGCAACTCGGCTGCCACGGCCGCCAGCCGCGGGTCGTACACGAGGGTGCCGACGCCCGCGTCGGTGAGCTGGACGGCGAGCTCTGGCCCGGCCAGCCGGGCGTTGAGTGGCACGAAGACCGCGCCGAGCACGCCGGTGGCGAACATCGTCTCCAGGAACGCCGGATGGTTCGGTCCGAGGTACGCCACCCGGTCACCGCGGGACACGCCGAGCCGGCGCAGCCCGTGCGCCACCGACTGCACCCGCTCGTCCAGTTGGCGATAGGTCCATGCCTCGTCGCCGTACTCGATGGCGACACGTTCGGGCGTCTTGCGGGCCCGCCGGGCCGGCCACGAGCCGATTCCCTGGTTGCGCATCGCACACCCCTCCGCTGCGTCAGCTCTTGGCCAGCCCGAGCAACCGGGCGGCGTTGTCCTTGAGGATCTTCGGCCGCACTTCGGGCTTGATCGGCAGCTTGTCGAAGTCGGCCAGCCACCGGTCCGGTGTCAGCAGCGGATAGTCGGAGCCGAACAGCACCTTGTCCTGCAGCAGTGTGTTGGCGTACTGCACCAGTTGCGGCGGGAAGTACTTCGGCGACCACCCGGACAAGTCGATGTACACCAGCGGCTTGTGGGTGGCCACGGCCAGCGCCTCGTCCTGCCACGGGAACGACGGGTGGGCCAGGATGATCGGCAGGTCGGGGAAGTCGGCGGCCACGTCGTCGACGAACATGGGGTTGGAGTACTTGAGCCGGATCCCGCCGCCGCCCGGCGCACCGGCCCCGATGCCGGTCTGCCCGGTGTGGAAGACCACTGGCACGCCCAGTTCCTGAATCGCCTCGTACAGCGGGTACACCGCGCGGTCGTTGGGGTGGAACGCCTGCACGTTGGGATGGAACTTGAACCCGCGAACGCCATGGTCGCGGACCAGCCGGCCGGCCTGCCGGGCGCCGATCCGGCCCTTGGCGGGGTCGATGCTGGCGAACGGGATGAGCACGTCGCTGTGCGCGGCGCCGGCCTCGGCGATCTCCTCGTTCGCGATCGCCGGCACGCCGGTGGCGGCCTCCGCGTCGACGGTGAACACGACGCAGGCCATCCGGCGTTCCCGGTAGTAGGCGGCGATCTCGTCGAGCGTCGGCCGTGGGCCGCCGGCGGTCTTGAAGTAGTCGTCCGACGCCGCCTGCAGGTCCGCCGACAGCGATCCCGAACCCCGGGAGGAGACCTCGGCATGGGTGTGCACGTCGATGGCGACCAGGTCGGCGACGTTCATGACGGCATCACGATGCCGTACGTCTCGGGGCGCCGGCCAACGCCCGCCGGCCAGGCGGCGGCGATGGCCTCGGCGCTCCACCCACCGTCGGTGTACGCGGTGGCGATCTCCTGCGGGTGCGACCACAGCGACAGCTTGTCTCCGCCGATGCCGATGCACTGGCCGGTCACCTCGCGCGCCGCCGCCGAGGCGAGGAAGACGACCAGGCCGGCGCAGTCGTCGGCGGTGCCGAAGCCCTCACCCTTGCGCAGCGCGTCGGGCAGCGGCTCACCCCGCTCCTCCAGGGCCTCGACGTACGGTGCGAACGCCGGGATGGTCCGGGTCATCGCGGTCGCCGCGGTGGGGATCACCGCGTTGACGGTGATCTGTGCCTTGGCCAGTTCCAGGGCCCAGGTACGCACCATCGCGGCGATTCCGGCCTTGGCCGCGGCGTAGTTGGTCTGGCCGAAGTTGCCGCGCTGACCGGCGGGGGAACCGGCCACGATGACCGTGCCGCCCTCGTTCTGCTCCCGCATGCGTTGGGCGGCGGCCCGTACGCAGGTGAAGGTGCCGCGCAGATGGACCCGCACCACGGCGTCGAAGTCCTCGTCGGACATCTTCCACAGCACCCGGTCGCGCAGGATGCCCGCGTTGGTGCACATGATGTCGAGGCGGCCGAACTCACCGACCGCCCGGTCGACGAGGCGCTGCGCCGCGTCAGCGTCGCCGACGGCAACCACCTCGGCGACCGCGCGGCCGGCAGGCAGTTCGGCGACGGCCCGCTTGGCGACGTCGGCGTCGAGGTCGTTGATGACGACACTCGCGCCGGCCGCGGCGAACGCCTTGGCGTAGGCGAGGCCGAGGCCCTGCCCGCTGCCCGTGACGACAGCGACCTTTCCGGTGAGATCCATAGATTCTTCTTCCTCTGTCGGCGTCCTCTGTCGGCGGCGACGGGTGATCAGTCGGTGGGCAGGTACACGGACTTGGTCTGCAGGTACTCGTCGAGGCCCTCCGGGCCGTTCTCCCGACCGTGCCCGGACCGGCCGTAGCCGCCGAACGGCAGGGCCGCGTCGAGTACCGCCCAGGAGTTGACCCAGACGATCCCGGCGCGCAGTTTCGCGGCGACCCGGTGGGCGCGCGCGACGTCGTTGGTGTGCAGTCCGGCCGCGAGCCCGTACGGGGTGCCGTTGGCCATCGAGACCGCCTCGTCCTCGGTGTCGAACCGCTGGACGGTGACTACCGGGCCGAAGATCTCCTCCTGGACCACGCGGGCGTCGTCGGCCATGTCGGCGAGCACCGTGGGGGCGTAGAAGTAGCCGCCGTTGATGTCCAGCCGGTGTCCGCCGGCGACCACCCGTCCCTCGCCGAGGGCGACGTAACGTTCGACGTTCTCCAGGTGGTTCGGGCCGACCATCGGGCCGACGACGGTGGACTCGTGCTGGGGGTCGCCGACCGGCACGTGGGTGGCCGCCTCGGCGAGCGCGCCGAGCACGGTGTCGTACAGGTCGTTGTGCACGAGCAGGCGGGTGCCGCCCATGCAGAACTGGCCGGTGTTGAACACGAAGCCGCCGACCGCCGCCTCGATCGCGCGGGCCACGTCGGCGTCGGCGAAGATGATGTGGGCGCTCTTGCCGCCGAGTTCCATCGTGGTCGGCTTCACCCGGGCGGCTGCCGCGGCGGCGACCTTGACGCCGGTCGCGGTCGAACCGGTGAAGGCGATCTTGTCGACGCCGGGGTGCTCGGCCAGCGCGGCGCCGGTCGCGCCGCCGCCGGTGACCACGTTGAGCACGCCGTCGGGCAGCCCCGCCTCGGTGAGCAGCTCGGCCAGGCGCAGCGCGGTGAGCGGGGTGTCCTCGGCCGGCTTGTGCACAACGGTGTTCCCTGCCGCCAGCGCCGGGGCGATCTTGCTGGTGGACAGGATCAGCGGAAAGTTGAACGGGCTGATCGCGCCGACCACGCCGATCGGTTCCCGCAGGGTGTAGGCGAAGCCGGGCCGGCGGATGCTGCGGGTGGCTCCCTCGATGGTGCCGGCCAGGCCACCGTAGTAGGTGAAGTGGTCGATGGTGTCACCTAGATCGACCATGCGCGCGAAGGTGATGGGCTTTCCGGTATCCAGACTCTCGAGCTGGGCCAGTTCCTCGCGATGCGCCTGCAGCGTGGCGGCGATCTTGAGCAGCAGGTCGCCGCGCTCGCGGGCGCTCATCCGCGGCCACGGGCCCTCGTCGAAGGCGGTCCTGGCCGCGGTCACTGCCGCGTCGACGTCGGCGGCGTCGGCCTCGGCCACGGTGGTGATGTGCGTGCCGGTGGCCGGGTTGATCACGTCTCGCCGGCCGCCGGCTGCGGCGTCGCGCCAGCCGCCGCCGATGTAGAGGCGGCCCGGTGCCGCGGTCGGGGTGGACGTTTCGCGGACGGGTTCCTGGGTCTGGGTCATGATGCGATCTCCTGGACGGGGTGGGATTCAGAAGTGCAGGACCGGCTTGATGACACGGCCGCCGTGGATGTCGTCGGCGGCCTGCTGGATCTGGTCGAAGGGGTACGAGGTGATGAGCTTCTCCACCGGCAGCCGGCCCTGGGCGTGCAGGCGCACCATGGCGGGGATCAGCGACTGGGTCTGCGCGTCGCCGATGGTCACGCCGACCAGGGAGCGGCCGGGGAGCATCGCGTTGACGTCGACCGGAACGGTGGTGCCGAAAGGCGGCGCGCCCACGAACGCGAAGGTCCCGCCCACGGCGAGCCCGGCGATGCCGGCGGAGATGACGGCCGGTACGCCGGTGGCGTCGAGAATGCGGTCCACCCCGCGGCCGCCGGTGAGCTCGGTCAGCGCCGTGGCGAGATCGGCGCTGGTGGTGTCGACGGTGTGTGTGGCGCCGAGTTCGAGGGCCAGGTCGAGGCGCTGCGGCAACCGGTCGACTGCGATGATCTTGTTAGCGGGACTGAGGGCCGCGGCCATCACGGCGCTGAGCCCGACGCTGCCCGCGCCGAGGACGGCGACGCTCTGGCCCGGGCCGGGGCTGAGCACGTTGACGATCGTGCCGAAACCGGTGACCACGCCGCAGCCGAGAGGGGCGAGGACCTCCAGCGGGGTGTCGGGATCGACCTTCACGACGCTGCGTTCGTCGACGAGGGCGTGCCGGGCGAACGAGGACTGCCCGAAGAAGTAACCGTGCAGTTCGCCGCCGTCGGCGTCGGTCAGGGGTGCCGTCCCGTCGGGGCGGGCACCGGCGAGCAGGTTGCGCGGCAGCCATGTCTCGCACAGCGCGGGCCGGCCGTCCCGGCAGGCCCCGCAGGTGCCGCACGAGGTGAACGACAGCAGCACCCGGTCGCCCGGTGCGACGGAGGTGACCGTCGCGCCGACGGCCTCGACCACCCCGGCGCCCTCATGGCCGAGGACTCCCGGCAGCGGGAACGGAATGAACCCGGCCTGCACGCTCAGGTCGGTGTGGCACATGCCGGCGGCGACCATGCGCACCACGACCTCGTGGTCGGCAGGCCCGTTCAGGGTGATCCGTTCGATGGTGAAGGGCTTGCCGGCGCTGTGCACAGCGGCTGCGGCGGTAACGAGCGGCATGGGGCCTCCTGCGGTCTCAAGTTCATCCAGCTGACCGTCTGGCTATCAGGAATCCTGATTGCTAGTTTGTAGCTTGCCCATTGCGGAGTCGTCAACAGCGGCTCGCTGATCAGGAGAAATGCCCCCATCCGCGAAGGAGCCGATTCATGGCCGGCCCGCCGACCCTGACCACGTACCTGGTGAAACAGGTGGAATCGGCCATCAGGGCGCGATTGGACGTGGCCCTGCGGCAGCACGGCGTCACCACGGTGCAGTACACCGCGCTCACCGTGCTGCACCACCGCGGCGATCTGTCCTCGGCGCAGCTCTCCCGGCGATGTTTCGTCCGGCCGCAGACCATGCACGAACTGGTCGTCACCCTCGAACGCCAGGGCCTGATCCTGCGCCATCCGAGCACCGACCGGCGGCACGTGCTGCTCGCCCGGCTCACCCCGGCCGGATCCGCCAAGCTCGCTGAGTGCCGCGCCGATGCCGACCTGATCGAACGGGAGATGCTCGCAAATCTCACCGACGCGGAGCAGACCACCCTTCGCGCCCTGCTCGAACGTTGCCACCTGGCGCTCGCCCAAACGATGGGCGACACCGCCTGAGCCCTGACCCCGTACCCGAAGGAGCCCTTGATGCCCACCACCACCGTCGCCGGCACGACCGTGCACTACCGCACCGCCGGCACCGGCCCGGCGCTGGTCCTCGTGCCCGGCACCGGGCTGTCCGCCGACCTCAACTACGGCCACCTACTGGACGCGTTCACCGGCGACCGAACCGTGGTCCTGGCCGACTACGCCGGCGGCGGCGAGACCACCGACCCCGGCGGCGAGCTCACCCTCGACCTTCTCGCCCGGCAGATCGCCGCGGCAACCGCCGATGCCTCCCCGGACGCCCCGGTCGACCTGGTCGGCTTCTCGCTCGGCGCCGTCGTCGCCGCCGCGGTGGCCGGCAGCCACCCGGAACTCGTCCGCCGGCTGGTGCTGGTGGCCGGCTGGCCGGACCCCGAGGACGGCCGGCAGCAGTTGATGCTCGACGTGTGGACCGCGCTCGAACGCACCGACCACGACCTGCTCAACCGGTTCCTGCAACTGCAGTGCTTCAGCGCGCCGTTCCTGCACGGGCTGGGGCCGGAGGGCCTGCGGCAGTTCGTCGAGAACGGCCCGCCGATCACCCCGGGCATGCGCCGGCACCTCGAGGTCGACCGCACCGCCGACCTGCGTCCCCTGCTGCCCCGCATCACCGCGCCGACGCTGGTGGTCGGGCTGACCCGCGACCAGGTCGTGCCGGTCGAGCGCGCCCGGGCGCTGCACGAGATGATCGCCGGCAGCCAGTACGCCGAGATCGACAGCGGCCACGTGGTGGTCTTCGAGCGCCCGGCCGAACTCCTCGACACGGTCCAGAAGTTCCTGCTCGCGGAGTGAGTCCGTGGATTCGGTGGCCAGTCGTCTGCTGGCGGTTCTCGGCGCGTTCGACGCCGAGCACCGGCACCTGTCGCTGACCCAGCTCAGCCGGCGCACCGGCCTGCCGTTGGCCACCACCCACCGCCTGGTCGGCGAGCTGTCCGCCTGGGGCGCGCTGGAACGCGATGCACGGGGCCGGTACCGGATCGGCCTGCGGCTGTGGGAGGTCGCCTCACTCGCCCCGCGCGGCCTCGGCCTGCGCGAGACCGCCCTGCCGTTCCTGGAGGACCTGTACGAGGCCACCCACGAGAACGTGCAGTTGGCCGTGCTCGACGGCGCCGACGTGGTGTACGTGGAACGCATCGCCGGCCGTACCTCCGTGGGGGTTCGCAGCCGGGTCGGTGGCCGGTGGCCCGCACACAGCACCGGCGTCGGCCTGGTGCTGCTCGCGTACTCCGACGCCGAGGCGCAGGAACGCTACCTGGCCGGGCCGCTGGCCCGGTTCACCGACCGGACCATCACCGAGCCGGACCGGTTGCGCCGGGAACTCGCGCAGGTCCGACGCTGTGGGTACGCCGTGAGCGACGGTCAGGTGACCCTGGACGCGCTGTCCGTGGCCGCACCCGTGCACGGCACCACCGACGAGGTGGTGGCCGCTCTGTCCATTGTCGTCCGCGCCGGATCGGTGGCACCGGCGACGCTGGTCCCCGCGGTGCGCACCGCCGCCCGCGGCATCTCGCGCGCGCTCCGGATTCAGCCACGGTCCTTCCGGCCAACGGAAGGACCGTAGCGGCGGGAGCGGCCCGGCACCGATCGTCGGAGTGACACCCGTCGCGGCAGACCGGGAGACGCCATGAACGAGCAAAACGAGGGCATCATCAAGCAGAGTCAGCCCGGTCAGGGCGGGGTCACCACGAAGTGGGGATCCGGCATGACCGACTTCGTCCGCAATCAGTGGTACGTCGCCGCATGCACCGAGGAGGTCGGCGAGCAGTTGCTCGGCCGGACGATCCTCGCCGAACCGATCGTGCTCTACCGCACCCAGGACGGCACCGCGGTGGCGCTGGGCGACCGGTGCGTACACCGCCGGTACCCGCTGTCGCTGAGCGGGCGCGACGGCGATCGCATCGTCTGCGGCTACCACGGCTTCACCTATGAACCCAGCGGCGCCTGTGTCTACGTGCCCGGACAGACCAGGATCCCGCGCACCGCCAGGGTGCCCGCCTACCCGGTCGTCGAACAGGACTCGCTGGTCTGGGTGTGGATCGGCGATCCGGACCGGGCCGACGCCGCAACCATCCCGCGGGCGCCCTGGCTGGCCTCGCCCCGCTACACCACGGTGCGCGGCATGGAGCCGCTGGCCGCCCGGTACGGCCTGCTGGTGGACAACCTGCTCGACCTGTCCCATGAGACCTACCTGCACGGCGGCTACATCGGCACCCCGGAGGTGGCCGAGACGCCGATCACCACCGAGGTCGACGAGGACGCCGGCATCGTGCACGTACGGCGCCGGATGAAGGACGTCGAGTGCCCGCCGTTCTACGCGAAGTCGACCGGCATCGAGGGGCGCATCGACCGCTGGCAGGACATCGAGTACCACCCGCCCGGGCTGTACCTGCTGCACAGCCGGATCGCGCCGACCGGCGTCGAGCCGGGCCCGGACGGCGACGACAGCGCCGCCTGCCATGCCGAGATCGTGTACGCGATCACCCCGGAGACCGAGAGCAGCACGTTGGACTTCTGGATGGTTGCCCGCGACTTCGCCCTCGGCGACGAGGCGGTCTCCGACTATCTGGCGACGAGCAACCACACCGTGGTCATGCAGGACGTGATGGCCCTCAACGCCCTGGAGCGGGTGATCGCCGGCGAACCGGACGGCTACCAGGAGCTCAGCATCAACATCGACACCGGGGGGCTGGCCGCCCGGCGAATGCTGCGGAAGCTCGCGGGGCAATGAGCAAGCGAATCATCAACTCAGTGCCTTGCGAATGCATCGCGGAGCGATCGCATGAGTAGCACCGTCTACCGGATCGTCTGGGCGCCGGGCTCCGACCGGCTGCACGGCACCTGCCACTGCGGTGCCGAGCACGACGCCGACGACCCCGTCGAGATGTGGCAGTGGCTGCTGGCCCACCCGGAACACGCCGCCCCCGCGCCCGAGGGGGCGACCCGATGACCGGGCAACTGCGCGAGGGCATCAGGCAGAGCCCGCCCGGCGTGACCGACGTGCTCGTCCACGAGGTGCGGCCCCTCGCCGAGGGGGTACTGGGGCTGACCCTGCGGGCGGCAGACAACGGCGAGTTGCCGCCGTGGCGTCCGGGCGCCCACGTCGACCTTCGGCTGAAGCCCGGCGTGGTGCGGCAGTACTCGCTCTGCGGCGACCCCGCCGACCGGTACCGCTGGCAACTGGCGGTGCTGCGCGAACCGGCGAGCCGGGGCGGCTCCCGGTACGTCCACGAACGGCTCGCGCCGGGCACCAGACTGCAGGTCGACGGCCCCCGCAACCACTTCGAACTGCTGCCGGCCCGCGAGTATCTCTTCATCGCCGGCGGCATCGGCATCACCCCCATCTTGCCGATGGTCGCCACCACCGCCGCGGCCCAGGGTGCCTCCTGGCGGCTGCTGTACGGCGGACGCCACCGCGCCTCGATGGCGTTCCTGGACCGCCTGGACCGCTACGGCGACAGGGTCTGCGTGCAGGCCCAGGACGAGACCGGCCTGCTCGACCTGAGCCCGCTCGACAGCCCCGGCCCGGACACCCTGGTGTACTGCTGCGGACCCGAACCGCTGCTCGCCGCGGTGGAGAAACGCTGCGCCGGCTGGCCGGCGGGCACACTGCGGACCGAGCGGTTCGCCGCGCGGCCGGCCGCGCCCGCCGTCGACCACGACATCGAGGTGCTGCTGCGGCAGAGCGGCCGGACCGTGCGGGTGCCCGCGGGCATCTCCATCCTCGAGGCTGTCGAACAGGACGGGGTCGCCGTGCTCTCCTCCTGTGGCGAGGGCACCTGCGGCACCTGCGAGACCGGCGTGCTCGAGGGGGAGCCGGAGCACCGCGACTCCGTACTCACCGCGGCGGAGCGCGTCGCCGGCGACGTCATGATGATCTGCGTGTCTCGGAGCCGGGGGCAACGCCTGGTGCTCGACCTGTAAGACATTCTCTGTCAACCTCGAGCCGCCAGTTTGACGGTCACGTCTGGGCGGCGGCCCGGATCTGTGTCCAGGTGACGTGTACGGGGTGGTGGGCGCCGGACGACGAGTTGGCGAGCAGTTCCAGCGTGCGGCGGCGGGTGTCGGGGCTCAGGTCGTCGCCGAGGCGGTCGAGGTAGATGATCATCGACGGGCGGGCCAGGCCGCCGAGGGCTTCGCGGACGGTGTTGACCAGTTCCTGCGCGAGTGCAGTGTCGGGGACCACGTTGGTGGTGGGCACGACATAGGCGACGAGTCGGCGTCCGTGCTCGGGGTCGGTACAGGTGACGACCTCGGCGGCGGCCAGGAAGGGATGGTCGAGGAGTACGTCGCGGACCTCGGTCAGCGAGACCAGTTGGCCGGAGACGCTGACGACGGGGTCGATGCGGCCGAGGAACTCCAGCCGGCGGCGGCGCTCGGCGTCGTCGGCGTGGCGGATCGCCCGGTCGCCGGTCGAGTAGACGCCGTCGCGGCGGCCCCAGTGGTCAAAGGCATCGGCGGCGCCGTCGCCGAGGAGGGTGCGCATGGTGCCGGCCCATGGGCGGTGCAAGATCAGCTCTCCGGCGGTGCCGTCCGGGCTGGGTCGCCCGGCCGGGTCGACGACAGCCAGGCCGGCGTCGGGCAGGCGAACGGGGTCTGTTGGCCGGTCGACGGTCACGATGCCGCCGAGTTCGAGTTGGCCCCAGCCGTCGCCGACGGTGTCGGGATCACCGGTGACCTGGTCGGCGATCCAGGTGCGCAGCGCGGGTGGGAGGGGTTCGGCGATCGTCACGACGCGGTTCACTGTGCGTCGTGCCGGCTCGGGTGGAGCCGCGTCGGGCCATTCGCGGACCCGGGCGAGCACGGACGGCGTGGTGAGCAGGGTGGCGACGTTGTAGCGTTCGATGACGTCCCAGAGCCGGTGGTGGGTGGGCACATCGAGTGTTCCTTCGAACATCACGGTGGTGTCGCCCCAGGCGAGCGGGCCGATGATCCCATGGGTCTGTGCGCCGATCCAGGCGAGGTCGCCGGCGCACCAGAACACACCGCCGTCGGACAGCCCGTAGCGGTGGACGGCGACGGCCGCGGCGAGCAGGGTGGCGGTGCCGTGCGCGGCGGTGACCGGCCGGCCCCGCCGATTCGCCAGCCAGCTCATGAGGAGTGGGTGTTCGGCCGGCAGCGCCGGGGCGGGCGCGGTTGCCGCCGGGACGCGGGCCGGGGCGAGCAGGTCATGCAGCCAGCGGTCACCTTCATACCAGGCCACGTCGAGACCGGTGCGGCGGACCACAACGGTGTGCTCGACGCCGACGACAGCGGTCAGGGCATCGTCGACCCGCGCCTTGGTGGGGATGATCGTGCCGTGGCGCCACGCGCCGTCCTGGGTGAGCAGGATCCGGGGAGCCAGGTCGTCAAGGCGTTCGGCGAGGGCTTCGACCGGCAGCGGCACGGGGATGACGGCGAAGGGGGCTCCGATGCGGGCGCAGGCGAGCATCGCCACGACGGCCTCGGGCAGCCAGCCCAGATGGATGGCGACGCGGTCACCGACATCGACGCCGAGCCCACGCAGGGCCGCGGCGAAGGCGGTGACCTCGTCCGAGAGATCCCGGTAGGTCAGCGTCCGCCGGTCGCCGGGCTCGCCCTCCCAGTGGATCGCCGGCTGGTCGGCACGGGCCGCCAGGTGCCGGTCGACGCAGTTGCCGGCGAGGTTGATGGTGCCGTCGGGAAACCAGCGGCCGTATCGGCCGCCGGATTGATAGATCGCAGTCGGACTGGCATTCCAGGTGAGCAGGTCAGCGATCGGCGCCCAGCGGGACAGGTCCGGTTCACGCATGGCCGAGCGTCCTGCCGGCTGCCTGGGCGGCGCGGTCGAGGTGGGCCGCGGCTCGGTCGACGTCGTTGTCGCCGACGGTGGCGGTCAGGGCGGCGGCCGCGTGGTCGTAGGCGTCCACGACCGGCACCGCGACCTCGGTATTTCCATGCTCTGCGCCGCCGAGAGTGAGGTGCAACGCGGTGCGCCAGGCGGCCCGCCGGGTTTCCGCGACCGCACGTTCGTCGGCGGACGCCAGCGCAAGAGCGAGTGCCCAACCGGTGTCGTCGGCGCGCGCGGCCAGCAGCCGCCCCGCCGCGCTGCGCACCGCCGGCACGACCCGGTGCGGCTCCCGGTAGGGCCCGGCGTCCGCGCCGTCCGCGCCGTCGATGTAGGTCACCGAACCCCGCACGAAGAGGACGATCCGCACGGAGGTGCCGAGGGCGTCGCGCACCGGCAGCAGATACGGCGACAGCGCCGCGAGGACGGGAAGCCGGGCCAGGTAGCGCTGGGAGAGCCGGACGAGTTCCGGACCGAGGCCGTACCGGGAGGACCGGGCATCCTGCTCGACCAGCCCGGCGACGGTCAGCGATCGAAGCAGCCGGTGCACGGTGGGCAACGACAGCCCGGACTGTTCGGCCAGCTCGGTGAGCTGCTGGTGGGCGGGTCCGTCGGAGAGGAGGTGCAGCAGCAGGGCGGCGTTCCGGACGGTGCCGAGGGTGCCGCGGGAATCGGTTCCCCTGCCTGGCTGCGCATCCAACTCCGTCACGGCGCCACGATATCAGGGAGGAACTCGATTCCGGATACAGTGGTTGACTTCCGCATAGTGAAAAAGTAGCGTGCGTCACACACGGAAAAGGGGTCCGACTTGACCGTCCGCGAGTACCAGTTTCCGCTCAACGGGAGCACGGTGGCGCCCGGCCAGCCACTGCTCGTGGTGGCGGACCTCGGGCTGCGTTTCGGCGGGGTGCAGGCTCTCGACGGGGTCGCGCTCACCGTGCGGCAGGGCGAGATCCACGCGGTGATCGGCCCCAACGGTGCGGGCAAGTCGAGCCTGCTCAACTGCCTGTCCGGGCTGTACCGGCCGCAGCGCGGGACGGTGAACCTCTACCACGCCGAAGGCCGGTCGGATCTGATCGGGCGCCGTCCCCACCAGATCGCGCGGCTGGGGGTGGCCCGCTCGTTCCAGAACATCGAACTGTTCCGGCATCTGACGGTTTTGGAGAACCTGATGCTCGGCCGGCACACCCGGATGAGCCACGCATTGCTGCCGGCGTTGATCTGGTTCGGCCCGGCCCGGCGGCAGGAGATCACCCACCGGGCGCTGGTCGAGGAGGTCATCGACCTGCTCGAACTGCAGGCGGTGCGGCACAAACCGGTCGGCACGTTGGCGTACGGATACGCCAAGCGGGTGGAACTCGGGCGGGCGTTGTGCCTGCAGCCTGCCGTGCTCCTGCTCGACGAACCGATGGCCGGCATGAACGCCGAGGAAAAGGAGTCGATGGCGCGTTACATTCTCGACGTCAATGAACTGGCCGGGGTCAGTGTGGTGCTCATCGAGCACGACATGGACGTGGTCATGGACATCTGCCACGCCGTCACCGTCCTGGACTTCGGCCGGCTCATCGCCACGGGCGTTCCGGCACAGGTCAGGCAGAACCCGGCCGTGATCGAGGCCTACCTCGGCGCGCCGGCGGAGCCGGGACGATGACATCGACGTTTCCCCAGCTGCTGTGGTCGCTGGCCGCCGAACACCCGGCCGCGACCGCCCTGCAGGAGAAGCGGTACGGCATCTGGCAACCGATGACCTGGGCGCAGTACGCGCGGCGGGTGCGCGACTTCGCCCACGGCCTGGCCGGCCTGGGAGTCGGCCGTGGCGACATCGTGGCCGTGCTCGGCGACAACCGGCCCGAATGGCTCATCACCGAACTGGCCGTGCAGAGCCTCGGCGGCGCCGTGGTCGGCGTGTATCCGACCAGCATCGGCGAGGAGATCCGGCACGTCCTGGCGACGGCCGAGGTCCGCGTGGTGGTCGCCGAGGATCAGGAGCAGGTCGACAAACTGATCGCGTTGAAGGACCAGTTACCCAAGCTCGCCACGATCGTGTACTACGACCCGCACGGCCTGGCGCATTATCCGGAGCCATACCTGGGCCGGTTCACCGACGTCGAGACCGCCGGCCGCGCCGATGCCGAGCACCGGCCGGGCTGGCTGGACGCCCGCATCGCGGCGGGCAACCCGGACGACACCGCGCTGATCTGCACCACGTCCGGCACGACCGCCCGTCCCAAGCTCGCCGAGTTGACCCATGCGAACCTGCTCGCGATGACCGCGCACCTTATCGAGATCGACCCGGTCCGGCCAGGCTTCCGCTACGTGTCGTTCCTGCCGTTGGCATGGATCGGGGAGCAGATGCTCGCACTCGGCTGCGGCTTGGGTGCGGGCCTGACGCTGTCATTCCCGGAGGACGCCGCGACCCAACGTGCGGATCTGCGCGAGGTCGGCCCGGATCAGATGTTCAGCCCGCCGCGGATCTGGGAATCGATGCTGTCCGACGTTCAAGTCCGCATCGACGAGGCGGGATGGCTCAAGCGCCGGGTGTTCCGCTGGGCTTACGACGTCGGTGATCGGGTCGCCGCCTGCCGGGTACGCGGGGTGGCGCCCGCCCCGGCGTTGCGCCTGGCGCACGTGGTGGCGTCCGCGGTGGGACTGCGTCCGGTGCGCGACCAGTTGGGCCTGGCCCGGATCAAACGCTGCTACACCGGCGGCGCGCCGCTGTCGCCGGAGGTGTTCCGCTTCTTCCACGCCATTGGCGTCAACCTCAAGCAGATTTACGGACAGACCGAGATCTGCGGCATCGCGGTGGCCCACCGCGACGACGACGTCCGGTTCCACACCGTCGGTCGCCCGATCCCGGGCGCCGAGCTGCGGCTGAGCGATGACGGGGAGATCCTGCTGCGCTCGGCCAGTGTGTTCCGCGGCTACCTGCACAGCCCCGCGGCGACCGCGGCCGCGAAGGACGGCGACGGCTGGCTGCACACCGGCGATGCGGGCTATCTGGACGACGGGCACCTGGTCGTCATCGACCGGCTCGCCGACGTGTTGCGCCTGCCCGACGGCACCCGATTCTCGTGCGCATTCATCGAGAACCGGCTGAAGTTCTCGCCGTTCGTCGAGGAGGCGGTCGCGTTCCACGGCGACGGCGGCATCACCGCGATCGTGTGCGTGGACGCGGCGACCGTCGGGGCGTGGGCCGAGCGGACCCGGCTCGGGTACACCACCTTTACCGATCTCACCGGTCGGGCCGAGATCGGCGAGTTGTTGGCGGAGGAGATCGCGCGTGCCAACGCCGATCTGCCCGAGGCGATCCGGGTACGCCGATTCGTCCTGTTACACAAGCAGCTCGACCCCGACGACGACGAGATCACCCGCACCCGCAAGGTCCGGCGCAGCGTCGTCGCCGACCGCTACGCCGGAATCATCGCCGCCCTCGATCGTGGCGACGGCACGGTCGAGGTGCACACCACGGTCTCCTATCAGGACGGCAGCACGGCGACGCGGACCGTCACCCTGGCGGTGCGCAGTCCTCTCGACGTCGCCGCGCTGGTCTCCCGGCGCCGTCGCCCGGCCTGGAGCGGACGCACATGAGTCAGTTCGTGCAGTTGACGGTGTACGGGCTGGCCAACGGCGCGGTGTTGGCGCTGGCCGCGTTGGGCTTCGTGCTCATCTACAAGGCGACCAGCGTCATCAATTTCGCCCAGGGTGAACTGCTGCTCGTCGGCGCGTACCTGTTCTACACCGCCTTCGTCCTGCTGCGGCTGCCGCTGGCGGTCGCGGTGCTGGGCGGCGTCGTCGCCGCCGCCGTGCTCGGCGTCGCGATCGAACGCCTGGTTCTGCGGCCGCTGATCGGCGAGGATCCGATAGCCGTGATCATGGTGACGATCGGGTTGGCAGCGGTGCTCAAAGCAGCCGTGACGATGTTCTACGGCACCACCCCGCGCGAGATGCCCAAGGTGCTGCCGGCCGGGACGGTCACCGTCGCCGGCGCGACGGTGCCGCTGGACCGCATCTTCGCCGTCGCGATCGCCGTGGTGGTCCTGACCGCGGTCACCGTGTTCTTCCGGTTCTCACGGCACGGGATCGCGATGCGGGCGGTCGCCGATGACCAACAGGCGGCCCTTGCGCAGGGCATTTCGGTGCGGCGCATCTTCGCCCTGGCCTGGGCGATGGCCGCGGTCAGCGCGCTGATCGCCGGCATCCTGCTCGCCGACATCGCCGAGGTGAGCCAGAACCTGGCCACGTTCGGGCTGGTGGTGTTCCCGGTCGTGATCCTCGGCGGCCTGGACTCGGTGCCCGGCACCATCGTCGGCGGCGCGGTCATCGGCCTGCTCAGCCAGTACGCCGAGGGCGTATCCGCCGGAGCGTCCCAGGTCGTGCCCTACGTGGCGCTGGTGCTGATCCTGCTGGTGCGACCGTACGGGTTGTTCGGCCAACCGCGCATCGAGAGGGTTTGAGATGGCCGCCACCGCCACCGGGGTGTTCCACACCTCGTACGCCGCCGAGTTGCGACTGCGGCACACCAGCGCCGAACGCCTGCGGCTGGTGCTCGTCTTCGCCGGGCTGCTCGCCCTGCCGTGGCTGGTCAACACGTACTGGCTCGGCATCGTCAACACCATCGGCATCGCCGCCATCGGCGCGGTGGGTCTGAACATCCTGGTCGGCTTCACCGGCCAGATCTCCCTCGGCCAGGGCGGGTTTCTCGCCGTCGGCGCGTTCACCTCGGGCTTGCTGGTGCAGCGCGCGGGACTGCCGGTGCCGCTGGCGATGTTCGCCGCGGTGGTGGTGACCGCGGCTGTGGGCGCCTTCTTCGGGCTGCCCGCCCTGCGCCTGAAGGGGCTCTACCTGGCCATCGCGACAATCGCGAGCCAGGAGATCATCGTGTTCGTGGTCCGCCGGTGGGGTTGGCTCACCGGCGGGCAGGGCTTCCTCGACGTCGACCGGCTGACCATCTTCGGCTGGCGGGTGCCGCGCACCAGCTTCGAGTTCGTCTGGTACTGGATCATCGCCGGCCTCGCCGTGCTGGCCGTCATCAGCGCCCGCAACCTGTTACGCACCGCGCTCGGCCGCTCGTTCATGGCCGTGCGCGACCACGACATCGCCGCCTCGGCGATCGGGGTCGATCTGACCCGCACCAAGCTGATGGCCTTCGCCGTCTCGTCCGGTTACGTCGGCTTGGCCGGCGCGCTGACCGCCCACTACACCCAAACCGTCACCTGGGAACGGTTCACCATCGACATCTCGGTCCAGTACCTCGCCATGATCATTGTCGGTGGGCTGGGCAGCGTGGCCGGCGCCGTGTACGGGGCGGCGTTCATCATGCTCCTACCGCCGTTGCTCGCCGAACTCGCCGACGCGCTGCGGACGTCGGCTCCGATCCTCGCCGACCAGCTACCGGCCGTGCAGGCGGCCAGCTTCGGCCTGGTCATCGTCCTGTTCCTGCTGTTCGAACCCCGCGGCCTGGACCGGATCTGGCGCCGCGTCAAGGACTACGTGCGGTTCTGGCCGTTCCGCTACTGAACTCTCTTCCGGCCCGTGCCCCCGGCCGGAAGAGACCGTCAAAGGAGGTCCGATGCGAAAACTCATATGTGCCGCGGCGATACTGGCGCTGGCCGCCGGCTGCGGCGGCCCCGGTGGCGGTGGCAACGGCGCCGATGACAAGAAGGACATCGTCATCGGGCTGATCGCCGACCTCACCGGTGCCACCGCTGACGTCGGCAAGCCCACTAACGAAGGCATGCTCGCCTACATCGACGACGTCAACGCCAAGGGCGGGGTCGACGGCCACAAGATCAAGGCGCTCAGCGAGGACTACGCCTACAAGGTGCCCGTCGCCGAGGAGAAGTACAAGAAATTCGTCGCCGAGGGTGCGGCCGCGATCATGGGCTGGGGGACCGGTGACTCCGAGGCGCTCCGGTCCAAAGTCAAGGATGATGAACTGCCGTTCATGTCGGCGTCGTACGCCGAGGTCCTCACCGACCCGAAGCAGTCGCCGTACAACTTCGTGGTCGCACCGACCTACTCCGACCAGTTGCGCGTGGTGCTCGACTACCTGGCCGGCCAGGACCCATCAGCACAGGTCGCGATGTTCCACCACGATTCACCGTTCGGCACCGCCCCGCTCGCCGACGGCGAGAAGTGGATCAAAGACAAGGGATACCAGCTCGGCTTCAAGCCGTACCCGATGAAGGCCGGCGCCACCGACCACGTCGGCATCCTGCAACAGGCCAAGGCGCAGGGCGTCAAGTACGTGGTGATCCAGAACGTGTCCAGCCCCGCCGCTGTCGTGGCCAAGGACATCGCAGCCCAGAAACTCGACATGAAGATCGTCTGTCTGAACTGGTGCTCCGACGAGCTGTTCATCAAGGTCGCCGGACCCGCGGCCGAGAACCACCTGATGCTGCAGCCGTTCGCACCGCCCGGCGTGGCGAAATCCGGGCACCAGCCGATCCGCGACTACTGCCAGACCAAGGGCATCGACCTCGACGCCAAGGGCCTGCACTTCGTGCAGGGCTGGTACACCATGCACGCGATGGTCAAGGGCATCGAGAAGGCACTCGCCGACGGCAAGGAACTCACCGGCCCCAACATCCGCACCGCGTTGGAGACCATGCCCGCCTTGGACACCGGCGGAGTCATCGGCCCGATCAAGTTCACCGCCGACAGCCACCGCGGCGCGACCGCGTCGAGCCTGTACCAGGTCTCGGGCGGCAAGTTCACCGAAGTGGTCGCCAACGTGGCACCGAAGGCCTGACCGGCTATGACCGAAGCCGACACGGTTCCGGTCCTCCCGCGTGCATCCGGCGCGTGGGGGGTGACCGGCGCGCTGCTTGCGGTCCAGAACGTCGAGGTGATCTACGACGAGGTCATCCTGGTCCTGCGCGGGCTGTCGCTGGACGTCCCGGCGGGCGAGATCGTTGCCCTGCTCGGCTCCAACGGTGCTGGCAAGTCGACCGCCCTCAAGGCGATTGCCGGACTGCTGCCCACCGAACACGGTGCGGTCACCGACGGCACGATCGGCTTCGACGGTACGGACCTGACTCGCGCGGACGCGGCGGACCGGGTTCGCCGCGGCGTCGCGCTGGTCATGGAGGGCCGGCGGGTGTTCGAACACCTAACCGTGAACGAGAACCTGATCGCCGGCGGCTACACCCGCGGCAGCCGGGCCGACTTCGACCGGGTGTACGGATTCCTGCCCAGGCTGGCGCAGCTACGCGGCCGGGTCGCCGGCTACCTGTCCGGCGGCGAGCAGCAGCAGTTGGCCATCGGCCGGGCACTGATGTCCAATCCGCGCCTGCTGATGCTCGACGAACCATCACTCGGTCTGGCCCCACGCCTCGTCGACGAGGTGTTCGCCATCGTCGCCCGGCTGAACACCGAACTCGGCCTCACCGCCCTGCTCGTCGAGCAGAACGCCCGGCGCGCGCTGGCGATCGCACACCGGGGCTACGTCATGGAGACCGGCCGCATCGTCCTTTCCGGCACCGCCGCCGAACTGGCCGACAACCCGGACGTCAAGGAGTTCTACCTGGGCCTCGGCGAAGCCGGGGGGCGCCGCAGCTACCGCGACGTCAAGCACTACACCCGCCGCAAGCGCTGGTTGTAGGAGGTTTTCCGTGCTGGCTGACCGGATCCGCGCCTACACCAGCGGCTTGGACGCCGCCGTCGTGGCCGTCGTACGGCATGCGGCGGACCGGGTACCGGCGTTCGCCGCCCGCCTCGCCGCGGCCGGCGTGCACGAGGTGACCTCGGCGGCCGACCTCGACCGGATCCCCGTGTTCACCAAGGACGACCTGATCGCCGCCCAGCGCGCCAGCCCACCCTTCGGCGGCACCGTGGCGCCGGACGCGGTGGTACGCAAGGTGTTCGCCTCACCCGGACCGCTCTACGAACCCCAACTCGCCGGGTCCGATCCGTGGCGCTGGGCTGAGGCACTCCGTGCGGCCGGCATCGGCGCCGGCGATACCATGCTCAACTGCTTCAGTTACCACCTGTCGCCGGCCGGGGCGATGTTCGAGGAGGGTGGCGTCGCGGTCGGCGCCATCGTCGTCCCGGCGGGCATCGGCAACCAGCAGTTGCAGGTCCAGCTCGCCGCGGCGGTCAGCGCCAGCGCCTACGTCGGCCTGCCCTCCTACCTCAAGGCGCTGATCGAGACGGCCGGCTCGCTGGAACTGCCGTTTCCCGTACGCCGCGCCGTCGTCACCGCCGAGCCGTTACCCGACTCGCTGCGGGCGTGGCTGACCGGACACGTCCCGACCGTCCGCCAGGCGTACGGCACCGCCGAGGCGGGCCTGCTCGGCTACGAGACCGGATCGGGCTCCGGTCTGGCGATCCCGGCCGGCGTACTGGTCCAGGTATGCGATCTGAGCACCGAGCAACCCCGCGTCGACGACGGCGTCGGTCACGTCGTCGTCACCCTGCTGCGACCCGACCAACCCCTCGTCCGGTTCGGCACCGGCGACCTGTCCGCCTGGACCCTCGGCGCTGGAGGCACGCTGCGGCTGGCTGGTGTCCTCGGCCGGATAGGCGAAGCAGTCAAGGTCCGCGGCGTATTCCTGCACCCACGACAGGCCGCCGCGACCCTGGCCCGCGAACCCGACGTCACCGCGCACCGGTTCGTCATCGATCGGATGGACCACCGCGACACCCTGCGCTGCGAAATCGTCCCCGCACCCCATGCCGACCCGCAGCTACCCGACCGGGTACACGATCTCATCCGCGCCCACCTACGGCTGTCGGCCGACATCGTGTGCGTGCCGGCGCTACCCGACGGTCCCACCATTCACGACCAGCGCACCTGGTCCTGAACCCCGCACCGACGAGGCACCCCGAGACGACTACTCGACGGAGGAGTCCGATGAGACCGATCAGCACGGTCGCGGCCGCGGTCGCGGCCGCCGCACTCACCCTCACCCCCACATCCGCCCTGGCGGCGGACCACCTCGGACCGAGCCACCTGAAGATCCTCACTCTCTCCAACCGGGCCGATCTGCTCTCCGGCGGCGACGCGCTGGTCGAGGTGGTACTCCCGCCCGGTGCGGACCCGGCCCGCCTGCGGGCGGTCCTCGCAACCAGTCGCGGTACACGCGACGTGAGCGGCGCATTCGCAGTGCGCGCGGACGGCCGCATGCTCGGACTACTCGACGGGCTCCCGATCGGCCGGAGCCTGCTGTCCGCGACGGCCGGCGGGCCCCGCCACCGGCCCGCAACCGCGCGGATCACGCTCACCAACCACCCGAACGGCGGCCCTGTCTTCTCGGGGTCGCAGGTCGCGCCCTGGGTATGCACGACACAGGACAACGGCCTCGGGGTGGCACAGGACGCCCAATGCAACGCCGCACCGACCCACCAGTTCTTCTACCGCCGCACCAGCGGCGGATTCGCCCCCTACGACCCCGCCAACCCTGCGGCAGACGTCGCGACGACGACCACCGACCGCGGCGTCACCGTCCCGTACGTCATCCGTCAGGAGACCGGAACGCAGAACCGTGGCATCTACCGGATCGCGGTCCTGTTCGACCCACTGCGACCGTGGACGGCCTGGGACGCCCAACCGGGCTGGAACCACAAGCTCTTCTATCCCTTCGGAGCGAACTGCAACACCTTCCACACCCAGGGCACCGCGCAGAACGTGCAGATCGACCAGGCCCTGTCCCGCGGCTTCATGGTTGCCACATCGTCGTTGAACGTGCTGGGCAGCAACTGCAACTCGATCGTGTCCGCCGAGTCGGTGATGATGGTCAAGGAACGCATCACCGAGCGGTACGGCGAGATCCGGTACACCTTCGCCCAGGGACTGTCCGGCGGATCGATCCAGCAGCACGAAATCGCCAACGCGTACCCCGGCCTGCTGGACGGAATCCAGCCGAACGCCAGCTACGAGGACATGTGGTCGGGCGCTGTAGCCGAGGTCGACGACTGCCATCTCCTGTTGCGCGCGTTCAACACGGCGTCGCCGGCCCTCTGGGCCGACCGGGCCGACCGGGCCGCGGTGCAGGGCAACGCGGCCCCGATCACCGCGACGGACCGGACCGTTTGTGAGGCATGGGAAGGGTTGTTCGGCGACTTCCAGAATCCCGCCTTCAGCCGGAACGCCCCACCCGAGGCGTTCGCCCAATCCTGTTTCCCCGCTCCGACACCAGACCAGCAGGCGCAGATCTACCACGCCGTGACCAACCCGGCCGGCTGCCGGAGCACCTTCCAGGACTTCTCGGTCGCCGTCTTCGGCCAACGGCCCAGGCACCTGTGGACTCGCGCCGAGCGGGCCGCCGGATTCGGCTTCGCCAAACTGCCCTTCGACAACGTCGGCGTGCAGTACGGGCTGACCGCGTTGCGAGCCGGGACGATCACGCCCGAACAGTTCGTCGACCTGAACCAGAACGTCGGCGGGGTCGACATCGACCACAACTTCACGGCAACGCGCAGCACGGCCGACCCCGGCGCCGTCCAAGCCGCTTACCGCAGCAGCGTGACACAGGATGCCCGGCAGCTGGACAACGTGGCAATCATCGACCTGCGGGCCAACAACAACCTCAACGACATCCACGCCCCGTTCCACAGCTACACACTGCGGGAGCGGCTACGCAACGCGAACGGCCACGCGAACAACCAAATCATCTGGACCTTCCCAGGACCGGGCCTCGCCCCGCCTGCCCCCATCGCCGACGAAGCCTTCCTGCTGATGGACCAGTGGCTGACCGCCGTCGAGGCGGATCGCAGTGCCGCCCCGCGCAGCGCAAAGATCCTGCGACACAAACCGGCGGACGCGGTCGACGCGTGTTTCATCGGCGGGATCAAGGTGACCGACCTGACAGTGTGCCGGGCGACGTTCCCCCACTACGCCGACCCCCGCATCGCGGCCGGCGCACCAATGTCCAACGACGTCCTCAAATGCGAGCTGACGCCGCCCAACCCGCGGGCCTACGGCGTCGCCTTCACCCCCGAGCAGTGGACCCGGCTCAAAGCGGCCTTCCCCCACGGTGTGTGCAACTACCGCCACCCAGCCGTCGACCGGGTGCCGTCGGTGCCGTGGCTGACCTACGCGCACGGACCAGGCGGCCGGCCACTCGGACCCGCCCCGACGTCCAGCCCATAGCCTGTCGATGGCCGGGAGTGCCGTCCGCCGGGGCAGCACTCCCGACCATCGACTGCGGATCATCGGCGCTCAGGTCGATGTGGTCCCGACAGGGCACCGTCGGGCAGACGACGGTAGTGGGATAGGAAGTCGTCCCAGAGCTTGTAGCCGAGGTTCGTGGGCCAGAAGTGGCCGATGTCGCCGTTGACGGTCCAGCGGTACTCGGCGACGCCGTCGTGGTAGATGTCGGTGGTGTACCGGCCGTCGACTTCGACGGTGGGTGGTCCGGCGTTCTTGTTGACGGTTTCTCGCCAGAAGAGTCTGGCTGCGGCCTCGCCGGCGGTGCCGCCGGGGTAGTCGGTGGGGACCTCGTTCACGCCGCGGCACTGCCATACCGGCAGGGGTACGTCGGTGCGCACGATGGGGTTGGTGTAGCTGGCGGCGCTGAGGTGTCCGGAGTAGCAGGGTGCTATGGCGGCGAACAGGTGGGGGTACTGCACGGCGAGGCGGTTGGTGAATGCCGCGCCTTGAGAGACGCCGGTGACGATGACGCGGGTGGTGTCCACGGCGAACCGGGTGGTGACGTCGGTGAGGATGCTGAGGGTTGCGGCCACGTCGGCGTTGGCGGCGTCGATGGCGCCGCTGAAGCCGATGTTGGCTCCGGTCGCCGGTTCGGCTTGGGGGTATACGACGATGAAGCCGCGTGCTTCGGCGACCTCGTGCCATCCGGTCTGCTGGGCCATGTAGCGGCCGGATCCGTTGCGGCCGTGGAAGGCCAGGACCAGGGGCATGGTTCGGCCGTGCGCGGTCAGCTTGCGGTAGTTGCTGGGCAGGTACACCAGCCAGCGGCGGGTCTGGCCGGCGAGCGTGGCGGTGTATTCGGTGAGCCGCATCTGCTTGGCTGTCCGGAACGGCACGAGGTGTCCGTTGACGGAGTCCTGGTCGGTGAAGCGCAGGGTGGGGTGGAACATCTCACGCCAGATCGCCCGGGCCACGCTGATGCCGCCCAGGGTGGACGGGCGGCGCAGATGGGAGACGCGGACCTGGGCCAGGGGGTTGGTGGGGTTGCGGTAGACGGTGGTGTCGAAGGCGTGTCCGCCCTCGTGCCGGGCTCGGGTGCTGACGCCGTTGGCGCGCTTCCAGTATTCGACCTGCCGGTGCTCGTCGGCGGTGGGCCGGCGGCCAGTGATGAACGTCCAGCTCGCCATCGTGGTGGTCCGCAGCCGTGCGCTCGCGGTCTGGTAGAAGTCGGCTGGCGCGCCACCGGTGAGGCCGGCGACGGCGACGTACCGGGGCGAGTTGATCGCGGCGACCTCGTTGGCGACCGCGGCTCCCGCACCTTCGCCGACCAGGTACGTGTTGACCGCGCTGCCTTGGTGGGCGCCGCGGACCGCGTCGGTGACGGCGGTGACGAAGCCGATGTCGTCGGTCCGGCCTGGGTCCAGGTGGGTATTCCAGGAGCCGTTCAGCGCGCTGGGAAAGGCGGCGATGAAGCCTTCTTCCTCGGCCACTCTGGTCCACTGTGTACGGAGCGCGTGATCGTGTGCGGTCTCGCCGTCGGCGTGCAGGATCACCACGATCGGGTTGTTCTTGGGGTCCGCGACCCGGTATGCGGGTTGGTCGCTGGGGACGTACAGGGCGTACTGCCGGGTCACGCCGTCGACCACCAGCGTCTCTTCCAGCAGCGGCTGCAGTACCGGCTCGGCGGGATGCGCGTACCCAGGCGCGGGCGCCGCGACGGTGAATCCGGCTAGACAGGCAATGGCAACCGCGGCTGCGCGTCGTCGGTTCATCGGGACGCCTCGACGGCCTGCATCAAGGCGCGCAGGTAGCCGTAGCCGTGCGCGTAGGCCTGCTTGCCGCCCGGGTCGTCAGGGTGGTCGGGAACGTGGTCCGGGTCGACGTTGTAGGAGTAGTCCTCCTCGGCCAGGATACGGATGATCCGGGCGTGGTCGATGTCGCCCTCGTCTGGCCAGACCTCCAAGAAGTCGTTGCGCCGTCCGATGATGTTTCGCAGATGGATGTTGAACACGCGCTTTGTGCGGGCCAGTCGCCGCACGATGTCGTAGATCTCGCGCTGTGGGTCCCACAGCATCTCGGCGAGCGTGCCGACGCAGAGGTTGAGCCCGTGGTAGGGGCTCTTGTGCAGGGACAGGAATGTGAACAGGCCCTTGCCGCCGGGGACGCTCAGGACGTTGGTGATGCCGCGGTAGCCGCCGGGCGGGGTGCCCGGATCTTGTGGGTGGCAGGCCGCGCGCACCTTGAACTGGTGGGCCACGGGTATCACACGCTGGACGAAGTAGTCGATGCGTTCCCAGAAGGTGTCCGCGTCCACGACGCCGGCGCGGGTCAGCGGCTCATCGCGGGGCAGGTCGGCGGCGCGGAACTGTCCGTACACCGAGCCGCCGCGGCCGGGCACCTCGCCGGTGCGCAGCACGCCGAGCAGGCTCATGTTGTATTTGAAGCCGGGTACGCCGGCGATCGCGCAGGCCTCGATCATCTTGTGGATGTCGTCGATGTCCCGGTCGCGCTGGGGACTTCTGCCGAGCATGATCGCCGGTCGGGCGTCGCGGTCGATGTGTGACGAGGTGAGGAACGGCAGGGCCACCATGTCCAGGGTGACACCGTTCTGCTCGGCGAACTCGCGGGTCTGTTCGACCTCGGACGGTAGCCAGTAGCCGCGGCCCTCGGCGAGCGGGGGCGTGGGCGGGTAGCCCACCCAGTGGGTCACGCCGTGTCTGGTGAACTCCTGCAGTACCGCCGCGGTCGTCGCTCTGCGCTGGGTACCGACATACATCTTGAGCTTGCGGTGTGGTCGATGCCGTTCGCCGCCTGAGGCTTCCGCCGGCGATGCGGGACTTCCCAGGAGTACTCCGGCCCCCGCGACGGCTGCGGCCGCCCCGCTCCGTTGGATGAACGCTCTGCGATCGATCGACTGGCCCATGGGACCCTCCTGTGGGAAGCGGGATCATTTGGACGTGCGGGCGCGCCCTCGGAGCAGGGCGATGCGTTAGGAGGCTTGGCCCGGATCTGCCGTCGTCCCCTGCTGGGCGAGGACAACGCGGTAACACGTCCGGACGTCGTTTCGATTGGTGACAGGTACGTTAAGCACCGCTTGCCATGCTGATCAAACACAGTTTTGGCATCGTCCGATACCTTTTCGGCATCTGGCCGTCTACGCCGCGACCCGGGCCAGGAGGGCAGCCAGCGCTGGGTTCTCGTTGGTGGTCCGCCAGACGCAGTGCAGGGTGACGGTGTCTTCCTCGATGTCCGCGACGTCGAGGAACGTGAGGTTCTCCAGCCGAAGGGCCGAGGCCGAGCGCGGCACGAGGGCTACGCCCAGGCCGGCGTTCACGACGGCCAGCACGGTGTGGACCTGGCTGATGTGCTGCACGTAGCGGGGCGTCACTCGGGCCTGGTGGAAGGCCGCGACGACCAGCTCGTAGAAATACCACGCCTCGGACGGTGAGTAGGTCACCACATCGTGCTCGGCGAGGTCGGCGAGGCGGGGTGGACGGTCGAGGGTGGTGAGCGGGTGACCGCGGGGAGCGGCCAGGACGAGCGAGTCGGTGTGGACCAGCCGGGAGGCGAGCACCTCGGACCGGGGGACCTGGCGCACCAGCCCGACCTCGATCTCGCCGGCCAGGATGGCGTCGAGCTGGGCGTGGGTGACCATCTCGTGCAGCACGAGGTCGACCTCGGGTAGATGCTCCGCGGCGACGGCGATCCAGTGCCCGAGCACGGTAAGCGCCGACACGGCGGTGAAGCCGATCCGGATGGATCCGGCCGTGCCGCCCGCCACGCGGCGGGCGAGCAGGGGAGCGGTGGCGGCGAGGTTGAGCACCCGCCGGGCCTCGTCGAGGAACACGCGTCCGGCCGGGGTGAGCGTCACGCCGGTGGGGGTGCGCTCGAAGAGAACGATGCCGATGGTGTGCTCGAGCCGCTGCACCTGGCGGCTCAGCGGCGGCTGGGTCATCTGTAGCCGGGCGGCGGCCCGGCCGACGTGGCCTTCCTCGGCAACGGCCACGAAGCCGCATAGCTGATCGAGGGTGTACATCGATGCCTCCGCAGACGATGCCGAAAAGGTATCAGGCGATGCCAAATATGTGTTGGATCGGTATGGCCTTGCCTGCTTAACGTACCGGTCACCTCGTCGAAACGGAGTTCGAAGTCATGACGCGTTACGCCCAGAAGGAAATTCAGACGGCGATCTCATGAGACGACGACTCGCTGCCGCCGCGGCCGGCGTGCTAGCCATAGCTCTTCTCGCCATGCCCCCGAACGCTCGAGCGGAGCCGCGCTCACACGACGCCAAGGCCAAGGTCATGGTCGGGTTCGTGGTCGGCGAACCAGCCCTGCGTGCACGCCCGGGAGGGGCGCAGGTGGCCGTGCCGGTACTGAGCGGCCGCCAGCGGACCTGGGCTGTCACCGAAGTCGTGCCGGACACGGCGGCTCAGACGATCCAGAACTCTGTAGCACCGGGAACCCTCGTCGACTACCGCGTCTCCCGTGGCGACGTCCTCGTCCCGCCGGACCCGTCGCAGACCTTCCACACGGTACTCACGAAAGGAAGGACGCCCGTCTTCGACATGAAGAAGTACGGGCCAGAGCTCGCGCCGCGCGACGGCCGGCCCGGCGACCTGATCGCCGCCGGCTGGGTCTACGGCAAGCGCAACGGACAGATCACCATCGGCGACGGGCGGAAAGTCACCCACGACATCGCCGGTCGGGCGCTGCCGAAGGCCGCCAAGCGGTACGAGGAGACATACCGCGTCGACCGCGACGCCGAGGTCTACGAGGTGAACACCGCCGATCTGACGCTCTCGCGTCCCTCGTCATTCGACCGGATCCCGGTGACGAAAGACTACGACTACGCCACCACCGAGCGGCAAGCCGCGTTCGTCGTCTTCGACCGCAACCACCGGCAGGCCGACTCGGCGAACGTGCGGGCCATCTACTACTTCACACCACACGACACCGCGGACGGCCTCCCTGTCTGGGACGTCCCCACACAGAGCCCCCAGCTCCGGGACAAGGGTGTCGACCCGGTGTCCGGGCGCCCGTACGTCGACATCCTGGCCACCGGCGTCAGCCAAGCGCCCTACACCCGCAGCACCGAGCCGTTCGAGATCGTGAAAGGCACCCTGTTCTACGTCGGCGACAACGAGGTGGCCCTCTACCTGCTCAACGCGAACATGGGCACCCCGAACCGGTCGGACGACCGGCTGATCCTCGTCGACACCGGTTGGCCCAACAGCGGATACCAGTACTGGAAGAACATCGAACGGATGGGCTTCGACCCCCGCAGGATCACCGACGTGCTGCACTCCCATGCCCACCTCGACCACTACGGGACCACGCGGGAACTCGTCACCATGATCGAGAACGCCGGCGGCGAGGTAACGCTGCACGCCTCGCGCGAAGACGTCGAGGGCATCCGGTACGACGGACTCGGGAACGCCTGGAACATCCCACCGGCGCTCCCGGCCAGTGAGACGTTCCTGCGGGAACGCGCCACCCACTACACCTACGACGAGGTCATGGACCTCGGAAACGTCCGGATCATGCCCGTGCCGACTCCGGGACACACCGTCGGCACCACGTCCTACGTCTTCGACCTCGACAACCCGGACGGCGACGATCGCATCACCTTCGGCTTCATGGGCGGCTACGGCTTCAACGGCATGGAACGGGTGACGGCCACCAACGGCTTCCGCCGGTTGAGCTTCCAGCTCGGCCTGTCCTGGCTCCAGCAGCGCGTCGACGTCGAGTACGTAGCGCCCTCACACACGAATCAGTACCCGATCGTCGAGGTGTACCAGGCGCTCAAGGCCTACAACAACGACCCGGCCAAACGTGGACGCCCGCTGGACATGCTCGACGCCCTTACCACCGGAGAGTTCGTCAACTTCAACGAGAAGCGCTACGCGGTGGCGACGCATGCCATAAGCGATTCGCAGCCGAACTACCAGAGCATCCAAATCTACGGGCCATTCAAGCCCGGCCGGGAGAACGGCGCAGCCGATGCCGCCGTCATCCTCCTCGACGGCGGCAAGGTGATCCGCGGGTACGACAAGCACATGAATGTCAATCCGAGGATCCCTCTACTCGAGGACGGCGTCGTCATCGAACGGGACAGCTACGTGCACGACCCCCACGGCTACTACGTGCAGGTCTACGCCGATGTCCTCGACTCGTATCGTGGGTTCCTGCCGGGAAGCGGACCGGTGGAGTCGTACCGTTCGACCCCGGGGGCCCCCGAGATCCTGCGGACGCAGCGGTTCAACAGCCGAGCAGAGGCGGAGGCCGTTCTCGCCGGCGTGGAGGCGGGCGGCACCTACCGCGTGGACCTCACGCCCGCGAGCGCGATCGTCGTTCCAACGAACGGAACGGTCTTCGAGCCGATTAGCCCCTGACCCATCGGCTGAATCCTCGCGAACGGGTGCAGGGCGAGCACTCGGCTGAGAGCGCCGGGATCCAGTGAAGGGCGCGGCGGACGTGGTGGCCCACCGCACCCGCAGTGATCAGCAGACTGACTTGCCCCTGAAATTGTTGAGGACGAAGTCGGCCGGTCCGGCTTGGAAGTAGCCGACGCCCTCGCGGATCGGGTGCCCGGTGTACAGCTCGACTCGGGAACCGATGCGAACGAGGTATGCCTGCTCGCCGTCGTTGTTGGAGATCAGGTGGCCGCGGTGGCCGTAGATGTCCTCGAGCTGGCTCCAGCCCATGCCGACTGATGCGCCGGCCGGAGACCGGGGCGGGGTGGTGGCGGTGCCGACCTCCACCAGCCGGCCTGCCCGGAAGGCCAGGATGAGTGCCCCGGACCATTCTCCGGTCACGCCGGTGAAGACGACGTCACACTCCTGCGGCGGGGCGACCCAGTCGATCAGGCCGGCCTCCTGCAGGGCTTGCAGGCTCGCGCCGATTCGGTAGGGACCGGCACCGCGAACGCTCAGCGTCGACCCGGCCAGGCCATCCATGGAGGTGCCGGCCGGCGCCGGGCCGGCTCGCTCGGTGGACTCCGGGCCTACAGCGCGGGTCGAGGCGGACGCGGGTAGCGCCGCCGTGACAAGCACCCCGAGGGCCAGCACACCGACGGCGATGAAACGTGGAAACGTGGAACGGTTCATGACAGGTTCTCCTTGGTTGTGGCGACCTTTCATCTAGTTGGTCTGCCTGTCACCTGCGCTTGTTCGTCCGGATTGCTGTCAATTTCCGGCAGAGTTTCCGTCCATGATCGACCGGATGAGGGTCGTTACGCGGCATGCCCGTTCAGCACGGCCTGCGCTGGTGGATGGCGGCGCACCAGTCCCCCGACGACCGGTGAGGCTTGAAATCTCGCCGGGGTCTACCTCAGCCGCGATGAACTGACTGAGCTGGAGGAGCGACTGACGGACGAACCGGCAGCAACGCCTGCGCTCGGACACAGGCTCTCACGTCGTCGCGTGGCGTGGCGTGGCGGCCATATGCGAGGCCGCCGGGTGCGTCTCCTTTGTCCCGTCCCGGTTCAGGCGTCCAGTAGCCGTTGGGCGTATGCGATGAGGTGGGCCCGGTCGGGCTGGCCGGTGCGCTGGCGCAGGCTCGCGACGTGGCGTTCCACGGTGCGTGGCGACAGGAACAGCCGTTGCGCGATCTCGATGTTGCCGAGTCGTTCGGCGACGAGCAGCAGCACGTCGTACTCGCGGACGGTGACCCCGATCCGGCGCAGTTGCACCGGGACCGTGTCGTGGCCGGCCCGTCGCTGCCGGCCGCCGGCACCGGCGTCGCGCAGCAGCGCGCGGCAGGCGGCCGCGGCGCGGGCCCGCCCGGTGCCGTGGAAGAACTCCTCGGCGTCGCGCAGCCAGGACAGCGGCTCACCCCAGCCCTCGGCGAGTGCGCACGGCGCCGCGACCCGGGCGGCCAGGTGGTGGTGCAGTGGGGTGCGGATCCCGGCGGCGACGGCCTCAGCGACGGCGTCCGCCGCCTCGACCGGCCGGCCGTCCCGCCCGTGCAGAATCGCCCTGCTCCAGGCGAGGAAGCTGCGGTGAAAGGCCCGCTGCGCCAGGTGGGAGCCGGCCAGCTTGTCGTGCTCGGCCCACCCGGCGAGGTCGTGGGCCACCCGCATCAGCAGGTATGCCGAGCGGTGGCCGGTGCCGCGCAGGTGCCCGGCGGCCTCGGCGGCGGCGTCTGCTTCGCCGAGTTCCCGCAGCGCCCGCTCGGGTTCCTCCTCCAGCCAGGAGCAGGCGGCCCGGATGTACCACCAGGTCTCGGCGCCGTGGGCGTACACGTCCTGGGTGGACAGCGGTGCCAGCAACCGTTCCATGCCTGCTCGGTCGGGGCGGCAGGCGGCGATCGCCGCGGCGCCGCTGAACGTGACGAGTTGGAGTTCGGGCTGGCGCAGCCGCCGGCCGGCGTCGGCTGCCAGGGCGAGGTGCCGCTGAGCCTCGTCGGTGTCGCCGCGCAGCACGTGGGCGACGGACAGGTGGATGTCGATCCACGCCACGGTGATGACGACGCCCGCGTCGAGTGCCTCCCGGCGGATCGCCAGCAGCGGCTCGATGTCGTTGCTGCGCTCCTTCTCGATCGTCGCGACCTCCACCGCGGCCCGCAGCCGCCAGTACGGCAGGTCGTGGCGCCGGGCCAGGTCGAGCAGGCGCTGGGCGTACTCGGCGGCGGCCGGCAGATCGGTGTCCCGGGCGCACCGGACCAGCACTTCCAGGGCCTCGCAGGCCACCTCCGGCAGCGACGCCCGCTCGGCGGTGGCGAGCGCGGCCGTCGCGTGCCGCAGAGCGACCGCGATCCGGTCGAGCCGGGGCGTGCCGAAGCACAGGTATGCCGCGACCGCGTCGATCGGTGCGGTCAGCGCGGCCCGGTGGAATTCGTCCGGTTCGATCGCGGCCAGCGCTCGGGCTCCGGCAATCTCGGTGAGTCCACGCTCCCAGGAACCTTCGGTGGCCGCCGCCCGGGCGCGGACCAGCCGGGCCGCCACCCGCCGCGGCAGCGGTGCGTCGAGTGTGGACAGCAACGCGTCGAGCCGGTCCCCGAGCATGGCGACCCGGGCCGCTTCGCCGGCCGCGACGAGCGCCCCGGTCAGCGCCTCCAGCAAATCGGCGGTGACCTCGGGGTGGTCCGCCCGATCCGCGAGGGCGAGCCCGCGCTCCAAGTAGGTCACCGCGGTGGCGAATGCGCCCCGCTCGGCCGCCCGTCGACCGGACCGAGCGTAGCCGGCGGCGGCCTGGCCGGGCCGGTCCGCAGCGGCCCACAGTTCGGCGGCCAGCCAGTCGTCGCGGTCGGCTCCGGGCCGGTGGTCCCCGCCGCCGGCCTCGACGGCGGTCGCCGCGGCCACGCAGAGTCGCGCCCGGTCGGCCGGCAGCAGCCGGGCCAGCATCGCGTCGGCGGTAAGGGCGTGCCGGAAGGCGTACCGGTCGGGCTCCTCGCGGGTATCCGGGCCGACCAGCCGGGCCTCGGCGGCCAGCCGCAGGCAACGCAACGCCTCGGCCTCCGGGACGCCGGCGGTGGCCGAGGCGACCGACAACGAGAAGGTTCGGCCGAGCACCGCGGCCGCCTGGAGGAACGATGTGACGCCGGGTCCGAGCCGGCCGACCCGGTGCAGCAGTGCGGTCGTGACCGGCACCGGCACCCGGGTCCGCGGGTCACCGGCGACCCGCCACCGGTCGCCGTCCCGCACCAGGCTGCCGTCGTCGACCATCGCCGCGACAAGTTCCTCGATGACGAACGGAATCCCCTCGGCGTCCCGGTCCAGCCGGTCGGCCACGTCGTCGTCGGGCACCCCACCGTCCAGACAATGGGCCACCAGCGTGGCCGTCTCCCGCCGGTCGAGTGGCCGCAGCTCGACCGTTGTGGCCGCCCGGCGGGTCGCCGCCGCCGTGACGAGGTCCAGCGCCGGACCGGGATCGGGTCGCAGCGCGCCGACCACGAGGACCGGCTCACCGGCGACGTTGTCCACCAGGTAGTCCACGACGGCCAAGGTGTCCGGGTCGGCCTCGTGCAGATCGTCCAGGGCTAGGACGCAACCGCCGGACCGGCCGCACGTGGCGAGCAGCCGCAGCACCGCCTCGGCCCGGACCAGCGGCGGGTCAGGCGTCGCGGCGCCGGCCGGCCGCGCGCCGGTGACCAGGCGCCACAGCACCGGCCCGAACTCGCCGAGCCGGTCCAGGTCGATGCCTTCGAACCGAGTCGCCGCGAGCACTGCCTCGGAGACGGCCCGCAGCGGCGCGACGTCGGCCCGGCCCCGCACCACCCGTCCGCCCTCACGGCCGTGCCCGGCGGCGGCCTCGGCGGCAAGCCGGCTCTTGCCGATGCCCGCCTCGCCGAGCAGGAACACGGCGCCGCCGGCACCTGCCCCCGCGCGTCGCGCCGCCGCACCAAGGATGTCCAGCTCGGTCCGGCGTCCGACGAGCACCGACGACCCGACGAACATCCCCAACCCCCGCATCCCCTGCAGTGCCGACACCGGCTCGCATCGTAACGGCGGCACAGAAACGTGAGGGCGGCACCCGGATGCCGCACGGTACAGCGGCACTTGCCAGGTAACCGGCCAAAAAGGACGAACGGGCGAGCCGGCCGAGAGGTCAGAGTGGCACCACGGTCAATGTGATGTATCGCAACCTTTGCCGCCCAGTCGACGGAATTTGGGGGCCGCGCCCGCATGTGGACGGGCGGGGTGACTTCCTACGCTCGCCTTCCGGTCCGCTTGCCGTCGGTGTCGCACGCGGCCGTATCGCAGGGGGCCGATGGCATGAGGTCAAAGTGGACCGGCGGTCGGGCGGGCCGCACTCTCCGTCGCGCGATGGTGCCCGGGCTCGTCGCCATCCTCGCGGTGTCGATCCTGACGGCCGGTCCGGCGCCGGCGGCGGCGGCGGCGACGGTCGCCGCCGGCGCGGTCGACCCGCTGCCGAGGGAGGCGACCGCGCCGGTCGGCACGCTCGGCGGCTCCTACGCTGTCACCAACGGCGGCCAGGCCAGCTACACGGTTGACATCGAGGCGCCACCGGGCATCGCCGGCCTATCGCCGGACATCGCACTGGGGGCGATCTCCGGTGGCGCCGACGGGCTGGTCGGCGAGGGCTGGGAGATCACCGGATTCTCGGCGATCGAGCGGTGCCCGGTGAGCAACGCCCAGGCCGGCGGATACGCCCGGCCCATCGAGGATCCGGCCGGCCGGCCGGACTCCTTCTGCCTCGACGGGCAACTGCTCGTCGTCGTCGAGGGCGGGTACGGCGCGGACGGCTCCGAGTACCGCACCGAGGTGGACACGTTCTCCCGGGTGGTGGCGAGGCGGCCGGGCGGTGCGGCCGGCGGGCCGGAGGGCTTCGAGGTCCACACGAAGGACGGCCGGATCCTGCGGTACGGCTTCGCCGCCGACGCCGTAGGCGCGCTGGACGGCGTACGCCGCCGGTGGGCGCTCAAGGAGCAGGCCGACCGCAGCGGAAACTACCTCGAGGTGGTCTACGCCCGCACCTGCACGGCGCCGAACCCGATCAGCGAGTGCACCCGGTACGCGCCCGGCGAGGTGCGCTACGGCGGCCACCGGTCGGCCACCGGCGAGGTGGTGCGGGCCCACGACCGGGCGGTCCGGTTCGTCTACGAGAACAGGCCGGACGGCTGGTCGGCGTTCTCCCGTGGCCTGCGCGACCTGGAGTGGCGCCGGCTGTCCCGGATCGAGACGGTGGTCGCCGGCGCAGTGGTCCGGCGCTACCGGGTGGAGTACGACCCGCGGCGGGACGTCAGCCGGGTCACCGCACTGCGCGAGTGCGGCGACGACGCGGGGACCGAGGTCTGCAAGCCGCCGACCACCTTCGGGTACGACAACAGCGCCGGATTCCCGCTCTCGACCACCGGACCGGACGTCCCGTTCATCTTCGGCAACGGAACGGGCAGCGGCGCCGTCGGCCGCACGATCGTGCTCGACGCCAACGGCGACGGCCTCGACGACCTCGTCTTTCCGGCGCCCAAGGCGCACTACACCTGCTCGCCGGCGTTCACCGAATGTACGGGGGCGTGGGAGTACCGCCTCGCGGTGGCCACCGGCAACCGGTCGGACCCGTACAGCGTCATCGACCTTGACCTTGGGTCCCAGAACTTCCTGGGCGAACCGTACTGGTGCGTCTCGCAGGACACGGTCCTCGACTACAACGGCGACGGCCGGGACGACCTGGTGAGTTCCTGCGGCCCGTACCAGCACGGAACGGTCCTGATCTCGACCGGCCAGGACTTCACCCCGCAGCGCATCGATGCGATCCCGGGGGGGGGGGGGGGGGGCGGAACAGTCTTGTTCGCCGGCCCCCACAGCAACCCCCCCCCCCCCCCCCCGGTTTTGCGGGGGGAGTCGCCGGTTTTGGTCCTCAACAAAAGCACGG
>NZ_JBVJIP010000019.1:13848-39935 GCF_055586225.1 Actinoplanes sp. NPDC051388 | reverse complement strand
AGAAACCCCCCTTCCCCCCCCCTCCCCCCCCCCCCCCCCCCCCCCCCCCCCCCCCCCCCCCCCCCCCCCCCCCCCGCCCGACCCGTTCTGGTTCGCCGACCTCAACGGCGACACCCTCCCCGACCTGCTGGTCTGCCGGGCGAACTCGCTGCTGCTGCACCTCAACCAGGGCCCGGATGCGGGCTTCGGGGCCGGACGGACGCTGCCGAACATCGGCCACTTGGGCGACACGCCGATGACCAACATCGAGGGCGGCGGGGGGCCGCTGCCGTGTGAGGCGCCGCTCTTCATCGACGTCGACGGCGACGGTGTGGTCAACGCGCTCAAGCGGGAGTGGACGTTCGGCTCTTCGCCGGATCCGGACACCTGGATCTGGAACCAGACCTGGAAGGCGCTGTCGATCGACCCGTCGGGCGCCCGCTGGCTCGACACCGGCCTGGCTTTCGAGGAGTACATCGACGGGCGGGCGGAGCCTGGGCCGGCGGACGTCTTCGACATCACCCCGTACTGGACCGGAGACCTGACCAACGGCGATCCCGCCGACAACGACGGCGACACGATCGCCACGGTCACCACGTACGCCCGCAAGTGGCAGCTGCGGGTGCTGGACGCCAACGGCGACGGCCTCGACGACATCATCCGGTACGACGGCACCCGGGCCAATCCGGTGCGACTGCACATCAACACCGGTCGGGGCTTCGGCGGCGACTCGCCGGCACTGGTCGGCGATCCGGCCTGGGACTGGTACCGGGTCAGCCCGTACGGCTTCGCCCGGGCCCAGTTCCTCGACTACGACAACGATGGCCGCGACGACGTGCTGCTGCCGGTGGGCGATCCGCGCAGCCCGGCACAGATCCGCTGGGTGGCGCACCGGGTGCGGGAGCGGTCCAGCTTCAGCCCCACCCTGGTCGGCACCTGGAACCTCGCGGAGGCCGCCCTGCCGGTCCGGGCAGACGTCGACGGCGACGGCAGCGGTGACCTGCTCCTCGCCACCCACGTGGCGGACCTGCGCGACGGGTACGGCAACGAGGCCAACCGGCTGACCATCCGGTGGGGCGCCCACTCCCGGGGCAACCTGCTCACCTCGGTGCGCGACGGCCTCGGCGAGAGCGTGCTCTTCGACTACGCGGCTCGCGACGGCAATCAGCAGCGGGTCTACCGGCGCACGGCCGGCTGCCAGACCAGCCACGGCTCGTGCACGAACCGGATGGGTCCGCTGGTCTCCAGCATGCTGGTCCGGGTCGCGGAGCGGGACACCGGCCCGGTTCCCGGCGAGACCTACCGCCGGATCAGCTGGCAGACCTACCGCTACGAGAATGCGCGGCTCGCCTGGTACGGCCGGGGGCCGCTCGGCTTCGGCCGCCGGATCACCACCTCGTACGGGGAGCTGAACAGCGACCTCATCGAGACGGCGACCAGCGAATATGACAACACCACCCATCTCGACACGGTGCCGGGCTCGGCGATCCGGCACTGGTATCCGTACGCGGGTCGGCTGGTCGCCGATGAGGTGCGCTCCGCTCCGGTCCAACATGGGCTGACGGCGCCCGTCGCCACCCAGCGGATCCTGCGTACCGGACCGACCATCCAAGCCGTGCGGCTCTCCGCCGCTGCAGTGCCGTTCGTGGTCCAGGAGCGCGGCGCCGGCCAGGTGGCGATGCGGGCGGTCGCCACCGGCACCTCGCGGACCGTCAGCTCCACCGAGTCGTCGGCCACGTACGACGCGTACGGGAACGTGACCACCGCCCTCGACGTGGTGCGCGACGGTGCCGCGGTCGAGGTGGAACGGGTCCGCACCGAGACCAGCTACGAATGGGGCGCCAACCGGCTGGCGCGGTGGCTGATCACCCTGCCGGATCGGCACGTCGTCAACCACACCCGGCAGGGCATGACCCAGAGCCGGACCACCGCGTACACCCACACCGCCGACCGGGGCCTGCCGCTGACCATGATGTGGGAACCCGACGACGCCGGCTACCGGCTGACCGAGTCGATCGTCCACGACGACTACGGCAACGTGATCTCCCAGGAGATCGGTGCGTCCGGGGAGACGCCGCGCCGGACCCAGACCAGCTACGACGACGCCCACATCTTCCCGGTCCGGGTGGTGAACCCGCAGGGCCACATCGTCACGATGGCGACCGATCCGGCGCTCGGCCGGCAGCTCGTCCAGGTCGACCCGAACGGCGTGGTGACCCGGTGGGCGTACGACGGGTTGGGGCGGCAGATCCGCGAGCGCGGACCCGTCGGTGACACCGTCACCAGCTTCGCCCGCGCCGACACCGAGGCCGGCGCCGACCACCGGGCCCGGCTGCGCGCCACGACCCGGATCGGCGGCGGTGGCTGGACGACCGAGTACCAGGACGCGCTCGGCCGGACCATCGAGACCCGCACCGACGGGTACGCCGCGACCACGGTGATCACCAGCAGCGTTCTGGACTGGGCCGACCGGCCGGTCGAGGTCAGCCGGCCGCACCTGCCGGGCGACAACAGCCAGGGCGTGATCCGGTACGACTACGACGCGCTCGGCCGGATGATCAGCCAGCGCCGCCCGGACGACGACGCCGCGGACAAGGTGGCCGTCACCACCCAGCGGTACGGCTGGCCGGATGAGGCGCCGGGAGCGGCGTCCTTCACCGAAGCGGTCCGAGCCGCCGCGACCGAGGCCGCCGCGACCACCGATCCGCTCGGCCGGACCGGGGTCCGGGTCGACGACCACACCGGCGCGCCAGTGGCCTCGGTGGCGGCCAACGGCGCCGCCACGCAGCTGGAGTACGGCCCGTTCGGCGTCGTGCGCCGGATCGTGGACCCGGCCGGCGCGGCCACGGTCTTCGAGTCGGACCGCTACGGTCGCGATGTCGCGATCGAGTCGCCCGACACCGGCCGGCACACCTACGGCTGGACCGCGTACGGGCAGCTTCGCACGCACGCCGACCCGCGCGGGGTGAGCACCGGCTACGAGTACGACCAACTCGGCCGGATGGTCCGGCGGACCGACCCGCGCGGCGCGGCGACCTGGCGCTACGACGGCCCCGAGGTCAACGCCATGGGCCGGTTGGTGGAGGCGGTCGGTGCCGACGGGCACCGCACCGTGCTCAGCTATGAGCCGCCGCCGAAGTCCGGCCCGAATCGGGCCCTGCTGACCGCCACCGACCAGATCATCGACGGGCGCACCTACCGGATCGGCTTCAGCCACGACCAGTACGGCCGGGTGGTCCGCATCGACTACCCGGAGGCCGCCGGCCAGGCGTTCGCCGTCGAGCAGTCCTGGGACGCCCACGGCCGGCTGGCCGAGGTGAGCGACGCCGCCACCGGCCGGCCGTACTGGTCCTTCGTCGACGACGACCAGGGCTACCGGATCGGCGTGGAGCGGCTCGGCAACGGGATCATGACGACCTCGGGGTACCAGCCGCTGAGCGGGCGGCTCGCGACGACGACGTCGGCGCTGCCCGACGCCGACCCGGTGCAGCAGCGCGGCCTCGGCTACGACGTGGTGGGAAATCTGCGGTACGTGCGCGACGGGGTCCGCCCGGAGCGGTCGCGCGCCTACAACTACGACACGGTGAACCGGTTGCAGACGGTGCGTGGGCTGACCGGCAACGACCCCGGATCACCCGGCACCGTGCTGGAGTCGTTCGCCCACAGCCCGGCCGGCAACATCACCGCCCAGGCAGGCCTGGGCACGTACGGCTACCGGACCCCGGACGGGACGCTGACCAACGCCGTCACCCGGGCCGGAGCAAACACCTTCGGGTACGACGCGGCCGGTAACCAGACCGAGCGGACCGGCCCGGACGTGGTCGGCGGGTATCAGCAGCTCAGCTACACCCCGGCGAACCTGCCGGCCACGGTCGTCACCGGCACCAACACCGGGAAGTGGACCACCTCGTTCGAGTACAGCGCCGCCGAAAAGCGGGTGCTGCGGACGACCCCGGACGAGGTCACCACCTACGTCGCAGACCTGTACGAGCGGCGCGCGGCCGTGGCCGGCGGCGGGGTGGAGCACCGGTACCACATCCAGGCGGAGGGCCGGACGGTCGCGCAGGTGGTCCGCACCGAGAGCGCCGGGAGGCCGGTGCTGAGCCGGGTCGGGTTCGAGCATCCGGACCAGCTCGGCTCGCCGCTGGACCAGACCGACGCGAGCGGCGCCGCCGACCACAGCCAGCAGTTCGGCGCGTACGGCGTGAACCTGGAACCGGACTGGAAGCGCACCGGCGAGCGAGGCTTCGCCGGCCACCGGCATGACGCGGAACTCGGACTGATCGACATGGATGGCCGGGTCTACGACCCGTTGCTGGGCCGGTTCCTCTCGGTCGACCCGGCGATCGTCGACGTGGCGGCCGAAGGCCCGAGCCCGCAGGACGGGCTCGCCACCACGGTCGGCGCCGCGGTCGGGATCGGCGAGGCGACCACGCCGTCGATGTCCGCCGCGGACCTGGTGCAGCCGTACGCCTACGCCGCGAACAACCCGCTCGCCTACGTCGACACGGACGGCCGGAATCCGGGACCCACCCTTTACTACAAGGCGCAGGCGCTGCGCGACCGGATCCGGGACTCGGTCGTCGGGCAGGCGGTCGCCGGATTCACCGTCGGTGTGCTGCAGGGGGCCGCCCCCGGTGGTTTCGCCGCGGGTCCGGTGATGTCGCACTACGCGCCGACCCGGACCTTCGAATTCTTCCGGGGCGCCGGCGAGTTCATCTACGGCGTCGGCCAGATCTTCGGCGGGAGCGTCGGCGCGGCCGGCGGCGGGGCGGCGAGCCTGACCGGTGGCGGCGCCGCCGTGGGCGTGCCGGTTGCGGCCGGCTCGCTCGCCGTGATGGCCGAGGGCATCGCCGATGTGCTCTTCGGCTCGGTGACGATGGTGAACGCGCTGCTGATGGAGGCGGACGGATCCGCCGGCGGCGGCGAGAGCACCGGCGGCACGCCGGCCGTGGCGGCGCCGGCCGCCGTGGCGCCGGCGGGTGGGTCCGGTCCGGTCCTCGGGCCGTCCGCGCCGCCGCTGTCGGTGCGGGAGGCAGTTGCCAAGCGGGCCACGGACCTGCAGAACTCGGTACCCGAGGGGAGCCGGGGCCGGATGACGATGGCGGTGGGCGTGGGCAAGGACGCCTCGGGCAAGACCCGCACGGTGGTCGGCACCAGCGAGGACGGCGGCTACCTGCGACGTGGGGTGGAGCTGAAGCCGGGTGAGGAACTGGCCCGTGGCCGGGCACAGCACGCGGAGGAGAACGTGCTGGAGTACATGCGGCAGAATGGCATCACACCAGAGTGGATCGCGGCGGGCCGGAACATCTGCCCGACCTGCGCCCCCGCTATCCAACAGGCCGGTGCCCAGGCCGCCTCGCCGCTCAGGCCGCCATCGAAGACACCGAAGACGCCGACGCGGCCGAGACGCCCCAAGACACTGACAACCATCGAGAAATGACGCTTCCATGGAGTCGCTGATGCAGTTCGTTCGGATGGGCACCGTGAGCGAGGAACTGGTCCGGGAGGTCTCTGGCCACGGCCCGGACCGGCAGCGCCGGGTCGCTGTCGCCGTGGTCCGGCTCGGCCTGCGGCGGGCGCCGGTGGCCGATCCCCGCCTCGACGCGGCTCTGGCGGCACTGGCAGCCGGGCAGTGGGGCGACGGTCCCGTCCGGCGGGACCTGCGCGCCCTCGTCGACGAGTTGGACAACGTCGCCTGGGACGCGCAGGACGCGGCGAACCGGGGCGAGGCAGACCCTGCGGAATACTCCGCCGCTTTCGCTCGCGCCCGGATCTGCTGCGCGGTCGACTACGCGTTGGAGACCGATCCGCTGCTGGCCGCGTTGGAGGCCGGGTACGAGGTGCAGGCCGGCATCGGCGACCTGCCCGCCGTCGAGGCGGTCCTGCGTGGCTCCGGCGACGACGCCAACGGTTGGTAGCTCGATCTCGACCGACGCCATCGCGGCGCCCATGGCCGTCCGGCCGCTCCGGGAGGGACGGCGGCGAGGCGAGCGGGACCGCGTCGCTTCTGGCGCGGGATCCGTTCACCAAGCCGATCTTCGCCGCTCGATCAACGGCCTGCGGCCGTATCCCCGCCATGCCCGCGACCGAAGTCGGACCTGCCTCGAAGATCAGGGTGGGCGAGGGCCACTCGCATCAAACGCCGGAGTCAAGTGGCGCTGAATCGGCTTCGAGCCATGAGCGCAGCTCTGGGTCGAGCTGAGCGGCTGCTGTCTCGTAGAGGGCCAGGTCTTCCTCGGTGAGGACGTGGCGCCAACGTCCGTTGGCGCCCTTGTAGAAGAAGCGACGGGCGCCGCCCTCGAAGAAGAGCGGCTTGACGGACTCCTCGTTGCGGATCGCGTCCTGCTTCATGGCGTCGAACCGGGCGGCCGCCACGAGCTCGGGCCAAGCATCCTCGGCCACCTCGATGTGGGTGAAGGCGGCGACGCGGCGCATCTGTGCCTCGAGGTCGGCGAGCAGATCGGCGTAGTGAATCATCAGCAGGTTGGACAGGTCCCGATGCGGCCAGAAGGTCGCGGCGTGGTGATGGTGAGACCAGAACGGCCAGCCGTCCGCCTCCCAATCGAACAGGCTGCGGGTCATCCAATCGGCCCACAGCTCTCGTTCGGTGGCCGGGCATCGGGGCATCGGTCCGGCCGCGCCACCTGCGGCGTCCAGCAGCGAGTAGGTGTACTCGGTGTAGGCGCTGTAGTGGTTGAAGGCCGACATGAACACGTCCCGCGTGTCGCGGCCGACGTACACGTAACGGACCGCCGGGTCGTACGGCAGAGCGTCGAATGGCAAGTGGCTCTTCAGGAACCGCTGGTGCTCCTGGGCCTCGATGCTCGCCACGACGCCATCCACGTCGCCCAGGAAGGCCGCGTCGATCCACGGAGACAACGTGACGAGCGGTGCCGGCAAGGGGCCCGTGCCGAAGACCAGCAGGCTCATGATGCGTTGCATCCAGGTGGTACCCGCCTTCATCGAGGTCGAGATGACGACGTCGCCCGGCCGCAGCGTGACATGATCCCACCGCTCGCTGTCGAGGTGATGGCTACGGTAGGTGCGGGTACGACGCGGCGTGTCCATGCACTCCTTCCTACGTCGACCCCGGCAACGCGGGCCATCCGTCGTGAGGCCGTCGCAACTTTCGGCGTCGCCGGCCAGCCATGCCGCCTGCTGCCCAACCGTGGTGGGGCAGGCACTACCTCCCCTCGAAACTGCAGGATTTCACGTGCGTACCTGAAGGTCCATGCCGCACCGATGCGGCATGGACCGGTCCCACCCTGCCACTCACACTCCTCGATGAAGTGTGCAAATAGGACAGGGAGGGAAATTGAACAGATCGATCAGGGGGCGACCAGCCCGGGTCAGATTGACCGCGGCCATTGTCGGGTTGCCGGTGGTGCTCGCGTTCGTCGTGGGCACCGGAACGGCCGCGCAGGCCGGGCAACTGCCCCACGCCAAGAGGGAACCGAAACCGGCGCCTACGGTGAGCGACTGCATTCAGGTCGGCGCCGGTAATGGGTGCAACCTCGTCATGACACGCCCGGACGGCACGACGACCGCGCTGTCGCTGGCGATCGCCGAAGCGCCGTCGACGGCCGGTGAACCGGCGCAGGTCGTGCTCGCGGTGTCCGCAGTGGACACGGCCAAGCCGGCCGCTGCCGAAAAGGCCACCGAGAAGTCGACGACCGTCACGGAGCAGTCGACGACCGAGGAAACCTCGGCCACGGCAACCGATCTGGCCATGTCCGAGCTGGCCATGTCCGAGGCGCCGAGCTTCTCGCTCAGCGCAAGCAAGCCGACCCCGGCCATGGGTAACGCCCCGGGTGGCCGGCAGCCCGGCGCCAACCCCGGGCCCGCGCCCGGGACCACCCCCGGCGGCCGGTCCCAGGGCACGGCGTCACCGCCGCCGCTGCCCACCGTCACGGTCACTGTGGCGCGGGGCCTCGGCGCGTCGTACAGCTATGACCCCAACACCGGCTCGCACACTGTGCTCGGCGTCTGGGGCAGCAAGGTCGGCATCTCCACCAACGAGATGCCGCCGTCCACCTCGACCGGGTGGGGTGTCGCCGTCCAGGCTGAAATGGACTGGCTCGGCTTCACCTTCCAGTTTTCCCTGCGGATCGGCCTGGACGGCAAGGTCAGCGGCCGGATTCAGGGAACCCGCCCGATCGGTCTCAACGCCGCCGGTGGCAAGACCAAGGTCGGCGCGGGTGCGAACTTCTCGGTCGACAAGAACGGCGTCCATGTGGACGGACTGGCCGGCGCGGCCAGCGCCACCACGAAGACGGCTAAGCCGTCCAAGGGCAGCGCGCTCGAATGGGTGCAGTCGTTGCTGCCCAGCTTCTTCGTGGGCGCGGGGCCGACCTACACGCCGAAGAAGGCGCCGCCGGCCCAGCCGCAGAAGCCCGGGCCGGATCCGTTGGCCGGGGCGCCGCCTGCGGCAACTCCGCCACAGGGGTCCGGTGGTCAACCTGGTCCCGGTCCTGGCACGGGTAACGGTTCAGGTCCTGGGCCCGGCCCGGGTCCTGGTCCGGGGCCGGGAGGCGTGGGCAGCGGTACGGGTAGTGGATCTGGTCCGAGCGGCAGCAGTAGTGGTGGCGGTTCGGGGCAGGGCAGTGGTACGGGTAACGGCTCCAGCACCGGCAATGGCTCCAGCCAGGGTGGTGGCTCCGGCTCGGGCAGCAGTGGCTCCGGCTCGGGCGGCAGCAGTGGCTCCGGCTCGGGCGGCAGCAGTGGCGGTGGCTCTGGTCAAGGCGGGAACACCGGTGGCAATGGCGCGAGTGGTGCCGGCTCTGGTGGGCTCGGTTCTGGGCAGGGCAGTGGTGCCAACGGTCAGGGTGATGCGCCCAGCAACGGTGGGCAGAACGCTCCGGCCGGGCAAACACCTCAGGGGCAGGCACCTCAGGGGCAGGCACCTCAGGGGCAAGCGCCTCAGGGGCAAGCGCCTCAGGGGCAGGTGTCGCCTGCTACCGGGGCTGCGGCGGCCGCGGGTCGTGACATCGGGCCGACGTTGCATCAGCCCGATGCGGATGCGCCGCCGGTGGGCGTTCCGAACGATGCTCTGCCACCGGCCGACCTGAACGTTCCGGTGGCCGAGGCCGACCAATTCACGTCGGAGTTCACTTCGGCGCAGGCGGATGACGTCGACGCCGAAGGGGTTGTCGGGTCTGAGGACGCCGCTTCCGAGGATGCGGATTCCGAGGCGGCCGCTTCCGAGAGTGAGAGCTCGGAGGCCTCGGAGGGTGAGACCTCCGACGCGGGTGAAAGCTCTGCCGACGGTGACGGTTCTGAGGCTGGAGAAAGCTCTGCTTCAACCGGCGAAAGCGCTGATGGTGGCGAAAGTGCCGCCACCGGCAGCAGCAGCGACAGCGACGGCAGCAGCTCCGCCAGCGATGGTGGTAGCTCCGCCGGCGATGGTGGTAGCTCAGCCAGTGGCGGTGGTGGCTCCGCGAGTGACGGTGGTTCTGACGGTGGCAGTTCGGCCGGAGACGGCGGCAGCTCGGCCGGTGACGGCGGCAGCTCGGCCGGTGACGGCGGCAGCTCGGCCGGTGACGGCGGTAGCTCCAGCGGTGACGGCGGCAGCTCCAGCAGCTCCGGCGACGGCGGCAGTAGCAGCAGCTCCGGCGGTGACGGTGGCAGCAGCAGCTCCGGCGGTGACGGTGGCAGCAGCAGCTCCGGCGGAGGTTCGGGCAGCCATGCCTCTGGTGGTGGCGGTTCGTCCGGCGGCGACGGCGGTAGCTCCAGCTCTGGCGGCGACGGTGGCAGCAGCAGCTCTGGCGGCGACGGTGGCAGCAGCAGCTCCGGCGGCGACGGTGGTAGCAGCAGCTCTGGCGGCGACGGTGGCAGCAGCAGCTCTGGCGGCGACGGTGGCAGCTCTGGCGGCGACGGGGGCGGCAGCTCGGGCGAGTGAGCCGAGCATCGAACTACGCTGATTGATAGGAGTGCGGGTGGGCTGGGTGAACCAGCTCACCCGCGTTTCCGTCGGACGCCCGCGACTGACCCTCTGGCAACGCGGAGGATCGGCGGGCGTCGGTACCATCTGGGGATGGTCCTGGACCTGAATCTCCGGCTCAGCCGGAGGGCGGCGCTCGTGGCCGCGGGCGGTTTGGTCGTCGGTTGTTCCCGGCGGCCCGATGTCGACCGGGTCGACCTGCGCCTGGCCACCGGACCGGCGGGGGCGGTGTACCGGCGCATCGGTGGTGCGCTTGCCGAGCACATCACCGAAACGGTGCCGGGTGTCACGGTGACCACCGTGCCGAGCGGGGCGTCCACCGACAACATCAGGATGCTGCGGGCGGGCGATGCACACCTCGGACTGTCGAGCCTGGACGCGGTGATCACGGCCGACGGCAGCGCGCCGGAGGGGCTCTCGGCGGTCTGCCGGCTGTACGACAGTCACCTGCATCTCGTGGTCATGGCCGGTTCTGCGATCCGCGATTTCGCTGAGCTCGGGGGCAAGCGCGTGTCCCTGGGTGCCAGGGACTCGGGCACCGAGTTCACGTCGCTGCGGGCTCTGGGGCTCGGACGGGTGAACCCCGATGGCCGGTCTCTCAGTCAGGCCGAATCGGCGGCGGCACTGAGCGCCGGCGAGATCGACGCGATGTTCTCCCTGACCGGCGTCCCCACACCCGCCATCACGGAGCTGGCGCAGCGGCACCCGATCCGGCTGATTCCGTTGGACGCACAGGCGGATGCGCTGTTCGCGGCGTTCCCGGGTCCGTACGCGCCGGCCATGATCTCCGCGACCGCCTACGCGGGCGTCCAGGCCACGCGCACCGTGGCGGTGCCGAATGTGCTTCTCGTGCGCAACGATCTGCCGGACGACCTTGTCCGTGCCATCACGGACACGATCTTCGGGCACACCGGAACCATCACCTCCGTCGGCCGCGGCGACGCCGACGCTGTTCCCGAAGCTTGGCGGATCAACGTGCGTACCGGGATCTCCACCGCCTCGATCCCGCTGCACCCGGGCGCGACGGCCTGGTTCCGCGAGCGCAAGCGTTGAGCGGACCTCGACAACGCCGGCTCCTCAAACCGATGAGTCCGCCGGCGCGGCGATCGGCAGCGTGATCACCGCGGCGAATCCGTGCCCGGACCCGTCCGGCCGTCGTAGTCCGTCGTCCAGCCGAAGCTCGCCGCCGGCCGTACGCACGAGGTCGGCGCAGATCGCCAGTCCCAGACCGGTCCCGGGCACGTTCTGGTGCCGTGGCGACCGCCAGAACCGTCGTAGTGCCTTGGCCCGATCGGATGTGTCGAGGCCACTGCCGTCGTCACGGACGGCGATGGTGACCACGTCACCGGCCGCGGATCCGGTCACCTCGACCAGTTGCGCGTCCGAGAGCCGCAGCGCATTGCTGATCAGTTCGTCCAGGATGCTGCCGAGCCCGCCCGGCGGCTCCAGCAACCGCAGTCCTGGTGGCACGCTGACCTCGAGCGTCTGGCCCGCTGTCGCCGTCAGCGCTCGCCACCGGCCCATCCGGGTGGCCAGCACCGCGTCCAGATCCACCGGTGACGCCGTCCGTATGCTCTCCATCCGGGCGCTGGCCTGCAATGAGTTCAGCATCCGTTGCATCGCCTTCAGCTCGTCGACGGCGATGTCGTACACCTGCCGGCCGTCGCCGGCATGAGGCAGATGCGGGTCCAGGCTCTCCACCGCGAGCCGCAGACTGGTCAGCGGATTGCGCAACTGGTGGGAGGCGTCGGCCACGAACGCCCGCTGCCGCTGCACGGCGTTCTCGACCGCGTCCATCATGGTGTTGAAGGATTCGGCCAGCCGACGCAGCTCGGCCGGGCCGGCTTCGGCACCGGCGCGGATCGTGAGGTCGCCCTCGGAGATCCGTGCGGTCGCCGCGTCCAGCTTGCGCACCGGCCGCAGCACCCACGCGGAAACCGGCCAGGCAACGGCGATCAGCGCGATCAGCGGCAACAACCCGAGACCGGCAAGCTGCGCCCACCGCACGAGGATGCGATCTCGTGCCTTCGACATGTCGGAGATCGTCACGACCGCGCCGACGACTTCGCTGTCCCGGCCCACCGGCTCGGCGACGACGAGAGCGGAGTCGTTCCACGGCGCCCACTCCGCGGACGGCTCGGACCTCGCTCCGGCCAGCGCCGCGGTGACGATCCGCGGCAGGTCCGGCTCGGACCGAGCCGCCTTCTGGTACGCACCGGCCGGTCCGAGCAACACCGTGCCCGACGTGTCGATGACCCCGACCGGGATGCCGTACAGCTCGTGGTAGCGGGTCAGCTCCTGGTCGAGCGCCTCGGTCCGCCCGGTGGACAACGCGGTCTCGGCCAGCGACGCGAACCGGCTGACGTCGTTGAGCCGGTCGACGTACACCTCCTGCATCTCCCGCTCGGCCACGGTGATGCTCAATGGAGCCCCGAGCGCGGCGACGAGCAGCACCGCCAGGGGCACCAGGACGACGAGCATGCGACGGTGCACGGCGGGTCAGCCGATCAGCTCCGGCTGGTCGGCCAGGAGCCGATAGCCAACCCCGTGGATCGTGCGGATGAGGACGTCCGGCCCGAGCTTGTGCCGCAGCGCCGCGATGTGGGTGTCCAGGGTGCGGCTCGAGGCCTCCCAGGTCGCACCCCAGACCTGGTCGAGGATGACGTCGCGGTTGACCACGTTGGGCGCTCGCCGGGCCAGTAGTAGGAGCAGCTCGAACTCCTTGCGGGTGAGCGTGACGGGCGTGCCGTCGACGGTGACCTCCCGGATTCCGACACCGATCCGCATCGAGCCGAGCACGAGCGGCTCGTCCGGGTTGCTCACGGCACGGGCCGTCCGGGTACGCCGCAGGACGGCGTCGATGCGGGCCAGCAACTCGGGCACGCCGAATGGTTTCACGATGTAGTCGTCGGCGCCGGCGCGCAGGCCACGGACCCGTTCGTGCTCCTCGGATCGCGCGGTGACGGCGATGACGGCGGTCTCCGGGCGGTCACGCAGCTTGCGGATCACGTCGAGGCCGTCGCCGTCGGGCAGGCCCAGGTCCACGAGGACCACCTCGGACGGCCCGGCACAGACGGCCTCCGCCGCGGTGGCCACGCGATGCACCTCGAACCCTGCTTGGGTCAGGACGGTGATCAAACCCCGCGCCACGCGGTCGTCGTCCTCGATGACGGTGATCCGCATACCGGCGAATTCTACGGCTCGCATCGAGTTCTTGGGATTTCTCTGACACCATGCGCATCCCCCTCGGCCGAGACTGAAGCGGCGCATGCATCGACGCTGACGAGGAGGTCGCGACATGTCCACGACCAGCAGACATCGGGTCGCCGCGCAGGTGATCGCCGCGATCACCGCCGTTTCACTCGGCGCCGCCTGCTCCGGCGACGGCGGCAGCGAGGGAGGCGGCGACGCGGGCGGCTACCCGGACCAGAACGTCACATTCGTCGTGCCGTTCAGCGCCGGCGGCCCCACGGACACCGTCACCCGGATGATCTCCGAACCGATGGCGAAGGAACTCGGCGGAAAGATTGTGGTGCAGAACGTGGAGGGCGCGGGCGGCACGGTGGCCGCCGGGGAGGTCGCGCGGGCCGAAGCCGACGGATACACCGTGCTCATGCACCACATCGGCATGTCCACGGCGCCCGCCCTGTACAAGAACCTGGACTACAAGCCACTCGAGGACTTCGAGATGGTCGGGCTCGTCACCGAGGTGCCGATGACGATCGTCGCGCGCAAGGACTTCGGGCCCGCGACGCTGCAGGATCTCGTGACCTACGTGAAGGCGAACGCCGACAAGGTAACGATGGCGAACGCCGGCATCGGCGCCGCATCCCACCTGTGCGGCCTGCTGTTCCAGACCGCCGCCGGCGTCAAACTTCAGGAGGTTCCGTACGAGGGCACCGGGCCCGCGCTGACCGACCTCGTCGGCGGCCAGGTCGACTTCATGTGCGACCAGACGACCAACACCAGCGGCCAGATCGCGGCGGGCGAGGTGAAGGCGTACGCGGTCACCACACCGGAGCGGGTGAAGAGCCTGCCCGACCTGCCCACCACGACCGAGGCCGGGCTTCCTCAGCTGGCGGTGAGTGTGTGGCACGGTCTCTACGTCCCGAAGGGCACGCCGCCGGACGTCGTCGAGAAGCTGTCCGCGGCGTTGAAGGCGGCACTGGCCGATCAAGGTGTCGTCGACCAGATGGCCAAGCTCGGCACCGCGCCGGTCCCGGCCGAGGACGCCACTCCGCAGGCCCACCGGGCCAAGCTGGAAGAGCAGCTCGGCACCTGGGCCAAGGTCATCGCCGACGCCGGGGTCAAGGTCTCCTGAGGTGGAGCGCCGCCGGTCTGTCCCGGACGTCCTCGCCGGGGGAATCTTCGTCCTGATCGGTGGCGCATTCGTGGTGGGGTCGCTCGGCTATGAGATGGGCACCCTGCTGCGGATGGGCCCCGGGTTCTTCCCGCTGCTGGTCGGCGTCATCATGGCCGTGCTGGGCCTGGCGATCGTCGCCAAGGGGCTCATCGCCGGTGAGGTGCCATCGTTCGGGTCGGTCCCGTGGCGCGCGCTCACCGTCATTCTGCTCGCCATCCTGGTCTTCGGATTCACCGTACGGCGCCTCGGTTTCGTACCGGCATCGGCAGTGACCGCGCTGCTCACCACCCTGGCCAGCCCGCGCATCCGGCTGCTCACGGCGGTGGCCGTGGCCGCCGGCCTGACGGTGGCCGCCACGCTCATCTTCGTCGTGGGACTCCAGTTGCGGATCCCGCTGTTCGGCACGTGGCTGCGCTGATGGACCTTCTCGACAACCTCATCCTGGGCTTCTCGACCGCTCTCATGGTCCAGAACGTCCTCTACTGCTTCTTCGGGGTGCTGCTCGGGACGGCGGTCGGTGTGCTGCCCGGTATCGGGCCGACGGCGACGGTGGCGATGCTGCTGCCCATCACGTTCAGCTTCGAACCGGTCACCGCGCTGATCATGCTGGCCGGCATCTATTACGGCGCCCAGTACGGCGGCTCGACGACCGCCATCCTGATCAACCTGCCCGGCGAGTCGTCGGCAGCGGTCACCGCCCTGGACGGCCACGAAATGGCTCGGCAGGGCCGCGCCGGCCCGGCGCTGGCCGCCGCCGCGATCGGGTCGTTCATCGCCGGTACGGTGGCCACCGTCGTGCTGGCCGTCGCAGCCCCACCATTGGCCCGCGTCGCGTTGCAGTTCGGCCCGGCGGACTATTTCTCGCTGGTGCTGTTCGGCCTGATCGTGTCGATCGCGCTGGCGCGCGGCTCGGCGATCAAGGCGTTGGCGATGATCGCGCTCGGCATCCTGTTCGGCGCCGTCGGTCAGGACATCTACACCGGTACGCCCCGGTTCGTATTCGGCCAGCGCGAACTCTACGGCGGCATCGACTTCGTGTCGGTCGCCGTCGGCATGTTCGGGGTGGCCGAGATCCTGCGCAACCTGGAAAGCGACCAGACCCGCACGGCCATCGTCAGCAAGGTGAAGAACCTGTGGCCGACAGCGGATGACCGGCGCCGGATCGTCGGTCCGATCGTGCGGGGCACCGGCCTCGGCGCCGCACTCGGTGTACTGCCCGGAGGCGGACATGTGCTGGCTTCGTTCACCTCGTACGCGGTCGAGAAGCGAATCTCGAAGCGGCAGCAGGAGTTCGGGCACGGCGCGATCGAGGGCGTCGCCGGCCCCGAGTCGGCGAACAACGCCGCCGCACAGACGTCGTTCATCCCGCTGCTCACCCTGGGCCTGCCCGCCCACCCGGTGATGGCACTGATGGTGGGCGCGTTCATCGTGCACGGCATCACGCCCGGCCCGAACGTGATCACCGACGAACCGGCGCTCTTCTGGGGGCTGATCGCCTCCATGTGGATCGGCAACGTGCTGCTCGTACTGCTGAATTTGCCGTTGATCGGCATTTGGGTGCGCATGCTGCGCATCCCGTACGAGGTGCTGTTCCCGATGATCATCCTGTTCGCCGCGATCGGCACGTACTCCCTGGGCTTCAACGCGTTCGACGTCTACGCCATCGCGTTCTTCGGGATCCTCGGGTACATCCTGATCAAGTGCGGCTGCGAGCCGGCGCCCCTGCTGCTCGGCTTCGTCCTCGGACCCTTGCTCGAGGAGAATTTGCGACGTGCTCTCATCATCTCTCGCGGCGACGCCACGGTCTTCCTGACCCGACCGATCTCAGCGGCGCTGCTCGCCCTGGCCGTGGCAGCACTTGTCATCACCGTCCTCCCGACGATCCGCAGGCGCCGTGAAGTGGTCTTTGCCGAGGACGAGTAAGGAAGTGGGCGTCCGTCAGGAATTCGGGTGCCCGCACCAGCTTGCCCCGGCGGTCACCGGCCCAGCCATCCGCCGTCGACCGCCAGGACGGTGCCGTGGACGTACGCCGCCGCGTCGGAGGCGAGGAAGACGGTCGCCCCGGCGATATCGGTGGCGGCGCCCCACCGGCCTGCGGGTATCCGATCCAGGATGGCAGCGGCCCGGACGGGGTCGTCGCGCAGGGCCTGGTTGTTGTCGGTGGCGATGTAGCCCGGAGCGATCGCGTTGACGTTGACCCCCCTCGGCGCCCACTCATTGGCCAACGCCTTGGTGAGGCCCGCGACGCCGTGCTTGGCGGCGGTGTAACCCGGCACGGTGATGCCGCCCTGAAAGCTCAGCAGCGACGCGGTAAAGATGATCTTTCCATGCCCGCGGGCGACCATGGCGCCACCCAGCGCCCGGGCCAGGACGAACTGCGCGGTGAGGTTGACCTGGAGCACCAGGTCCCAGTCCGGGTCGCTGTGCTTCTCGGCCGGCGCCCGGCGGATCGTGCCCGCGTTGTTGACCAAGATGTCCACCGGACGCTCGCGCCGGGCCAGGTCCGCACCCAGGTCATGGACGGCGGCAGGTACGGCGAGGTCGGCGCGGATCGCCTCGAACGACCGGCCGGCGGCGGTGACGTCCTTCTCCACCTCGCTGCCGGCCGCCTCGAGGTTCACACTTACGCCGATGACGTCGGCGCCCGCCACGGCCAGAGCGTGTGCCATGGCACGGCCGATGCCGCGCCGGGCCCCCGTCACCACGGCCAGCCTTCCGCTCAGATCGAAGGGGTTCACGAGCCGGCTCCATCCCGTGCGCAGTCGATCAGGACCTTCATGACATCCCGGCCCGTCTCCAGAGCGTGGAACGCCGACGCCGCCTCGGCGAGCGGAACCACCTTGCTGATCAGCAGGTCGGCCGGCACGGTCCCGTCCGCCACGAGTTCCACGGCCCGCTCGAAGTCCGCGCGGTCGTACAGGCGCGCTCCCACCAGAGTGAGCTCCCGCCAGAAGAAGCGGTGCAGGTTCACCGAGCGGGGTTGCGGGTGGATGGCCACCAGGCAGAGCCGGCCGCGTACGCCGAGAACGTCGACGGCGGCCGCGACGCCCCTGACCGCCCCGGACACCTCGAAGCTGACGTCGGCGCCCGCGCCGCCGGTCCACTTGTCGGCCAGGCCGGCGACGTCGTCGGTGGCGGGGTTCCACGTGGACAGGCCCATCGCTCCGGCCACTGCCCTGCGGTAGTCGCTGAGCTCGGCGAGGCGGACATCGGCACCGCGAGATCGCGCGACCAGCCCGATCAGGACGCCGATCGGTCCGCCGCCGATCACCACGACCCGCTCACCGGCTTGCACGGCCGCGCGGCCCACGTCGTGTACGGCCACGGCGGTCGGCTCGACCAGCGCCGCCCGGTCCAGTGCGAGCGTGGCGGGCAGGCGCACAAGTGTCGAGGCGGGCACCGTCCAGCGCTGTTGCATGGCGCCGGGCGAGTCGATGCCGATGAAGTTCAACCGGTGACAGATGTGCTGGTGGCCGGCCACGCAGGCCGGGCAGTCACCGTCCCACCGCAGCGGCATGACCGTCACCTCCTGCCCGGAATGCCACTCAGCCACGCCCGGCCCGACTCGGGTGATCCGGCCGGACATCTCGTGGCCGAGGACGGCGGGCGTCTGGACGCGGGCATCCATGCTCCCGTGGAAAATGTGCAGGTCGGTGCCGCAGATACCGACGAACGCGGGGGCGATCTCCACTTCTCCGGGCCCCGGCGGTGAGGTGGTGACCGGTCCGGTCTCCAGTGTCCTGGTTGCGGTGTAGCGGACGGCGAGTTCGGTCGTCATGGCAGGGTCCCTTCGTCACGTAGGCCGATGGTCAGCAGGAGATTCGCGTAGGTTCGCGCGTCGACCAGGGACAGCGGGACGTCAGGCACGGTCAGCCCAGATCGGTCCGTCGGGGTAGGCGTACTCCTTGAGCGAGGCCGGGTGCATCTGCGCGCTCAGCCCGGGCGCGGCGGGTGCGACGTACCGGCCGTTGACGACGCGTACCGGATCGAGGAAGTGTTCGTGCAAGTGATCGACGTACTCGATGACCCGGTCCTGCATCGTCGCGGAGACCGCGACGAAATCGAACATCGCCAGGTGCTGGACCATTTCACAAAGCCCGACGCCGCCGGCGTGCGGACAGACCGGCACCCCGAACTTCGCGGCTAGCAAAAGGATCGCGATGTTCTCGTTGATCCCGCCGACCCGGGCCGCGTCGATCTGGACGATGTCCACCGAGTCGGCCTGCAGCAGCTGCTTGAACACGACCCGGTTGGCGACGTGCTCGCCGGTAGCCACCTTGATCGGCCGCACCGCTCGGCGCACGGCGGCGTGGCCGAGGATGTCGTCGGGCGAGGTCGGTTCCTCGATCCAGTACGGGTCGTACGGGGCCAGCCGCCGCATCCAGTCGATGGCCGGCCGCACGTCCCAACGCTGGTTGGCGTCCACCGCGATGCGAACGCCGTCGCCGACCGCCTCCCGCGCGGTCCTCATGCGCCGGACATCATCCTCGAGGGAGGCGCCGACCTTCAGCTTGATCTGGCCGAAGCCGTCGGCGACGGCCTCGCGCGCCAGCCGGGCGAGCTTTTCGTCGGAGTAGCCGAGCCAGCCCGGTGTGGTCGTGTACGCGGGATAGCCACGCTCCAGCAACAGGGCGATGCGCTTGTCGCGACCGGATCGCGCCCGGCGCAGGATGTCCAGCGCGTCGCCGGGGGTGAGCGCGTCGCTGAGCCAGCGGAAGTCGACCTGGGCCACGATCTGTTCGGGCGACATGTCGCCCAGGAACCGCCACACCGGCTTGCCGGCCCGCTTGGCGGCAAGGTCCCAGGCGGCGTTGACGACCGCTCCGGTGGCCATGTGGATGACCCCCTTCTCCGGGCCGAGCCAGCGCAATTGCGGATCGTGGACGAGTGACCGGGCAAAGCCGCCGAGATCGCCGCACACCTCGTCTACCCCGCGCCCCACCACGTACCGGGCCAGGGCGGCGATGGCGTTGGCCTGGACGTCATTGCCGCGGCCGGTGGTGAAGGCGAGGGCGTGGCCCTCGTGGCCGTCGTCGGCGTCCGTGCGCAGTTGGACATAGGCGGCGGAGTAGTCGGGCTCGGGGTTCATCGCATCGGAGCCGTCGAGGTGCTCGGACGTGGGAAAGCGCACGTCCAGGACATCCATGGCGACGATGCGGGCGGAAGAGGGCATGGCGACTACTCCTATGTTGCGGCGAACAGCTTGCTGTCTGCGGCCGGGGTGACCGAACCGGCCGTCGGCCGGTTGAGCCTCCAGCGGGTGTCAACGGCGATTGCGGCGGCTGCGGTATTCGGCGACCACCAGCTCGGTCAGTTCTTCGACCGACACGTCGGCGGTGCGCCGGTCAAAGGTGATGGTGCCGTGCTGGAGCAGGTTGACGCGGTCGCAGACATCGAGGACCTGGGCGTAGTTGTGGGCGATGATGATGACCGAGACGTCACCGCGGGCTTTGAGGTCGCGGATGAGGTCGAGGATCAGAGCGCCTTCCTTGGCGCCCATGGCGGCGAGCGGTTCGTCGAGCAGGAGGACCCGGGCGTCGGAGTAGACCGCTCGGGCGACTGCCACGGCCTGTCGTTGCCCGCCGGACAGTTTCGCGACTTCGGCCCCGACGTCGGGGATGTTCACGCCCATGTCGGCCAGGTGCTCCTTGGCCAGGCGGCGCATGGCCCGGTTGTTGAGCAGCGGCCCGAGGCGCAGTTCGCGGTTGAGGAACATGTTGTGGAACACGCTGAGCTCGTTGATCAGGGCGAGCCCTTGGTAGACGGTGTCGATGCCTAGGGAGCGGGCGTGGTCGACGCTGCGCAGGACGACTTCCTGGCCGCTGACGAAGATTCGCCCGGCGTCCGGGCGGTGGTACCCGCAGATGACCTTGATCAGGGTGGACTTGCCGGCGCCGTTGTCGCCGATCAGCCCAAGTACCTCGCCTTTCTCCAGGCGCAAGCTGACATCGCGCAGCGCGGTGAGCGCGCCGAACCGCTTGATCACGTGGTCCACCCGCAGCGCAGTGCCCAGGGCGGGGGCGTCCGGGATGGTGGGGTCTGCTGTCATCAAGCGCCTCCTCTGCGCCGCAGCCGGGACAGGTACTGGTTCGCGATCATCGAGATGAGGATCGCGCTGCCGAGGATCAACTGGAACGGGTTGGCGCTGATCCCGATCAGGTTGAAGCCGTTCTGCAGCTCGGCGAGGATCAGTGCGCCGAGGAGCGCGCCGATGACGGTGCCGGAGCCGCCGGCCAGTGCGGTGCCGCCGATGACCGCTGCGGAGATCGCGGTGAAGACCAGTGCGGTGCCGCCGCCGATGTTGGGGTCGATGCTGTTGATCCGGAATGCCTCGAGGAGCCCGGCGAGCGCGCCGAGCGTACTGGCGATCATGAAGTTGCCGATCTTGATACGGTCCACCCGGATGCCCGCCTCGGTGGCACCGATCGGGTTGCCGCCGACCGAAATGGTGTGCAGCCCCCAGCGCGTGCGGGTGAGCACGACGTGGAAGATCGCGACGATGGCGAGGCACCAGGTCAGAGAGGCCCAGTCGCCCGCACCGAAAATCTGCTGGATCCGGCCTTGCGCTTGTTCGGGAATCTGCGCCGGGTAGGCGTGCGACGTCGTGAGCAGCACGCCGAGCAGGAGGTAGAACGAGCCGAGCGTGGCCACCAGGGACGGCACCTTGAGCTTGGTGACGATGAAGCCGTTGCAGAATCCGATGCCGGCTGAGATTCCGAAGGCCAGCAGAAGCGCCGGCACGACCGGCACCCCGTAGAGGTCGACCGCGTAATGGACCAGGAACGGCGCGAGTGCGGCGACCACCCCGACGGACAGGTCGATCTCGCCGCTGACCAGCAGCAGCACGATGCCCACCGCGACGATGGCGGTCGGCGCGGTCGCCTGCGCGATGTTGCGCAGGTTGTCGTGGCTGAGGAAGACGTCGTGAGACGCCCGGAAATAGAGGGCCATGCCGAGTGCGACGATCAGGACGCTCGCCTCGCGCCAGCGCACCAGTACGGTGCCGGCCTGGCGCAGGACGGACAGGATGCGCCGGCCGCCGGCCGCGGCCGGCGCATCCTGTCCGGCGGGGGGCACGCCGGCATCGCCGGCGGCCCCTTTCCGAACTGTTTCGTGCATCAATCCACTCCGGTCGGTGTCGTTAGCCGGGCGACGGTCATGCGTGGGCGATGGGTCCGGACCGCTCGACCAGTTTCACGGCGTCGGCTGAACCCTCGTACCGGGTCTGGGTGTTCTGGTACTGGGTGACGTTGTCCTTCGTCACGAACAGCAGGCCGGTGTTGGTCTGCGGCGGCGAGATGAGGCCTCCGGTGACCTTGTAGAGGTACAGGTAGAGCACCGGCAGGAAGCCCTGCAGGTACGGCTGCTGGTCGATGGTGTAGTCCAGGTCGCCGGCCTTGATCGAGGCGAGCGTCTCCGGGATCAGATCGAAGCCACCGGCCACTTTCAGACCCTTGCTGCGCAGGTTGTACTTCTTCACGATCTGGCCGATCGACTGGGTCGAACCGGCGTCCACCGCGAGCATGCCGGCCAGGTTCGGGTGCCCCTGGGCGTATGCGTCGATGATGGACAGTCCCTTGGTGATGTCCGCGTTGGTGGCGACGGAGGTGAACGTGACCCCGCCGCCGGCGTCCTTGAACGCCTGCTGCGCGCCGTCGATCCGGGGCTGGATGTTGAGCTGCCCCGGCGTGGCGATGAAGCCCACCACCTCACCGGACTGCACCTGGGTCAACGCCCGCTGGCCAAGGGCGTACCCGGACTCGTACAGGCCCTGCCCGACGTACGTCAGCCGGTTGGTGCCCGCATCGTCGCGGGCGCCGTCGGCGTTGTAGGACACGACCGGGATGCCGGCGTCGAGTGCTTGGTCGACCGGTGCCTTGAACGCAGTCTTGTCCACCACCGCGATCGCAAGACCGTCTGCCTTGCCGCTGATCGCGGTGTTGGTCGCGTTGACCATCTCGGCCACCACGGAGTTGGCCGAGCCGGTCCACTGATACGAGCAGCCGAGCAGCTTGCACGCGTCCTCGGCGCCGTACTGCGTGGGTGTGAAGAAGGGGTTGGTCGTGACGTGGTTGACGAAGACGAACTTCCAGTTCGGCGTCTTCGGGAAGTTGCCGATGGCGCCGGCGACCGTCTTGTCGTCGGCACAGGCGGAGAGGAGCCCGGTCGCCGCGAGCGAGGCGCTCACCAGCCCGGTGCCGGCGAGCAGTCGCCGCCGGGTGAGGCTTCCGCCTCGGAGTTTGTCGGCCGCCGTAGCGACGGCCGGATCAACAGCACGCATCTTGCACCCTCCTTGGCGTCAGCGCGCTACACCGAACTGGTAGACGGTGGTGGTGCGGTAGGTCTGTCCAGGTCGTAGAACTGTCGACGGGAAGTTCGTGTGGTTGGGTGAGTCGGGGTAGTGCTGGGTCTCCAATGCGAAGCCGTCCCCTTGCCGGTACATCCGGCCGCTGGTACCGATGAGCGTGCCGTCCAGGAAGTTGCCGCCGTAGAACTGAATGCCGGGCTCCGTGGTGAGGACGGTGAGCTGCCGGCCGCTCGTCGGATCGGTCGCTCGTGCCGCCATCTCGAGACGGGTGTAGGTGTTGTCCCGCCTGTCGAGCACCCAGTTGTGGTCGTAGCCCCGGCCGATCACCAGCTGCGGGAAACCGTCGCGGTTACGGGCCCCGATCGCGGTGGCGTGGCGGAAGTCCATCGGGGTGCCCGCGACCTGATCGATCGCCCCGGTCGGGATCAGCGTCGAGTCCACCGGGGTGTACCGGCTCGCGTTCAGGAACAACTTGTGGTCGTCGATCGAGCCCGATCCCTCGCCGGCCAGGTTGAAGTACGCATGGTTGGTGAGGTTCACGACTGTTGGCTTGCTGGTCGTGGCCAGGTAGTCCATCCGGATCGCGCGGTTGTTGGTGAGCGTGTAGGTGACCGTGGCCGTGAGCTCACCCGGGTAGCCCTGGTCACCGTCGGGGCTGCTGAACCGCAGGCGCAGCGCCACGCCGTCCTTTGTGGTCAGCGGGGTGGCCTGCCAGACGTGTTTGTCGAAGCCGACCGTGCCGCCGTGCAGGCTGTTCGGGTCGTTGTTGATCGGCAACTGGTACCCGACGCCGTCGAGCGTGAACTGCCCCTTCGCGATGCGGTTGGCATACCGGCCGGTGATGCAGCCGAAATACGGGCTTTTCGTCTCGTAGTCGCGAAGGTTGTCGAAGCCGAGCGTCACGTTGGCCGGCTTGCCGCGCCGGTCGGGCGTCTCGATGGACTGCAGGATGCCGCCGTACGTGAGAATGCGCACCCGCATGCCGTTGGAGGTCAGGGTGTACCGGTCGACGGCTACGCCGGCCTCGGTCCGGCCCCATGCTTGTCTGGTGATCGTCGCGCGGTCACCGGCGTGTGAGGGGGAGGCGGCAAACGTGCCGGCGCCGCTGCCCAACAGTGTCAACACGCCGATCCGGACCACGGTCCGGCGGAATGAGATCTTGTGCATTTGGCTCTCCTCTCGATGGCGCCACGTCGACACCTGGCAGAGCGGAGCGAAATGGAATCACCCGTGGAGCGATGTCATCGGAAACCTCCACCATGGCCGGACGAGGCTGGTGAGCAAGTGACGGCTGGTAAGCGGGAAATCTATCGGCGGATTCATCCGATGTCTAGAGGCTAATGAGACGCGACATGTAACGAGCTCGAAACTAAACGAATACTTTTTGTCCAGGAATATTGCTTTCTGGGAAGGACTCCCATAGACCTGTCCTCGAATGTTCGGGACTATTCATCGGATCAATCGAGGATTTGGAGCCTGTCATGCAGTGGATCAGCACAGCCGGGGCCACGCTTCAGCCGTCCCGCCCCGCCGTCGTCGGCCGCGGGCGGCACCAGCTGCCACGGGAGCCCGGATACAGTGCGCGGATGCCTGACGAGCCGATCGCGGCGTTCCGATGTTCCGGCGGCCCCGGCCGGCGCGGTGCGCTGTCTCGGCGACGAGGCTGAGCCATGGGTGCGATCGACTCGGCGATCGGCCGGATCAAACAGATGCTTGTCGACGGCGAACTCCAGCCCGGCGACAGGCTGCCGGTCGAGAAGGATTTGGCCGCCAACCTCGGCGTCTCCCGGAACACGTTGCGCGAGGCGGTCCGGGCGCTCACCACGCTGAAGGTGCTGCAGACCAGGCAGGGCGACGGTACGTACGTCACCAGCCTCCGACCCGACCTGCTCCTGGACGGCATGGGATTCGTTGCCGACCTGCACGGCGAAGCCGGCGAGCGGCAGTTCCTGCACGTCCGCCGGCTACTCGAACCGGAGGCCACGGCCCTGGCTGTCGAACGGCTGACCGACGAAGACCTGGCCGAACTGCGGACCCTGCTGAGGCAGGCCCACGCTATGGTCCAGTCGCCGGCCATCGACCACGAAAGGCTGTTGGCCAACGACCGGGCGTTCCACAACCTGATCACGACCCGGTGCGGGAATCCGGTGCTGGCCGCGCTCATCGAGAACATGTCCGGGCACACGGTGCGCGCCCGGTTGTGGCGCGGACGCGTCGACGCCGGGGCCGGCTCCCGCACGGTCGCGGAGCACCAGATGATCTACCAGGCGATCGCCGACCGTGACAGCGAGCGCGCCCGCATGCTGGCGGCCGCGCACATCCTCGGCGTCGAAGGGGCCGTGCGAGCCATGACCGTGCCAACTCCGGAGCCTGATGTGGAGGAAGCCCACGGCTAGCGGCGGCCACGCGCCACGACGAAGTCTCGAACCGGCGAGCAAGCCGCGGTCGCGGAGCCACGGCAGCGCGAATGGTGGTCATCCAGGAGATGTCGCCCGAGGATGACAGCGCCGGCCCGACGCCCCCGGCCGGGTGTGGCGGTGTTGGGCGTCTGGCTGGACGTGCTGCCGCTGGGGCGGCGGACCCGCCCGCTGGCGATGGTCGCGCTGGCCTTCGGCGCGATGATCGTGCTTGAGGTGGCCACGGTGCTGGCGGCCCCGCGGGAACCGGTGGGTCTGTACTCCGGCCTGGTAGTGCTCGTGCTGGTATACGCGTTGCCCCGGTGAGCATCGGGCCGGGAGTTCGTGCTCTGGGGCGTGGTGATCCTGGCTACGTTCGCGTTCTCGGTCGCGACGGACGACACCCTGGCCGTCGAGAATATCGCGGGCCTCGTATTCCTGCTCATGCCCGCGGCGATCGGGGCATCCGTGCGGTTCTGAGCGACCGCTCGAGAACGGCAGCTGGAGCGGATGCGCTCGCGCGAGCGGGAGCGGCTCGCCCGGGAGCTGCACGACACGGTGGCCCACCACGTCTCGGCCATGGTGATCCGCGCCCAGGCTGGCCGGGTGGTCGCCGGCGCTGACCCGGCCGCCGCTGTCGAGGCGCTGGAAGGGGGTGGCTGCCTCCTGGGGTGATCAAGCAGCGCAATGGCGGGGTCCGGCCGCGGAGCTGAACCGGCATCTGGGTTCGATAAGGCGACCCAGCCGGGAGCGACGTGCGGTGCGGCCACCGCGAGTCTCGCGGTGGCCGCTGTTGCAGTGCTATCCGTGGTTGGCGACCGAGCCGGCGAACGCTCCGGTGGCCCATTGCACCGGGGTTCCGTACCCGCTGCCGGTGGACAGCTTCACCCACACGGCGTCGGCGTTCTGGGCGAGCAGGTCCGCGCGTCCGTCGCCGTTGACGTCGCCGATGTGGTTGGCGACCGAGCCGGCGAACGCTCCGGTGGCCCATTGCACCGGGGCTCCGAACCCGCTGCCGGTGGACAGCTTCACCCACACGGCGTCGGCGTTCTGGGCGAGCAGGTCCGCGCGTCCGTCGCCGTTGACGTCGCCGATGTG
>NZ_JBVJIP010000019.1:0-13750 GCF_055586225.1 Actinoplanes sp. NPDC051388 | reverse complement strand
TGGTTGGCGACCGAGCCGGCGAACGCTCCGGTGGCCCATTGCACCGGGGCTCCGAACCCGCTGCCGGTGGACAGCTTCACCCACACGGCGTCGGCGTTCTGGGCGAGCAGGTCCGCGCGTCCGTCGCCGTTGACGTCGCCGACGTGATTGGCCTGGTCACCGGAGAACGCCCCCGCGGCCCATTGCACCGGCGCACCGAACCCGCTGCCGGTGGACAGCTTCACCCACACGGCGTCGGCATTCTGGGCGACCAGGTCGTCGCGGCCGTCGCCGTTGACATCCACGTCGCCGGCAACGACTCGGAACTCCGGTACGGCACCACAGTTGTGGCTGACGAGTTCTTGACTCTGACCCACTTGGACGGTCACCGGGGATCCGTTGAACCATGACCGGACAGTCTCGCCGTCCTGCTTCTGTTCGAAGTGCAGGTGCGGGGATCCACTGTCCCCGGTGCTCCCCACTCGTCCCAAGATCTGCCCCTGCGTCACCAGCTGGTCAAGTGACACCAGCGGCTGAGAAATCATGTGCAGGTAAAGGGTTTGCCATCCGTTGCCATGGTCGATCCGCACGTGCCAGCCGCCGCCGTCGTCGTACCCGGACTTCGCCACGCGTCCGGCGAACGCGGCCAGAATCGGCTGGTTGTTCGTGCCGCCACCGACTTTGGTCAGATCGAGGCTGTTGGTGTTCGGTTTGTGCCCGTTATACGTCTGAGCCAGCCATTGGTCGCCACAGGCGAACGGGAGTTGGAACAGCGGCCGCGGTCCGGCGGCGGTGGCCTCCGTGGAGATCCCCAACACTGTCGTGAGGGCAATCATGACCAAACCCAGGATCGCCGTCGCGCGCCTGTAAGTATTCCGACTTCGTGACACCTCGGTGCCCCTTTCAAACAATGAACAAGTCCTCCGGACAAGACGAGTGCTGGGCCACACAACCAGACGGTCCACTCGTGCCGGCCAGCACCGGGACGGGACGGGACGGGACGGCCCTCAACCAGGACCTTTATGGAGAGTCGGGATGATGCCCGATCGGCTGTAGCCTGTTCCGGAACGGCGACGGGGGACGGTCATGACCGACACAACTGCGACGGAGGCGCTGGCGGCCGCGCTGCGCAACCTGAAACACCGTAAGGGTCGTTCTTACGAGGCGTTGGCGCGACGAGCGGGGGTGAGCAAGTCGGCCCTGCATCGCTATGTCAGCGGAGAAGCGCTTCCGGGTCAGCTGAGTGTCGTGGAGCTGGTGGCACGCGAGTGCGACGCTACCGCGGAGGAAATCGCCAGGCTTCGCCAACTCTGGATCACGGCAATGCACCAACGGCCGACGGCTGACGAATCCGTATCGTCCGATCGAGACGCTGCGACGTCAGACACATCCGACCGGCGGGTCGCCACGCTGGTCGCTGCTTCGCCACCGGTGACCAAGCTTGCGCGGTGGAAGTCTTGGCGGTTCTTCCGGTCAGCGTTGACCATGATCTGCGTAGCCGCGGCCAGTTCGGCGGTGACCGTGCTCGTGGTCAACGGAAGCGACGCCGACACCAATCTCGACGTACGATCCACGGCCACGGCAGGGGCTGCCTCCTACCGTGAAAACTGCGAGCCGAGGGCTGGAGTGAAGCACATTGACTCCCGGCGTTCCGGACACATCTGGCGGACCGATTACGTATGCCCCAACAAAAAGGGCGCCGGCCTGTACTCCGAACCGGGTGGCAAGTTCAAGGTGGCGGTGATGGAGACTGACCGCAGCTGGTTCGCTTGCTGGATCGCCCTACCAACCAGCCAACCCGGTATTTGGTACTACAGCCGCGGCGATCACGCCGAACCGGGTGCGGAGCAATGGGACGGCTGGGGCTTCGTGTCCGCTGCCGATGTCATGCTCGATGCGCACCCTTTCCCAGCAATGCCTGAATGCTGGTTCGCAGCGACCAGCGGGACCGAACCCGCTCGCCCCAGAGGCTGAGGTGATAGCTCAGAACGGCTCCATCATCCTGGCCGGCTTCGTCGGCTGTCGGATGCCGGCGGCGATGGCGGTGATTCCGGCCGTGCGTAATGCGCCGGTGGGCGACCAGTCGCCAGCCAGGTACGGAGCCTGCGCCAGGCGAGCCTCACTCATCGCGCGCCGCCAGCCTTCGAGTCGATCTCGTGCCGACCACCAACGCTGCGGACCGGCAAGATGACGGATCTCCTCGTGACCCAACGAGAGTAGGTACTTGGTCGCTGCGTATCCCGAGAGCTCACTATCTCTGGACGGAGCGATGAGCTGAGTGGCTCGCAAGCCTGGGTACTGCCCCAAGTTCAGGACGGGGACGTCGATGGAGATCGTCTGGGGACCCTCATCGATCGGCTCGGAAAGGATGATGCCGTCGACGCCCTCCTGCATGAGGGCCTCGATGGCGTCGTCGATTCCACCCGGATCACCCTCGAACGTGTTGGCCAGAGCGAGGGTGAAGCCAGAGCTGCGGGCCGCCCGCTCGATTGCGATGAGCAGGGACGATGGTCCGAAGAGGGCGGTACCCAGTGTGACGACGCCGATACGGTTCGTTCGGCCGGAATTGAGAGCACGAGCGACATTGTTGCGTCGGTATCCGAGATCGCAAGCCGCCTGCAACACGCGCCGTCTGACGTCCTCGCTGACGTAGTCCTCACCGTTGATGACGCGGGAAACTGTCTTCTGCGAGACGCCAGCAAGACGCGCAACATCCGAACCACCGGGGCGCCGTGGCCGGGTCGCGGCACCGTTGGTGGTCCGGCCGGCGTGGGCCACGGTGTCTCCCTCATGACGGAACCGACTGCGTAGTCGCAGCAGACTATCGCAGCCGTCGCGGCAGTCATTGACTGACGTCGCACAACGGTGCGCACACGGCAGCACGCGGGTTTCCGGCACACGCTTGCGACGGGAAGCAGCAACTGCTGCAACCGACTTGTGCGCCACGCAATGCCTCTGGATGCGGCTCCCAGTGCGACGAAACTTCCTCGCAACACCCCATTGACTCGGACGCGTCCGTGAGCAAGACTCTCTGACTACGCTGTCATAGGTACGTGGTCAGAACTCATCGGGTCACGTCCTCAATTGCCCATGGCCTACGCGATGGCGCGCTCACACGATTCACCACCGGACTACCCCTCCAAGCCGCCGCCACGTCGCATATCTGATCGCGCCTCCGCCGACGCCGTGAGGATGAGGTACATGGACCTGAAGAAGCTCGGAGCGAACGGACCGTTGGTCCCCGCCGTATGTGTAGGCACAAGTCCGCTCGGTGGCTCGCCAGGCCTGTACGGATATGACGTGGACGAGCCACGAGCGATCGCCACCGTCTCCCGAGCGCTCGACCTTGGCTTCATATTCATCGACACCTCCAATGAGTACGGGAACGGCGCAAGCGAACGCCGGATCGGATCAGCGCTTCGCCACACCGTCGCTGGCGCGTCCGACGTGGTCATCGCCTCGAAAGCGGACCCACCCCCCGGCGAAAAGCGACTCGATGGCCCGCGGGTCCATGACTCATTCATTGAAAGCATCGAGCGTCTCGGTGTCGACAGGTTGGACGTGTTCTACCTGCACGACCCGGAGCGATTCGAGTTCACCGAGATGTCCCAAGCGGGCGGAGCGCTCGACGCGATGCTCGAGCTCAAGGCCGACGGCCTGGTTGACCTCGTGGGCGTGGCTGGCGGTGACATTGATGAGATGCGGCGCTATCTCCACACCGGACTCCTCGACGTTCTCCTGCACCACAACGGCTTCACACTGCTGGACCAGTCCGCCGACCAGCTGATCGTCGATTGCGCTGCAACTGGGGTCGCCTTCGTCAACGCAGCTCCCTACGCCAGTGGGATCTTGGCGAAATCGCCAGCAGAGCGACCTCGGTACCGATACCGGGCGCCGGCTGCTGCGGTGAGCGAGAAGGTCGCTTGGCTACATGAAGTTTCCGGGCAGTTCGGGGTCCCACTTGCCGCGCTGGCGCTGCAATTCTCGACTCGAGACGAACGTATAGCCTCGACGGTCGTGGGCGTGAGTGCCCCACAGCGGATCGATGAGTTGAGCTACAACATCTCTCTCGAGATACCCGGCGAGCTGTGGGCGCTGGTCCAGGACCGCCTCGAGCGCGTATCTCCGGACGGCTGAGCTGCGCCGGCCGATCCGGTACGCCGGGTAGGCGCAGTCCTGGTGGGGTACACGGTCTCAAGCACTCCCCGGTGCTGTGCCTCCTGTGCGACCGTTCGACCTCGAGGCAGCGGCGAAGACCGAGTCGATCCGCTTGATCGCTGTGCGCAGGTGGTGCTCCATGGCCTGTTCGGCCGCGTCGGGGTCCCGCGCGACGATGGCGCGGGCGACGGCGACGTGCTCGGGTTGGGTTGCGGCCGCCTGTCCGGCGTGGTGGTAGAGGCGGTACATGTGCAGGTGGCTACGCAACCGGGCCAAGGTCTCGCGCACCAGTGCGTTTCCGCCGAGCTCAGCCACCATGTCGTGGAAAGTCGCGTCGTAGGTCATGTCCATCCGGTTTGCAGCGGGATCGTTCCCCCCGGCGCCGGGCGTGCGAGCAAAGCCCCGAAGTGCTGCCGCCTGGCGCGTGGTCGCGCGCGCCGCCGCCCGCGCGGCGGTCGGCGGCTCGATGAGCAGGCGTAGCTCGATCAGATCGTGGAGCTGGTCGAGCCCGATCAGCGGAGCGACGGTGTAACCGCGCTGCGGCGCTTTGATGATCAGACCCTCGGCCTCGATACCGGCCAGGGCTTCACGGACCGGGGTGGGGGAGACCCCCAGGGTGCGCGCCAGGTTGTCGATATTGAGCCGTGCTCCCGGGGGGAGCGAATGGTTGATCAACATGTCCATGACGACGTCTGTGACGTCATCGGTGAGGGAGCGTCGCTCGGCCAGCCGGCGTCCGGGCTCGCTCAACCGAATCCTGGCGTCGAAGTCGTCGGGGTTCAACAGGGCCTCCTTGCGACACAGCATAGGCAATGGCGACAGGTCGGTCAGAACAGGGAATAGCCGCCGTCCATGACCGTGACCTCGCCGGTCATGAAGGACGGCGCATCGCTAGCCAGGAAGACCACTGCGGGTCCGAGTTCGCCGTCGCGCCGTGTGCCTTCAGCAGTTCGACTACCGGCTTCAGATCATCGCGATGACGGGAAGGGCCGGCCGCGGCCGCTCCAACAGTTGTGAGCGCTTGAGCCAACTCCCTTCCAGGACCTCGTGATCCGCTGGTGACCTGCGCTACCTGTCCACTGAGGGGCAGCGCGTCCCATGACCTGGCCCTTCCGCGCGACAGGCACGCACAAATAGATCTGCTGACCAAACTCTTGCATCCCTATGCCATAGATCCTATATCATCTGCGAAACTCGCGCAGGAGGTGTGGAGGTGAAGATGCCGGATCGACCGACGTCGCCGAATGTCCCGCGGTCGGTGAGAACCGACAGCCCCGGCGCCGCTGACGCCGAGAGCGAAGCCGGCGCTGTCGAGCCGGTGACGGCGCTGCCCGCAGACGGGGACTCGCGGCTCATCCGGAGCGTCCTGCTTGCACTCAAGGGCGGGCCGCTGTTCATCCTCGGCCTGCTCGTCGTCATCTTGTGGATCACGACCGAAGGTCATGTGTTCCTGACCTACGGGAACGTCGGCAACGTCCTTGAGCAGTCGGCCGGTGTCTGCGTGATTGCACTCGGCCAGCTGCTGGTGATCCTGACGCGCGGCATCGACCTCTCAATCGGGTCGAACGTCTCGCTCGGATGTGTTGTCTGCACCGTGGTCTTCCGAGACACCGATTCAGCCGTCCAGGCGATCGGGGCGACGCTCCTGGCCGGGCTCGCGATGGGTGCCGTCAACGGGATCATCCTGGTTAAGGGGCGACTGCCACACCCGTTCATTGCAACGCTGGCGACACTCAGCATCGGGGCGGGGCTCGCGCTGTACATCGCGAGCGGGTCGACAATCATCGGCGCCCCCGACGTCGTCAACCTATTCGGAGGCGGCAGGATCCTCCAGATCCCTGGAGCAGGTTCGATCGGCTGGTTCCCATACGCCGCGCTGGTCGTGGCGGCATTCGCGATCTTGTGCTGGGTGGTGCTGCGAAAGTTGTTGTGGGGGCGATGGATTTACGCCGTCGGAGGGAGTCCGGAGGCGGCCGTGCGCACCGGTGTCCCGGTCAACGGCGTTCTGATCTCGGTGTACGTCTTGAGTGGGTTGTCCGGTGCCATCGGTGCTCTGTTGTTCGTGGGAGCCGCGGACGCCGGCTCGCCCTTCACCGGCGCAGGGATGGAGCTGAGCGCGATCGCGGCGGTCATCATCGGTGGGGGTAGCTTCCTTGGTGGCCGGGGCAATGTCATGAACGCGTTGACCGGAGCCCTGATCCTCGGCGTCATCAAAAACGGGCTGAACTTGTTGGGCTTCAACCCCAACTGGCAGTACATCGCCACCGGGATCGTCGTGATCCTGGCCGTCGAGCTCGACGTGGTCCGGGCGTACTTCGAGAACCGGTTCCGCAGCCTGCAGGCGCGACTCGCATGAGCGCCACGAGGATGACCGACACTCCGGTCCTCAGCGTTCGAGGTGCCACGAAGCTGTTCGGGGCCGTGGTCGCCCTCGACGATGTGGACCTTGACGTGCATGCGGGGGAGGTCCTGGCCTTGCTCGGGGACAACGGCGCCGGTAAGTCGACCCTGGTCAAGTGCATCAGCGGGGTGCATCGCCTGGATCGAGGCGAGATATGGATCGACGGGGCCCCCGTCCACCTCTCCTCGGCCACCCAGGCACGCGAGAACGGCATCGAGACGGTCTACCAAGATCTCGCGCTGTTCGACAATCTCAACCCGACCGCGAACTTCTTCGCCGGCCGCGAGCTGGCCGGCCCTAGCTGGCTGCCGCGAGGACTGCGCTGGCTCGATCAACGCGAGATGCGCGCGCGGACTCTGCAGCTGCTGGACCGACTGCAGGTGCGGCTGCCGGACTTCGACGCCGACGTGGCATTGATGTCCGGTGGGCAACGTCAGGCCATCGCGGTCGCGCGGGCGGTCGCGTTCTCCTCCAAGCTCGTCATGCTCGACGAACCGACGGCTGCGCTAGGGCTTCGCGAGTCCGCAAAGGTGCTTGAGCTGGTCCGACGCCTACGAGATGACGGCGTCGCGGTGATCCTCATCTCGCACAGCATGGATCACGTCATGGAGGTCGCCGACCGCGGCATCGTCCTTCGCCGCGGCCGCAAGATCGGTGAGGCAGCCGCCACGCCGGAGAACCAGGAACAGCTTGTCTCGTGGATCGTCGGAGCTCAATCCGTCGCCTCGACGTGAACGCACTACCGGTTGCCGCACACCGACGTGCTGCCAACCGCTTTCACCCCTGAGGAGTAGAAGTGACAACACGATGGAAAGCGTTGGCAGTCATGGCGACCGTGACCATGCTCGTCGCAGCCTGTGGCGGCTCCAGTGGGGCCGACGGCAGCACGGACGCTGCGAAGGGCAAGATCAAGGTCACCCTGATCACGAAGGCCACAGGTGGCTTCTGGGACGCGATGATCGCGGGCGCCAAGAAGTACGCCACGGACAACCCGACCCAGATCGAGCTGACGACCCTGGCCTGCAAGACGAACGACGACACCCCCTGTCAGATCGCGCAGATCCAGGACACCGTCACCAAGGGTGCCAAGGCGATCGTCATCTCCCCGATGGGCCCGGGGGTGGTGCCCGCTCTTCAGAAGGCCGTGCAAGCGGGTGTCAAGGTCGTCTTCGTCGACAACACCGTGGATGGCGTGGATGCCACTGCCATTTCGGCGACGGACAATGTCAAGGGCGGCGAGGCGGCGGGCGCCTACATCAAGACCCAGCTGAAGGCGGGCGACACGATTGGCCTGCTGGAAGCAGTCAAGGGCGTGCCGAACCTCGACCAGCGCATTGACGGCGTCAAGGCGGCGCTCGAGGGCACCGGCGTCAAGGTCGTCATCGGCGGACAGCAGACCACCTGCGACCCGAAGATCGGTGCCGCCGTCACGCAGGACCTGTTGACGAAGTACCCAGACCTCACGGCGATCTACTCCGCGTGCGACTCCCCGGCCATCGGCGCCGCCACTGTCGCCAAACAGAAGAACCACCCCTTGAAGATCTACGGCTACGACGGCGACCCCGAGATGTCCAAGCTCATTCTGGCGGGAGAGACGACGGCCACGATGGCGCAGTCGCCGTTCAAGATGACCAACCTCGGCATTCTGGCGGCGGTCAACTCGATCACGGGAACGCCATTCACGCAGAAGATTGATACCGGCGTCACGTTGGTCACCAAAGACAACGCCGACCAGTTCAAGGACGCCTGGAAGTAGACCACCGATGGGATGGGCCGGGCCGGCGCTTCAAGGCATGCGGAATGCCGGCCCGGTTTTCATCAGCCATGACCGCAACCAGCACAAGGACATTGACACGATGCAGGCAGCCCTATTGCGTGAGCCCGGGCGGCTGGAGAGCAGCGAGCTCCCCGAGCCACCGGTCCCCGGGCCGGGGGAAGCGCTGGTCGCCGTACGCCGAGTTGGCATTTGCGGCACTGACTTTCACGCGTACTCGGGACAGCAGAGCTTCTTCGCCTACCCACGGGTGCTCGGCCACGAGCTGGCGGTGGAGGTGCTGGCGCTCGGCCCCATCCTCAACGGCTCGACCGAAGCCTCCGGCGTCACCGTCGGCGCTGAGTGCGCGGTCATGCCGTATCTCTCGTGCGGGCAGTGTCGGTCCTGCCGCTGGGGGCTGGCCAACTGCTGCGAGCGCATCGAGGTCCTGGGTGTCACCGTGGACGGAGGGCTACGTGAGCGCATGTTGCTGCCGACCTCGGCACTGCACGTCCGGCCCGGCCTGAGTCTCGACCAGCTGGCGCTCGTCGAGACTCTCGGAATCGGTATGCACGCCGTGGAGCGGGCGCGGCCGCGCAGCGGCGACACGGCGCTCGTCGTCGGAACCGGTCCAATCGGCTTGGCCGTTGCCCAGTGCCTGGCCGGCCGGGTCGCGGCTGTGGCCGTCACCGACCGGTCCGATGATCGGTTGGCGTTCGCGCGTCGGACGCTCGGTGTGGCCTCGGCCCTTGACGGCTCAGACCTGGTGCGCGCAGTGGCCGACCAGTTCGGCGGGGAGCTGCCGACCCTTGTCTTCGACGCGACGGGCAGTCGCGCGTCGATGGAGCGGTCGTTCGAGCTCGTCGGCGCTGGCGGCCGTCTGATCCTCGTCGGACACACCATCGGTGTCCTGGAGTTCGACAACCCGTTGTTTCACCGGCGTGAGCTCGAGGTCCTCGCCTCGCGAAACGCACTGAGGACCGACTGGGCCACGGTGCTGGACCTGGTCAGCAATGGAACGTTAGACCCCGTGCCGTGGATCAGCCATCGGCCCACACTGGACAGCGTTGTGGTCGACCTGCCCAGCCTGGCCGGCGATGCGCAGCTGTTGGTGAAGGCGATCGTCGACATCGGTCCCGCACCTGGTTCCGGGGTGAAGTCGTGAGCGTCCCTCGGCTGTTGCGGCTCGCCGACGGCGACAACGTCTATGTCGCTGCCGGGAACGTGCGAGCTGGCACGCAGGTCCCGAGTGACTCCGAGCTCGTCCTGGTCCGTGAAGACATCGAACTGGGGCACAAGGTCGCGGCCGAAGCGATCGAGGTCGGTGCGCCCGTGGTCCGTGCCGGCATGGCGATCGGTGTGGCGACAACGCCGATCCAGGAAGGGGACTGGGTGCACACCCACAACCTGGTCAGCACCTACATCCGCACTTTCGACCACCGGGGCGGGGAGGACGGCGCGTGATGACCGGCGCTGAGGAGATCTGGGGCTTTGCGAGAGACGACGGACGAGCCGGCATCCGCAACAGCATCCTCGTGGTTTACACCGTCGAGTGCGCTCACATGGTCGCGGGCGAAATCGCGCGGGCGTTCGTCGAGGACGATGTGCAGGTGATCGGCTTCGGTGGGTGCTACCCGAGCGCATACGCCCACCACATGCTCGAGCAGCTGTGCACTCACCCGAACACCGCCGGCGTACTGCTGGTATCGCTCGGATGCGAGGGCTTCGACCGTGACCGCTTGGCCGACACCGTGCGCGCAAGTGGTCGACCAGTGGCCAGCCTGGTGATCCAGGATGCCGGCGGCACGCGCGCAACCATTGCCGCTGGACAAGCATGGGTCACCGGCGCGCTGAGGGAAGCCGCGGGGGTGCCACGCCGGGTCCTGCCATTGACCGAGCTTGTCGTGGGGACGATCTGCGGGGGCAGCGACGGGACCAGCGGCATCACGGCGAACCCCGTGGTCGGCCGCTTCTTCGACAACCTGGTTGCGGCCGGCGGCACAGCGATCTTCGAGGAAACCGGTGAGCTCATCGGCTGCGAGTCACACATGGCAGCCCGGGCCGTAACCCCTCAGCTCGGCGCGCAGATCACCCGGCGGGTCGAGAAGGCCGCCGACTACTACACCCGGATGGGACACGGCAGCTTCTCGCCCGGCAACGCCGAAGGGGGTTTGACCACTCTGGAGGAGAAGTCGCTCGGTGCCTACGCCAAGTCCGGTCGTGGCCCGATCCACGGCGTCATCACGCCCGGCCAGGTGCCGCCGACCCCCGGTCTCTACCTGCTCGATGTGGTGCCCGAGGGAGATCTGCGCTGGGGCTTCCCCAACATCAACGACAACGCCGAGATCGCCGAGCTGATCGCCTGCGGCTCACACGTCGTGGTGTTCACGACCGGCCGCGGATCCGTCGTCGGGTCAGCGATCTCGCCAGTCGTGAAGGTGTGCGCCAACCCCGAGACGTACGCGCGCATGGCTGACGACATGGATGTCAACGCCGGTCGGATCCTGGACGGCGAGGCGTCGATCGATGAGGTGGCGGCCGAGCTGATGGACGTCGTCGTCGCCACGGCCAGCGGCCGACCGTCCGCGAGCGAGGGACTGGGCCACCGTGAGTTCGTGCTGACCTACAAGTCATCCGAGCCCGCCGGGCCCTCCTGCTTGCCGCTCGCCCGATGACCATTCCCTCGACGATCAGCGCGCCCCGGTACGACGCGGCCGCCGTCGTACCCTCCGTCGTCCATCTCGGGCTAGGTGCTTTCCACCGGGCTCACCAGGCGGCATACGCCGACGATGTCCTCGCCACCGGATCGCTGTCCGGCGGCATCTGCGCGGTCTCCCTGCGGAACTCCACCCTGCCGGCGGCCTTGAGCCGCCAGGGTTTCAGGTACCACGTGGTCGAAACGGACGATGCTGGTGATCGGGTCCGAGCGATCTCATCGATCCGGCAGGCGCTCTCGGCTGGATCCCACGGGATGGCCGCCGTCATCGACCGGCTAGCTGACCCCAGGATCGAGGTCGTCACCATCACTGTGACGGAGAAGGGCTATTGCGCGGTAGGGGCGACCGGGGCCCTCGACCTCGACCGGGACGAGGTCGCCCACGACCTTCTGCATCCAGCGCAACCGCAGTCCATGCCAGGCGTCCTGGTCGAGGCCCTGGCCCGACGACGGGTGGCGGGTGTCGCGCCCTTCAGCGTCTGCTCCTGCGACAACATCCGATCCAACGGCGCCACCACCCGCCGAGTTGTCACGCAGCTCGCCGCCCACCGTGGGGACGACCTCGCCGACTGGATCGCCGGTGAAGTGGCTTTTCCCTCGTCGATGGTTGACCGCATGGTTCCCAATCCGACCCAGCAACTGCGCGAGACCGTCCGGGACCTGACGCAGACCGACGACGAATGCGCGGTCGCCGCCGAACCATTCTCGCAGTGGGTGATCGAAGACACCTTTCCTGGCGGCCGACCCCCGTGGGAAAGGGTCGGGGTCGACTTCGTCAGTGACGTGACGCGTTACGAGCTGGCGAAGGTGCGAATTCTCAACGGCGCCCACAGCGCCTTGGCCTACTTCGGGTTGCTCGCCGGCCACACAAAGATCGATCAAGCGGCGGCCGACCCCCGCCTTTCCCCCGTCGTGCGGCTCATGCTCCTAGACGAGGTCCTACCAACGTTGGCACCGCCTCCGGGGATGGACCTCGAGCGCTACGTCGACAACTCGCTGGCGAGATTCACCAACGGGCAGCTGGGCTACACGACCCACAAGGTGGCAGGGGACGGGGCCGGAAAGCTTCCTGGCCGTATCCTCGGCACCATCTCCGACCGTCTCATGGCGGGCGCGTCGGTCGACCGCCTGGCGCTGGTGGTCGCCGCCTACGCGATATGTCTGCTCGGCCCTCCTGCCCGTCGACTGGCGATCGCCGATCCGACACTGCATCGCCTGATCGGCCCCGCGCTGAAATCGACGGCGCCGGCAGTTGAGGCGGTCGACCGACTGCTGTCGCTCGAGGAGATTTTCGGACGGGACCTGGCGAGCGCCCCTCAGTTCCGGACGGCCGTGCATCGCCATGCTGAGCTGCTCTGGCGAGGTGAGCTGTCTCTCGCGCTGGCCCGAACCGGAAAGGTCTCCGGTGACTCGGCCTGTAGTTGACCTAGATCTCACGGACGCGTTCGGCCACCTTCGGATCCTCCCGGTAGTGGTGATACACGACGCGCAGGATGCGGAGCCGTTGGCCTTGGCCCTCGAGGTCTTGCGTCAGTGCGGGGCTTCTTCAAAGCTGTGGACTATCGCAGTTCGACCGTGACCCCGTCGTCGGTCAGCGATTGCGTTATCTGCTTGAAGGTGAAGATGCGCCTGCCCGAGACAGCCGGTGCCTCACGGCGGAGACGTTCCCGTGCTACCGCAGAGTAGTGCCAGACAAGGCTGAACGGTGTCGTTGCACCCCAATCACCGCGCAGGCAGTCGTGCACCGCATCAGCGTTCCAGCCGAAATAACCGCCCGGCCCGTTGATCGCTTCACCGATGGCGCAGTAGAACCCTTCAACGTCGGTGACGTCACGCCCGTCCAGGTGGAAGGTAGCGTCGGCGGGTTTGTCCGCTACGTCGCGTCGATGATGGGCGAGCGCCGCCCCCATCCACTGGTGGCGGAGGTCGGCATCATAGGGAACCCAGTGACCGGGCACGGCCGGGCGGCCACGATGCCAGAGTTCCCAGATCTCCCGTGACTGGGTCGGCATGGGCTCGGAGATGGCGGCGTCGAACCAGATGTCGATCAGACCTTCACCGATCGGCGAGGGGCGCGTGGCCGTGACTGATGCTTGCAGGTAGGCAGAGATCACCGGCGCTGTGGTGCCGTCGTTGGCAACGCTGAAGACTTGGGCGTTGATCCGACGACGGTGCATCGCACCTCCCGGATTACCGGCCCCAGCGGCAAGGGCATCCAGCGCTCGGCGCAGCAGGGGCTCCGGAGAGCACCCCAGCAAGGCCGCAGGCCGGGTACTCGCTGCCCGGCGTTCGATGTCCGGTGCACCATGTGCGGAGTCCTCCGGTACGAGCAGGGGAAGCGGGTCGGCGAACAGCCCGTCAACGTCAACACACGCGGCGATCACGGCGTCGTCATCGACATCGACCAGGAGCCAGCGAAGCGGTGCCCGCCCGGCCCATAACCATCGTCGACCATCGACAGTCGCACCCCTTCTCACGGGATGACCATACCGCCACCTGCCATGTATTCAGGATCTAGGCATCCGGACATGCCGCGCAGACGGGGCGTCGGACCCGGTCGTCGTCACGTTCCGTGCAGGCGGTGAGCGCCGGGCTGCTGGTCCGACGTCTGCGGACGTGGCACCCCTCTGTGTCAAGAGGCGGCGAGGAGTGGTGTTCTAGGCTGGAGTCTGGCGGGTCCGGGAAGTGACTTTTCCGAAGTGTCGATCATGGGGTTCTGGTCGGCCGCGCTGGATTGCAGAGT